>NZ_BAAAQG010000007.1:646627-658185 GCF_039531545.1 Dietzia cercidiphylli
TTGACGACCGGGGCCGTTTCGCCCTTTCGGCCGTGTGGCGGATTCCAGGGGTCGTTGCGTTCGTGCCCCGTGGGCGTCCGGCTCAGCGGCCGGCTGGTTCCACGATGGACTCGGGTGGCGCGGGCGCCGCCGCGGCGACCTCTTCCAGACGCTGCTCGTCGATCACGCCCCCGTCATCGATGGCCCCGGCCTCCACGGCAGTTGCCACCGCAACCCGCGACTGCACGGCGGTGTGCGTGTCCGTGTTGGGGGCGTTGAAGTCGAACTCACCGAGGTCGGTACGCAGCAGGAACACGTTGTACGCATCCCACGTGGAGAGCGTGTAGAAGAGATGCTCACCGTCCGAGGTGATCGAGGCCGGATGGATCATCGGGGCGTAGGCGTTGGGGAACATGCGGCGGTCGACGAGAGTCTGGGGCGCAGACCATGGGCCCTCGGGCCTGCTGGCCACCCGCATCGAGACGACGCCCGTGGCGGTGGAGGTCAGCGAGATGAACTGGTCTAGGTACTCGTTGTACGCGACCGACAGTTCTTCGACCGGCGCGGGCAGGATCAACTCGCTGCCTTCCGGATCGGACTCCCAGGTGGTGCCACCCTTAAACCACGTGTACGCGGCGGGGTCCTCGATCCGGTCGAGGGGCACGCGCGCGAGCGTGGCTGGTCCTCGGCGCCCGGACGGGGTCAGGTACTCGTACAGGTATTCGCCGTCCTCCAGGAATGCACTCATCTGCATCCCGTACCAGCGATCGGCTTCGACTGCGGGCGGGGTGTCGTCGTCCGACTCGAACTGCACGCTGCTGTTCCAGCCGGTGAAGTCGGTTACCCGGCGCATCGAGTCGGTGAGGACCTTCCAGGTGGCGCCGTTGTCCACCGACTTCACCAGCGCTGAATAATTGGTGTTCCACCCTCCCGGGGCGTTCCAGTCCCGAACCGACATGACGCGCATGTACATGGCGTTGTTGGCGCTGATCGCGGCCGTGGGGATGACTGTGACCTCACCGGTTCCGTTGGGCTGATGGGCCCCCTGGACCAATGCGGACGCCTGCCCGTCCTCGGACGGACGCGCCCCGGTGATCTTGAGCCCATCCGTGGGAGTGCCGTTCTCCGCGGTGAGCATGACATTGGACCGCCAATCGTTGCTCGTCGGCGTGCAGGCGCCGAACGTATCGCCGAACAGCACCATGGTCTCGTCGCCGTGCTCGAACATGATGCCGAGGTCGGTTCCATAGATGTTGTACGCGGAGTCGGTCTTGGCGGGGCTCGTGGGCCCGGTGACGAGTTGTCGGACGGACGTGGCTCCCTTGAGTACGGGAACCGTGCCCTGGGTGCTGGTGATCCAGCGCGGGAAATCACGTACGGAGGAGGCCGCCACTCCGGCCACGGAGTTCGCGGCGTTCGCGAGCGAACCAGTGGCGAGGTTCAGACCGAGCGAGTTGGGCGGGAAGTTCCCGAGAAAATTGTTGCAGGGGCCGCTGGCGGAGTCCGAGGATCCCAGTGACCCGGCCGAGCCGGATGATTGTGCTCCACCGGTCGCCGGGGCGAGCAGTGATGTGGACAGGAGCGCCACGGGGACTGTGAGCAGAACCGAGGCGAGAGTGGAATAGGGACGCATGAAGGGAAGGATATAGAACTGCGATTCGGAGGAATCGATACTAGGTCACTTACACTGCGTACATGCTGATGGTGGGTCTGACCGGTGGGATCGGTGCCGGCAAGTCGACGGTGACGGCGGTGCTCAAGGAGGCGGGGGCGGTGATCGTGGACGCGGACCTCATCGCCCGCGAGGTCGTCGAACCGGGGTCCCCGGGTCTGGCGATGCTGGTCGCGGAGTTCGGTGAGGACATCCTGGGATCGGACGGCGCCCTCGACCGCGCGGCCCTCGCCGCCCGGGCCTTCGTCGATGCCAAGCGGACCGCAGCCCTCAATGCGATCACCCACCCGTTGATCGGCGAGCGGACGGCGGAACTGTTCGGCACGGCGCCCGAGGACGCGATCGTCGTACATGACATGCCACTGCTCGTCGAGGGCGGGATGACCCCCGGATACCACCTCGTGATCGTGGTCGACGCCCCGGCAGAGGTGCGCCTCAGGCGACTGGTCGAGCAGCGGGGAATGCCCGAGGACGACGCGCGTGCTCGAATGTCGAGACAGGCCACCGACGAGGCCCGACGAGCCGCGGCCGACATCCTGATAGACAATTCGGGTGACCGACAGACGGTCGTGGACCTGACCCGCGCGCTGGTCGAGATCCGTCTGGATCCGTTCGAACACAACCTCCGGACCGGGACCCCCGTGGTGGGTGAGCGGACCGTCGTGCCTTTTCGACCGGAGTGGGCGGGCGAGGCGGAACGGGCGTGCGCCCGTCTGCGCCACGTGGTGGGGGGCACCGCGAACCGGATCGACCACGTTGGTCCGACGGCGATCGAGGGGCTGGACGCGCCCGACATCCTCGACCTTCAGGTGACCGTCCGAGACGCCGACGCGGTCGAGGACGCGCTCCACTCGCTGACCGGGGCGGGCTACGTGCGCGATCGGTCGAGCGATCGTCCGTTGCTGCACTGGTGCGACCCCGCCCGACCCCTGGAGGTGACGGTTGTCGCAGAAGACGACCCGGATCACGAGTTCGCCCTGCTCATGGCAGACGTGATAGGCGCTGATCCCGGCGCCCGTGCGGAATACTCGGAAATCCTGCGCCGCGCGAACCGCGAGGAGACGCGCGAGTGGGAACGCACCCTGACCGAGGCCTCGCTACGGCACCGCTGACGGGGCCGTGGCGGGCGGGATGGTGACCCCGCCCGCGGGCGGCTTCACTCCGTCGGGACCACCCCGTCCACCAGTTCGGACACGGGCACCTGCCGGATGACCTCGGTCGTAGCCTGGGCAGTGGGGGCGCGGCGCAGGGTGGGCTCGGGGAACAGCGCGTCCAGTTCGGTCCGTACGAGGAAGACGTTGTACGCGTTCCAAGTGGTGACGAGGTAGTACAGGTCGTTGCCCTGTGCCCACGGGTGCATGAACGCCCCGTACACCCCCGGCAGCACCGAGTAGTCGATGAGCGTGGTGGCATCGCTCCACGGGCCCCACGGGTTGTCAGCGGTCCGCATGACCACCGAGTCGAAACCCTGGGAGTACATCGCCGTGTACTTGTGCAGGTGCGCGTTGTACATCGTCGACAACTCGCTTGCGGGGGCGGGGAGAACGGTCACAGCGTCGCCGATCCGGTCGACCCAGGTCGTGCCGTTCCAGTATTCGTATGCCTCGGGATCGAGCACGCCATCGAGCGGGGCCGGGCCGTGCTCGAGGTCCCCGGTGGACGGGGACCCGCTCAGGGGGACCCGCGCGAGGATCGCCGCACCCTGGCGGCCCGAAGGGGTCAGGTATTCGTATAGATGGGTGTCGGTCTTGAGGAATGAGCTCATCTGGGCGGAACGCCAGGCGCTGTCCACCCCGGGGGCGCCCTCACCGGCATCGCCGGCGCTGGTGATCCGTCGCGCCATCTCGGGCACGATCTCCCAGTTCTCGCCGTTGTCGGTGGAGTAGGCCATACCGGAGTAGTTGGTGGTCCACGAGCCCGGCTGGCCCCAGTGTGCAACCGACATGTACCGCAGGTACTGCACCCCGTTCACGGAGATCCCGGCGGTGGGGATGATGGTCACTTCGCCGGTCTGGTGGCTCCGTTCCACGAGCGACTTGGCCAGACCATCAGAGCCCATCGCGGCCGAGTCGATGGTGATGCCGTCGGTCAGATCGTCGTCGCCGGACCGAAACAGGACGTTGGACCGCCACTGGTTGCCTGGCACGGTGCAGTCGCCCATCGTGTCGCCGAAGGCCATCAGCACCTGCGGGTCGTTCGGGCTGCCGTTGTCCCACATGATGCCCAGGTCCGTGCCGGCCACGCCGTACTTGTTGATGGTATCGGTGGGGCTGGTGGGCCCGGTGACCAGTTGCAGGAACCGGGTGGGTCCCCGCAGGACCGGGACGGTGCCCTCCTCGCCGGTGATCCACGGCGGCATGCCGTAGACGGAGCCCACGAGCGGGTCGAGCGAACCGGACAGGCCGTTGCCGAGCGAGCCGGTCTCCAGCTGCTGGATGAGCGAGCCCGATCGGTCGGCAGACCCCAGGGCTCGGGACGCGGACCCGAGGGAGCCGGAGCTACCGGATGATCCAACCGAACCGAGCGAACCGAGCGAACCGGTGGCCATGCCGGCCTCGGTCTGGTGCTCGAGGAGGGAGCCGAAGTTGCCGAACATCTCGCTGCAGGGGCCGGCCGCCGCGGTACCGGCGCCGAGCGTGCCGACGACCGTCACCGTGGCGGCGACGGTTACGGTGGCCGCCACGGCCGCGGTGAACCGCCGTGTCGGCGTGGGGGATGAGGGGCGGGTCATGGGTGTCAGGCCTCCGGGAGGGGGATCTTGTCGACGAGGACAGTCTCGCCGGTGTCAGCGGGGTCCGGGGTGTCACGGGTCCAACTGTCATCGGCAACTCGCAGGCGGGACTGCGCGGGCGGCGTGGACCGGTCCAGGAGCTGATCCAGATCGGACTTCATGAGGAAGACGTTGTAGGCATCCCACGTGGACAGCGTGAAATAAAGATCATCGCCGCTTGCTTCGACTACGGGGCTCCAGGGATGCGCGAAGGCTCCGTACAGGGTGGGAAGATGCTTGCTCGAAAGCAGGATGTCTTTGCCTGACCAGAGGCCCTCCGGCACTTCTGCCTTCCGCAGCACGACATTGTTCTGATCGTCGGTGTAGAGAGCCAAGAAGAGCTCAAGGCTCGGGCTCCACGAGACCGAGAGTTCGCTCACCTGGCCGTCGAGGACCACCGCCGCGGCGTCCTGCTCCGCCACCCAGTCGGAGCCGTCCCAGAACGTGTAGGCGTCCATGGTCTCGATCTGTGCCTCGGGGACGCGCGCGAGGATCGCTGATCCGTTGCGGCCCGACGGCGTCATGTACTCATAGATGTAGTCGCCGTGTTTGACGAAGGCGCTCATCTGGGCGGCATCGTGTCGGGGGCGGGCCGGAGTCAGATCCCCTGGCAGGGCCATGCGGCCGGGCCCTGGGCGGGCTGTTCCTCTGATGGGAACCCACGTATCGCCGTTGTCGCCGGACTTGGCGAGGGCCGAGTAGTTCGTGGTCCACTCGCCCGGGTCGCCCCACGTGTCAACCGACATGTATCGCAGGTACTGCGTCTGCTCGACGGCGACGCCGGCGGTGGGAATCACGGTCGTCTCCCAGTCGTGTCCAGTCCGTGGCAGGATCGACGCGGCAATGCCGTCTTTCATGGGCGCGTCGTCGATACGCATGCCATCTGCCAGGGTGCGGTCCGAGGAACGGAACAGAACATTGCTACGCCACTGGGTGTCGCCCTTGCAATCGCCCATCGTGTCGCCGAGGGCCATGTGCACTTGATTCTTGCCGGCTGCCCCGCCGTTCTCCCACAGGATTCCCAGGTCGGTACCGGAGATGCCGAAGCGATCAACAGTGTCGTTCGGGCTGGTGGGTCCGGTGAGCAGTTCGACGGTGGTGGTTCGTCCCTCCAACACGGGGATATAGCCGGATGTGCCGTTGTGCCAGGGGGCGGCCGGGGGCGCAGGGTTGGGCGGCGCCACCGGTGAACCCCCGCCGGAACTGCTCGACCCGCTGCCTCCTCCCGTGCCCCCGCCGACACCTGCCGGGGGCCATTCGTCGCACGGGGCGGCTGCCGCGATCGGCGCGGCCAGGATGAATGTCCCGGCGATAAGAGAGGTGGCGGTGGCAATTGCTACCGGTCGGACACCTCGTCGGCGGCGGGAGGGAGAGGCGAGACGACGACGACGTGGGGCGTGGATCACGGTGGATCTCCGAACGGTGGGACGATGTGAACGCCTAACGATAGGGCACGGTGATGCCTGAGTCACTCCCAACTGCGCGGGGGTGAGCAGACGGAGTCGCGTACTCGTAGGCTGGTTGGTATGGCTTTCGCGACCGAGATCCCCGACGACGGGGTCCCCGCCGACCCGACAGTGCTCTCCTATTCGGAGTTCCGGCCGATCGGCGACGTCGAACGGAGCACGACACGCTTCGAGGTGGTGAGCGAATTCACCCCGTCGGGCGATCAGCCGACGGCGATCGCGGAGCTGACTGAGCGCCTGGCACGGGGCGAGCGCGACATCGTCCTCCTGGGTGCGACGGGCACAGGCAAGTCGGCGACCACCGCGTGGCTCATAGAGAAGGTGCAGCGGCCGACCCTGGTGATGGCGCCCAACAAGACGCTCGCCGCGCAGCTGGCCAACGAGTTGCGCGAGATGCTGCCCAACAACGCGGTTGAGTACTTCGTCTCGTATTACGACTATTACCAACCGGAGGCGTACATCGCCCAGACGGACACCTTCATCGAGAAGGACTCGTCCATCAACGACGACGTGGAGAGGCTTCGGCACTCCGCGACATCGTCACTGTTGTCCAGGCGTGACGTCGTCGTCGTCAGCTCCGTCTCGTGCATCTACGGGCTCGGCACCCCCCAGTCGTACCTCGACAGGTCGGTGGCTCTGTCCATCGGGCAGGAGGTCGACCGCGACCAGCTCCTCCGACTACTGGTGGATGTCCAGTACGAACGAAACGACGTGTCCATGACCCGCGGCACGTTCCGGGCGAAGGGCGACACCGTCGACATCATCCCGACCTACGAGGAGCTCGCCGTCCGCATCGAGTTCTTCGGTGACGAGATCGATGCGCTGTACTACATCCACCCGCTGACGGGCGACGTCGTCCGCAGGGTCGACGAGGTGCGCATCTTCCCGGCCACCCACTACGTCGCCGGCCCGGAGCGGATGGCCAGGGCGATCGCCTCCATCGAGGCCGAGCTCGAGGAGAGGCTGGCCGAGTTGGAGAACCAGGGCAAGCTGCTCGAGGCACAGCGGCTACGGATGAGGACCTCCTACGACATCGAGATGATGCAACAGGTGGGCTTCTGCTCCGGCATCGAGAACTACTCGCGGCACATCGACGGGCGGCCGGCGGGAAGCTCCCCGGCCACGCTCATCGACTACTTCCCCGAGGATTTCCTCACGGTTATCGACGAGTCACACGTGACTGTTCCCCAGATCGGCGCGATGTTCGAGGGCGACGCCTCCCGCAAGCGCAACCTCGTCGACTTCGGTTTCAGGCTCCCGTCAGCGCTCGACAACCGACCGCTCACCTGGGAGGAGTTCTCCGACCGGGTGGGCCAGACCGTGTACCTGTCGGCCACCCCCGGTGCGTACGAGATGGGGCGGACGGGGGGCGAGTTCGTCGAGCAGGTCATCCGACCCACCGGGCTGGTGGACCCGAAGATCGTCGTCAAGCCCACCAAGGGGCAGATCGACGATCTCCTCGGTGAGATCCGCGCCCGGGCGGATCGCGACGAGCGGGTGCTGGTGACCACCCTGACCAAGAAGATGTCCGAGGACCTCACGGACTATCTGCTGGAACTCGGCGTGCGGGTGCGATACCTGCACTCGGAGATCGACACCCTGCAGCGGGTGGAGCTGCTCCGCGACCTGCGACGCGGCGAGTACGACGTCCTGGTGGGTATCAACCTGCTCCGGGAGGGACTCGACCTCCCCGAGGTCTCCCTGGTGGCGATCCTCGACGCCGACAAGCAGGGCTTCCTCCGCTCGGCGACGTCGCTCATCCAGACCATCGGCCGTGCGGCCCGCAACGTCTCCGGCGAGGTCCACATGTACGCGGACTCCGTCACCGACGCGATGCGACAGGCCATCGAGGAGACCGACCGCCGGCGCGAGAAGCAGGTCGCGTACAACACCGAGCACGGTATCGACCCGCAGCCCCTGCGGCGGAAGATCGCCGACATCCTCGACAGGGTCGGGGAGGAGAAGAACGGGGAGTCGTCCACCGACCCGCGGGACCGGCCCGAGCTCGTGGGGGCACGGGTGGCGGGTGAGTCGGCGCGGCCTCGTAAGGAACTCGAGAAGCTCATCGGGGAGATGACCGAGCAGATGATGTCGGCGGCAACGGACCTACGGTTCGAGTTGGCGGGTCGGCTCCGCGACGAGATCGCCGAGCTGCGTAAGGAGCTCAAGGGGATGCGCGAGGCGGGAATCGACTGACCCGTCACTGTGACGTCGCGCGCTTACCTGGCACGGCGGGGACCCACGCGCACTACGCTGGGTAGAACTTGTTGCCGACGAGAGGAAGAGAATTGAGCGCCTACAAGAAGGTGGTCGTGGGTACGGACGGCTCGGAGTCGTCCTACCGGGCCGTCGATCGTGCTGCGTCGCTTGCCGCCGACGAGTCCGCGACCCTCGTGATCGCCTGCGCCTATGTGCCCGCCGATCCGCGTTCGGTCAGCCAGGCCGCCGATCAGCTGGGCGACGACGCCTATCAGATCCGCGGTGACAACCCGGCCGAGGACATCGTCCGGACGGCCCGGGACCGGGCGGTCGCCGCAGGGGCGTCGACGGTCGAGGCGCGGACCGTCAAGGGCGCGCCGGTCGAATCGCTCATCAAGCTGGCCGACGAGGTGGAGGCGGATCTGCTCGTCGTGGGGAACAAGGGCCTGAACTCTCTGACCGGCCGGCTCCTGGGCTCGGTGCCCGCGGATGCGGCCCGCCGGGCCATCTGCGACGTGCTCATCGTCCACACGACCTGAGCCGGCGGGCGACCCGGGTCCGGGCGACCCGGATCGGTGAACCGGGGAGCGTCAACCGCAGAGGTGGGCCCGGCTCGCATCGATGATGGCCCGGCCCACCTCCGCGGTGTCGCGCTCCGGATCCTGCGCGGCGATCGCGCTGGTGAGCGGGCGGAGGTGATCGAGGATGGTCTCGGTGTCGGACCCGTCGGAGATGCTCCGACAGATCCCTATCCCCACCTCGACGGTGGTGGCCGCGGTCATCTCCGTGGGTAGTCCGAACGCCGTCAGGTCGTCGAGGAAATCCTGCTCGCTGCCGTTCCTGGCAGGGCCTCTCGGGCCGACGGCGGCGGGCCCCCCGGCCTCGGCCTCGGCGCCCTGACCGGTGGTCTCCGCCCTCACGGTCCGGTCGGTCGCCTCCTCCGCGGGCCCGCAACCGCCGCCCACCGCGAGGACCGCGCACAACGCCACGGCGGCCGGGATCCGCACCGCGTGGTCGCTCATGCGCTGAGCTCCTCTGTGTCGTCGGAGACGGACTCGCGGATCCGTGAGAGCAGTGGACCGAACCGACCGGGCTGGACGAGGACCAGTTCCTGGGTGGCGCGGGTGGCCCCCACGTACAGATCCTGGAGCCCCTGCGGCGAACGTCCGAGGACGTGCTCCGGATCGACCACCACCACCACGTCGAACTCGAGTCCCTTGGCCAGGGCCAGGGGGAGGACCGAGGCGTCGGGGCGCGCCGCGATCACGGCGTCCCTGAGGGCGGCGATCCCGGGGGCGTTCTCGTGCCCGAGGTCATCGGGGAGGAGCACGGCCACGGCCCGGTCCTCCGGCACGAGGGAGACCTCGTCGGCCACCACCCGGCCCACCGAGCCCGCCTCGGTCTCGAGCCACGCGACAGGCCGTCGTCCCGCACGGACCGGGCGCGGCGAGGTCGCCCCCGGGTCGATCTGCGCGAGCAGCTGTTCCGCGACCGCGGAGACGGTCTCCGGGGTGCGGTAGTTGACGGTGAGCTCGCAGAGGACCCACCGGTCGTCCACGTACGGCGAGAGCGCGTCCTCCCACGAGTCGATGCCCGCAGGGCTGGAGGTCTGGGCGACGTCCCCGACGAGGGTCATCCAGCGGTTGGGGGAGCGGCGCATCAGCGCGCGCCACGCCATGGCGGACAGCTCCTGCGCCTCGTCGACGATCACGTGACCGAACGCCCACGTCCGATCCGCGCCGGCACGATCCGCGACGGTGAGGTCCGAGTCCGCACTGTGCCGCCGGGCGAGCGACTCCGCGTCGACCACGTCGTACGCCATGAGGACCTCCGGGTCCAGGTCGTCCTCGATGTCCTGGACCGCCGACCCGGTGAGGATCTCGAGCGCCTCCTCCGCCTGTCGGACCTGTTCGGCCCAGGCTCGGTCCGCCTCGTTGCCCTCCTCGGTGGGGTCCTCGCCCAGCAGTTCGGCGAGTTCGTCGAGGAGCGGGACGTCGGCCACCGAGAACGCCCCACCGTCGGCGCGGAAGAGGGCCTCCTGGTCCTCGGCCACATAGTCGCCGGCAGCCTCGGAGATCCGCTCGCGGCTGGAGAACAGGTCGGCCAACAATTGCTCCGGCCGCAGGGTGGGCCACCACTCGTCGATCGCGGCGAGGACCTCGGGCGCGCGTTCGACCTCTGTGCGCAGCGCGGCCCGGTCCTCCGCGTCCAGCAGCGGCCGGGCGGGGTCCCCGAGATCCCCGACCCCGTCGCCCTCGGGGGACCAGGCGGCGTCCTCCGCGTGCCCGACGGGATCGGTCAGGGACGCCACGTACTGCTCCGTGAGAGCGTCGATGATCCTCGCCGCGAACGTGGAACGCGCCTGGTTGTGCGGTCGGCGCGTCATCCGGGCCCGGCCGCGGGCGGCGCGGACCACCGCGGGCGTGAGGACGAGGTCGTGTCCCTCGCACCGCACCACCACGTCCGCCCCCGGGGCGAGCTGGCGGGCGCGGACGGCGGCCTTGAGGATGTCGACCATGTCCGCCGAGCCCTTGACCTCCTCGCCGCGGAGAGTCTCCGAACCGGTGGCACGGACCCCGGGGTAGAGGTCGGCGAGTGTGCGCAGGACGACTCCCGACTCGCCGAGCGACGGCAGGACGCGTGCGATGTAGTCGAGGAACCGCGCGTTGGGCCCCACGATGAGCACTCCGCTGCGGTCGAGCCTCCGGCGGTGCGTGTAGAGCAGGTAGGCCGCACGGTGAAGGGCCACGGCGGTCTTCCCCGTCCCCGGCCCGCCCTGGACCACCAGGACACCGGCGTGGGGGTTCCGGATGATCTCGTCCTGCTCGCGTTGGATGGTCGCGACGATGTCCGTCATGTGAGCGGAGCGCGCGCTGTCCAGGGCTTCGAGCAGGGCGGATTCCCCCACGACGTCGTCGTGGTCCTCCGGCACCTCACCGTCGACGGGTGCGGTGAGGTACTCGTCGTGGACCCCGATGACCCTCCTGCCGATCGTGCGGAGATGACGACGACGGTGTGCGCCCTCGGGGCGGGCGGTGGTGGCCAGATAGAACGGGCGGCTGTGGTCCGCGCGCCAGTCCAGCAGGAGCGGGGTGAGGTCCTCGTCGTCGTCCCTCAGTCCCACGCGCCCGATCCTCCGGACCTCTCCGTCCTCCATGTCCAGCCGACCGAAGTACAGGCCCAGATTGGCGGCGTTGAACGCCGCCAGCTCCGACGAATAGAGCCGCGCGAACGACTCCCGCTCCGATCGCGCCTGAGGAGTTCCCCCCGTGCCCCGGAGGACGGCGTCGAGGCGGGCCCGGGTGTCGGCCCGGAGCTCCTCGAGACGATCGAGGAGACGGCCGAGGTGGCGCTGTTCCTCGTCGACGGCGTCGTGTTCCGTCATGCGCGCTCCTCTCGGGTGGGGACTGCGCATCGGGTGGGTGTACCGCGCAGTGCAGGACAACCAGGCTACCGGGTCTCGCGCAGGGCC
>NZ_BAAAQG010000007.1:658207-683700 GCF_039531545.1 Dietzia cercidiphylli
GGGGGCGGGGTCGTCGACGTCCGGTGCGCGGGCACCGGGGGAGCGGATCGTCAGGGCCGGATGGCGGCCGCGGCCTTGCTCCGCGCGCGGTCACTCGTCTTCTTGGCGGTGGTGACCTTCTTCCGGGCGTCCTTCCGGGCCTTCTTCTTGGCCGACTCGACGGACTTGCGGAGGTCCTTGGTGTCCACCTTGTCGGCGCGCGCGGCGGCGACCTCCCGGACGTGGGCCGCGCGGTCGCGGGCGACCTCGCGGGTCTCCGCGGCCTGTTCGGCGGCGACGTGGGCGGCGACGCCGGCCTGGTCCCTCACCTGGGCGGCGATCGGGGCGGCCTGCTTGCGTGCCGCCGCGGTCCGCTCACGGAGGAGCTCGGCGACCTCCGGGGCCTTCGCCCGGACCACGTCCGCGACGCCGGACGCCTGACCACGGACCTGGTCGGCGACCTCGGGGGCCTTCTCGCGGACGGTGTCCGCGACCTCGGGGGCCTTGTCCTTCACGGAGTCGGCGACACCGCGGGCGTGGTCGGCCACGTTGTGGGCGACCCCCGCGATCGCGGCGCCGGCGGCCACGGACTCGGCCTTGGCGCCGGGCAGCTTGGCCGCGACCGTGTCCCCGGCCTTGCGGGCACGCCACGTCAGGCCCGGCTGGCCGGCGGTGTCGACCGACGCGAGCAGGAGCGCACCGAGCAGGGCGACGTCGGTGGCCAGGCCGGTGGTCTTGCGGCTCTTGGCGGCGGGGTCGGACTCCGCCCAGAAGTCGTTGCGGGTGACGGTCGTGGGCAGGTGCGACGCCGTGAGGGCGAGGGCCGACAGGCGGGGGGCCTTGCCGAGCGCGAACAGCACACCGGCACCGACCTTGACTCCCGCGAGAGCCTTGACCAGGGTCTCGGTGTCCTTGGTGACCGGCGGCACGGAGGTCGTCACGTGCTCGTTGACGGCCTGCTCGCCCTTCTCCACCAGGGGTGCGGCCTTGTCCACGAGCGGGGCCGCCTTGGCCACATGGGCCTGCGGATTGCGTAGCGTCTCCACGCCGTCGATGACGAACACCGTGGCGAGCATGGGTCGTGCGAGTCGTCGGATCATCGTTCCTCCTGGGAATTGGGATGCGTGGTCGAACCTAGTGAAAACCCCGGCCCGGCGCCTCCGGTCGGAGGATCGTCCCCCGCCACGGACCCTACGGACCTGCGTGATGCGCTGGGACGATCAGCTGTGACGGGGGCCGGATAACGATTCTGATCGGCCGGTCGGTCGGTGCCGTCGGGCGTCACCAGCCGCGCTCTCGCCACGTGCCGAGGTTCGGACGCTCGGCCCCGAGCGTGGTGTCGTCCCCGTGCCCGGGGTGGACCACCACGTCGTCCTCGAGCACGGCGAAGACCCGGGACTCGAGGTCGTCCATGAGGGTGTCGAACTGCTCCCGGGTGCCCGTCTTGCCCGGTCCGCCGGGGAAGAGGGAGTCGCCGGGGAACAGGTGGGTCCCCTCCTCGGTGCGGAGGAGGAGCCCGATGCCGTCCGGGGTGTGTCCCCGCAGACCGATGACCCCGAGGCGCAGGTCCCCCACGACGAGCTCGTCACCGTGGGAGACGTGGCGGTCGGTCGGTACGTGGATGTCCCCGGCGTCACCGGGTGAGGCGATGGTGGTGAGGCCGAGGGCCTCGACGGTCTCCGACAGGCCGATCCAGTGGTCGGCGTGCAGGTGGGTCGTGACCACCTCTCTCACTCCGGGGGCCTGCGCCCTCAGGTGCGCGATGAGCTGGGGTGCGTCGTTCGCGGCGTCGACGAGGAGTGCCGCGCCCGTCGAGACGGACTCGATCACGTAGACGCTGTTGTCCATCTCCCCGACGGAGATCTTGGACAACCGGGCCGGGCCGACGGTCCAGCGCTCACCGGTCAGGCGGCCACCCAGGCGGCCGGAGTAGCCCTCGGTGAGGGTGATGTGCTCGGGGACGGACTCGGTGGGATTCGACATATCTGCAGGCTACTGACGGCGACGGCGGTTCGTGGTGGTAAGCGTGTCGGGGTTCGTTGGTACCTTCGTCTGCGGGACGGCGGCCATGCGGCGCGCACGGCCACCGCCACGGGTCCGTGGCGTCATCCCCCTCGGAAGGAGTACCCATGGTGGACCGTCTGGTCGTCCGCGGCGCACGGGAACACAACCTCAAGGGCGTGGACATCGACGTCCCGCGCGACTCCCTGATCGTCTTCACGGGCTTGTCGGGCTCCGGCAAGTCCTCGTTGGCCTTCGACACGATCTTCGCCGAGGGGCAGCGTCGGTATGTGGAGTCCCTCTCCTCCTACGCGCGCATGTTCCTCGGTCAGATGGACAAGCCGGACGTCGACTTCATCGAGGGACTCTCTCCGGCGGTGTCGATCGACCAGAAGTCCACCAACCGGAACCCCCGGTCGACGGTGGGCACCATCACTGAGGTCTACGACTACCTGCGTCTGCTCTACGCGCGGGCGGGTGTTCCGCACTGTCCGACGTGCGGAGAGGTGATCTCGCGTCAGACCCCTCAGCAGATCGTCGACCAGATCCTCGAGGGGGAGGAGGGCGCCAGGTTCCAGGTGCTGGCGCCGGTCGTGCGCACCCGTAAGGGCGAGTTCGTCGACCTCTTCGCCCAACTCGCGGCCGACGGGTACAACCGCGTGCGGGTGGACGGTGAACTCCACACCCTCGCGGAGCCGCCGACGCTCAAGAAGCAGGAGAAGCACGACATCGAGGTGGTCGTGGACCGCCTCGCCGCCAAACCGTCCTCCCGCCAGCGGCTCACCGATTCCGTCGAGACCGCGCTGGGACTGGCGGACGGGGTGATCGTCATCGACTACGTTGACCTCGACGAGGCCGACCCCGGCCGGCGGCGCCGGTTCTCCGAGCACATGGCCTGCCCCAACGGTCACCCGATCGGGCTCGACGACCTGGAACCCCGTGCGTTCTCCTTCAACTCCCCCTATGGCGCCTGCCCGGTCTGTGACGGGCTCGGCTCGCACCTCGAGGTGGACCCCGACCTGGTGATACCCGATCCGGAGCGGTCGTTGGCGGACGGCGCGATCGCCCCGTGGTCGGGGGGCCAGAGCGCCGACTACTTCCAGCAGTTGCTCTCGGGGCTGGCCGACGACCTGGGCTTCGACCTGCGCACGCCCTGGCAGGACCTGCCCGCCAAGGTGCGCAAGGCGGTGCTCGGAGGGGCGTCGACGAAGGTCCGGGTGCGGTACAAGAACCGCTACGGCCGGGTCCGGACCTACGACGCCAAGTTCGAGGGCGTCATGTCGTTCCTCAAACGCCGACTGGAGCAGACGGAGTCGGAGTCGCAGAAGGAGCGCTACCAGGGGTACATGCGGGAGGTGCCGTGCCCCGCCTGTGAGGGGACCCGTCTCAAGCCGGAGATCCTCGCCGTCACGATGACCGGCCCCGGCGGGCGTGACCGGTCGATCGCCGACATCTCCCGGATGTCGGTCGCGGACTGCGCCGAATTCCTGGACGGCCTCGAACTGGACTCCCGCCAGGCGATGATCGCCGGCCGGGTCCTCAAGGAGATCCAGGCCCGCATGGGTTTCCTCCTCGACGTGGGACTGGACTACCTGTCCCTGGACCGGGTGGCGGGCAGCCTGTCCGGCGGGGAGGCCCAGCGCATCCGGCTGGCCACCCAGATCGGGTCCGGTCTCGCCGGCGTGCTCTACGTGCTCGACGAGCCGTCCATCGGTCTGCACCAGCGGGACAACCGTCGCCTGATCGACACTCTCGTCCGGCTGAGGGACCTGGGGAACACGCTGCTCGTGGTGGAGCACGACGAGGACACCATCCGCGCGGCGGACTGGATCGTGGACATCGGCCCCCTGGCCGGCGAACACGGCGGACGGGTGGTGCACTCCGGGGACTACGAGGGGCTGCTGGCCAGCGAGGAGTCGCTCACGGGTGACTACCTGGCGGGGCGGCGGTCGATCGCGGTGCCCGACACGCGGCGTGGACTGAACCCGGAGAAGGTCCTCCACGTGCGCGGGGCACGCGAGAACAATCTCAAGAACGTCGACGTGGTGTTCCCGGGCGGTGTGCTGTGTGCCGTCACCGGCGTGTCCGGCTCGGGTAAGTCCACCCTCGTCAACGACATCCTCGCCACCTCGCTGGCCAACCAGCTCAACCGGGCGCGCCAGGTTCCCGGACGGCACTCCCGCATCGACGGGGTGGAGTCGTTCGACAAGTTGGTCCAGGTGGACCAGTCACCGATCGGTCGCACCCCGCGGTCCAACCCGGCCACGTACACCGGGGTGTTCGACAAGATCCGGACGTTGTTCGCGGCGACCACCGAGGCCAAGGTCCGGGGCTACAAGCAGGGGCGGTTCTCGTTCAACGTCAAGGGCGGCCGTTGCGAGGCGTGTCAGGGGGACGGCACGCTCAAGATCGAGATGAACTTCCTGCCGGACGTCTACGTCCCGTGCGAGGTGTGTCACGGCGCCCGGTACAACCGCGAGACCCTCGAGGTGCACTACAAGGGAAAGACCATCGCCGAGGTGCTCGACATGCCCATCGAGGAGGCGTGCGAGTTCTTCGAGCCGATCACCTCGATCCACCGGTACCTCAAGACCCTCTCGCAGGTCGGCCTGGGGTACGTGCGTCTGGGCCAGTCGGCACCCACGCTGTCCGGCGGTGAGGCGCAGCGGGTCAAACTCGCGGCCGAGCTGCAGAAGCGGTCGAGTGGACGGACCGTCTACATCCTCGACGAGCCCACCACGGGTCTGCACTTCGAGGACATCACCAAGCTCCTCCTGGTGATCCAGGGGCTGGTCGACAAGGGCAACACCGTCATCGTGATCGAACACAACCTCGACGTGATCAAGAGCGCCGACTGGGTGATCGACATGGGGCCCGAGGGTGGCGCCGGCGGTGGCGTCGTCGTGGCCGAGGGCACCCCCGAGCAGGTCGCGGCGGTGCCGGAGAGTCACACCGGTCGCTTCCTCGCGCAGGTCCTCCCGGTCACTCAGGAGGGCCCGGAGGGATCCCGGACCGTCCCGGCGTCGGTCGGTGGTGCGCCCGCCAAGAAGGCGGCGGCGAGCAAGGCCGCGGCCGCGAAGGCGCCCGCGAGGAAGGCGCCCGCGAGGAAGACGGCGTCGGACAAGACCGCGGCCAAGGCGGCACGCAAGGCACGGGCCCTGCGCTGACCCGACGCCGGAGGGTGCGACCGTGGCGTCGCGTACCCCGGCGGCGGGCAGTCGGGGGTCAGTAGACGGGGCCGGTGAACTTCTCGCCGGGACCCTCGCCGGGCTCGTCGGGGAACGCGCTGGCCTCGCGGAACGCGCGCTGCAACCCCTGGAGTCCATCCCGCACCACGCTGGCCTGCGGCCCGAGGTACTCGGCGGACCCGGTCACGAGTCCGGCGAGCGAGGTGATCAGCTTGCGCGATTCGTCGAGGTCGAGATGCGGGCTCGCGGTCGGGTCGTCGTCGGACAGCCCCAGCTTCTCCGCCGCGGCGCTCATCAGCACGACGATCGAGCGGAAGATGATCTCCTGGGCGGGGACGTCGGCGAGTTCGACGATCTCGACCTCGCGGGCGTCGAGATGGTCCTCGAGAGAACTCTCTGCGGTCGCGTCGGCGGCGGGATCTGTGGACGCGGGGTGGTCGGTGTTCATGCCGAACACTGTCCCACGGGCCGGGCGACTCCGGGCGGTCGGACCGGTTTGGGGGTCCCCGGGAATCCTGGTAGAGTTCTGCTCCGACTGTGGGAATCCGCTTCGTGGTGGGTTCCGACGTCCAAGAGGAGCCCGATCTCCCACCATCCGACGCCCTGGGTTGTTTGATGGTCACCACCCCCGACGAGGGGTCTGCGAGCGTATCGCGGAGACGTCTCGTCGACGGGTGAGGAGTGAGAGGCCCCCCGGTATCCGTGCCGTGGGGCCTTCTCGGTATCGCCGGTGTGTCCGGTGGTGCCGTGGGTACCTCGAGGGCGGATGCGCGACCGCGCGAGCGGTCGCGGACAGAGCACCATCTACCGAGGAGGGCCCATCAGCGCCGAAGCACGTATCAACGAACGAATCCGTGTCCCCGAAGTCCGACTCGTCGGCCCCGGGGGCGAGCAGGTGGGGATCGTTCGCGTCGAGGATGCACTTCGTCTGGCCCTGGAGGCCGATCTGGACCTCGTCGAGGTCGCGCCCACCGCGCGCCCGCCGGTCTGCAAGATCATGGACTACGGAAAGTTCAAGTACGAGGCGGCGCAGAAAGAGCGCGAGTCGCGGAAGAACCAGCAGCAGACCGTGGTCAAGGAGCAGAAGCTCCGGCCCAAGATCGACACCCATGACTACGAGACCAAGAAGGGGAACGTGGTCCGTTTCCTCGAGAAGGGCTCCAAGGTCAAGGTGACGATCATGTTCCGCGGTCGCGAGCAGTCCCGCCCCGAGCTCGGGTACCGGCTGCTCCAGCGCCTGGCGGACGACATCACCGAATACGGATACGTCGAGACCAGTGCCAAGCAGGACGGCCGCAACATGACCATGGTCGTCGCCCCCCACAAGGGCGCCAAGACCCGGGTCAAGGCGCAGGAGTCGAAGGTCACCGACCCCGCCTCGGAGTAGGACTCCGGCACCACACCGACCACCGGACGCACGTCGTCCGCTCACCCGAGACCCCGCCGGTCTCCGGGACGAACCATGTGAGGAAGACCGATCATGCCGAAGATGAAGACCCACAAGGGCACCGCCAAGCGTTTCCGGAAGACCGGGACGGGCAAGCTCGTGCGCCAGCAGGCCAACCGCCGCCACATCATGGAGAAGAAGCCCACCAAGCGCACCCGTCGTCTCGACGGTCGCACGGACGTCGCCCCGGCCGACGTCCCCCGCATCAAGCGGCTCCTCGGGCTCTGAGCCCTCTCCCATACGTAGTACTTCCGGTCGCCGTGAGGTGACCACCCAGATCAGTGAGGATTGACCAGTGGCACGCGTGAAGAGGGCAGTCAACGCCCAGAAGAAGCGTAGGACCGTACTCGAGTCCACCAAGGGCTACCGCGGGCAGCGTTCGCGGCTGTACCGCAAGGCCAAGGAGCAGATGCTCCACTCGATGACCTACAGCTACCGTGACCGTCGCGCGCGCAAGGGCGACTTCCGGAAGCTGTGGATCACCCGCATCAACGCGGCGGCCCGCGCCAACGACATGACCTACAACCGCTTCGTCCAGGGCCTCAAGCTCGCGGGCGTCGAGGTGGACCGCAAGGTGCTCGCCGACCTGGCCGTCACCGACCCGGCCGCCTTCACGGCGCTCATCGAGGTCGCGCGCAAGGCCCTGCCGGCCGACGTCAACGCGCCGGCTGCCTGACGTCTGCGAATGTGACGCACAGCACCCTGCCCGGGGAGGGCACCGGACGACCCGCGGATCCGTTCACCGAACGGACACCGCGGGTCGTTTCCGCATCCAAGCTCCACCGCGCGGCCGCCCGGCGCAAGGCCGGGCGCTTCCTCGCGGAGGGGGCCAACTCGGTCGAGTCGGCCCTGACGACCGGGGCGGCGATCGAGGTGTTCTGCGGCCCGGACTCGCTCGACCGGTTCGCCACCCTCGTGACCACCGCATCGGCATCCGGGGTCACCGTCTCCGTGGTGACCGACCGTGCGATCAGGGCGCTGTCGGACACCGTCTCGCCCACGGGCATCGTCGCGCTGTGCCGGTCGGTCGTCCGCGACCCCGGGGACCCGGACGAGGGGTCTGTGCGCCTCGTCGCGGTGGGCCAGGCGCTGGCCGAACCGGGGAACGTCGGCACCCTCATCCGCGTCTCGGACGCACTCGGCGCCGACGGCGTGTGGCTCACCGGGGGCGCGGTGGATCCGGAGAACACCAAGGCGGTCCGCGCCTCCGCCGGCAGCCTCTTCCATCTCCCCGTGGTGCGCGGGATCGCCGAGACGGACCTGGTCGACCGCGCCCACCGGCTGGGCCTCCAGGTCGCGGTGGCCACCGGCGACGGTGAGGTGGACATCGAACACGCCGACGACGTGCTGTCCCGGCCGACCGCGTGGGTCTTCGGAAACGAGGCGCACGGCGTCCCCGACGCGCTGGCCGACGCTGCCGACGTCCGCGTGCGCATCCCCCTCCGGGGGCGGGCCGAGAGCCTGAACATCGTCACCGCTGCCTCGATCTGCCTCCACACCAGCGCGCGCCTGCAGGCCGCCGCCTCGTGACCGCCACCCTCACCGCCCGCGGCCTGGGGGCCTCACGAGGTGCGCGGACCCTGTTCACCGGTCTCGACCTCGTCGTCGCCGAGGGTGACGTCTGGGGGCTCACCGGACCCAACGGCGCCGGCAAATCGACACTGCTCCACGCCCTCGCCGGCGCTCCCGACGCCGAGATGTCGGGGACGGTCACCGTCAGCCCACCGCACGCGACGGTGGGGTTCCTCCGTCAGGAGGTGGAGCGCCACGACGACGAGGAGGTGCGCGACTTCCTGCACCGCGCCACCGGGGTCGCCGACGCGCAGGAGCACATGGACGCACTCGCGCTGCAGATGGCGGACTCGGACTCGGCCGCCGACGCCTACGGCGACGCCCTCGAGCGATGGTTGGCCCTCGGCGGTGGAGACCTGGACGAGCGGATCCCGGTGACCGCCGCCCGGCTCGGATTGGACGTCGCCGTTCTGGGTCTGCCGATGTCGGCGCTCTCGGGCGGCCAGGCCGCCCGTGTCACCCTCGCCGCCGTGCTGCTCAGCCAGTACGAGATCCTGCTGTTGGACGAGCCGACCAACGACCTCGACCTGGCGGGGCTCGCGGTGTTGGAGGACTTCATGCGGACCGAGCGGCGTCCGATGGTGGTGGTCAGTCACGACCGTGAGTTCCTGGCCAGGTGTGTGACCGGGATCGTCGAGCTCGACTCGGCCCAGCGGCAGATCACGGTGTTCGACGGAGGATACGAGTCGTATCTCGCCGAGCGCGCGCTGGCGCGGCAGCGGGCGCGCGAGGCATACGAGGAGTACGCGGGCCGGGTCGGTCAGCTCAAGGACCGCATGCAGACCCAGAAGACGTGGCTCGACAAGGGCGTCCGCAACACCATGCGCAAGTCGGGCGGCAAGGATGCCGAGAAGGACAAGCACATCCGCAACCGGGCCGGCCAGCGGTCGGAGAAGCAGGCCGCCAAGATCTCCCAGACCGAGCGTGCGATGGAGCGGCTCGACGTGGTGGCCGAACCGCGCAAGGAGTGGCAGCTGCGGATGGAGATCGCGACCGCGCCCCGGTCGGGGTCGGTCGTGGCGGTGTTGTCCGACGCCGTCGTCCGCCGCGGAGACTTCGCGCTCGGTCCGGTGACCCTGCAGATCGACTCGGGGGACCGGGTGCTGATCTCCGGCGCCAACGGGTCCGGCAAATCCACGCTGCTGGGTCTGCTCGCGGGCGATCGGCTCCCGGACACCGGGCGGGTGAGCACGGGAGCCGGCGTCGCGGCGGGTCGCGTCGACCAGGCCCGCGCGGAGTTCGGTGGCCCGGGGCCCCTGCTGGACACGTTCTGCGTGGCCGCGGACCCGGCGGGTCTGGACCCCACCGAGGGTCGGACGGTGCTGGCCAAGTTCGGACTGGGCGGCGAGCACGTCGCCCGGTCGTGCGCGTCCCTGTCCCCGGGGGAGCGGACCAGGGCGGCGCTGGCCCTGCTCCAGCAGCGCGGCGTCAACCTGCTCGTGCTGGACGAGCCCACCAACCACCTGGACCTACCCGCGATCGAGCAGCTCGAGCAGGCCGTGGAGGCCTTCGACGGCACGGTCCTGCTGGTGACCCACGACCGGCGGATGCGCCAGGGTTTCCGGGGGACCCGCGAGCTCGTGGTGGACTCCGGGGCCGTTCACGAGGTGCGTTAGCGGGTGACCCCTCGCGGCGAGGGGGTACGCGCAGGTGGGCCGGGGGGTCCGATCCCGATCGACTAGTCTGTTGCGGGATGCCGCCGGCGGTCGCCGGAGATCGCCGTGACGGGGAGGACGAGAGCACAGGTGAGCGAAGACACGAGCGCTGTCGAGGTGCGGATCGACGAGGAGTCGCTGGCGGGGTACGCGGCGGAGGCCGAGGCGGCGTTCGCCGCCGCCACGGACCTGGACGCCCTGGCCGCCGCCAAGACCGCCCACCTGGGCGACCGCAGCCCGATCGCGCTGGGACGCCGGACCCTCGGGTCGCTGCCCAAGGAGCAGAAGGCCTCCGCCGGAAAGGCCGTCAACGTGGCGCGGGGCAGGGTCCAGCAGGCCTATGACGCCCGCCTCGCCGAGCTGCAGGCGGAGCGTGACGCCGCCGTCCTCGTGGCCGAGACCCTGGACCTGACCGTGCCGTCGGGTCGGGCTCCGGTGGGCGCCCAGCACCCCATCACGATCATCACCGAGCAGGTCGCGGACGTGTTCGTGGCGATGGGCTGGGAGATCACCGAGGGCCCGGAGGTCGAGGCGGAGCACTACAACTTCGACGCCCTGAACTTCCTCCCGGACCACCCCGCGCGCACCCTGCAGGACACCTTCCACATCGCTCCCGAGGGCAGCCGCCAGGTGCTGCGCACCCACACCTCGCCCGTGCAGATCCGGACGATGCTCGATCGGGAGCCGCCGATCTACGTGGCCTGCCCCGGTCGGACGTTCCGCACGGACGAGCTCGACGCCACCCACACCCCGGTGTTCCACCAGGTGGAGGGGTTGGCGATCGACAAGGGGCTGACCATGGCGCACCTGCGCGGTGCGCTCGACGCCTTCGCCCGCGCGCTCTTCGGACCGGAGACCCGTACCCGGATGCGGCCCAACTACTTCCCCTTCACGGAGCCCTCTGCCGAGGTCGACGTGTGGTTCCCGCGGAAGAAGGGGGGCGCGGGCTGGGTCGAGTGGGGCGGGTGCGGGATGGTCCACCCCAACGTGCTGACCGCCTGCGGCATCGACCCGGAGGTCTACTCGGGGTTCGCGTTCGGCATGGGCCTCGAGCGCACCCTGCAGTTCCGCAACGGACTGTCCGACATGCGGGACATGGTCGAGGGGGACGTGCGGTTCTCGCTGCCCTTCGGCATCCGCGCCTGACCCACCGCCCCTTCCACCCGAGAAGAACAAGGACCCCCACAGTGCGAATTGCGCAGTCCTGGCTGACCGAGATCCTGCAGCGGGCCAACGACGGTTGGTCGGTGACCCCGGCCGAGCTCGACGCGGGGTTCGTGCGCGTCGGCCTCGAGGTCGAGGGCGAGCCGGAGCAGTTGCCCGAGATCTCGGGACCGCTCACGATCGGTCGGGTCAGCAGTATCGAGGAGCTCGAGGGGTTCAAGAAACCCATCCGCTTCTGCCTGGTCGACGTGGGTGCGGACGAACCGCAGCAGATCGTCTGCGGGGCGCGGAACTTCGAGGCGGGCGACCTGGTGGTCGTCGCGCTGCCGGGAACCGTCCTTCCCGGTGGGTTCGAGATCGGCAGGCGGAAGACGTACGGCAAGCCCAGTGAGGGCATGATCTGCTCGGCGTCCGAGCTGGGGATCGGATCCGACCACAGCGGCATCATCGTCCTGGCCGAGGGCACGGCGGAGCCCGGCGACCCGGCCGGGCCGGTCCTCGACGCCGGGGCGGCGGGACCCGACACCGTCATCGAGCTCAACGTCACCCCGGACCGCGGGTACTGCCTGTCGGCGCGCGGCCTGGCCCGCGAACTCGCGTGCGGGTTCGGGCTCGACTTCGCTGATCCCGCGGTCGAGCAGGGCCTCGGGGCAGAGGGCCAGACCTGGCCGCTCGAGGTGGCCGAGGAGTCGGGCGCGCAGCGGTTCGCCCTCCGTCGCGTGACCGGCGTCGACCCGTCCGCGCGCACGCCGTGGTGGATGGCGCGGCGGCTGCTGCTGTCGGGCGTGCGCCCGATCTCGCCGGCGGTCGACGTGACCAACTACGTCATGCTCGAGCTGGGGCACCCGATGCACGCGTTCGACGCCGCGGCGCTCGAGGGTGGGCTCATCGTCCGCCGGGCGCGGCCGGGGGAGGAGCTCACGACCCTCGACGACGTCGAGCGGACGCTGGACCCCGAGGACGTGGTGATCTGTGACGACCGCGGGCCGATCTCACTGGCGGGCGTCATGGGCGGCGCGAGCACGGAGGTGTCCGGGCAGACCACGGACGTCCTGCTCGAGGCCGCCGTGTGGGACACCCTCGCGGTGTTCCGGACGATCCGCCGTCACAAGCTCCCCAGTGAGGCGGGCAAGCGGTACGAGCGTGGTGTCGACGCCGCGGCCACGATCGCCGCACTGGACCGCGCGGCGACGCTGCTCGCCGAGATCACCGGCGGCACGGTCGAGGCCTCCCTCACCGACATCGGTTCCGCCCCCGTCATGCCGACCATCGCGTTCGATGAGGGCCGGCCCGCCCGCGTCGCCGGGGTCGACTACCCGACCGGCACCGCGCGCCACCGCCTGGAGCAGGTCGGGTGCACCGTCACCGGGGACGACGAGGTGCTGCTCGAGGTCACCCCGCCGACCTGGCGCCCGGACCTCACGCTGCCCGCGGACCTGGTGGAGGAGGTCCTCCGCCTCGAGGGGTTGGAGAACATCCGGTCGGTGCTACCGACGGCGCCGGCCGGCCGCGGGCTCACCGCGTTCCAGCGCGGCCGTCGCGCGGTGGGCCACGCTCTGGCGGCGGCCGGGCACGTCGAGGTGCTCACCTCGCCGTTCTGTGATCCGTCGGTGTTCGACGCCATGGGACTGGACGACGACGACGAGCGGCGCAGGACGATGTCGGTGGTCAATCCCCTGGAGAGCGAGAAGGGGCACCTCGCCACCACGCTCCTGCCGTCGTTGGTGGAGATCGCCCGGCGCAATCTCACCCGCGGCACCCGCGACCTGTCGCTGTTCTCCGTCGCGCAGGTCTCCTTCCGTACCCCCACCACCGGGGCGGTGGAGATGCTGCCCGTCGACCGCGAGCCGACGCCGCAGGAGAGGGACTCGCTCACGGCCTCGCTGCCGGAGCAGCCCCTGCACGTGGCCGCCCTCTACACCGGCAGGCGCGAACCGGCGGGTCATGCCGCGCCGGGCCGTGACGCCGACGCCCTCGACGCGGTCGAGGCAGCCCGGATCGTCGCCCGCGCGCTCGGAGCCGAGGTCGAGGTCCGTGCGGCCGGGTACGCGCCGTGGCATCCGGGCCGCTGCGTGGAGGTCCTGGTCGACGGCGCCGTGGTCGGCCACGCCGGCGAGTTGCATCCGGCCGCCTGTGAGCGACTCGGACTCCCCGACCGGTCCTGCGCCGCGGAACTGGACCTCACCGCGATCGGGGTCCGTGAGGTCCTGCCCGCGCCGTCGATCTCGGCCTTCCCGGCCGTCAACCAGGACGTCGCGCTCGTGGTGGAGTCGACCGTGCCGGCGTCCTCGGTCGAGGCGGCCCTGCGCTCGGGCGGCGGGGATCTCCTGGAGAGCGTTCGACTGTTCGACGTCTACACCGGCACCCAGCTCGGCGAGGGTCGAAAGTCTCTGGCGTACGCCCTGAGCTTCCGGGCGGACGACCGGACGCTCACCGAGGACGAGGCGACCCGATGGCGCACCGCGGCAGTGGAGGCCGCGCAGGCGGCGGTCGGGGCGACGCTCCGTGGCTGAGCCGGCCGGGGTCCCGAGGGTCCTGTGCATCGCCGGCACCGACCCGTCCGGCGGCGCGGGCCTGCTCGCGGACGTCAAGTCCGTCGCCGCGATGGGCGGGTACGCGATGGGAGCCGTCACGGCGGTCACGATCCAGAACACCCTCGGGGTCAGTGGCGTGCACGCCGTACCCGTCGAGACCGTGGTCGCCCAACTCGACGCGGTGGCGGACGATGTGCGGATCGACGCGGTCAAGATCGGCATGCTCGGCGAGGCCTCCCTCGTCGAGGCGGTGGGGGACTGGCTGCGTCGCCGGCGGCCCCCGAACGTCGTCCTCGACCCGGTCATGGTCGCCACCACCGGGGGCAGGCTCTCCAGCGACGACGCCTCCCGCATGCTGCGCGACCTGGTCCCGCTCGTCGATCTGGTCACTCCCAACGTCCCGGAACTCGGTGTCCTGTGCGGGGAGCCCACCGCGGGCAGTATCGAGATGATCGTGGAGCAGGCCGAACTCGTCCACGAGCAGACCGGGTGCTCGGTGCTCGCCACGACCGGCGATCTCGAGGACGGCAGTGCGGAGGACATCCTCGTTCGATCCGCGGGCGGGTGGCGCACGACCCTGCGACTCCCGTTCGTCCGCGTGGACACACCGCACACCCACGGGACCGGGTGCTCGCTGTCCTCCGCCCTGGCCACTGCCCGGGTGGGGACCGAGGACTGGGAGGGCGCCTACCGGCGGGTCCGTCCCTGGATGGACGGTGCCCTGAGGGGCGGGCTCGATCTCGAGGTGGGCCGGGGGGCCGGGCCGCTCGACCACACCTGGTTCCTGCACCACTGATCGTCCGGGATCCGCCCTTCTGTCGTACACCTGTGCGAATATTCGGCTCACCTCACAGCCGAGACCACCGGGAGTAGACCATGTCCACAACTCAGCCCGCCTCCGCCGAGTCCTCCGCCGCGAAGGCGCTCGACCGGGTCCGCAAACTGTTCGCCAAGGCCGAGAGCGTCGCCGGAACGCCGGAGGCCGAGGTCTTTCTCGAGCGGGCCTACGGATTGCTCGCCAAGTACGGGGTCGACGAGGCGCTGGCGAGATCGGGGCCCGATGCGCAGCCCGCGGAAGTGACCGTGCTCGATCACGTGGTCGCCGGGAAGTACCAGCCTGACCAGGTGGGTCTGGTGGCGGCCCTGGCGTCCGCGATGCACTGCCGGGCCGTCACCTCCACCCGCGGTGACGGCGCGAAGGTCGTCCACATCGTGGGGGTGCGGCGGCACGTCGAGCGGGTGGGGATGCTCGCCGGCGCGCTCACGGGGGTCATGCTCGCGGCGGCAGCGCGCCAGCGGCCGGCTCCCGGCGTCTCGCCGGTCACGCACCGGAAGTCGTTCATGACCGGCTTCGCCTTCGAGGTGGGGCGCCGGTTGGCCGCGGCCGAACACGACGCCGTCGCCGGGAGCGGGGACGCCGCCGGGGCGGGACTCGTCCTGAGATCGGACGCCCAGCGGGCGGACTCCGAACTGCGGCGTCGCTTCCCCTCGGCGGTCCGCGGTGCACGGCGGCGGGTGGGCACCTCGGGGATCGAGGAGGGGCGTCGCCTGGGCGGATCGGTGGACCTCGGCCAGAGCCGCTTCCGCGGCGGACGGCGTCAGCTCGGTGCGTGACCTGTCCGGGACGGTCGAGGGCGGCGCGCCGGTGTGCAAAAGATTGCAAGGTGATGCATACTTGTGCGCATGGCAATCAAGGTAGCGGTCGCAGGTGCGTCGGGTTACGCGGGCGGGGAGTTCCTCCGCCTGCTGCTCGGGCACCCCGCGCTCGTGTCGGGTGAGATGGAGATCGGGACCCTGGCCGCGGGGTCCAACGCCGGGCAGCCGTTGGTCGAGCACCATCCCCATCTCCTGCCGCTCGCGGACCGCGTCCTGGTCGAGACCAGTGCGGACACCCTGGCCGGGCACGACGTCGTGGTCCTGGGACTGCCGCACGGGCACTCCTCGGCGATCGCCGAGCAGTTGGGGCCAGACGTCCTCGTCGTCGACCTGGGCGCGGACTTCCGGCTGTCCGACGCCTCGGACTGGGAGTCCTACTACGGGTCCGCGCACGCCGGCACCTGGCCGTACGGTCTGCCAGAACTCCCCGGCGCGCGTGAGGCGCTGCGGTCGACCCGCCGGATCGCGGTGCCCGGGTGCTTCCCCACGGGGGCGAGCATCGCGCTGTTCCCGGCGGTGGCGGCCGGACTGGTCGACGCGTCGGGGATCACGATCGTCTCGGTCACCGGCGCCTCGGGCGCGGGGAAATCCGCCAAGGTGCCGATGCTCGCCTCGGAGGTCATGGGCTCGGCAAAAGCGTACGGCGTCACGACCCACCGTCACGCGCCCGAGATCACCCAGAACCTGCGGGCGGTCACCCAGTCGCAGGTGTCGGTGAGCTTCACCCCTGTCCTGGCCCCGATGGCACGGGGAATCCTCACCACCGCGGTCGCCCCGACCACCGCCACGGCGGGGGAGTTGCGGCGGGTGTACGCCGACGCCTTCGACGACGAACCCTTCGTCCACGTGCTCCCCGAGGGCGTGCAGCCGATGACCGCCTCGGTCCTCGGGTCCAACGCCGTGCAGCTCGGCATCGAGGTCGACGAGCGGGCGGGGCGCGCGGTGTTCACCGCGGCGATCGACAACCTCGCCAAGGGCACCGCCGGTGGCGCCATCCAGTCGATGAACCTCGCACTCGGACTCCCCGAGACCGCCGGACTCAGCACGGTCGGCCTCGCCCCGTGAGTGCGGGCATCCTGTCCGGCGCGGTGTCCGGTGGGCGCACCCACGGTCTCGAGTCGTGGTCTGATCCGGTGCGCAACGACGCGGTGGTCTGGGCGGCTCCCGCGGGCGCGACGTCCGTGCTGGAGGTCGACGGCGAGGGGGCCGACGCCGCGGAGTTGCGGTGGAGCACCCTGAGCGCCGAGGTCCCGTCGATCCGCGGGGTCGTCCTGCTCGACGGTCCCGGTGCCGGTGAGCCCGGCGAGGACTTCACGTTCACCCACTGCGTCGCCGAGGACGTTGCCCGGTTCGTCAGCGCCCGGTCGGGTGCCGAGGTCGGACCGATCGAGGTGCTCGTCTTCCGACCGGACACCGATCACGAGCCGTGGCCGGAACCCGCACCCACGGCGGAGGGAGTGGAGTTCCGGTTCCGCCACCGCGGCGGTGCCGACGTCCGCCTGACCCTGACCGTTCCCGACCAGCCCGGAGAGGCCTGACATGACCACCGAGATGAACGACGGGTCGACCGAGTTGACGCCGTTCGTCCGTGCCCACGTCCTCGCCGAGGCGCTGCCGTGGCTGCAGAAGTTCCACCACAAGATCGTCGTGGTCAAGTACGGCGGCAACGCGATGGTCGACGACCAGCTCAAGGCGGCGTTCGCGGCCGACATGGTGTTCCTCCGGACCTGCGGTCTCAAGCCGGTGGTGGTCCACGGGGGCGGTCCCCAGATCACGTCGATGCTCGGCCGCCTGGGGATGGAGGGCGAGTTCCGCGGGGGATTCCGGGTGACCACGCCCGAGGTCATGGACATCGTCCGCATGGTGCTGTTCGGCCAGGTTGGCCGCGAGCTGGTGGGGCTCATCAACGCGCACGGCCCCTACGCGGTCGGGATCTCCGGAGAGGACGCCGGTCTGTTCACCGCCGTCCGGCGGACGGCGATGGTCGACGGGGAGCCGACCGACATCGGGCTGGTCGGCGACGTCGAGTCGGTCGACCCCGGTGCCGTCCTGGACCTCATCGAGGCCGGCCGGATCCCCGTCGTGTCCACCATCGCACCGGATGCCGACGGCACCGTCCACAACATCAACGCCGATTCCGCCGCCGGTGCGCTGGCCACCGCGCTCGGCGCCGAGAAGCTCGTCGTCCTCACCGACGTGGAGGGGTTGTACACCGACTGGCCGGACCGGTCCTCGTTGGTCACGCACCTCGGGACCGGGCCGCTCGCGCGGCTGCTCCCGTCGCTCGAGAGCGGGATGGTCCCCAAGATGGAGGCGTGTCTTCGTGCGGTGCAGGGCGGGGTGCGGGCGGCCCACGTCATCGACGGGCGCGTCGAACACTCCGTGCTGCTCGAGGTTCTCACCGAGGGCGGCATCGGCACCATGGTCACCGAGGGTGACCACGAGATCCGCACGCCGGCAGGAGGCGCGAGATGACCGGGACCGACACCACGTCCCTCACCGCACGGTGGGACAGCGCGCTCATGCGCAACTACGGCACCCCTCCGCTCGAGCTGGTCTCGGGCCGGGGCGTCACCGTCACCGCCGCCGACGGCCGCGAGTACGTGGACCTGCTCGGCGGGATCGCGGTCAACTCACTCGGCCACGCGCACCCGGCGGTGGTCGACGCCGTCAGTCGACAGGTCGCCGAGCTCGGGCACGTGTCCAACCTCTACATCCACCCGACGGTGGTGGCGCTGGCCGAGCGACTCGAGTCGCTGCTGGCGGTGGACGAGCCCGTCCGCGCCTTCTTCTGCAACTCGGGCGCCGAGGCCAACGAGGCCGCGTTCAAGATCGCCCGTCGGACGGGCCGTTCGCGGATCCTCGCCGCGGAGAACGGTTTCCACGGCAGAACCATGGGTGCGCTCGCGATGACGGGCCAACCCGCCAAACGTGAGCCGTTCGACCCGATGCCCGCAGGGGTCGAGTTCTTCCCCTACGGCGACACCGCCGCGCTCACCGCTCTCGTCGAACAGGCTCCCGCGGACACGGCCGCCGTGATCGTCGAGCCGGTCCAGGGCGAGGGAGGGGTCGTCGAACCCCCCGAGGACTTCCTGGCCGACGTGCGATCGTTGTGCAGCGAGCACGGGATCCTCATGATCGTCGACGAGGTCCAGACCGGGATCGGTCGTACCGGGGCGGTGTTCGCCACGCGGCGGGCCGGCGTGGTCCCCGACGTGATCACCCTGGCCAAGGGCCTGGGGGGCGGGCTGCCGATCGGTGCCTGCCTGGCGGTCGGTGCGGCCGGGGACCTGCTCACCGCGGGTCAGCACGGCACCACGTTCGGCGGTAACCCCGTCGCGTGCGCGGCCGCCCTGGCCGTCCTCGACACGATCGAGGCCGATGACCTGATCGCGCACGTCGACCGACTCGGGAAGATCATCGCGGCGGAGATCGAGTGCCTGGACCACCCGCTGGTCGACCACGTGCGGGGGAGGGGGCTGCTGCTCGGCGTCGTGCTCACCGCCCCGCTCGCCAAGGCCGTGGAGGGGGCGGCCCGGGAGGCCGGGTACCTCGTCGGCGCCACCACCGCGGACGTGGTCCGACTCGCCCCGCCGTTCGTGCTGACCGAGCAGCAGGTCGCCCGGTTCGTCGCCGGGCTCCCGGGCATCCTCGACGCCGCGACCCCGAAGGAGTCCACCTCATGACCTCGGCATCATCGTCAGCATCATCGTCGGTGCGGCACTTCCTGAGGGACGACGACCTCAGCCCCGCGGAGCAGGCCGAGGTCCTCGATCTGGCGATGCGGCTCAAGGCCGCCCCGTTCTCGGCCCGCCCGCTCGAAGGGCCGCGGTCGGTCGCCGTGATCTTCGACAAGACCTCCACGCGGACCCGGTTCTCGTTCGACGCGGGCATCGCCCAACTCGGTGGGAACGCCATCGTGGTGGACTCCGGATCCACCCAGATGGGCAAGGGTGAGACCCTCTCCGACACGGCGAGGGTGATGTCGCGCTACGTCGAGGCGATCGTCTGGCGCACCTACTCGCAGGACGGGCTCGCCGAGCTCGCCGCGCACTCGGACGTGCCCGTCGTCAACGCCCTGACCGACGAGTTCCACCCGTGCCAGATCCTCGCGGACCTGCTCACCATCCGCGAGAACTTCGGTCGCACCGCCGGCCTGCGCGCGGTGTATCTCGGCGACGGTGCGAACAACATGGGGCACTCGTATCTGCTCGGGTTCGCGACCGCGGGAATGCACATCACCATCGCCGCGCCGGAGGGATACCAACCGACGGGGCAGGTGGTGTCGGACGCCGAGCGCGTGGCGGCGGGGACCGGTGGCTCCGTGAGGATCACGACCGACGTCGACTCGGCGGTGGCCGGGGCGGACGTCCTCATCACGGACACCTGGGTGTCGATGGGGATGGAGGACTCGGCGACCGACCGGCTCCGCGACCTGGCCGGTTACCAGTTGGGCCAGGAGTCCGTCGACAGGGCGTCCGACGACGTGATCGTCCTGCACTGCCTTCCCGCCTACCGCGGCAAGGAGATCGCGGCCGAGGTCATCGACGGCCCCCGCAGCCGCGTGTTCGACGAGGCCGAGAACCGGCTCCACGCGCAGAAGGCGCTGCTCGTGTGGCTCATGGAGCGGTCGTGATGACGGTGGGGACGGTCAGCAGGACCGCCAGGCACGCCCGGATCGCCGAGATCCTCCAGCGCCGACCCGTCCGGAGCCAGACCGAACTGGCGGAGGCCCTGGCCGAGGAGGGCATCGCGGTCGCGGTGGCCACCCTGAGCCGGGATCTCGACGAGCTCGGGGCCGTCAAGCTCCGGGCCGCCGACGGAGGCGCGGGCCGTTACATCATCCCGGAGGACGGCAGCCGGGCCCCGGGGATCCCCGGGGGCACGGACAGGCTCGGCAGGCTGCTCGGCGACCTGCTGGTCTCGGCGGACCACAGTGGCAACATCGCGGTCCTGAGGACCCCGCCCGGCGCCGCGAACTTCCTGGCGAGCGCCCTGGACCGCGCCAACCTCGACGACGTGGTGGGGACCATCGCCGGGGATGACACCATATTCGTGATGGCCCGTGAACCCGTCGGAGGCGCCGAGCTCGCGGACCGGCTCGCCTCCCTCGCCCGACGCCCACTCTGACATCCACGACCCCAACCCAGACCTTAGAGATCCGAACCATCAAGGAGCACACCATGTCCGATCGCGTAGTCCTCGCCTACTCCGGCGGCCTCGACACCTCTGTCGCCATCAGCTGGATCGGCAAGGAGACCGGAGCCGAGGTCGTCGCCGTCGCCATCGACCTGGGTCAGGGCGGTGAGGACATGGAGGTCATCCGGCAGCGCGCACTGGATTGCGGCGCCGTCGAGTCGATCGTCGTGGACGCCCGCGACGAGTTCGCCGACGAGTACTGCGCCCCCACGATCAAGGCCAACGGGATGTACATGCGGGAGTACCCGCTGGTCTCGGCGATCTCCCGCCCGCTGATCGTCAAGCACCTGGTCACGGCGGCCAAGATGCACGGCGGTACCTCCGTCGCGCACGGCTGCACCGGCAAGGGGAACGACCAGGTCCGCTTCGAGGTGGGCTTCGGTGCGCTCGCCCCGGACCTCGAGGTGATCGCCCCGGTCCGCGACTACGCCTGGACGCGTGAGAAGGCCATCGAGTTCGCGGAGCAGAACGAGATCCCCATCAACGTGACCAAGAAGTCCCCGTTCTCGATCGACCAGAACGTCTGGGGCCGCGCGGTGGAGACCGGTTTCCTCGAGGACCTGTGGAACGCCCCCACGAAGGACGTCTACGACTACACCGAGGACCCGACCCTCAACTTCGCCGCTCCCGACGAGGTCACCGTCACCTTCTCGGAGGGCATCCCGGTGGCGATCGACGGGCGCAAGGTCTCCGTGCTCGAGGCCATCGTGGAGCTCAACCGCCGGGGCGGGGCCCAGGGCGTGGGGCGGCTGGACATGGTCGAGGACCGGCTCGTCGGTATCAAGAGCCGCGAGGTGTACGAGGCGCCGGGAGCGATGATCCTCATCACCGCGCACAAGGCGCTCGAGGACGTCACCCTCGAGCGTGAGCTGGCGCGGTACAAGTCCGGGGTCTCCGACCAGTGGTCGAACGCGGTCTATGACGGCCTGTGGTTCTCCCCGCTGAAATACGCCCTCGACGCCTTCATCGACAACACCCAGCAGCACGTCTCCGGGGACATCCGGATGGTCCTGCACGGTGGTTCCATCGTCGTCAACGGTCGTCGTTCCGACTCCTCGCTCTACGACTTCAACCTCGCGACCTATGACGAGGGGGACTCGTTCGACCAGAGCTACGCCAAGGGCTTCGTGAACCTCCACGGTCTGAGCTCCAAGATCGCCGCCAAGCGGGACCTCGGGCTGTGAGCGACGCCGACCGGCAGGACGAACGGCACGGCACCAACGCCGGAGCGCTGTGGGGCGGACGCTTCGCGGGCGGGCCCGCGGAGGCGATGGCCGCGCTGAGCAAGTCCACGCACTTCGACTGGGAGCTGGCTCCGTACGACATCAGGGCCTCCAAGGCCCACTCCAGGGTTCTGCACCGCGCGGGGTTGCTCTCCGGTGCGGACCTCGACGCGATGCTGGACGGTCTGGACCGCCTGGCCGCGGACATCGATTCCGGCGCGTTCGTCCCCGCAGAATCGGACGAGGACGTTCACGGTGCCCTCGAACGCGGTCTGATCGACCGGGTGGGGGTCGAGGTGGGTGGGCGCCTTCGTGCCGGCCGGTCCCGCAACGACCAGGTCGCGACGCTGTTCCGGATGTGGTTGCGTGACGCGGTGCGTGAGGTGGCCGGGGGTGTGCTCGACGTGGTCGACGCTCTCGTGGCGCAGGCGGACGAGCACCCCGAGACCGTGATGCCGGGCAAGACGCACTTCCAGGCGGCTCAGCCGATCCTGCTCTCGCACCAGCTGCTGGCCCACGCGCAGCCGTTGCTGCGGGACGTCGATCGGATCCGGGACCTGGACCGCCGTCTCGCGGTGTCTCCGTACGGTTCGGGCGCTCTGGCCGGTTCGTCCCTCGGACTTGACCCGGACGCGATCGCGGCGGAGCTCGGGTTCGATCGCGCGGCGGACAACTCGATCGATGCGACGAGCTCGCGGGACTTCGCCGCCGAGGCGGCCTACGTCCTCGCGCAGATCGCGGTCGATCTCTCCCGGCTGGCGGAAGAGGTGATCGCCTGGTCGACCCCGGAGTTCGGATACGTGACCCTGGCCGACGAGTGGTCGACCGGTAGTTCGATCATGCCGCAGAAGAAGAACCCGGACGTCGCGGAACTGATGCGCGGGAAGACGGGTCGGTTGATCGGCAACCTGACCGGACTGCTCGCCACCCTCAAGGCCCAGCCGTTGGCCTACAACCGGGATCTGCAGGAGGACAAGGAACCGGTCTTCGACTCGGTCGCCCAGCTCTACCTGCTCCTCCCCGCGATGGCGGGGATGGTCTCGACCCTGGAGTTCCACCCGGAGCGCCTCGCCGCGCTCGCCCCGGCCGGATACACACTGGCCACCGACATCGCGGAGTGGATGGTCCGTCAGGGCGTGCCGTTCCGCGTCGCCCACGAGGCGGCCGGGGAGTGCGTGCGGGTGGCCGAGGCCCGCGGCGTCGGGCTGGACGAGCTGACCGACGACGAGTTGGCGGCCGTCGACCCGGCGCTGACGCCCGACGTCCGCGATGTGCTCACCGTGACGGGATCCATCGCGTCACGGAGTGCACGGGGCGGTACCGCCGGCACCGCAGTGGCCGACCAGCGGCGGCGGCTGGGAGAGATCCGTGACGAGCTCGCCCACTGGGTAGGGTGAGCGCCATGTCCGCCATCGATGACCGTCTGTTGGAGATCCTCGCCTGTCCCGAGGACAAGGGTCCGCTCCTCCTGGCGGGAGACGACACGCTGTACAACCCCCGCCTCCGCCGCGCGTACAGGATCGACGGCGGCATCCCGGTCCTGCTGGTGGAGGAGTCACGTCAGGTGGATGACGCCGAGCACGTGGACCTGCTCGCCCGTGCGGGCGGCGCTCCGCAGGAGTGACCCGACCGGACACCGGTCCGGGGCAGTTCCGGGCGCTGCTCCGCGACGCCCACCCGGCCGATGCCGCACGGGCACTGCTCGGGGGTGTCCTGACCCATGGTCCGGTCTCGGTGCGGGTGGTGGAGGTGGAGGCCTACGGCGGACCGGTCGACTCGCCCCACCCGGATCCCGCCGCCCACACCTGGCCGGGTCCGACCCCGCGGAACGAGGTGATGTTCGGCGACGCCGGTCACATGTACGTCTACCTGAGCCACGGGATCCACCGGTGTGTCAACATCACCTGCCGTCCCGCGGGCGAGGGCGGCGGGGTGCTGCTGCGAGCCGGGCGGGTGGAGGGCGGACACCGGGTGGTGGACGACCGCCGGCCCGGGATACCCGTCGAGCGCGCGGCTCGCGGGCCGGGCAATCTCGGCAAGGTGCTGGGCATCGAGCTGTCCTACCGGGGCATGGACGTCCTCGACCCGTCGTCGTCGGTCACATTCCGCGCCGATCCGGTAGCCGAGTCGCAGATCCGGTCCGGTCCCAGGGTGGGTGTCTCCCGTGAGGCGGACAGACCCTGGCGGTTCTGGCTCGCGGGCGCCCGGGAGGTCTCCTCCTACCGGCGCAGTCCACGCGCGCCGAGGGTGACGCACCCCGCCCCGTGGTAGCCCACCACGTCGATGGGGAACAATGGCGTGCGTGACTTCCAACATCCTCGAAGACCTGCAGTGGCGGGGGCTCATCGCGCAGTCGACCGACCTCGACTCGCTCCGTGCCCATCTCGACGAGGGCACCGTGTCGCTGTACTGCGGCTTCGATCCCACCGGGCCGAGCCTGCACGCAGGTCACCTGATCCCGCTGCTCACCCTCCGGCGGTTCCAGCTGGCCGGGCACCGGCCGATCGTCCTGGCCGGCGGAGCGACCGGGATGATCGGGGACCCCCGCGAGGTGGGGGAGCGCACCATGAACACCGCGGACACCGTGGCCGAGTGGACCGAGCGCATCACCGGTCAGCTCGAGCTGTTCGTGGACCTCACGGAGGGGCCGGTGGGCGCCCGGGTGGTCAACAACATGCAGTGGACCGGTCACCTGACCGCCATCCAGTTCCTCCGCGACGTCGGCAAGCATTTCTCGCTCAACACCATGCTCGGGCGCGACACCGTCAAGCGTCGCCTGGACGGTGACGGGATCTCGTACACCGAGTTCTCCTACATGCTCCTCCAGGCCAACGACTTCGTGCAGCTGCGTCGCACCATGGGGTGCACCCTGCAGATCGGCGGCTCCGATCAGTGGGGGAACATCGTCGGCGGCGTCGATCTGAACCGCCGGATGGACGGGGAGTCGGTGCACGCGATGACCGTCCCCCTGGTCACCTCGTCCGACGGGAAGAAGTTCGGTAAGTCGACGGGCGGCGGGAGTCTCTGGCTCAACCCGGCCCTGACGAGTCCTTACACCTGGTACCAGTACTTCCTCAACACCTCCGACGCCGACGTGGTCCGCTACCTGCGGTGGTTCTCGTTCCTGGGCCGGGAGGAGATCGACGAGCTGGACGCACTCACCAGGGAGAAGCCGCACCTGCGGGCGGCGCAGAAGCGCCTGGCCGAGGAGATGACCACGATGGTGCACGGGGTGGCGGCCACGGAATCGGTGCAGGCGGCGTCCCAGGCCCTGTTCGGACGTGGCGAGCTGGCCGGGCTCGACGAGCGGACCCTCGGCGCTGCGCTCGAGGACGCCGGCGCGGTCGAGGTGGGGTCCGACAGCCCGAGGACGATCGTCGATCTCCTGGTCGCCTCCGGTCTGTCCGAGAGCAGGGGCGCGGCGCGACGTGCCGTCGGTGAGGGTGGCGCGTACGTCAACAACGTGCGCATCGACGACGCGGAGTGGACCCCGCAGGCGAGCGACCTGCTCCACGGCGAGTGGCTCGTCCTCCGGCGTGGAAAGCGGAGTTTCGCAGGGGTGCGGATCCACTGATCCGGGGAGCATCGCGACACGGCGCCGGTCTTCACCGGCGCCGTGTCGCATTTCTGCCTGTTGACCTGGCGATTTGCGTTTGGGTTCACGTCTGCGTAACTTATTGGAAGTCGCCGAGAGCGAGTCCGGATCGAGAGGTTCTGGCTGGTGGAGGTGGTGAGCTTCAGATGGTGGTGCGGGCCCGGTTTTGACTTGGTGGGTCTGTGTGGCTAGGCTGGAGAAGTTGCCCCGAAATGGGTGGCGAAGAGTGTGAGTCCCTCGTGATCCGGTGGTCGGTGACTGTCCGGGGAGCGGTGTGGTG
>NZ_BAAAQG010000008.1:0-86233 GCF_039531545.1 Dietzia cercidiphylli
CTAGGATTCAGAGACATATACGAACTCGCCGCTTAATTGCAGTGGCCACTTTAGCGGGAACACTCCAGCCGGGGAGCGGTGCAACGTCCGCCGAGGCGACCGAGTAGCCCACCTCGCACGCCAAGACAAATACATTCGCGACCTCTACAGCCCCCGCCGGCGCACCGACTAACCCCCCACCATCCCGACTGACTGGAGGCCCCTCGTGGCTTTGAAGTTGACCCTCATGCTCGCCCGCACGAGCCTCGTGCAGGACCGCCTCGACGCCCTCATCGACGCCCGTTCGACCACCGCCGCCCGTATAGTCCGGCAGCTCTCCGAGGATGACGCCAAGGTGCTGCTGTTCGCCGCCGTCACGAGCGTGGACCCCCGGTGGAAGTTCCCGCTCAATCCCGACGCCGACACCCCGCAAGCCAAAGCCGAGGCCGTAGCCGACCGCACCCGCCGCGCCCTCGCTGACTGTCTCATCGAGAACCCGCAAGCGATACGCCCGATGATCGCCGCCGTCTCGGATGCAATCGCACACCATGACCCCCGCCGCCGGGACGACGAACAGACCGAGGATGCCGCATGACCGGGAGTGCCGGACCCGCGCCCGCGCGCGTAAGGGAGCTGGCAGAGCAGGGATACGGCAGGAACGCTTGCGCCCGTGAACTAGGGATCTCCCGGCGGGCGGTTGACGCGGCCGCCGTCGAAGCGGGCGTGGAGTGGTCCCGGGAGCACACCCGGCAGGCGACCGCTGCACTCGTGGCCGATTCACAGCACGAACTGTCCGCGATGTTTTCGGAGACCGCCAGCCTCGCCGCTCGACGCTTGCTTGTGGAGCTGCAATCGGAGAGCCCGGACCCGGCGTTAATTCGCGCACTCTCATCGGCTGCGGATCTGCCGGCGGGGAAGTTGCTCATCATCGCGGACCGGGTGTCCACGACCGACCACGACGACCGGGGCGACTCGCTGCTCGACACGCTCGCATCGGGGTTCGCCTCATGGGCGGAGCACGTAGCCAACACCACCGACCACGACGACCACGACCGACCCATCACCATCGAAGGGAACACCCGATGACCCGTAAGACCTTGCACCAGATCGAGACTGAACTCGACGCCATCCGTACCGAGGCCCGAGCCACCGCAACCCGCCTGCGGTCCAGTGGCGACTACACGCCCCAGGGCATCGCGGACACGTTCGACCGGTACCGGCAGCACAACGCCTGGGACGACAAGGTGGCGGAGCTTGCCGCCGCCGCGTCCGCCGCAATCGACAATGCTTCCCGCCAGCGCGACGAGTTGAAGTCCGCGATGGTCACCCCGACCGGGACCACCGAAGAGCAGCTCCTCGCCGAACTACGCCACCAGCGTCGGGCGCAGCGTGTGTCCGCCGCTCTGGAGGCCGGCGCAGGCGCATTGGTCGAACTCATCGTCAATGCGGACCAGGCCGACCTTCCGCTCCTGCACGAGCACGCTGTTGACTACTACTCGGTGAGGGGAGGGCAGGCAGGAGAGGCTGGTATGGCGATGATCGACCACGCGCTCCAGCAGCGCTCGCCCGAGTACGCAGCCGCCGCGTCGACCGCAGGCCGCGCCGAGTCCACCCGCCACGTCATCGCCGAGAAGCTCAAGTTCGTACAGGCCGCTGTGACTGATCCGAACGCATCCGATCCGACTCCCGGTGGTGTGGCTACGGTGTCCGTCTCCGCTGCCGGTGAGGACGTGGCGAACCTCGCCGCGTAACCCAAGACCCCCGGCCCTCGTGGTCGGATGCCGCGCCCCACAGGTCCTGGTGACCGGCGTGGCAGCGCCCCCAGCACCATCCGGTGTTGGGGGTGTCGTGCATTTGTCGAATCCCCGCGCGCGAGAGTGCTGGAGGTTTATACCCCGTCCATGTTTTATCCAGCACATTGATTGAAACCTAGACGAATCCCGGCAGCGTCCAAGGTATGCGGGCAGGGTGCATATCCCCACGTCGGCAGCCGTAAACGAATCTCATGGAATGACCCCGCCGAGAGTGACCCGATTACAAGAGGTTAGGGGTTCGAGTCCCTTCGGGCGCACAACAGCGGTACCGGCAGCGCCCTCGTCCACGCGGACGGGGGCGTTCGTCGTTCGTCCCTCCGCCGGTGACTCATATGGCCGAGGTCGTGCGCCGGGGGCCGGGGGTGGGGCGGACGGTACGACGACGACGAGACCGGCCGCTTCGTAGGCTGGGCCGATGCCCCAGCCCGCTCGAGATGCGCTCCGCCGCAACGCCGGCCATCTGGCGTCGGTGGCCCTGGTGATCATGTGGAGTTCGGGCTATGTCGGCGCGGAGCTCGGGACCCGGACCGGTGGGACCTCGCTGCAGCTGCTCGGCTGGCGGTTCTCGATCCTCGGGCTCCTGCTGCTCTCGGTCTGCCTCGTGCTCCGGGTGCGGTTGACCGACCGGAGGGCGTGGGCGCGGCAGGCGGTGCTGGGTCTGTTCAGTCAGGCCGTGTTCCTGTTCATGATCTTCGAGGGTGTCGCCCGCGGCGTCGACGGCGGGACGGCGGCGCTGATCGCGGCGCTGCAGCCGCTCCTCGTGGCGACCGTCGCGGGCAGGTTCCTCGGGGAACGGACCACACCGGTCATGTGGATCGGCATGCTGCTCGGGATGGCGGGCGTCGTGGTGGTGGTCTCGGGCGGCCTGGGTGCCGGCAGCGCCCCGTGGTGGGCGTACCTGTTCCCGGTGGCCGGGATGCTGAGTCTGGCCACGGGGACGGTCCTCACCCAACGCCTCAGGCCCACGGAGACCCTGCTCCAGTCCATCACCATGCAGTCGGTCGTCGCAGCGGTGGCACTGGTCGCCGCGATGCTGCTGGTCGGACAGGGCGCGGTGCCGGCCGAGCCCGAGTTCTGGGTGGCGGTGGCCTGGCTGGTGTTCCTGTCCACGCTCTGCGGGTACGTCCTCTACGTGTTCGTCACCCGCACCCGGGGCGCGACGGTGGCCAGCGTCCTGCTCTATCTGACCCCGCCCACCACCATGGTCTGGGTGTGGCTGATGTTCGGGGTGCCGATCACTGTTCTCGCGGTGGTCGGTATGGCGGTCAGCGCGGTCGGCGTGATCCTGGTGCTGCGGTCCCGGTCGGCGCAACACAAGTCAGCGCGCACGCCGGAACAGCGCGGCCGGGCGACCGCGTAGCGCCGTGGAGAGGGCCACCTCGCCGTCGTCATCCACGACCGATTCCAGGTGCGGCCGCATCCGCCTGGCGAAGTTGTCCTTGTGCAACGCCTCACCGATGACGGCCTCGTGCACCCGGCGCAGTTGGAGGAGCGTGAACGGCTCGGCCAGGAAGCCATCGGGGTCCGGGCCGACGTCGACGTAGCGCAGGCGGATCTCGTAGCGCTCCCGGACGTCCCGGATCGCGGCGTCCACTATCGAGTCGTGGTCGAACAGAAGTGAGTCGACGCCCTCGAGTCGACCGTCGATGGTGACCCTCGTGAGATCACCATTCGCTCCGGACAGTGCTGATTCGGGGAGGGGGAGCGCATGCGCGGCGGAGACGGCCCACGTCCGTCCGTCGCGCTCCGGGTCGTCGAAGAGTCGTAACAGGCGCGGACGGATGGTCTCGTGGGGTGCGATCCCCACCTTCTCGCGGAGCACGTAATCGGCGGTCTCGGAGACCCTCGTGCGTTCGCGGAGGAAGGCGCCGGGCAGTGCGCGACCGTCGGGATCGGTCCGCGATTGGGTGAATATCCGTAGCTCGGGGTCGGTGCCGCCGGCTCCCGTCACGGTGAGGATCGCCAGGTCCACTGCCACGGCGGGACGGGGGAATCGTTCGAGATCGGACATGCCCTCACATTAGCGCGATAAGCGTGCTAATGTTTAGCGCGTTGGGAGTGCTAAATCGGGGTCGGAAGGGGCGTGACATGGAACGGGAAGACATGGGACGGCGAGACGACGGCATGAGGGATGGCACCGAGTGCGCGTGGGGCGTGTTTCTCGACACGCTGATCTGCCGACTCGGCGATATCCGGGATGGTGAGACGTTGGCGCTGATCGCGCCCTCGGGCCGGCAGGAGTGGGCGTCGCAACTGGTGATCCGCGCCGATCGCCGGCGCGGGTGGATGTGGGTGACGCGGGGAATCCGCGGCAGCACCGCCGCGGAGGACATGGTCGCGCGCGTCGGTGAGGACGGCGCGTTCACGCTGGCGGACGCGATCGTCCGGGTGGCACGCGGGGACCTGCTGCTGCCGCACCCGCAGTTGTTCACGGCCCGCGCCACCGGGCCGGGCGCCGCGGCGGTGGCGGACGCACTCGGGCTCGCAGACGCCGGTGCGGTGGAGGAAGCCCCGTCACGCGGGGAGGACGCGGCCCTCGGCGGCCCGGACGCCCTGCGTCCACTGGTGGCGGGGGTGATCCGGAACCTCACCGGGCAGGACCCGGACGTCGATTCCGACGGTGACCTCCGATTCCATGTCGCCGGGACCACGGTGTTCGTGATCTTCCGTCCGGACGGGGCCGCGATCGAGGTCTTCGCCATGGTCGTGCGCCGTGTCTACAGTCGGCGTAACACCGCCGTCGAATTGGACCTCCTCAACCGGAAAGGGACGTGGAGCACCTGGTACATGACCGACCGCGAGGTGTTCCAGAGGATCAGGATTCCGGCGCGGCCACTGTCCGTGGAGAACGTCGACGAGATTCTCCGCGCCTTCTCGTTCGAGCTCGAGCGGAACCGGGACGAACTGGCGTATCGCCTGGGAGGGGTGGCGTCATGAGACGCGACAGCGAGTACGGAACACGAGCCGACCGGGTGGCGGGCGTCATGCTCGGCACCGCGGTCGGAGATGCCCTGGGCGCCGGGTACGAATACGGCTCGGCTCGCCTCGGGCCCGACGGCCCGCAGATGATCGGCGGTGGGCTGGGTGGATTCGCTCCTGGCCAGTGGACCGACGACACCGCCATGGCGTGGTGCGTTCTCGAGGTGGCCGCCCGCGGGCGCGGTCTGCTCGCCGACGAGGCACTGACCGAGGTGGCCCGGAACTTCGGCCGCTGGTACGACTCCGGTCCGCCGGACATCGGCTACCAGACTGCCGCCGTGTTGCGTGCCGCGGGTCCCGCACCGACGGCGGCCGCGGCCCGGGAGGCGGCCGGGGAGCACTTCCGGCGGAGTCACCACTCGGCCGGCAACGGCTCCCTCATGCGCACCGCCCCCGTGGCGCTGGCACACCTCGGTGACACCGGGGCGATCGTCCGGGCCGCCACCGCCGTGAGCGACCTGACCCACTCCGATCCGCGGACCGGCCAGGCGTGCGTGCTGTGGTCTCTGGCCATCGACCGCGCGGTGCGGGAGCAGGTCCTGGACCTCCGTAGCGGGCTGGCGCGCCTCGACGAGCCGGACCGTGAGTTCTAGGAGGCCCGCATCGACGAGGCCGAACAGGGGCCGCCCTCTCGGTTCCCGATCAACGGCTGGGTGGTGGGCGCGTTGCAGGCGTCGTGGTCGGCGATCCACCACACCCCGGTCCCCGAAGCCGATCCGCGGCGGCACCTCGCTGACTCGTTGGTCGTGGCGATCGAGATCGGCGGGGACACGGACACGGTCGCCGCGATCGCCGGCGGTCTGCTGGGCGCGCGGTGGGGTGCGACGGCCGTGCCCGCGACATGGCGGAGCATGTGCCACGGCTACCCGGGTATCGGCTCATACGAGCTGGAGCGCCTCGCCGTGGAGGCCTTCCTCTCGGGCCCGCGGTGGTTCGATGGTGAGTCGACGGCGTCGGCCCCCTCCCCGTCACTGCCCGGCGTGCGCCGGCCGCGTGGGCCGACCGGGTAGGGACTCACTCCCCATGGTGCCTGTAACGGTATCTGTAGTAGGCGGAACGTGCCTCTGCCTCGGTCTGGCCCGGTCTCCGTTGGAACACCCGGATGAAGGTGCCGTCGAGGACTCCTCCGACCAGGCCGCACCTGGGGCAGGACAGGGCACCCCTGATGGAGAGCGGATCCCACTGTGTGACCCTGTCGGTGGGGATGTCGACGACCTCACCGCACCACTCGGTGGTCTCCTCGGTCTCGACCGACTGGTGGTGCCAGGAGAGGGTGTCGCCCTCGGAGACGAAGTGCATCGGGGTCGCCCCCTCAACGGGGATGATGTGCTCACTCATGCGTGCTCCGTCCGAGCTCGTGTCGTGCTCTGTCTATCGGCCCGGGGACCGGGGTCGTTAGTGCGGCACTGCGTTCTTCCCGCGATGTGGCCAGGGGAGGGGCATGGACGCAGGCAACGCAGCGGGGGATGATTTCCAGGTGGACCCCCAGCAGCCAGACCTGCAGCGTGCTCTCGACGACCTCGATGCACGGCTCGGACGCATCACCGCGGAGGTCGCGGAGGTCCGGGCCGGGCTGTCGGCGCTCGGTCGGCAGGCCGGCCCCGCGGCGGTTCCACAGTCGCCGCCGGGGGAATCGCCGTGGCGGGCGGGCGCACCGTCGCAGGGGACGCCCGCCCCGCCACACCCGGGCGGACCGTGGCGTCCGCCGGGGCGGTACGAGTCCCCCGGGCAGTACGTGGCACCCGCGCCGCCCGGGGGCCGGGCGCACCCCGGCCGTCCGTGGCAGCAGCCCGGGGAGGTGGCGTCGCGAGAGGTGCCACGACGGAGGCCCCGCATCACCGCCGCCACCGTCATCGCCGCGATCGGCGGCTCCGTGATGCTGGCCGGGATCGCGTTCCTCCTGGTGGTCGCGATCCAGGCCGGGCTCTTCCCGCCGATCGCGCGGGTCGTCGCTGCGGCGGTGCTGGCGCTGGTGCTGGTGGGGCTCGGGCTGTGGTTGCAGTCCCGGCACGAGGCCACGCCCGAGCGCCCGATCAACCCCGGCGCGTTGGCCCTGGTCGGCACCGGTCTGGCTGCGGCCATGCTCGACGTGATCGCCTGCACCACCCTCTACCAGTGGATCCCCGTCCCGGCGGCGTACATGTTCGTCGGCGGGTTGGCGCTCGCCGGGATGGCTCTGGCGCAACGATGGTCCTCGGGACTACTCGCCTGCCTGGTCTCGGCCGGCACGATGGTGCTGGCCCCGTTCATCTCCACGGGCGTCGAGCTCCCTGTCTTCCTGGTGATCCTGGCCATCGCGACCGCCGTACTCGGCGCCGAACTCGGGATCGCGGTCAGGGTGGTGTGGTCGGTCTTCCCGGCACCGGTCCTCGCGGGCTACCTCACGCAGACCCACCTCCACGACCGGGGCGAACAGATCGCGCTCATCGTGGCGGCCCTGGTCTTCGCCGCCGTGGGGGTCGGTGTCGCCTGGGCCGACTCCGTGCGCCGTCGCCCGGCTCCGGAGAACGCGGCCCTCGTCGTCGTCCCCACCGCCGTCCCCCTGCTCCTCCTCTCCGGACTCGTCCTCCTGCGGCCGGGTTGGCCGGTCGGGGTGGTCCTGGCCGCCGCCTACCTCACGGTCGCCGTGGTGGCCGGACGTCGAGCCCAGGAGCCGGGACCGGTCCTGCTGTCCGCCGTCGCGGGGGTCGTGGGCAGTGCCCTGCTGTTCGGCGCCTGGGTGGAACTGGGCGGACGGGAGATGACGAGCCTCGCCCTCACCCTCAGCGCCACCGGCTACCTCGTGGCAGCGGGCCTGTGGGGTCGCCGCTGGGTGGACTGGGTGGCCGGCGTCGGCGCCGCCATCGCGCTGGCCGTGTACGTGGTCGTCAACGAGCCGTTCCTCGCGCTCGACGAGCGTCTGGCGGTCCGCGAGCTGACCTACTGGGACGTGGTGGCGGCGTTCGCGGTCACGGCGCTCGCCGTCGCCGCGACGTGGTGGGCCTCCCGGCGGGTGCCCCGACAGGCGTCCAGGGTGGTGATGGCGGGTGCCGTGGTGGCGTTGCTGACCTTCTCGGTGATGGTGGTGGCGGCCGGAGTGGTGATCGGCGACCTGGCGGGCGCGGCGCGCAACGGCTTCCTCGTGGCTCATCTGGTGGTCACCGTGCTGTGGATCAGCTGCGCGGCCTGGTTGATCCTCACGCCGAGTCCCCGGCTCTCGGACGCCCGCAGGATGGGCTTCGTCCTGGGGTCACTCGCGCTCGCCAAGTTGCTGTTCCTCGACCTGGCCACGCTGCCCGGCCTGTTCCGGGTGCTGTCCTTCATCGCGGTGGGCGCGGTGATGTTGGCCGTGGCCGTCCGCTACCGCAGGGACACCGAACCGTCCGGGAGCGGATCCCCCACGTAGACGCGGAAGGCGCGCGGTTCCGCGCCGGACATCAGGACCTCGACCTCGGGGTGGTCGACCTCGTCAGGATCATCCGAGGGCAGACTCCAGACCACTTCACCGGAGTCGGTGAGTTCCCTCAGCGCGAGGCGCGTGGCGCGCACCCACGTCACGTGCCGGAGTGCCGGCTCGTCGCGGAGATCGTCCTCGGCCATGCCCTCCCGGAGGTCGACCATGAGACGTTCCCCGTCGGGAGCCTCGTATGCGGTGCACACGTGGTCGACGAGGACGGACAGTGGCCACGACGGACCGGAACCGAGCAGATCGACGATGATCATGCGCGCATCGCCGACCTGGCAGGCCGTCGGTGTGGTGAGGACGTGGAGCCTGTCGGCCACGTCCTCCGTGATCTCGATGAACTGAACGGTCATGGTGAGCCCCTGTTCCCGCGCGACGGTCGATGGTGGGCCCCGCGGCGCGGCCCGGGCCGTCCCGGCTGTGACGTAGATCATACAATACGTCAGTGGCCGACAAGTCTCGGCCAGATGACGATCCCGGAAACAAGCACGTGGGACCCCGTCGGAACCGCAGGTCAGGGGATAGGGTCGACTGTGTGACCACTCTGCACACCGGGCCCTCCGACGACACCACGACGGGGCGGACCGACGCCTTCACGCTGTCCTACTCCGAGTTCGATCCCGGCGAGGAGGGGCTGCGAGAGACGCTCACCTCGACGGGCAACGGTTACCTCTGCACGCGCGGCGCGGCCGAATGGGAGGACGCCGACGGGGTCCACTACCCCGGGACGTACGTCCACGGCCTGTACAACCGCGCGACCACCATGCTCGGCGGCGTCCCGGTGCACAACGAGGACCTGGTCAACCTGCCCAACTGGTTGCCGCTCAAGCTCAGGATCGGCGGGGCGGAGGTGCTCCGGCTCGCAGAAGTGGAGATCCTCGAGTACAGCCACCGAGTGGATCTGCGCTCGGCGCTGATGACCCGCCAGATCCGCTTCCGCGACCGGGAGGGGCGGGAGACCGAGTTGGTGAGCCGGCGCTTCGCGTCGATGGCCAGCATGCACCACGCCTACATGGAGTGGACGATCACGCCGCTGAACTGGTCCGGCCAGGCTGAGGTCGTGAGCGCGCTCGACGGACGCGTCACCAACGACGGCGTACCGCGATACCGGCAACTCGAGAGCGACCACCTCCGGCCGGGCAGCACGGTGTTCCCGCACCCCGAGGTGATGGCGCTGAAGGTGCGCACCCGGCAGTCCGAGGTGAACATCGGTGTCGCGGCACGGACCCTCGTCTCGACCGGCGGTCGGAAACGAGACGTGCCCCGCTCCGACTTCCGGATGGCGGACTACATCCAGCAGACCCTCCACGTGGAGCTGGAGCGCGACGTCCCCACCACGATCGAGAAGTCGGTGGCGCTGTTCACCTCGCGTGACCCGGCCACGGGGGACACGCTCCTGCGCGCCTCCCGGTCGGCCGCCCGGTCGCGCCCGTTCGGTGCGGCGTACGCGCACCACCGCGAGTCCTGGGAGCGGTTGTGGCAGGCGTGCGACCTCCACGTGTTCGGCGACGACGAGGCCCAGCACCTGCTGCGGGTGCACATCAGTCACATCCTGCAGACGTGCTCGCACAACACCGCCGACCTCGACGCCGGCGTGCCCGCCCGCGGGATCAACGGCGAGGCCTACCGGGGCCACGTGTTCTGGGACGAGTTGTTCGTCTTCCCGTTCCTGACCTTCCGGCTCCCGGCCGTCACCCGCAGCCTGCTCATGTACCGCTACCGGAGACAGTCCGAGGCGCGGGTGGCGGCGGCGACGGCCGGGTACGAGGGGTTCATGTTCCCGTGGCAGAGCGGATCGCTCGGCACGGAGCAGACCCAGGAACTCCACCTCAACCCGATGTCGGGGCGGTGGGACATCGACCTGTCGCACAACCAGCGCCACGTCAGCGCGGCGATCTTCTACAACGTCTGGCAGTACATCACCCTCACCGAGGACACGATGTTCCTCGAGTTCCGGGGTGCGGAGATGATGCTCGGCATCGCGCGGTTCTGGTCGTCCATCGCGCACTACTCACCGGAGCGGCAGCGCTACGAGATCCACGGCGTGATGGGGCCCGACGAGTACCACGAGAAGTACCCGGGCGCGTCCGAGGGCGGGCTGCGCAACAACGCCTACACCAACGTCTTCGTGGCGTGGATCTGCGACATCGCCGCCCACCTGCTCGACCTGCTGCCGGCGCCCCAGGCCGGCGCCGTCCGCGCCCGGCTCGAACTGCGTGACGACGAGATCGAGCGGTGGAAGGACATGAGCCGCAGGATGTTCGTGCCGTTCCACGACGGGATCATCAGCCAGTTCGAGGGGTACGAGGACCTCGACGAGCTGGACTGGAACTCCTACCGTGCCGAATACGGCAACATCCAGCGACTGGACAGGATCCTCAAGGCCGAGGGGGACACCCCGGATCGCTACAAGCTGGCGAAGCAGGCCGACGCCGTGATGCTGTTCTTCCTGTTCAGCGACGACGAACTGCGGCGGGTCTTCACCAGACTCGGCTATGGGTTCGCGGACGATGCCGCACAGCGCACCATCGACTACTACGACCAGCGCACGTCACACGGGTCGACCCTGTCCTACATCACGCATGCCGGGGTCCTCGCCCGCTTCGACCCGGACAGTTCCTGGGATCGTTTCAAGGTGGCGCTGGGCAGCGACGTCAACGACATCCAGGGAGGAACGACCCGCGAGGGTATCCACATGGGTGTCATGTCCGGGACGGTCGACCTGATCCAGCGGTTCTACGCGGGGATGCGGGTGGAGAACGGGATGCTGCAGATCCACCCCAACCTGCCCCGGGATATCGACGGGGTCTCTTTCAACATGACCTACCTGCGGTCCCCGCTCACGGTGACGGTGATGCAGGACAGCGTCACGGTGCATCACAGAGACGGTGTGATCGACTCGACCCCGGTCCACGTGTGCGTGGCCGGACAGGAGCGCATGGTCGCGGTGGGTGGCGAGGAGACGTTCAGCCTGACGTGACGCCCGATCAGTCCGACGCGACGCCCGGCCCGGTGGGAGACGCGGCCGGGTGCGGCCTCCGGCCCGATGTGACGTCGTGCCGCGCCCGTCGCCGTTCCTCTCTCTCCCGGTGGCGGGCGGCGTGGCGTTCCCTCTCGCGCTCGGTCTCCACCTCGTGGTCGTACGGGTTCCCCCGGAATCGACGGATCGAGTAGACGATGAGGACGAGGCCGATCAGGCCGGAGCCGATCAGGCTTCCGCCGGTAACCCACCCGCCGATGAACCACCAGGCTGGATCGAGGGGCCACCACTGTGGTGCCGGGGGGTGCTGGCCCCAGTAGATCCCGAGTCCGACCAGCCACGCCACGCCGAGCACCGACGCGGTGATCCTCGGCCAGGTCTGCACCCCTCGGGACGCGCCCTCGAGGGCCACGCGCTTGACGGGGTCGACCCGCTTCTCGAACCACTCGTACTGCTGGGAGAGCACGACCATGCCCGCGAAGAGAGTGAGCAGCCCGGGGCCGGGGAGGAACAGAGCGGCGATACCCAGCACGACGAGCGTCCACCCGAGTGTCTCGAGTGCGAGGCGCTTGGCCGCGACGTAACCGAGTCTTCTCACCAGACCATGGTGGCAGAGATCGGCTCACCGGTGCAGTAGCGAGCAACCCGTCCCCGGTCAGGCGACGGCGGTTCCCAGGATCGAGCCGATCCCGTAGGTCGCTGCCATGGCCGCGAGACCACCGAGGAGTAGCCGGCGCACGGCCTTGCCCCGATCCGCGTCTCCCAGACGCGCGGAGACGTATCCCGCGAGCGCCAGACCGACCATGGTGAGCACCGCGATCGTGGGCACTCTCAGGCTGGCGGGGGCGAGGATGGCGAGCAGAGGGATGATCGCCCCGAGGGTGAAGGCGATCGCGGAGGAGACGGCTGCGTGCATCGGGTTGGTCAGTGCCTCCTGATCGATGCCCAGTTCGGCGTCGAGGTGGGCGGAGAGTGGATCGACGGCGTGGAGTTCGGTGGCGACCAGCCGGGCGGTGTCCACACTGAGCCCCTTGGCGGTGTAGAGCCCGACGAGTTCTTCGAACTCGGCCTCGGGCTCGCGGTCGAGTTCGCCGATCTCCTTGGAGATGAGCGCACGTTCCGTATCCCGCTGGGTGCTCACCGACACGTATTCGCCGACGGCCATCGAGAACGCGCCGGCGGACAAGCCGGCGATCCCCGCGACCATCAGGGCGGATCGGTCGGTGGTGGCCGCAGCGACGCCCATCACGAGCCCGGCGGTCGAGAGCAGGCCGTCGTTCGCCCCGAGGACGGCGGCACGAAGCCAGTTGAGTCTGTCGCCGACCGAGGCGTCGTGCGGTTCGACGGCGTCGTGGCGGGTGGAGCGAGGGGTGTCCATGTGTCCACGCTAGGAGTCGGCGCGCGGAGTCACAAGCGTCGAAAGCCTATCCTTACCAGCACTTCTTGCTCCTCGACGCGCTCAGGCCGGGACCGGGGAACCGAACGCCCGGGCCGCTCGGACGCCCGCCTCGAGGTCGACCTCGGGCCAGCCGTCGGGGGAGTGGAGGACGGCCGCCAGGTCCCGGGCGGACAACCGCGCACCGGCCGACAGGAGCGCGTAGACCGTTCCGGTCGGGGGGGCGTCGAGGAGGGTGTCGTCGGCCAGCTCGTCGACGATGTCCCGCACGGCCGTCGCGGTCACCGGGTAGATCTCCGGGTCGAAGCCGTCGTCGGTCGGCTGGTCCAGCCGCCACCACGCGGCCCCGTCCCAGCCGTACAGGAAGCCCAGGTAGAGGCCCTTGGACCGGGCGTGCTCGACCCCGCGTCGCCACCACCCCGGGGCGTCGCCGACGAGGTCCGTCCCGGCCTCTCCGGCACGCCCGCTGCCCTCCGTGAGGGAGAACTCGTGGTGCCAGCCGGCCAGGAGAGCGCGCCCCTCGCCGGGCCGGACGAGGGCCATCCACATCCCTTCCGCGCCGACCCAGTGCAGGGCCGAAGGTGTGGGCGGGGAGTGTTCCAGGCCCACCGCGGCGCGCACGGCGGCGTCCACGGCGAGGAGGGAGGCGATGTCGTCGGGCGTCGAGTCCAGGTCCACGGGGAGCAGGGCCATGGGCTCACGGTAGTCGGTGACCGCCACGGCGAGGTGACGATCGCGGTGAACGTCAGGCGACCCCTCGGTGTCCAGCCCTGGTGTTCGCCGGTCCGGCTGCGGCGACACCTGTCGACTCCTACGGTGTCACCATGGACAGTGTGACCTCAGACGACGGCGTTCCCCCCGGCCCACGCCTACCCGGCCTGGTGCAGGCCCTGCTCGCACTCTCGGCCCCCGCGGCCGTATTCCCGGCGGCCGCCAGGCGGTACGGGGTGCCGTTCAAGCTCGACCTGATGCCCAAGGGGCGGACGGTGGTCGCCGTCGCCGATCCCGCCGACATCAAGGACGTCTTCGCCGGCTCGCCGTCGGTCTTCCACGCGGGCAAGGGCAACGAACTGCTGCGGCCGCTGTTGGGGGAACACTCTCTCCTCCTCCAGGACGGCGACGAGCACGCGCGCGCCCGCCGGCTCCTCGCGCCGGCGTTCGGGCGCCGCGAGATCGAGGGGTACCGCTCGCTGGTCGAGGAGGTCACGACCGAGCAGTTGGATCGCTGGCCGCGATCGGGCCGGGTCCGTGCGCACGTCCTGTTCAGCGAGCTCACGCTCGAGGTGATCCTCCGCGTGGTGTTCGGGGTGACGGACTCGGCCCGCCTCGACCGGATGAGGCCGATCGTGGCGCGGGCGGTGGACGCCGGGCCGGTGGTGATGATCGGCATGGGCATCCTGCCGCTGCGCCGGTTCCGGCCGTGGAGCCGACAGGTCCGGGACCTCGCGACCATCCACGCCTTCCTGCATGAGGAGATCGAGACGACCCGCCGGGACCCGGCCCTGTCCGGGCGACGGGATCTGCTGGCACTGCTGGTGCGGGCGTCCGCCCAGGACGCGCAGGGGTTGTCCGACGAGGAGTTGCGCGACCAGCTGATGACCCTGGTGGCCGCAGGACACGAGACCACGGCCACCGCCATGGCGTGGTCGGTGCTCGAGCTGGCCCGGCATCCCGGGATCCAGGATCGATGTGTGTCCGAGATCGCCGCCGGCGGCACGGAGTACCTGGACGCCGTGCTCAAGGAGTCCCTGAGACTGCACCCCGTCGTCCCGATGGTGATGCGGGAGCTGCAGGAACCCGCCACCGTCGGCGGCCGCACCTACCCGCGGGGGATGACCATCTCGCCGTCGATCATCCTGGCCCACCGCTCGCCGGCCGCCTATCCCGCGCCCAAGGAGTTCGACCCCGGCCGCTTCCTCGACGACGTCCCGACCCCCACCACGTGGCTGCCCTTCGGCGGCGGCGCCCGCCGGTGCATCGGTGCGTCCTTCGCGATGATGGAGGGCGAGGTGATCCTGCGGAAGGTGCTGGAGCGGTACCGGCTCGACCGAGTGGGCAGTGGCCGGGAGTGGCCCAGGGCGCGGAACGTGACGCTCTATCCGTGGAGACGGGCGCGGGTGGAGCTCCGCCCGAGGTGACCCCGGGTCGCCACACCGGGCCGGTGATGTGCTTTTCGGTGGAGATTTTCCTACCGTAGGAGGGGTGAACGCTTCCCAGTCGCCCTCGCCGCAGGTCGAAGCGCCTCGCGCCTCGGCCCCCCGTATGTACACGTGGATCTCCGAGACCGGCAGGGTGATCGAGCAGGTGAGGATCGTCCGCAAGGGCGATTCCTCCCGCGCCCGGGGCCGGATCGTCTCCGCGGCGCACCCCGACCACCAGGCGTTCACGCTGGAGTACCAGGTCGAGATCGGATCGGACCTGGCCCCTCACCGGGTGCAGCTGACCGTCTCCACCGAGGAGTACGAGCGCACGATCGACCTGGTCTGCGACGCCGACGGTTCCTGGCTGCTGGACGACCCCTCCGACACCCGCTCCCGCGTGGGCGGCGACGGAGTGGTCGACGTCGATGTGACGTTCAGCGTGTTCTTCGCCAGCATCATCACCCGACGGCTCGGGCTGCACGCGCAGCCCGGTTCGGTCGAGCAGCGGGTCCTCTCGGTGGACTCCCTGACGCTCGACGTCACCGAGGACTCCGTCACCTTCTCCAGTGACGACGAGATGGTCCACGGGATCACGGCCACCGCGGCCACGAGCGCGACCGTCGACCCCGACGGGTTCATCGTCGACGTCACCGGGCTCAGCCGGAGGGTCTGACCTCCAGCCCGGCGGCTCCGGCGGCGCGGAGGTCCGCGAGCCAGCCCGGCGCCCCCGGGGTCACGGATACGGCCGTGCCCGCGCGCACCGCCTGCGCCTCCTCGTAGGCCCGACGCGCGCGGTGTCCCTCGTCGACCAGCGGCCCCAGCGTCCCCTCGCCCGCCAGCGAGTCGCGGGCGGACGTCAGATCTGCCAGGCATTCGTCGAGGACGGACAGCAGGGCGTCCCGGTTGGGTTCGCAGATCGCCCGCACGAGGTCGGGCGCGGTGCCCGCCACGCGGGTGCCGTCGCGGAACGACCCCGCGGCCAGGGCGAGGGCGAGCTCCCCGCCCCGGCCCCCGGCCGAGGCCAGCGCCTCGGCCACCACGTGACCCAGGTGGGAGATCCTCGCCACGGCCGCGTCGTGGTCGGCGGAGGAGGACGAGACCACCCGGGCGCCACAGTCCACCGCCATCCGGGCCACGCGGGACCAGGTGTCGGGATCGGCGTCGTCGTCCGCGGCCACGAGCCAGGTCGCACCACGGAAGAGGTCCGGATCGGTGGCAGCCCACCCGGAGTCCGCCGTCCCCGCCATGGGGTGGCCGCCCACGAACCGCGCGCCCAGCCCCCGGTCGCGCACCGCGGCCAGGACCGGCCCCTTGACGCTCACCACGTCCGTCAGGGCGACCCCGGGTGCGTGGTCGGCCACCGCATCGAGGACCGCGCCGAGGGCGGGGAGGGGGACGCCGACGACGACGAGGGCGTCCGTCCGCGCGGCACGGCGGAGCGTGTGGGCCAGATCCGTCGAGACGTGGAAGCCGGCAGCCGCCGCCGCCTCCGCACCGGGGGTCGAGCGGTTCCACCCGAACGCCCGATCCGGGCCCAGGACCCGCAGCAGCGAACCGCCGATCAGGCCCGCCCCGAGCACGCACACGTCCGTCACCGCCGCCACCTGACAAGGTTCTCACAGCCGACTACGGTTGGGCCCATGGCCAGCACCTCCGACCGAAGTACCCGCGACAGCGACAGCAACGACGACGCCGTCACCGGTTCCGCTCTCGGGGTGTTGCAGGCGGGCGGTTCGTGGCAGATCACCAGACTCGATGATTCCGCGCTCACCAGTCTCGACGACGCCGCGCGGCAGGTTCGTTCCCTGCGCACCGAGGGTGCGTCGTTCGGTCTCGTCGACGTCGATCACGAGTTCTTCGTGATCCTGCGCCCCGGCCCGTCCGGGATGCGCCTCATGCTCTCCGATGCGACCGCGTCCCTGGACTACGACCTCGCGGCCGACGTGCTCGACGAGCTCAACGTGGACCTTCCGGACGAGGATCTCGAGGACGCCGACCCCTGGGGCGAGGGTGACATGGCGATCCTCGAGGACGTGGGGTTGCCACCGGGGGTGCTGGAGATCATCGTGTCCGAGACCGACCTCTACGCCGACGAGCAGCTGCAGTCGCTCGCCGAGCGGATGGGCTTCGGTGAGGAGCTCGAGCGGCACCTGCCCGACTCGTGAGGCGGTCGTGCCCGTGACGTCGCCCATGCCACTGACGTCACCCCGGTCCGCGGACGAGCGGTGGGTACGGCGGGCCCTGGCGGTCGCCGGTGAGACCCCCGACGGTGATGTGCCGGTCGGCGCGATCGTGGTGGGCCCGGACGGCCGGGAACTGGCGGCCGCCACCAACCGGCGTGAGGTCGACGGTGACCCCTTCGCCCACGCCGAGATCCTTGCCCTGCGCGAGGCGGCCCGGGTGCTGGGTGACGGGTGGCGCCTGGAGGACTGCACCCTCGTCGTGACCCTCGAGCCGTGCACGATGTGCGCGGGCGCCGCGGTCGCCGCGCGCGTGGGCCGCATCGTCTTCGGCGCGTGGGAGCCCCGCACCGGGGCCTGCGGATCGCTGTGGGACGTGGTCCGCGACCGTCGGCTCGTCCACCGCCCCGAGGTCCGGGGCGGGGTGCTCGAGACCGAGTGCGCCGCGCTGCTCGAAGAGTTCTTTCGCGCTCGGCGGTGACGGGATCGTGACCGCGGTCCGGTGGAGGCCCGGCGCACATCTCCGTACGGTGGGTGAGGAGAGGCGCCGGGCACCGGCGCCGTGATCGAGAGGAGCACCACATGGGTGTGGGAGACAAGTTCTCGAACAAGGCCGAGGAGCTCGGTGGCCGCGCCAAGGAGTCGGCCGGCGCAGCGACCGGCGACCGCGACCTCCAGGCCGAGGGCCAGGCGGACCAGGGCAAGGCCGGCATCAAGCAGGGCGCCGAGAAGCTCAAGGACAAGGCCAACGAGGCCGCGAGCAAGCTCACCGGCAACGACAAGGCCTGATTCGCCGCGGCGAGCAGGCGATTTCCGCCTGCGGCCGCTCGTGAAGTAGCCTGATCGGCGGTGGCGTGTCCGAGCGGCCGAAGGTGCAGCACTCGAAATGCTGTGTTGGGTAACCCCCAACCGTGGGTTCAAATCCCACCGCCACCGCCACGGGAGAGTCCCGGAACTCATCGGAGTTCCGGGACTCTCCTCATTTCGGGATCGTTCTCACTTCGGGACTCATCTCATTCCGGGGCTCATCTCAGTCCGCGTTGTGACCCGGGAAGACGTCGGCGACGAAGTCCGGCAGTGCGGCGACCGCGCGGAGCGTGGTGATCGCGGAGTCGATCACCGTCTCCCGGGGCAGCCCGGACTCCTCGCCCAGCAGCGCCAACTCCTCGACACCTGCCAACCAGGCGCGGGTGAGCACCAGGGCCATCGGGCCGGGTCGGATGACCCCGATGCTGTGGAGGATGCGCAGGCTGATGGTGCGGTGCATGCCGTCCACGACCTGCTCGAGGACCGGGTCCACGGACCTGCCCGACCGTAGGACCGCCACGTAGTTGTCGCGACGCCGCTGGATGTAGCGCACCAGCGCGGTGATGATCGCGCGGGTGCGGTCCTCCGCGCTGGCCCCCTCCGGCACCTCGGTGAGCGACAGGACGTGGTCGGCCGCCGCGTTGACCACGGCCGTGAGGTAGTTCAGCTTGGTGGGGAAGTAGTGGAACAGCAGGCTGCGCGAGACCCCGGCCCGCTCGGCCACGTCGTCCATCGAGAGCGCGTGGAACGGCACCGTCTCCAGGAGCCTCACCCCCAGGACCACCAGTTGGTCGCGGCGCTCGTGTCGGGAGAGCCGTCGACCGCTCGTGCCGGGCATCGCTCACCTCGTCGTCGTCGTCGTGTCCTGCCGCCGTCGATTCCCCCATCGTAGGGCCGGGGCCGGGCCTCCGGACCGTCGTGCCACGATGGGACCATGTCGGATCACACGCCCCCCACCCCACGCGCGACCACCTTCGACGTGGGCTCGCGGATGGTCCTCGACGGCACCGCGGGGGGTCGCACCGGCGTCATCCACACCCCGCACGGCGACATCGCCACCCCGGCGTTCATCCCGGTCGGCACCAAGGCGACCGTCAAGACCCTGACGCCCGAGCAGGTCCGCTCCACCGGCGCGCAGGCGGTCCTCGCCAACGCTTACCACCTCTACCTGCAGCCCGGCCACGACGTGGTGGACGCCGCCGGCGGGCTCGGTGAGTTCATGCGCTGGCCCGGGCCCACCTACACCGATTCCGGCGGCTTCCAGGTGATGAGCCTGGGGGTGGGCTTCAAGAAGGTGATCGAGATGTCGGCGGGCGCAACCAAGACCCCGGACGACTCCGCCACCAACAAGGGCCAGGGAAGGCTGGCGAAGGTCGACGAGGACGGCGTCACCTTCACCTCTCACCTCGACGGCTCACCGCACCGCTTCTCCCCGGAGGTGTCGATGCGGATCCAGCACGGTCTGGGCGCCGACATCCTCTTCGCCTTCGACGAGCTCACCACGCTCATGAACACCCGCGAGTACCAGGAGCGGTCGGTCGAGCGCACCCGTCGCTGGGCGCAGCGCTGCCTCGACGAGCACGAGCGGCTGTCGCTGGAACGTGGACACCGGCCCGGCCAGTCGCTGTGGGGCGTGGTCCAGGGCGCGCAGTTCGAGGATCTGCGGCGCCGGGCCGTGCGCGGGCTGGTGGAGATGAGCGACCGCGCCGAGGCCGAGGGGCGACGAGGGTTCGGCGGCTACGGCATCGGTGGCGCGTTGGAGAAGGAGAACCTCGGCACCATCGTGGGGTGGTGCACCGAGGAGCTGCCCGAGGACCGACCGCGGCACCTGCTGGGGATCAGCGAGCCCGACGACATCTTCACCGCCGTCGAGAACGGCGCCGACACCTTCGACTGCGTGGCGCCCACCCGGCTCGCGCGCCACGGCGGGATCTACACCCTCGACGGGCGGGTCAACATCACCCGCGCCCAGTTCCGGCACGACCACACCCCGCTCGACCCCGAGGGGCCGTCCGAGGTCTCGCGCGAGTACAGCCGCGCCTACCTGCACCACCTGTTCAAGGCCAAGGAGTTCCTCGGTTCGACCCTGCTCACGCTGCACAACCTGGCGTTCGTGGTGCGGTTGGTCGACGAGGTGCGCGCCGCGATGGACGCCGGGCCCGAGGAGTACCTGGCGTACAAGTCCCAGTTCCTGGGGCGGTACTACTCGACGTAGCACCGCCCGCGCCTTACCCGGTCGGCGTCCGCCGGGCCCGTGCGCGCCTTCCTCGGGGGACGTCCCGCGGGGCCCGTCCGCGCCGATGACGTACGCGCCCTCTTCGGCTTATGCGGCCCCCCTGTCAGCCGCCGGAAGGGGTGCGCGCCGTCTCTGGACCATTCCGGACGCGCACCTCGGGTGAGGCGTCAGTGTCGGTCGCAGTCGCGCAGTCGCGCAGTCGCGCAGTCGCGCAGTCGCGCAGATGCGTGGAAAGCTGTCGGCATGGACCTTGGCGAGACTCTGGACGAGATCGATGCGATATACGCTCAGCGAACCGCTTTCGGAACCAATCCGATGGCGCCCACAGCTCCTCTGGGACCCTTCAGTCAGGCGGCGATGCAGGCCGCCGAGAATCTCCTGGTCAAAGCCCTAGACCGGATGGGGAGCGGCGAGCAGGACGCGGCGGAGCGACTGATGGGACGCGCGGCCGAGATCCCGTTCGATGACCACGAGGGGGTGTGGCCGGGACCCGAGGTGGCCGCGGATTTGCTCTACAACCTCATCGCGGACCATTCGGAGTTGCTCGCCGAGTTCGAGTTTGACGACGAGGGGAATGAACCCCCGATCGAGGTCCACCTGGGTATCCGGGAGATCAAGGGCCGGTTGAGCCCAGGAGAGGGTGAGGCACTGCGTGAGGTAATGCGTGAGATCCTGACGGTCGCGGGCGAGTACGGGATCGATCGCCACCAAGTGGGGCGACTGCGCGAGGTGCTCGAACTCCTGCCGCGGGGGGAGTACCACCGCGAGCTTCCAGGCGACGCCACGACCCAGCAGCGGCTGGACTCGATCGCCGCCGCGTGCCGCGTGTCTGCACTACTCCTCGAGACGTTCTACGGGGAGTACTGAGCCCGGGGTAAGAGAGTCAGCCGTCGAAGTAGATCGAGTGATGCAATGAGCAGCCCGGGTTGAACGGCGCCCTGCAGGCCGGGCACCCGTGTGCGTTCAGGTACTCGGTGATCGACAGCGTGGTCCGGCAGACACCGCACAGGATCGCCGGGGCGTCGAACTCGGCCCGCGGCCACGCCGAGACCGCGTGGTCAGCGGCATCGGCGTGGCAGCGGAAGCACGGGTAGAACTCCCGGCAGCAGTGGAAGCGGATCGCCACCACGTCGAGGGGCCCGCGGTAGTGGACGCAGCGGGTCTGGTCGTCGACGGTGGCGCCGAGCACCCGTATCGATGCGCCGCTCCCGTCGCGCCCGACGCCCGAGCCGCCGCCACCCGCGCCCTCGTCGTGGGAGGTCATGCCCTCGAGTCTGCCAGGGGCGATCGCGCCACGGTCGATCCGGCCAGGGCGGTCTGATAGCTGGGCTCGCGCTTCTTGATCCACGCGATCACGACGTACGTCACCGGCAGCAGGACCGCCTCGACGAGGGTCTTCCAGACGAACCCGATCACCACGTAGTTCCAGTAGTCGCCCGACCCGAGGACCATGCCCAGGGCGGGTGCCGCGATGGTGCAGAAGACGATGGTGTCCGCGAGCTGGCCGACCACGGTTGAGCCGAGCAGCCTGGCCCACAGGGTCTTCTCACCGGTGCGGCGCTTCATCCACACCAGGACGTAGCTGTTGAGCAGCTCGCCCACCACGTAGCCGGCCAGGCCGGCCAGGAAGAACTGCGGGATCACGCCGGCGACGGCCTCGAACGCGTCCTGGTTCTCGTAGAACGGGGCCGGCGGCAGATGGACGGTGAACGTGAAGCTCAGCGCCGCCAGCGCCAGGACGGCGAAGCCCGAGAGGACGACACGGCGCATCGCCTTGAAGCCGTACACCTCGCTGATCACGTCGCCCAGCACGTACGCCAGCGGGAAGAGCAGGAAGGCGCCGTCGGTGACGAGACCGTCGAGGCTGAGGAACCCGAGTTCGAAGCTCAGGTCGGGGAAGAGCAGGACGCCCTTGGTGCCGGTGACGTTGCTGATGAGCATGACGCCCACGAACAAGGCGATCAGGTAGCCGTAGTACGGGCTGGCGACGGTGGCGAAGACCGCGCGGTCGGTGCCGCTGCGGTCGTCCCGGGCGTCGGGGGCGGGGCTGGTGGGGGTCGGGTCGGACATGGTCGGGTCGGAGGAGTCCCGGGTGCTGCGCGCCGGCTCGGGAATGGTCCCGTCCGGCCGCCCAGGCCCGCGAGGATCAGGGTTCTGCTTCGATGAAGTGGTCACGGGCGTCGATTATCCGCGCAGACGCGCCCGACCGGCGAATCCACCGATCGCGCGACGTCCACCTCTGCGAACGTCCGGGCCCGACGGTCAGGCGACGACCCAGGGGCCGGATCGCAGCGATGCGGGAGAGACCACCCCTCGCAGGGCGTCGATCGAGTCCGCGCCGGGCGGTCCACCGAGTGACGCCACGATCCGGGCGACGGCCGCCCTCGTCGTCGTCCCCTCCAGCGCCAGGTCGGCCAGGGTCACCGCCCCGTCCCGCTTGGCCAGGCGCTCGCCGGCGGCGTTGACCGCGAGCGGGACGTGGACGTACTCCGGCCGGCGCAGGCCGAGGAGGTCGGCCAGATAGGCCTGGCGGGGGGTGGAGGGCAGGAGGTCCTCGCCGCGGACGACCTGGTCCACGCCCTGGTCGGAGTCGTCGACGACGACGGCGAGGTTGTACGCCCACACGCCGTCGCCGCGTCGCAGCACCACGTCGTCCACAACGCCTGTATAGGGGCCGTGGACGAGATCGTCGACGGTGAGCTCGGGGAGACCGGCACGCAGCCGCAGGGCGGGCACGCGGCCCGGACCGAGTGCTTCTCGTCGGGCTGCCCGCTCGGCCTCGGTCAGGTTTCGGCAGGTGCCCGGGTACGCGCCGGGCGGGGAGTGGGGGGCACGCGGTGCCTCGGCGATCTCGCGGCGCGAGCAGTAGCACTCGTAGACCAGGCCGCTGTCGGTGAGGCGGCCGGCGGCGGCGGCGTAGGCCTCCGCGCGCTCGGACTCCCACATGATCTCGCCGTCCCAGTCGATCCCGATCGAGGCCAGGTCCTCGAGCTGCCGCTCGGCCACGCCGGGGCGGGCGCGCGCGGTGTCGAGGTCGTCGACGCGCATCCGGAACGCGCGACCCGAATCGCGGGCCAGCACCCATGCCACCACCGCGGTGCGCAGGTTGCCCAGGTGCAGGTCACCCGATGGGCTGGGGGCGTACCGGCCGGCGCCGCGGGGAGGGTTGCTGGCGGGGGAGTCCACGTCCTCAGGGTAGGCCGCGCGCCCGGGGAGGCCGGACGCGGCGGGACGTGCCGGGCGCGGCGAGAGGTGCCAGACTGGGCGGTATGAGCGCAGACGCCGACAACGCACGCCCCGACGCCGACGACCGGACCCGCCTGACCGAGGAGCAGATCGTCGAGGTCCTGGCGGACCTTCCCGGCTGGGCGCTGTCCGAGGGCTCGCTGACCTACACCGCGGTGTGCGAGACCCCGCAGGCCGCGATCAATCTGGTCGCCGCGATCGGGCAGGCCGCCAATTCGCAGGATCATCACCCGGACCTGCTGTGGAGTTACGACGAGGTGACCCTGGACCTGCGCAGCCACGACGTCGACGGCGTGACCCGGCGGGACCTGCGGCTGGCCCGGTCGGTCTCGGCGTTGTCCGGGGAGTTCGACGCCACGCCGCTGGGCATGGACTGACCTACCCCATCGAGAAGAGCGTTCCGCACACTTGCTCTCGGGCAGTCTCAGGTAGCTAGCGCAACACCGTCGATTAGTTCGGTCATCTTCGCATGGGGACTGTGGAAGCCGAGGGTTTCTCGGGGGCGGATGTTGAGAAGGCGCTCGGTCTCGGCGATGTCGGCGTCGCTGAGGGTGTTGAAGTCGGTGCCCTTGGGGTAGAAGTCCCGGATCAGGCCGTTGGTGTTCTCGTTGGATCCGCGCTGCCAGGGCGAGTGCGGATCGCAGAAGAAGACCGGGCAGCCGGTCTTGACGGTGAACGCGGCGTGCGCTGCCATCTCGGTGCCCTGGTCCCAGGTGATCGTGGCCACCAACCGGGAGGGCAACGCCGCGATCATCTGCGCCAGAACGTCGGTGACGGTGGCGCTGTCCCGGCAGCCGGGAAGCCTGCCGATCAGCACGTACCGGGTCTGGCGCTCGACCAGGGTGACGATGCCGGAGTTGTTCGGCCCCACCACCAGATCGCCCTCCCAGTGCCCGGGAACGGCCCGGTCCTCTACCTCGGCCGGCCGGTCGGAAAGCCGTGCCCCCTGCAGCCACGGGCGGGAGGTGCGCGGTGGCAGCTGGGAGGCGGGAACGCGGCCCTTGCGCCCCGATCGCAGCGCCTTTTCGACCTTGAGCTCCTGCCGCAGCGCACCCTTGCCCTGGACATATAAGGCCTGGTAGATCGTCTCGTGGGACACGTGCATCTCCGGCTGCTCGGGGAACATCAACCGCAGCTGGCCGGCGACCTGCTCAGGTGAGAACCGTTGGTTCAACCGGGCGATGACCTCGCCGCGCAGCTGCGCGGTCTCCAGCTTGCCCGGCCGGCAGCGTGCGCGCTTGCCCAGGGCCAGCAGGTGGGCCAACCGGGCGTCGTAGCGTCGCTTGCCCCAGTGCTCGAACGAGTGGGCAGCAAGCTCCCGGCAAATCGTCGAGGCGGCCACCCCCAGACCCCGAGCGATCGCCCGCACACCGGCCGGAGTCGGCAGCTCGAACATGGCCTGGATATAGACCCGGTCGAACAAGCTCAACCGGCGATAACTCGCCAACTTCTCCAAGGGTCGCTGGGTCCCGGCCGTCCCGGGATCCACGCCCACGCCACCGTGCCGGCCCAAGTCAAACGTCATGCCCGCCAGCTTGGCCCACCTCCACGCCGTAGCCACGCTGACACCCCACTGCGCCGCGGCATCACGCCCGCTACTTCCCTCGAGCAGGGACCGACACACCCCCGCCCGCAGTCTCCAGTCCAACTCTTGAGCCACCACACACCCCGATCAGTCAGGGTGTTGCGCTAGCTCCTGGAGACCACCTCGGCAGATGCGGGCGGAACGCTCTTCTCGACGAGGACTGAGGCTCACCAGGCGAACGCCGAGGCGGCCTCTGCCAGATCGAGAAGCGGCTGTGGGGCGATCCCCAGTGCCAGCGTGAGCACCGCGGCGGTCGCGACCACGGCCAGGGTCACCGGTTGGCGGGCGAACGCCACGCCCGAGCCGGCGCCAGCCGAGCCCCCCGAGCCCCCCGAGCCAGCGCCACCCGAGCCCCCAGAGCCCGAGCCGCCCTCGCCCGAGCCGCCGGAATCGGCGTCGCGGAAGAACATCATCACGATCACGCGCACGTAGAACGAGGCCGCGATCGCGCTGGCGAGCACGCCTATCACCACCAGGGTCACCGCGCCCCCGGCCACGGCCGCCGAGAACACGGCGAACTTGGCGATGAACCCGCTGGTCAGCGGGATCCCCGCCAGGGCCAGCAGCAGCACCGCGAACGCGCCCGCCACCAGCGGCTGACGCCGACCGAGTCCGGACCAGGCCCGCAGGTCGCTGATCTCGGCGCCGTCGGCGTCCCGGACCAGCCCGGCCACCGCGAACACGCCCACCGTGCTGACGGCGTACGCCGCGAGGTAGAACAGCATCGCGGTCGCCCCGGCGGCCTGGACCGCGATCACCCCGGTGAGCAGGAACCCGGCGTGGGCGATGGAGGAGTAGGCCAGGAGCCGCTTGACGTCGTTCTGCGCGACGCCCACGATCGTCCCGACGATCATCGTCAGCGCCGCGATCACCCACAGCACGGGCGCCCAGTCCGCCTCGAGCCCCGGCACCGCGGTGTGGAAGAAGCGCAGGATCGCGCCGAACGCGGCGACCTTGGTGCCGGCGGCCATGAACGCGGTGATCGCGGTGGGCGCGCCCTGGTAGACGTCGGGCGTCCAGGTGTGGAACGGCACGGCGCCGACCTTGAACAGCAGGCCCACCGACATCATGGCCACGCCGATGAGGATCAGCGGGCTGGCGCCCTCGGCCTCCACGACGTCGGCTATCCCTCGGAAGTCCACGGTCCCGGCGTACCCGTACACCAGCGCGACGCCATAGACGAAGAACGCCGAGGAGAACGCGCCCAGGAGGAAGTACTTGACCGCGGCCTCCTGCGAGAGCAACCGCCGTCGCCGGGCCATCCCGCACAGCACATACAGCGGCAGGGAGAGCACCTCCAGCGCGATGAACAGCGTGATCAGGTCGTTCGCCGCGGGGAACAGCATGAGGCCACCCGTGGCGAACAGCGCGAGCGGGAAGACCTCGGTCTGGGTGAACCCGGCGCGTTCGGCGTCGCGTTCGCCCGAGCCGCCGGGGGCCACGGCGGCCTGGGGGGCGAAGCCCGCGAGCACCTTCCTGCGGGAGGCGGACGGGATGACGGTGCGCTCACCGATCAGCAGGCCGGCGCCGAGGGCGACGAGCACCGTGAGGCCCTGCAGGAACAGCGCCGGGCCGTCGACGGCGACCGCCCCCTCGGCCGTGACGATCCTGGTCCCGGCCAGGAGGACCACCGAGGCGAGCGCGGCGGCGAGACCGCCCAGGTAGACGACCATCTGTGTGGCATAGCGGCGCCGGGCGGGGACGAACGCCTCCACCAGCACGCTGACGATCCCCGCGCCGAACACCACGAGCAGCGGCGCGAGCGATCCGTACGCGATCTCCGGGGTCATCGGGTTCCTCCCACCAGTGCGACGGTGTGGGCGACCGCCGGTTCGATCACGTCCAACGCCGGCTGCGGGTAGAAGCCCAGCACGATCAGCGCCACCACCAGCGGGATCACCACCACGAGTTCCCGGGCGTCGAGATCCGATGTCCGCGCGAGCCCGGGTGCCGGGGGTCCGCCCATCACCCGCTGGTAGGTCCAGAGGATGTAGATCGCCGCCAGGACGAAGGTGCTCGTGGCGAGCACGGCGGCCACCGGGTACGGGCCGAAGGTCCCGACGAACACCAGGAACTCGCTGACGAACGGGGCCAGCCCGGGCAGCGAGAGCGTGGCCAGGCCGGCGATGAGGAACGTCCCGGCCATCACGGGCGCGACCTGCTGTACGCCGCCGTAGTAGCCGATCTCGCGGATGCGGTGCCGGCGGACGAGGAACCCGGCCACCAGGAACAGTGCGGCCGTGGCGACGCCGTGGTTGACCATGTAGAGCGCCGACCCGGCCGCGGACTGCTCCGTGCGCGCGAAGATCCCCAGGATGATGAACCCGAAGTGGGAGATGGAGGCGTAGGCGATCAACCGGAGCAGGTCGGTCTGGGCGATGGCCATCACGCCGCCGTAGACGATGCTGATCACCGCCAGCGTGACGAGCACCGGCGCCGCCGTGGCGGCCGCGTCCGGGAACAGCGGCAGGCTGTAGCGCAGCATCGCGAACGTGCCGACCTTGTCCACGACCGCCATCATCAGCACCGCGGAGGCGGGCGTCGCGGCCACGGCCGCGCCGGGCAGCCAGGTGTGGAACGGCCACAGCGGCGCCTTGATCGCGAAGGCCAGGGTGAAGGCCGCGAACATCAGCAGCGCCACGCCGGTCGTGAACTCGAGCCGGCCGTCCGCCACGGCCGCGGTGATGAGGCGGTAGTCGAACGTCCCACCGTTGTCGGGCCCGATTCCGGCACGGGCGGTGAGCACGTACAGCCCGATCACCGCGACGAGCATGACCAGGCCGCCGAGGAGGTTGTAGATGAGGAACCGCACGGCCGCCGCCGCCCGGTCGGCCCCGCTGGAATCGCTGCGGCCGAAGCCGCCGATGAGGAAGTACAGCGGGATGAGCATCGCCTCGAACGCGACGTAGAACAGCAGCACGTCCAGACTGGTGAACGCCACCAGCGCCAACCCCTGCGTGGCCAGCATCAGCGCCGGGTACGCCTGCGCGCGGCGGCTGTCGGACGCGGCGACGTCGTGCCACCCGGCCAGCAGGAGCAGTGGCATGAGGGCGGCCGTGAGCAGGACCAGCACCAGCGCGATCCCGTCGAGTCCGAGCGTGTAGGAGGCGCCGAAGGCGGGGATCCACGGGCGGGACTCGACGAACTGGTGGGTCTCGCCGCCGGGGTCGAACCCCACCGCGAGCGCGACCGCCACCGCCAGCACGACGAGGGAGGTGGCCAGGGCGAGGGGCCTGGCCGCGCGTCGCGCGCCGGAGGGGAGGATGACGACGACGAGGGCGCCGATCAGCGGCGTGAGCCACAGCGCGGAGAGCAGACCGAGCCCGTTCACAGCACACCTCCGGCCGACATGGCGGCGATCATCAGGGCCGCGCCGAGGAGCATGTACAGCGCGTAGGAGCGGGTGAGTCCGGATTGCAGGAGTCGGCCGCGGGCGGACAGGAGCCCGATCGCCGCCGCGACACCGCCGGTCGCGCCGCCCACGACCCTGCGGTCGACCACCGCGGTGCCCGCGACCAGGGCCTGCCCCGGCCGCATCAGCACACCCTCGTTGACGGCGTCGGCGTAGAGGTCGCGGCGGGCGGCGCGGGTGAGCGCGGAGACCTGCGAGGGCGCCCGCTCCGGGATGTTTGCGCGGCCGTACCGTCGCACGGCGACCGCCACCCCGGCGGCCACGACCACCAGCGAAGCGGTGGTGACCAGCCACACCGGCACCACGTGCTCGGCGCTGTGCTCGCCCACGACCGGGGCGAGCCAGCCCTCGAGCCGCCCGCCGATCGCGAGCAGGGCCCCGGAGAGTACGGAGCCGACCGCGATGAGGATCATCGGCGCCGTCATGGACACCGGCGACTCGTGGGGATGGGCTCCCTCGCGCCATCGCTGTCGGCCGAAGAAGGTCAGGATCATCACCCGCGTCATGTAGAAGGCGGTCAGGCCGGCTCCGAGGAGCGCCACCGCGCCGAGCAGGTATCCGGCCGCCCCGCCGCCGCCCACGTCGAACGCCGCGGAGATGATGCCCTCCTTGGAGTAGAAGCCGGAGAACGGTGGGACGCCGATGATCGCGAGGTAGCCGAGTCCGAAGGTGACAAAGGTGACCGGCATGACCGCGCGCAGGGCACCGTAGCGCCGCATGTCGACCTCGTCGTCCAGCCCGTGCATCACCGATCCCGCTCCGAGGAAGAGGCCGGCCTTGAAGAAGCCGTGGGTGAGCAGGTGCATGATCGCCAGGGCGTATCCGGCGGGGCCGAACCCGGCGGCCATGACCATGTATCCCACCTGGCTCATGGTGGAGGCGGCGAGCACCTTCTTGATGTCGTCCTTGGCGCAGCCGATCACGGCGCCGAACAGCAGTGTCACCGCGCCGACCGCGATCACCGCCGTCCGCGCCGCCGGGGCCGCGTCGAAGATCGGGTTGGCCCGGGTGATCAGGTAGACGCCGGCGGTGACCATGGTGGCCGCGTGGATCAGCGCCGAGACCGGGGTTGGGCCCTCCATGGCGTCTCCGAGCCACGACTGCAGCGGCACCTGGGCGGACTTGGCGCAGGCGCCCAGCAGCAACAGCAGGCCGAGCGCGGTGACCAGGCCGGTGCCGACCCCGGGCTCGGCACCGTCAGTGCCGCTGATGGCGGCGAAGACGCCGTCGAAGGACAGGGTCCCCAGCTGCGTGACCATCACCATCAGGGCCACGGCGAGCCCGATGTCCCCGACGCGGTTGACCAGGAACGCCTTCTTGGCCGCCGTGGCCGCGGACGGCTTGTGCTGCCAGAACCCGATGAGCAGGTAGGAGACCAGGCCCACGCCCTCCCACCCCAGGTAGAGCACCAGGAAGTCGTCGGCCATCACCAGCAGCAGCATCGCGGCCAGGAACAGGTTGAGGTAGGCGAAGAACTTGCGTCGCGCGGGGTCGGCGGCCATGTACCCGGTCGAGTACACGTGGATGAGCAGGCCGACGCCGGTGATCAGCAGCACGAACACCATGGAGAGCTGGTCCAGTCGCAGGCCCATGTCCACGTGGAGGTCGCCCACCGAGATCCAGGTGAACAGCGTCTGTTGCAGGGTCCGGTCGACGGCCTCGCGGCCGGCCATGGCGGCGAACTGCCAGGCGGCCGCGCCGAAGGCGGCGAGAGCGGTGGCGCAGCCCAGCAGGTGTCCCCACGGGTCGCTGCGGCGGCCCAGGAGCAGCAGGAGGGCGGCGCCGAGCAGCGGCAGGCCGGGGATCAGCCACAACGTCACATCAGGAGTCATCCGCGCGTCCTCAATACCTGAGCAGACTGGCGTCGTCGATCGAGGCCGATCGGCGGGAACGGTAGATGGCCATGATGATCGCCAGGCCGATCACGACCTCGGCCGCGGCCACCACCATGACGAAGAACGCGAACACGTGACCGCCCACGTCGCCGTGCATCCGGGCGAACGTCACCAGGGCCAGGTTGGTGGCGTTGAGCATGAGCTCGATGCACATGAACACCACGATCGCGTTGCGCCGCAGCAGGAACCCGGCCGCGCCGATGGTGAACAGTACGGCCGAGAGGTAGAGGTAGTTCTCCGGGTTCACGGTCGTCCCCCCTCGGCAGGTCCCGCCGTACCGCCGGCCCCCGGATCGTCTCCGGGTCCCAGTTCCCTGCCGCCGCCGTGCCGGCGAAGGACCTCGCTCACCGAGTCGGTGGAGTCCGAGCCGTCGGGCAGCCGGGCCGGCATGTCGGCGGAGTTGCGCCGCGCGTACACGCCGGGGCTGGGCAGCGGCGTCACGCGGGCGTGGCCGTCGTGCTGCCAGTCCAGGAAGCGCTGCTCGGACATCTCGCGCTGGGTCCGGCGGCCGGAGAATCGTTCGCGGTGCGCCAGCACCATGGCGCCCAGGGTGGCGATGATCAGCAGCACCCCGGTGAGTTCGAACGCCCACACGTGGCGGGTGAACAGCAGCTCGGCCAGGGCGGGCACGTCGTTGTGGTCGGCGCCGAAGCCGGTGAAGGGGGGCAGCTCCGCGCGGGCGAGGCCGGTCGCCAGGAGGACCCCGAAGCCGAGACCGGCGACGATCGCGGCCACGCGGTGTCCGCGGATCCGCTCCACCAGGGACTCCGAGGACTCCACGCCGATGAGCATCACCACGAACAGGAACAGCATCATCACCGCGCCGGTGTAGACGACGATCTGGCCGACGCCCAGGAACACCGCACCCTGCGCCATGTACAGCACGGCCAGGGCGACCATCGTCATGGCCAGGCACAAGGCGGAGTAGACCGCCTTCTTGGCGGAGACCACCCCGAGTGCGCCGACGACGACGACGACCGCCAGCACCCAGAACAGGACCGACTCCCCGGTGGACACCGGCGCCCCGGCCATCAGGACCCGTCCCCGTGTGTGGGCGCACCCTGGGTCGGCGGGGCGGCCTCGCCCGGTGCCGCCCCGTGGGGTGCGCTCTGCGCCGCGCGGAGGACGTCGCCGCGGTAGTAGTCGGCGTGCGTCGTGCCCGGGGCCATGTCGTGCGGGGCGGGGACCATCCCGTCGAGCATCGGCCCCAGCAGGTCCTGCTTCTCGTAGATGAGTCCGGCCCGGTCGTCGCCGACCATCTCGTACTCGTTGGTCATGGTCAGCGCGCGGGTCGGGCAGGCCTCCACGCAGAGGCCGCACCCGATGCAGCGCAGGTAGTTGATCTGGTAGATCCGCCCGTAGCGCTCGCCCGGGGAGTAGCGCTCGTCCTCGGTGTTGTCGGCGCCCTCCACGAAGATCGCGTCCGCCGGGCAGGCCCACGCGCACAGCTCGCAACCGATGCACTTCTCGAGGCCGTCGGCATAACGGTTGAGCTGGTGGCGGCCGTGGTAGCGGGGAGCGGTGGGGACCCTCTCCTCCGGGTACTGCTCGGTGTGCTTCTTGCGGAACATCGTCGCGAACGTCACACCGAACCCGGCGATCGGCTCGAGGATCCTCGGAACCCTAGGCATTGCGGCCCTCCTCCGATGCGGTGCGCTGGGGTGATGCGGTGTTCTCGGGCGAGGGCGTGCGCCGGGGTGGTGCAGTGGGCCGGGCCAACGCCGCGCGCTGGTGGGGCAGCGGCGGGACGGGGAACCCGCCCGCCACCGGGTCGAAGGGCGCCGGGTCGAGGGCGTCCTCGCGGCGGGGGCGGGGACCGATCCGGGCGCGCAGCGCGATCACGATCACGGCAGCGGCGATCACGCCGGCGGTCACCAGCGCGATGGTCAGACCGTCGTAGCCGGCGTTCGAGAACGCCCGGATGCTCGCGACGGCCATCACCCATGCCAGGGAGACGGGGATGAGCACCTTCCAGCCGAAGCCCATGAACTGGTCGTAGCGCAGCCTCGGCAGGGTGGCGCGCAGCCAGATGAACAGGAACATGAAGCCCCACACCTTGATCACGAACCACAACAGCGCCCACCACCCGGAGTCCGCGCCGTCGATCAGGGAGAACGGCAGCGGGGCCTGCCAGCCGCCGAGGAACAGGGTGGCCGCCAGGGCCGAGACCGTGGTCATGTTGACGTACTCGGCCAGCATGAACATGGCGAACCGCAGCGACGAGTACTCGGTGTGGAATCCCCCGACCAGTTCGCCCTCGGCCTCGGGGAGGTCGAAGGGCGCCCGGTTGGTCTCGCCGACCATGGAGATCACATAGATGAGGAACGAGGGCGCCAGTAGGAACACGAACCAGACCTCGGACTGAGCGGCGACGATCCCCGAGGTCGACATGGTCCCGGCGAACAGGAACACACCGACGAAGGACAGGGCCATGGCGATCTCGTAGCTGATCACCTGCGCCGTGGACCGCAGCCCACCGAGCAGGGGATAGGTGGAGCCGGAGGACCACCCGGCCAGCACGATGCCGTACACGCCGATCGAGGTGACGGCCAGGATGTAGAGCACTCCCACGTTCAGGTCGGTGAGTTGCAGCGGCGTCCGGTACCCGAAGATCGAGACCTCGGGCCCGAAGGGGATCACGGCGAACGCCATGAACGCCGGGATCACCGCGATGACCGGGGCGAGCAGAAAGATCGGCTTGTCGACCCCCGCGGGGATCAGTCCCTCCTTGAGGGCGATCTTGACGCCGTCGGCGAGGCTCTGCAGCATGCCCAGCGGACCGACCCGGTTGGGTCCGACGCGCATCTGCATCCAGGCGATGACCTTGCGCTCGAGGTAGATCGCGGCGAGCACCGTCACCACGAGGAACACGAAGACGGCGAGCACCTTGATCAGCATCAGCCACCAGGGGTCGATGCCGAAGGCGGACAGGTCCGAGTATCCGTCCGAGGTCACGGGGCCACCTCCCCGGCGCCGATCCGGACGACGTCCCCCGCAGCCGCGGCGAGCGTGGCGTTGACGGTCGACCCGGGTGAGTTCTGCGGTAGCCACACCACGCGATCGGGCATCTCGGTGACCGCGCAGGGCAGCGTGATGGACCCGCTGTCCGTGGAGACCGTCACCGGTTCGCCGTCCGAGGCGCCGACCTCGAGGACTGTGGCCGCGGAGAGCCTGGCCACGGGGGTCCTGGCCGTCCCGGCCAGGTGCGGTTCGCCGTCCTGCATCCGCCCCGAGTCCAGCAGCATCCGCCAGGTGGCCAGGACGGCCTGCCCGGCGGCGGGCTCGGGGATCCGGTCCCGGTCCGGGCGAGCCGACCTCGTCGTCGTCGCGGTCGTGGCCTCCTCCTCGCGCGCCCCCCCGACCGTCCCACCGACGGGCGCCCGCGGGCCCAGGGTCTCGCTCACGGTCGCCAGTTCTCGCCGGACGGACTCGACGTCGGTGAGGCCGAACCAGGCGCCCATCTCCTCGGCGAGAGCGTTCAGGACCCGGTGGTCGGGGAGGGCGTCACTGCGGGTCAGCGCGGCGGCGAAGGGTCGCTCGCGGCCCTCCCAGGTGAGGAAGGTGCCGGCCTTCTCGGCCACGGGCGCGACCGGCAGGACCACGTCGGCGCGGTCGCTGATCTCGCTCCGGCGCAGCTCGATGCTCACCACGAACCCGGCCGCGTCGATCGCGGCGAGGGCCGCGCGGGGGTCGGCCAGGTCCGCGGCCTCGACCCCGCCCACCAGCAGCGCGGTGAGGTCCCCCGAGGCGACGGCGCGGAGCTGGTCGTCGGTGGACCGGCCGGGTGTGTCGGGCAGCGGCTCCGAGCGCCACAGTTCGGCCAGCGCGCGGCGGGCACCCTCGTCGGAGACGGGTCGGCCCCCGGGCAGCAGGCCGGGCAAACATCCCGCCTCGAGGGCCCCCCGCTCGCCGGCTCGCCGCGGGATCCATGCCAGGCGCGCCCCGGTGGTCTCGGCGAGTGCCTCCGCCGCCGACAGTCCCCCGGGGACCGCGCCCAGTCGCTCGCCGGCCAGGATGACGGCGCCGGGAGCGCGCAGGAGTGCGGGCAGGTCGGCCAGGCCAGTCTCGTCAGACAGGTCGGACATGCCGGGCAGCTCGGCCAGCGAGGGCCCGGTCGAACCCGCCACCCGGGCCAACGCGGCGAGGACCTCCGGCTCGTCTCCCGGCACCGTCGGCACGAGTGTGGCGCCTGTCTTGCGCACCGACGGCGAGGCGAACGGGGCCACCGAGACGACCCGCACCCCGAGGTCGCGCGCGGCCCGACGCAGGCGGAGGAAGACTATCGGCGACTCCTCCTCGGGGTCGAAGCCCACGAGCACGACCACCGGGGCGGTCTCGAGATCGGCGTAGGTGACCGCCTCGGCCCCACCCGGGTGGCGGCCGACCACGTGCCGGGCGAGGAAATCCGCCTCCTCGGACGACTGATGGCGCGCTCGGAAGTCGACGTCGTCGGTCCCCAGGACCGCGCGGGCGAACTTCGCGTAGGCGTACGCGTCCTCCCGGGTCAGCCGCCCGCCGGTCAGGACGCCCGTGCGACCGCGTGCGGCGGACAGTCCCGCGGCGGCCGTGGCGAGCGCGGTGCTCCACGGGACCGGCACCAGGCCCCCGTCGCGGCCGCGGATCATCGGGGTGGTGAGGCGGTCGGGCTGCGTGGCGTAGGCGAAGGCCCACCGGCCCTTGTCGCAGTTCCACTCCTCGTTGACGTCCGGGTCGTCACCGGCCAGCCTGCGCAGGACCTTCCCGCGGCGGTGGTCGGTCCGCTGCCCACAGCCGCTGGCACAGTGCTCGCAGACGCCGGGGCTCGAGACCAGGTCGAACGGGCGCGCCCGGAAGCGGTACGCGGCGCCTGTGAGGGCCCCGACCGGGCAGATCTGGACGGTGTTGCCGGAGAAGTACGACTCGAAGGGCTCGTCCCCGTAGACGCCCACCTGTTGCTGGGAGCCCCGTTCCATCAGGTCGATGAACGGGTCGCCCGCGATCTGGTCCGAGAACCGGGTGCACCGCGCGCACATCACGCACCGCTCGCGGTCGAGCAGGACCTGCGACGAGATCGCGATGGGCTTGGGGAACGTGCGCTTGACCTCGGTGAACCGGGAGTGGCCGTGGTTGCTGGAGAGTGCCTGGTTCTGGAGTGGACACTCGCCGCCCTTGTCGCAGACTGGGCAGTCCAGCGGGTGGTTGATCAGCAGGAGCTCCATGACCCCGCGCTGGGCCTTGTCCGCGATCTCGGAGGTGAACTGGGTGCGCACCACCATGTCCTCGGTGACCGGGGTGGTGCAGGAGGTCACGGGTTTGGGGGCGCCCTCGACCTCGACGATGCACTGGCGGCACGCGCCGGCCGGCTCGAGCAGCGGATGGTCACAGAACCGCGGGATCTGCACCCCGAGGCGTTCGGCGGCGCGGATCACCAGCGTGCCTGCGGGCACGGAGACCCGGCGACCGTCCACGGTGAGGGTGACCAGATCCTCGTCCCCGTCGGGCGTCAGATCGGCCACGGTGTCGTCGGCGCGCGGGGTGAGCTTGTTGGGCACCGGGTCACCGGTGGCGCTGTCCGAGGGGGCGCTGGCGCGGTCGGGTGCGGGGTCGCCGGTGGTCATCGGGCCACCTCCTCGGTCCGGGCGAAGACGGTCGAGCGGCTGTGGTCGAAGGGACAGCCGTCGGGGATGTGGGCCAGGTACTCGTCCCGGAAGAGCGCGATGGACGACATGATGGGAGCGCCGGCGGCGTCGCCGAGTGCGCAGAACGACTTGCCGACGATGTTGTCCGAGATGTCGAGCAGCCGGTCCAGATCGCTCTCCGTGGCGGTGCCGTCCTCGAGCCTGCGCATGATCTGCACCAGCCAGAACGTGCCCTCGCGGCAGGGTGTGCACTTGCCGCAGGACTCGTGGGCGTAGAACTCCGACCAGCGCAACACGGCCCGCACCACGCAGGTCGTGTCGTCGAAGATCTGCAGCGCCTTGGTGCCGAGCATGGAGCCCTCGGCCGCGCATCCCTCGTAGTCCAGGGGCATGTCCAGCTGGGCGTCGGTGAGGATCGGGGTGGAGGAACCGCCGGGGGTCCAGAACTTGAGGGTGTGCCCCTCCCGGATGCCGCCGGCGTGATCCAGCAGTTCACGCAGGGTGATGCCGAGGGGCGCCTCGTACTGGCCGGGCCGGGCGACGTGGCCGGACAGCGAGTACAGCGTGAAGCCGGGGGACTTCTCCGATCCCATCGAGCGGAACCACTCGGGCCCGTGCTGGAGGATCGACGGGACGCTCGCGATGGACTCGACGTTGTTGACCACGGTGGGACAGGCGTAGAGGCCGGCGACGGCCGGGAACGGGGGACGGAGCCGGGGCTGCCCTCGACGGCCCTCGAGGGAATCGAGGAGCGCGGTCTCCTCACCACAGATGTAGGCGCCGGCGCCCGCGTGGACCACGATGTCCAGGTCGAACCCGCTGCCCAGGATGTCGCGCCCCAGGAACCCGGCCTCGTACGCCTCGGCGACCGCGGTCTGCAGTCGCCTCAGCACCGGTACCACCTCGCCGCGCAGGTAGATGAACGCGTGGGAGGCGCGGATGGCGTACGCCGCGATCACCATGCCCTCGATCAGCACGTGGGGCGTGGCCAGCATGAGGGGCATGTCCTTGCAGGTGCCGGGCTCGGACTCGTCGGCGTTGATCACCAGGTAGTGGGGCTTGGCGGCGGGGTCGCTGGCCTCGGGATCCTCGGGCGCGTCGGGGCCGGGGGCCTGCGGGATGAAGCCCCACTTGCGGCCGGTGGGGAAGCCAGCCCCGCCCCGGCCTCGCAGACCCGCGTCGAGGACGGTGGAGATCACCTCGTCCGGGCCGGTGGCCAGGGCCTGTCGCAGGCCCACGTAACCGTCGTTGGCCAGGTAGGTCTCGAGTGTCCAGCTCTCCGGGGCGTCCCAGTATCGGCTGAGGTACGGCGCGAGCGGCATGTCAGGCCTCCTCGTCGGTGGGAGCGGAGGGCTGGGGCCCCGGCGCGTCGGTCGCCTGCATCCCGGCCGCCCTCGCGGCACGGAGACCGGTCAGGGTGGGCCCACCCGGCGCGCCGTCATTGGCGCCGGGGCGCGGGTCGGGGAAGCCCGCGAGGATGCGGGCCGTCTCGCGGAAGGTGCACAGCGGGGCACCACGGGTGGGGGTCACCGGCCGCCCGGCCCGCAGGTCGTCGACCACCCGCCGGGCCGAGGCCGGGGTCTGGTCGTCGAAGAACTCCCAGTTGACCATGACCACCGGGGCGTAGTCGCAGGCGGCGTTGCACTCGATGTGCTCCAGGGTCACCCGGCCGTCGTCCGTGGTGCCGGGGCCGTCGAGGTCCAGGTGCTCGGCGAGGGAGGCCAGGATCTCGTCGCCGCCCATCACCGCGCAGAGCGTGTTGGTGCACACCCCCACCAGGTAGTCGCCCGTCGGCGTCCGGCGATACATCGAGTAGAACGTCGCCACCGCCATCACCTCGGCCGCGGTCAGGTCGAGCACCCGGGCGCAGAACTCGATGCCGGCCGGGGTGATGTGCCCGTCCTCCGCCTGCACGAGGTGCAGCAGCGGGAGCAGCGCCGACCTGGCCTGCGGGTAGCGGGAGACGATCACGGCGGCATCGGTGGCCAGCCGCTCCAGGACCTCGTCCGGATACGTCCGCCGGGCGCCCGGGCGGACGATCGCGCCCGTCTCGTCGGGCTTCTGACCGAACTGGAGGAAGACCGGCTCGCCGCTCATCGGTCGACACCCCCCATCACCGGGTCGATGCTGGCGACGGCGGCGATCACGTCGGCGAGCATCCCGCCCTCGCACATCGCGGCCACAGCCTGCAGGTTGGTGAACGACGGATCGCGGTAGTGGACTCGGTACGGGCGGGTGCCGCCGTCCGAGACCATGTGCACTCCCAGCTCGCCGCGGGGCGACTCGACCGGCACGTACACCTGACCCGGGGGCACCGCGAACCCCTCGGTGACCAGCTTGAAGTGATGTATCAGGGCCTCCATCGAGCTGTCCATGATGTGGCGGACGTGCTCGGCGGAGTTGCCCAGGCCGTCGGGGCCGACCTTGAGCTGGGCGGGCCACGCGATCTTGGGGTCGTCGACCATCACGGGGCCGGGCTCGAGCCGGTCCAGGCACTGTTCGACGATCCTCAGCGACTCCTTCATCTCGTCCACCCGGATGACGAACCGGTCGTAGCAGTCGCTGCCCGACCCGGTCACCACGTCGAACTCGTAGGTCTCGTACCCGCAGTACGGATCGGTCCGGCGCACGTCGTGGGGTAGCCCGCTGGCCCGCAGCACCGGTCCGGTCACCCCGAGGGCGATGCATCCGGTGAGGTCGAGGTAGCCCACGCCCTCGAGCCGCATCTTCCAGATCGGGTTCTGGCGCAAGAGGAGCTCCATCTCGCGGATGCGACCGGGCATCACCTCCAGTAGCTCGCGGACCTTGGGCACGGCCTCGTCCGGTAGGTCCTGGACCACCCCGCCGGGCCGGACATAGGCGTGGTTCATCCGCAGTCCGGTGATGATCTCGAAGACGTCCAGGACCATCTCCCGCTCGCGGAACCCGAACAGCATGGGGGTACTGGCGCCGAGCTCCAGGGCGCCGGTGGCGAGCGCGACCATGTGCGAGGAGATCCGGTTGAGCTCCATGAGCATCACCCGGATGACCGACGCCCGCTCCGGGATCTGGTCGGTGATCCCGAGCAACCGCTCCACCCCGAGGCAGTAGGCGACCTCGTTGAAGAACGGCGAGAGGTAGTCCATCCGGGTGACGAAGGTGACGCCCTGGGTCCAGTAGCGGTACTCGAGGTTCTTCTCGATGCCGGTGTGGAGGTAGCCGATGCCGCAGCTCGCGCGGGTGACGGTCTCGCCCTCGATCTCGAGGATGAGCCGCAGCACCCCGTGCGTGGACGGGTGCTGGGGGCCCATGTTGACGACGATGCGGTCGTCGTCGGCGTTCCGTGCCGCGTCGCTGATCGCCTCCCAGTCCTGCCCGGTCGCGGTGAGGACGGTGTCCGAGTCGGTTCTGTCGGCCATCAGCTGTAGGCCCTCCGCTGGTCCGGGGGCGGGATGGTCGCGCCCTTGTACTGCACGGGGATACCGCCGAGCGGATAGTCCTTGCGCTGCGGGTGGCCCTCCCAGTCGTCCGGCATCTGGATACGGGTGAGCGAGGGGTGTCCGTCGAAGTGGACGCCGAAGAAGTCGTAGGTCTCCCGCTCGTGCCAGTCGGTGGTCGGGTAGATCCTGGTCAGGGTCGGGATGTGCGGGTCGGAGTCGGGGGCCGACACCTCCAGGAGCAGCCGGCGGTTGTGGGTGATCGACTGGAGCGGGTAGACCACGTGGAGTTCGTGGCCCGCGGCCTCGGGGTAGTGGACCCCGCTCGCCCCGAGTGACATCTCGAAGCGGAGAGTGGGGTCGTCCCGGAGCGTCAGCGCGACCACCGGCAGATGTCGGCGCCGGACGTGCAGGGTCAGCTGCCCTCCGTGCACCACCACGCTCTCCACCGCCTCGTCGAAGGTCGTTCCGCCCCGCGATGCCAGTGCGGCGGCGAGCGCGGCGACCACCTCGTCGTCGTCCCCCCCGTCGGGCGGCCGGGTACCGCCCGGCATGTCGACGGGGCGCACGAGCCCGCCGAACCCGGAGGTGTCCCCGGAGCCGCGCACCCCGAACATGCCGTGGCGGACCCCGATGGTGGTCGTAGCGCCGCCGTCCGGGCCCGCGGGGTCAGGGGCATCGGCCGGGACCCGTTGGTCGGCGACGTCCCGGCGGTCTGTGGCGTCGGGAGCGCCGGGGGCCCGGTCGCGGTCGTCGGGGGCGCCGGAGGTCGGACGGCCGGTCACCGGAACATCCCCTCGACGGGGATGAGCGGGCGCTGGTCCAGGGCCGCCTGCTCCGCCGCGCGGACGGCCTCGGCCCGGTTGGCGCCGAGGGGCAGGTGCTGGATCTTGTCGTGCAGGGTGATGATCGCGTGCATGAGCATCTCGGGCCGCGGCGGGCATCCGGGCAGGTAGATGTCCACGGGGACGACGTGGTCGACGCCCTGGACGATCGCGTAGTTGTTGAACATCCCGCCCGAGGACGCGCACACGCCCATCGCCAGCACCCACTTGGGCTCGGCCATCTGGTCGTACACCTGGCGCAGGACCGGGGCCATCTTCTGGCTGACGCGGCCGGCGACGATCATCAGATCGGCCTGGCGGGGGGAGGCCCGGAACACCTCGGTCCCGAACCGGGCCAGGTCGTAGCGGCCGCCGCTGGTGGCCATCATCTCGATGGCGCAGCACGCCAGTCCGAAGGTCGCGGGCCAGAGCGAGCCCTTGCGCATGTAGCCCGCGAGCTGCTCGACCGTGGTCAGCAGGAACCCGCTCGGCAGTTTCTCTTCCAGTCCCATGACTGTCTCCTCCTCCCGGTCCCGGTCAGTCCCAGCTCAGTCCGCCCCGACGCCACTCGTAGGCGTAGGCGACGGAGACGTTGACGACGAACAGGGCCATCGCGGCCAGCCCGAACAACCCGAGGTTGTCGAAGTGGACGGCCCACGGATAGAGGAAGAGGATCTCGATGCCGAAGATGATGAACAGCATCGCGGTGAGGTAGTACTTCACCGGGAATCGCCCGCCACCGACCGGTTGCGGGGTGGGCTGGATGCCGCACTCGTAGGCCTCGAGTTTCGACCTGTTGAACCGGCTCGGACCGGCCAGCGAGGAGACCAGCGAGGAGAAGACGGCAAAGGCGACGGCGACGGCCCCGAGGGCCAGGATCGGCACGTACTCGTTCATCGCGTCACTCCTCGCGTGTTCCTCGAGAAGTCACCTGTGGGCGCACTTCTCCTGCAACCGCATGGGATCGCCGGCGACCGGCTGTGGTGGGGTCACGGCCCGCCGTCTCCCTGTCGGATCGGGGTGTTCCTCGACTGTGACTCTACTCACATTGCTTTGACGCGTGTCTGGGGTTTCGGCAGACGGATTTTCGGCGGTCTGTGGCGGACGACTGCAGCGGCTGCCCGTGGCGGCCGGCGGCGCGATCTCAGGACGGCGCGAGGAGCGAGGTGACGGTGTCCCGCAGACGCAGCGGGTCGATCGGGTGCGGGACCGACGCGTCGGCCCGGGACCAGTCGGCCAGCCACCGGTCGTCCGCTCGTCCGATGAGCACGAGGATCGGCGGGGTGTGGTCGAGCTCGTCGCGCAGTTGCTTGGCCAGGCCAAGCCCGCCGGTGGGGGCGGCTTCACCGTCGAGGATCGCGAGACCGATCCCCCCGGCGTCCATGTGCTCGATCACCACCGGCGCCGTGGCGACCTCGGTGTAGTGCAGTCGGGGGAGGTCGGGGTGCGGTCGCGTGCCCAGCGCGGACATGACGCGGCTGCGGGTCGCGGCGTCGTGGCTGTAGACGAGCACCCGTAGCTCGACGTCCGGACTGGTGATCTCGGTCACGTTCGCGATGCTACCGAGCGGGCTCGGTGGCGGTGCGGGTTGCGGTGGACGCGACTCGTGGTGCGGTGAGGGCCGGGAAATGAGAGACGCGGCCCGGGCTCGAGAGCACCGGGCCGCGTCTGCGGCGGAGGATAGGGGATTTGAACCCCTGAGGGGCTATAAACCCCAACCCGCGTTCCAGGCGAGCGCCATAGGCCACTAGGCGAATCCTCCGTGGACGAGAGTACCCAGCGCGGCCAACCACTGGCAAACCATCCGGGAATCACCGGCCACATCCCGGGCTGCGTGCAGCGGCGGAGGCGGCACGGCTAGACTCGTCACCGGACCCCGCGCGGCGTCCATCCTGTGAACTCCCCCAGGGCCGGAAGGCAGCAAGGGTCAGCGGGCTCTGGCGGGTGCGCGGGGTCCCTTTACGTCTGGGTACACACACCACCGACGATGTCGACCTCCCGGAGGCCACTATGGCGCTGTCCGATCTCTCCGCCGACGAACTCACCCGACTCGAGTCCGAGTTGTCGTCCGAGTACGACTCGCTCGCCGACCGGGGACTGTCCCTGGACCTGACCCGCGGGAAGCCGTCACCCGAGCAGTTGGACCTCTCCGAGCGACTGCTGGCGCTTCCGGGGGAGGGCGACCACACGGCCGGCAAGACCGACGTCCGTAACTACGGCGGCGGCGCCGGTCTGCCGGAGCTCCGCGGGATCATCGCCGAACTCCTGGGCGTGGACGCCGGCCGCGTGATCGCCCAGGACAACGCGAGCCTGTCGATCATGTACGACCTGCTGACGTTCTCGATGCTGTTCGGTACGCCCGACTCGGAGCGCCCGTGGAAGGACGAGCCGAAGCTCCGCTGGCTGTGCCCGGTCCCCGGGTACGACCGGCACTTCGGCATCACCGAAGCCCTCGGTATCGAGATGATCCCGGTGGCGATGGGGGAGGGCGGCCCGGACATGGACGAGGTGGAGCACCTCGTCGCCACGGACCCGTCGATCAAGGGCATGTGGTGTGTGCCGATCTACTCCAACCCGACCGGGACCGTCTACAGCGACCACACCGTGTCCCGGCTGGCCCGGATGGCCGCGGCCGCCCCGGACTTCCGGGTGATCTGGGACAACGCCTACGTGGTGCACACGCTGACCGAGGACTTCCCCAAGGTGCCCGATGTGGATTCGCTGGCCGCCGAGGCCGGTCACCCCAATCGATTCCTGCAGGTGTGTTCGACCTCCAAGATCACCTTCGCCGGGGCGGGGGTGTCGTTCCTCTCCGCCTCCGAGGCGAACCTCGACTGGTACCTGGGGCACACCGGGATCCGGTCGATCGGCCCCAACAAGGTCAACCAGCTGGCACACGCGCGCTTCTTCGGTGACGCCGACGGGGTGCGGGACCACATGCAGAAGCACCGCGAGATCGTGGCCCCGAAGTTCGAGGCGGCCGCCGCCGCACTGGGCCGGAGGCTCGGCGGGTACGAGGTGGCGACGTGGACGAGTCCCGAGGGCGGGTACTTCATCGACCTCGAGGTGCCGGACGGTACCGCCACGGAGACCGTCCGTCTGGCCAAGGCGGTCGGGGTCGCGCTGACCCCGGCGGGTTCGGCTTATCCGTACGGGCAGGATCCCGACGATCGGCACATCCGGTTGGCCCCCACGTTGCCGCCACTGGCCGAGGTGGAGGAGGCGATGGACGTGGTGGGCCTGTGCGCGCTGCTCGCCGCGTGCCGCGATGCGCGAAAGTGATGTAACAGCGCCTCCCCCTTCGTTAATCACTGCCGCGCGTGGGCGGTGTACGCCGCGCGCCTCCGTTCGCCCTCCCACGCGGTTCGCCACGCCGCTGTCACCTGCGAGACGTGCTCGACCGTGATCTACACCACGTTCCCATGTGGTGGGCGCGCCGGTGCGGGCAGTGGCGGTGGCGCTGACGTGCACGTATGTCAGTCCCCGCGCAGTTGAGCAATAGTCAACGAAGGGAGGTCCTTGATCCCCACAGGTCGGCATGGTTGTATCTGAAACGTCCGGACCCCATAAGGGATCGGGCACCGGAGTGCGGCTGAGGGGCTGCGAGGGGCCGGTGCTCCGATCCTGGTCCGGAACCGCGCCGCGAGGGTCTGAGGGGGCCCGCACCGCCGCGCGAGGGACGTCGGGAGGGGCTGCGGAGACGCGGCCCCTCCGGTCATTTCCGGAGGTCGGGTCCCGGGACGCGGAGGGCGGACCTCGCCGTCGTACCCCCTGGGTACCCTCTACACGTGGCCCTCTATCGGAAGTACCGCCCCGCCTCCTTCGCCGAGGTCGTGGGCCAGGAGCACGTCACCGAACCGCTCTCGGTGGCCCTGTCCTCCGGTCGCATCAACCACGCCTATCTCTTCTCCGGCCCGCGCGGGTGCGGCAAGACGTCCTCCGCCCGCATCCTCGCCCGGTCGCTGAACTGCGTGGAGGGACCCACCGCCACGCCGTGCGGGCAGTGCGATTCGTGCGTGGCCCTGGCGCCCGGGGGCACGGGCACGCTGGACGTCACCGAGCTCGACGCGGCCAGCCACGGCGGCGTGGATGACACCCGCGACCTGCGTGAACGGGCGTTCTTCGCGCCGGCGTCGTCCAGGTACCGGGTGCTCATCATCGACGAGGCGCACATGGTCACCAATGCGGGCTTCAACGCGTTGCTCAAGATCGTGGAGGAGCCGCCGGAGCACCTCATCTTCATCTTCGCCACCACCGAGCCGGAGAAGGTGCTGCCGACCATCCGCTCGCGGACGCATCACTACCCGTTCCGCCTGCTCACGCCGTCGTCGATGCGCGGGCTGGTCGAGCGGATCAGCGAGCAGGAGGGGGTGAAGGTCGAACCCACGGTCTTCCCCCTGGTCATCCGCGCGGGTGGCGGGTCGCCGCGTGACACCTTGAGCGTGCTGGATCAGCTGATGGCCGGCGCCGGCGAGGAGGGCATCACCTACCCGCGCGCGGTGAGCCTGCTGGGGGCCACCGAGGTCGCGCTGATCGACGACACCGTGGACGCGCTCGCCGCGGGGGACGGTGCCACGCTGTTCCGGACCGTCGACAAGGTCATCGAGGCCGGGCTGGACCCCCGCCGGTTCGCCGCGGATCTGCTCCAGCGGCTGCGGGACCTGATCATGGTGCAGTCGGTGCCCCAGGCCATCGAGCGAGGGCTGGTCGACGCCCCGGTCGAGCAGGCCGACACCATGCGGCGCCAGGCGGAGACCATCGGGCCCGCCACCCTCGCTCGGTGCGCGGACATGGTGCACGAGGGAATGGGGTCGATGCGTGGCGCTACCTCTCCCAGGCTGCTGCTGGAGATCCTCTGCGCCAAGCTGCTGCTGCCCTCCGCCGACGACTCCATGATCGCGCTGCTGCAGCGGGTCGAAGCCCTGGAGTCGGGCACCGCGCCGGCGGGCACCGCCGCTCCCGGTGGTGCCCGAGCGCGGGACGGGGGTCCGGCCGGAGGGGGTGGGGCTTCGCCGGACGACGACGAGGGGCGCCCCGGCTCGGGCGGCGCACCCGGCACGCAGTCGCCGGCCCAGGCGGAGGGGCGGCCGAAATTCGTGCGCCGATCCCAGGCACAACCCGCCCAGCCGGCCGCCCGGCAGGAGCAGGACGGCCCCGCACCCGCCGCGCAGGCGCCCGCGACGGCGCCGCAGGCACCCGCTGGGCAGGCGCCCGAGCCCGCCGCCCGGCCGGTACAGGCCTCGCCCGACGGATCGGCCGTGCCCGCCGAGTCCATCGCGCAGCAACTGGCGGAGAGCCGGCGAACGGCCGGTCCCTCGGCTCCCGCTCCGGAGCCCGCGCCGCGCGACGCCGCACCCGGGCCTGCCGCTGAAGTGTCCTCCGACGTGGCCGCGGGCCCCGCGACCCCGCCTCAGGCCGCACCCGCAGAACCGGAAGAGTCGCGACCCTCCGCCTCGCGGTCGGCTCCGCCTGAGCCCGTGCCGGCGCCTGCGTCCGCATCCACGCCTGCGCCCGCGTCCTCGCCTGCGCCCGCGTCCTCGCCTGCGCCCGCGTCCGCACCCACGCGTGCGTCCGCACCCGAGAGCGAGCCCACCCCGGAGACGGTGGCGGACCCGTGGCGCGAGCCGCAGGTGGCTCAGGGGCGCGCGCAAGACAATGTGCAGGACCAGGCGCACGACCAGGCGCGGCCCACGAGCGAGGCTCGACCGGGGGCGGCCCCGGAGCCGGGACGTGAACCCGAACCCGCCGCTGCCCCCGGCATGGAGGCCGAGGACATCCGCCGTGCATGGCCCGCGATTCGCGACGCGGTCCGCAGGAGGACCCGCACCGTCGAGGTGATGCTCGCCGGCGCGACGGTCGCCGGGGTCGACGGCCGGGTCATCCACCTCGTCCATGACTACGCCCCGCTGGCCAAGCGGCTGTCCCAGCCGCACAACGCCACCGCGATCACCGACTCGGTCACCGAGGTGGTGGGCGGGGACTGGACGATCCGCTGCACCTCGGGTGGAGCCACGGCCGCCGCCGCAGACGGTGCCCCGGCTCCCGCTCCGGCCCGTGGCGCAGCCCCGGCACCGGCGGATGCGCCCGGGAACGCGCAGCAGCCCGAACCCCAGGGGTGGCAGCGTCGGCTCCGTGGGGGTGACGCCGGTCAGGGTGCGGGATACGGGCGGTCCGGCGAGGGCGGTGCGCCCGGTGGCGGGTACGACGACATCCCGCCGCCGCCCGAGGAGCCCGAGCCGGAGGCCGGTGAACCCGACGGTCCGCCACCGCCCCCGGTGAGCGAGGAGGAGATGGTGGACGAGGCCCGCAGTGGGCCGCAGAACATCGATCACCGGACCGGCGAGGACATCGCGCTCCAGTTGCTCAAAGAGCACCTCGGGGCCCGCCCGCTCGAGCGCTGAGCGGCCCGCCCCGCCGCGCGGCGGGGCACGCTGTCCGATGGTGCGGTTACCCTGGGTTCCGACCGACCGGGGCCGCCCCGGCCCAGAACGGCACCAGCCGAAAGGACCCGCCATGCAGCCCGGACCCGACATGAACGCCCTCCTCGAGCAGGCCCAGCAGATGCAGGCCCAGCTCGCCCAGGCGCAGCAGGAGATCGCCGCGAGCACGGTCGACGGCCAGGCCGGTGGCGGCCTCGTCACCGTCACCATGCGCGGCACCGGTGAGGTCACCGGTGTCACGGTGGACCCCAAGGTCGTGGACCCCGAGGACATCGAGACGCTGCAGGATCTGCTCGTCGGCGCGTTCGGCGACGCCCACACCAAGGTCCAGCAGCTCGCGGAGTCGCGGCTCGGCCCGCTGGCCTCCGGTGGCGGCCTCGGCGACATGATGGGCGGCCTGGGCATGTGAGCCCGGCGGGACCCGGGGAGCTCCGGGACCCGCCACCCGGCGTCGCATCCGTCGCCGGGAACGACACAGCACAGGAACGGCGATGTACGAGGGACCAGTCCAGAACCTGATCGACGAGTTCGGCAAACTGCCGGGCGTCGGTCCGAAGTCCGCGCAGCGGCTGGCCTTCCACCTCCTGCAGGCGGAGCCGGAGTCGGTGGAGCGGCTGCGTTCCGCGCTGCAGGCGGTGGTCGACGGCGTCACGTACTGCGAGGTCTGCGGCACGGTGTCGGCGGCCGAACGCTGCCGCATCTGCTCCGACCCGCGGCGCGACCCCACGCTCGTCTGTGTGGTCGAGGAGCCCAAGGACATCGAGGCCATCGAGCGCACCCGCGAGTTCCGCGGGCTCTATCACGTGCTCGGTGGCGCGCTCGATCCCATCAACGGCATCGGGCCCAACGAACTGCGCATCGCAGCCTTGATGAGGCGGGTCGGGGAGGAGTTCGAGGGCGAGGAGATCGCGGAGATCATCATCGCGACCGACCCCAACACCACTGGCGAGGCCACCTCCACGTACCTGGCCAGGCTGCTGCGGCCGTTCCCCGAACTCGTGGTGAGCCGCCTCGCCTCGGGCCTGCCCATGGGTGCGGATCTCGAGTTCGCGGACGAGCTGACCCTGGGCAGTGCACTGTCCGGCCGCCGCATCCTGTCCGGTGGCCCCTCCCAGCCCGCGCGGTCGGGAGGCGTGCTCCGTCCGGAGCAGAGTGAGCCCCCGACCCCCCGGCCGTCTCCCGAACCATCCCCCGAGCCGGTGGAGCAGCGGATCCCCGGAGGGGACAGTGGCGCGGCGGGCCGGACCGGTCCGTCAGAGATCGAAGAGCTTCGCGGCGTTCCCGTGCCACACCGCCCGTAGCCAGTCATCGCCCATCCCGAGTCCCGCCAGGGCGTCGAGCTGGTGCGCAAACGGGTAGGGGATGTTGGGGAAGTCGGTCCCCAGGAGGATCTTGTGCCCCAGATCGGCGAGCCGCCCGCGCTCTGAGGCCGGGAACGGGCTGATCTCCTCGACGAAGTCGGTGAACGCCATGGTCGTGTCCAGGTAGACGCCGCTGTACCGCTCGGCCAGATCCAGGAACTCCGAGTACTCGCCCATGCCCATGTGGGCGATGATCAGCGGAAGATCCGGGAACCGCTCGAGCACGTCAGCGACCGGCTCCGGCCCCGTGAAGGGACCCGCCACGGGGCCGCTACCGCAGTGGATCACCGTGGGCACCTGCGCCTCCGAGAGCCGGTCCCACACCGGGTCCAGCAGCGGATCGCGAGGGTCGTACTCGCCCACCTGGATGTGCGACTTGAACACCCGGGCCCCGGCCTCGATCGCGTCCCGGACGTAGTCTCCTGCGGTCGGCTCGGGGAAGAACGTCGCGGTGTGCAGGCAGTCGGGGTGCCGTGAGGCGAAGTCCGCCGACCACGAGTTGAGCCACGCCCCCATGTCCGCCCTGTGCGGGTACAGCATCGACGAGAACGCCAGTACGCCGTAGGACCTCAGGCGGGCGACACGCTCGTCCTCGGCCTCCCGATAGGTGATCGGCCACGTCCGCCCGACCTTGGGGCCGGCGGCGTCGAAGTAGTCCCACACCTTGGCCATCACCCGGTCGGGCATGAAATGCGTGTGGACGTCGATGATCCCCGGAAGACCCAGCGGCTCCCACAGGGCGCGCACCTGTGCTGCCTCGTGCGCGGGATCGGGAGGGGTCACGGAGCCGGTGAGGGTGGCGGTGCCGTGGTGGATACACATGGATCCGAGCGTAGGCGAGCGCCGCCCTCCGGCCGACTGATCGAGTGCGACCCGGGGGCGTCCACCCCCGGGTCATGACAGCTCCGACAGCACGCACCCGCTGGGCATGGGGCATGGTCACCGTCGTCCACTACTACTTCGGCGAGGGATTCGACCGCGACGCGCTCACCGCCGGGTGGCAGCGCTGGACCGACTCGCTGTTCCCACCGGCGGCCGCCCCACCGGCGGGCTGAAAAGCCCCACCGGCGGGCTGGCAGGCGTCAACGGCGGGCGGCCGCCAGGCGTTCGCGTCGCAGTTGCTCGACCGCCGGCACCTCGATGGGCGGCAGCGAGTCCACGCCCAGCGCGCGACACAGCAGCAGGTCCGCCAGCTCGGGATTCCGGGCGAGTACCGGGCCGTGCATGTAGGTCGCGATCATCGACCCCTGCACGACCCCCTCGACCCGCCCGCCGGCACGCGCGGGTTCGCCGGCCGGGACGCCGTTGCCCACGCCCGAGGTGGCGCGTCCGAGGGGGGCGGCGTCCGGGCCCAGGACGGTGGCGCCCATGTGGTTCTCGAAGCCCGTCAGGGTCTGGGTGAGCCCGGCCAGTTGCGGCTCCACCACGAGCTCGCCGATCGAGCGCGTGGCCTGCGGCGAGGTGGTCACGTCGAGCAGGCCCAATCCGGGAGCGCGGGAGCCGTCGGAGACCATGAACCACTCGCCGAACACCTGCATCCCGGCGCAGATGGCCAGCACCGGCACCCCGCGCGCGACGGCCCGCTGCACCCCGGGCGAGCCGGACAGGTGCCGGGACGCGAGCTTCTGGGCGGTGTCCTCGCCCCCGCCCACCGTGTAGATGTCGCACGAGTCGGGAACGGCGTCGTCGAGGGTGATGCGGACGATCTCGGCGTCGTACCCGCGCCACCTCAGGCGCTGGCGCAGGATCAGGGAGTTGCCGTCGTCGCCGTAGGTGCCCATGACATCGGGCAGCACCAGGCCGATGCGCACGGTCGACTCGGTCGGCCGCGGGGAATCGGGGGAGACGGTGTCGAGCGGTGAGGCGGAGGCCCCGGCGTCGCGGTCGGTCATCGCTGCTGCTCCTTCCGGGCGGCGATCGCGCGTCCGAGGTCGCGGAACGCGGTGTAGTTGGCGAGCACCTCGACCCGGCCGGGTGGGCACCGCCTGATCGCGGTCAACGGGTCGGGCTCGAGCCGGTGCTCGACCCCGGCGTAGCTCAGGCGCACCGACAGGTCCGCGGCGCGCTCACCGGAGGCGTACACGGACACGCCCTCGAAACTCTCGAAGCGCACGTCCCACAACCACGACAGGTCCACGCCGTCGGCCACCTGTCCGTTGACCGCGATCACCAGGCCGTCCGCGGAGGTGTCGATCATGCCGAGCGCCTCCTGCCAGCCGGCCGGGTTCTTGGCCAGCAGCAGGTGCGCGGCGCGGCCGTCCACGTCCACGGTCGAGTAGCGGCCCGCCACGTCGTCGACGACCTCGACGGCACGGACCGCGGCAGCGGGGTCGGCGCCCATCGCCACGGCGGCGGCCACGGCCTGGGCGGCGTTGCCGCGGTTGGCCCGCCCCGGGATGGCCAGCCGCATCGGCGCGGTGAAGCCGTCGGGCCCGTGGATCGCGTCCTCGGTGACCCACCAGTCGGGCTCGGGCCGCGCGAACCGCCGACCGTCGGGCAGGGTGCCCTTCGCCTGCCAGTGCACGGCGCCGGTCTCGTCGACCGTGCGGCTGATCGGCTCGCCGGTGCGCGGGCAGCTCACCGAGTCGCCGGCCCAGGCGTTGCCGGCGGCCACCCACACCACCGAGGGGTTGTCGAAGGCGACGGAGGTGATCATCACGTCGTCGCAGTTGGCCACCACCGTGGCCTGCGGCTGCGCCGCCACCCCGGCCCGGAGCCGCCGCTCGATCGAGTTGATCTCACCGACCCTGTCCAGTTGATCGCGGCTCAGGTTGAGCAGCACGATCGCCTCGGGGTGGGTGTTCTCCGCGACCGCGGGGGTGTGCAGCTCGTCCACCTCGATCGCCGCGAGCGGGGCCCGGCGGTCGGCGCCGAGCGCGGAGACGATCCCGGCGTCCATGTTGTCGCCATTGGCGTTGGAGGCCACCGGAGCGACCGTCGACAGCGCGGAGGCGACCATCCTCGTCGTCGTCGACTTGCCGTTGGTCCCGGTGACCAGCACCGTCCGGCGCCCGGCGGCGAGCTGGGACATCAGGCCGGGGTCCAGCTTGAGCGCGACCAGCCCGCCGATCATCCCGCCCGACCCGCGGCCGGACACCCGCGAGGCCCAGGTGGCCAGACGGGAGACGGCCACTGCTGCGCGGCCACGGGGGGTCAGTGCGGAGTGCGCGCGGGAACTCATGCGACGAGTCTAGGCAGGGGCGCCCGCTCAGAACCGCGCCGCACCGCCGAGCGCCCGGGCCACGTCCCGACCCAGCCCGGCGATCACCTCGTCGGGTGTGTTGTCGGAGCCGGCCGCGGTGGCGATCACGGCGATCGCGTACCGGCCGGAGGCGGTGTTGACCACGGCGATGTCGTGGGCCTCGGTGTCGGTCTCGCCGGTCTTGTTGGCGGTGGACCCCGCGGGCAGGTGGGCCGGGAGCTTCCCCACCCGTTCCTGGTCGCTCATCAGGTCGAGCACGATCCGGGCGACCGCGGGCGAGGTGAGGGCCTCGCTGCCGGACGCGCGCCCGTCGGCGGCCCTGACCAACTCGGTCAGGTACTCCACGCTTCCGCGAGCGCTGACCCGGCTCCAGTCCCCGGTCCACTCCCAGCGGAAGGCGCCGCCGGTGTGGAACTCCTCGGCCAGCCCCACCCGGTCGGCCACGTCGTTGATCGCCTCGATCGGGTCGTCGGTATCGGGCGCAGAGGGGCCCTCGACGGCGAGGTCGTAGAGCAGGTTCGCGGCGTCGTTGTCCGAGACGGAGACGGCCTGCTCCAGCAGGTCTCCGAGGGTGCCGTAGGGGGTCTCGGCGGAGGGGTCGGCGTCCCAGGCCTCGAGCGCGGCCACCGCGTAGGCCACCTTGATCACCGACGCGGCGTAGCGGGGGTCGTCCTCGCCCGAGCAGACGACGCGCTCGTCCGGGGCGTCGATCGCCAGGACGCACGCCGCCAACCGGTGCCCCGCCAGCTCGGCGTCGGTGACGGCCCCGGACAGCAGTGGGCCCACCTCGCGCCACCCGGACGGGACCGGCCGCACGCGGTGGGCGGCGTCCTCCACCCGGCCGTCGGGCACGGACGTGGAGGGCTGGGCCGAGGCGGGGCGGGTGCTGGCCGACGCCGTGTCCGGACTCCCCAGCTCGGTCCCGGGAGCGGTCACCGCCACGCCGAGCAGCGCCGCCAGGCACAGTGCGCCGTACCCGCCCGCGGCCAGCCGGAACAGTCGCCGGGTGCGTCGTCGTGCCCGCACCGGGGCGTCCCGCAGGCGAGCGGCGGGGGTGTCCGACCGGTACCGCGCCACGGGCTCTCCTGGATCTGGCCGGACCGGCGGTGGCCGGTTCGATGAGCTGTCGGCGTCGAGGATAGTCCGCGCGCGCGACCCGGGGGAGTCGCGCGGATGGACGGAATGGGGCGGGAAAAGCGGCTCGGACGCCGGAGATGTCGGGGCGGTCTGCCAACATAGGCGGCACGGGCGGACGTGGTCGGCACTGACGGCACGGGAGACGGGGTGACATGAGCGGCTGGGTGGTGGTGGACGTCGAGACGTCCGGGATGAGGCCGTCGGTCGACCGGGTGCTGTCGGTGGCGGCGGTGGTGATCGACGACGACGGCGAGGTGGTCGAGGAGTTCGCGACCCTGCTGAACCCGGGGGTCGACCCGGGGCCGGTCCACGTGCACGGACTCACCCCGGCCCTGCTCGCGGGCAAACCGCGCTACGCCGACGTGGCCGCGGACCTGGCCCGGGTGCTCGACGGCCGCACCGTGGTGGCCCACAACGCCACGTTCGACGCGTCCTTCCTGTCCTCCGAGGCGCGACGGGCCGGACTCGAGCCGCCGCTGGAGCGGTTCCTGTGCACGCTGGACTTCGCGGGCCGGCTGCACCTGTCCACCGCCGACCTCAAGCTGGTCACGCTCGCCGCGCACTTCGGGGTGGAGCAACGGGCCGCGCACGACGCCCACGATGACGCGCTGGTCCTGGCCGGGGTGTTCGCAGGGATGCTGCAGGTGGCCGCGGCCAAGGACGTGCAGCCCTCGGTGCGCGAGCTCGACGGGATGCTGGCGGACCCGGAGACCGGCTTCCTGGTCTCCCGCGTGTGGGCCGAGGCTCTTGCGGCACCCAGGCTCTGGCGGCCGGCCGGGCGGCTGAAGCGCGGCGGCGGGCTGGTGCAGGGCATGGAGGTGGTCTTCACGCAGGACGTGGACCGCGACCCGGAGGAGATCGCCGGCCTCGTCGTCGACTCGGGTCTCTACCTGGCCGACCGCATCTCCTCCCGCACCTCGCTGGCCGTGTGCGACGCCCCCGGCGCTGTCCGGGGCCGCGCGGCGTTCGCCCGCAAGAAGGGGCTCGAACTGGTCCCGTTCGCCCGGTTCTCCGAGATGCTCGCCGACGTGGCGCCCGGGCGGCCCGTCGCGGGCGCCCAGGCGGTGGACAGCGCGCAGGAGGCGCTCTTCTGACACGCGCCTCCTGACGCACGTGTTCCGCATCGTGGGGCGCTGGTCCGAGTGGGCGTCGCGGAACTGACATGATGGGCTGCGGCCCACGTCGTCGACAACAGGAGTACCGTCCCGTGCCCGCACCCCAGAACGCCGCCGCCCGCGAGGTCTACGAGAAGGAGCGGGCCCACGTCCTGACCCCGTGGTCCGCCTGGGGCGCCAGCGACCCGATGGTCGTCACCGCCGCAGAGGGCTGCCACCTCACCGACGGCGACGGCAACCGCCTGCTCGACTTCACCTCCCAGCTGGTCAACACCAACATCGGCCACCAGCACCCCGTGGTGGTCAAGGCCATCCAGGACCAGGCCGCCGAGCTGTGCACCATCAACCCCGCGCACGCCAACGCCGCCCGCGCCGAGGCCGCCCGGCTGGTCGCCGAGGTCGCACCCGCCGGCATGAACCGCGTGTTCTTCACCAACGCCGGCACCGAGGCCGTCGAGCACGCCGTCCGCATGGCGCGCCGCCACACCGGCCGGCACAAGACCCTCTCGGCGTTCCGCAGCTACCACGGCGCCACCACCACCTCGATGAACCTCACCGGTGATGCCCGCCGCTGGGCCAACGACCACGGCAACACCGGCGCCGTGCACTTCCACGCGCCCTACCTGTACCGGTCGCAGTTTTACGCGGAGAACGAGAAGCAGGAGTGCGACCGCGCGCTCGAGCACCTGGACTCGCTCATCGCGCTGGAGGGTCCGGACCACTTCGCGGCCCTGATCATCGAGTCGGTGCCCGGCACGGTCGGGATCATGGTGCCGCCGGCCGACTACCTGCGCGGTGTGCGGGAGATCTGCGACAAGTACGGGATCGTCATGATCTGTGACGAGGTCATGTCCGGCTTCGGGCGCACCGGCGCCTGGCTGGCCCTGGACAACTTCCGGTCCGGAGACGACGACTGGGCCCCCGACCTCATCACCTTCGCCAAGGGCTCCAACTCCGGTTACGTCCCCTTGGGCGGGGTGATCCTGCACGACCGGATCGCCGCCTCCTTCGAGACCACCCCCTACACCGGTGGCCTGACCTACGCCGGGCACCCGCTGGCCTGCGCCTCCGTGGTGGCCACGATCAACCTGATGCGTGACGAGAAGATCGTCGAGAACGCCCGCACGATCGGCGAGGACGTGATCGGCCCGCGCCTGCGCGAGCTCGCACGGACGCACCCGTCGATCGGCGAGGTCCGCGGCCTGGGAGTGTTCTGGGCCGTGGAGATGGTGGCCGACCGCGAGACACGCGAGCCCCTCGCCCCCTACGGTGGGACATCGGAGGCCATGGCCAGGACCTTCGCCGCCGCCAAGTCCGACGGCGTGCTGTTGTTCATGAACTACAACCGATTCCACATCGTTCCGCCCTGCATCATCACGGCCGACGAGGCGAACGCGGGGCTCGATATCTTCGACCGCGCACTCGATGTGGCCGATTCCTATGTGGGGAGCTGACCGGACATGGCGCTGATACTGGGCCTGATCGTCAACGCCGTCGCCCTGTGGGTGGCGACTCTGATCGTGCCGGGGATCTCCCTGTACGAGACCGCCGGTGTCGCCGACATGGACGCCGGCGCCATCGATAATGAGGTGAGCGTGCCGACCATCGCGGCGCTGCTCATCGTGGCCGTGGTGTTCACGCTGATCAACGCGGTGATCAAGCCGATCGTGCAGCTGCTGTCGCTGCCGCTGACCATCCTCACGCTGGGGCTGTTCCTGCTGGTGATCAACGCGCTGATGCTCATGCTCACCAGCTGGGTCACCACCACGTTCCAGCTGTTCGGTGCCGAGTACCTGGTGAGCGGGTTCTGGGCGGCGTTCTTCGGGGCGATCGTGATCGGCCTGGTCAACTGGGTGCTGGGCATGGTGCTCCCCACGCGCGCCCGCGACTGAGGTCCGGCCGCTGCACCGAGCCCGGCCGCTGCACCGAGCCCGGCCGCCGCACGAGAAGAGCGTTCCGCACACATCCGCCGAGAGGCAGGTGTGCGGAACGCTCTTTTCGATGGGAGAGGTGGGTCCGTCAGACGACGCTCAGGAGCCGAAGGCGGCCGAGGAGATCGCGTTCGGGGACCAGCCGCGCGCGGCGGTGTCGCGGATGAACTGCATCTGCGGGTAGAACGAGTTGCCCGGGCAGGCGGTCCCGCCCCAGTCGCGGTGGCCCGAGACGGCCGGCATGTTGCGCGTGGCACCGCCCTGCGGGTTGCGGTAGGTGATGCCGCCGCGCGGGTTGATGCCCGTGGCCGAACAGAGGGCACGAACGCAGTCGATGGTCGCGCCCACGGCAGCGGGGGTCGGCGGCGCTCCGGTGAAGTCGCCCAGCACGCAGATCCCGATATTGCCGTTGTTGACGCCGCCCGTGTGGCCCGCGGTGACCACCGGGGGAGCGATGCCGGCGACCGGAGGCACCTGGAAGACCGGGGTCCCGCCGACGGTTCCGCCGCGGCCCTGGTAGATCCGGCCCTCCGGGTCGATGAGCAGGTGGTACCCGACGTCGCCCCAGCCCAGCGTGTTGGCGTGGTAGTTGTAGATCGCGCGCACACTCGCGGCGCGGTCCGGTCCCACGGGCGAGGCCGTGTGGTGGATCGTGATCGCCTGCGCCGGGTGGAACTGCGGTGCCCAGCGGTTCCCCGAGACGTCACCGGGGCCCCATGCCGCCCGCGGGATGATCGGCAGGCCGAGCGTTCCGACGCTCCCCAGGCTGTAGTTGCGCGGTGCGGCCCGGCCGTCGTCGAACGCGGTGGCACGGGCGCCCGCGGGGGCGTCGACCTCGTAGCCCACGGATCCCAGCGGCGCGGCGACGAGATCGGACGCGGGAGTGCTGCCGCTGTCCGGGGCGGAGTCCATCGCCTCGAGCGGGAGCCAGTCGCCCACCGAGCCGTCGGGGAACGCGAACCGGATCCGGCCGGCGATCTCCTCGGCGCTGGGGAAGGTCACCCCCACGTAGCCGAGCGGGCCGTTCGGCTGGATCATCCCGCTGCCGGTCGGGACCGACTTGAGCAGGTCCTGGGCCATGCCGAGGGAACCGGTGTCGAACGGGTTGGCCCCGGCGAGGGGGCCACGGACGGAGGAGGCGACTGCGACGCCCACCCCGACTGACGCGGCGGTGAGAAACCCACGGCGTGAAACGGGCATAAGGGTGCACTCCAGACTTGTACTGCAGAAACTGACGCCTGGCATATCGGCGCGATCGACCGCCACATTACGCGCTCGACGTAACCAAATCGAGACCTTTGTTACCGGAGTGATACATGTGACGAGTGAGGTTCAGGAGGCGCCTCTGGAGCCTTCAAGGGCTGGTCTTTGCGGGCCCGACGCCAGACCACGCGCCCACTCGGCCGCCGAGCCCACGCATCGACAGGCCGCCTCGCCCAACGAGAAGAGCGTTCCGCACACCCGGCTCTCGGGCGATGTGTGCGGAACGCTCTTCTCGTTGGGACCAACTCCTGGGACCAGCCCCCCGGGGCCAGCCCCCCAGGACCAGCCCCAGGTGTCAGGGGGCCCAGGTCCGGGCGCCCACGGTGCTGCCCACGGGCTCGTCGGAGCCCACGGCCTCGTCGGCGTACGCGCGGTTCACGGCCGAGACCACGGCGCGCAGCGTCGCGGTGGTGATGGAACCGGCACGGCCGACTCCCCAGAACACCCGGTTACCGAACTGCACCTCGACGTACGCCGCCGCGGTGGCGTCGTCGCCGGCGGTCATGGCGTGCTCCGAGTAGTCGAGGATGCGCACCTCGTCGTCGAACATCTCGTTGAGCGCGGCGACGAACGCCGCCAGGGGGCCGTTACCGGACCCGGTCAGCTCCTTGGTCTCGCCCTTCCACTTGACCACGGCGTCGATCGAGTCCACGCCGTCGTCGGTCTCGGCGGGAACGAGGTGCTGCGACATGCGCTCCATGGGTGAGACGCGGTCCAGGTACTCCAGCGAGAAGATGTCCCACATCTGCTTGGGCGTGACCTCGCCGCCCTCGGAGTCGGTGACGCTCTGCACCAGCCCGGAGAACTCCATCTGCAGGCGCCGCGGCAGCTGCAGGCCGTAGTCGCTCTTCATGATGTAGGCCACGCCGCCCTTGCCGGACTGCGAGTTCACGCGGATCACGGCCTCGTAGGTGCGGCCCTCGTCCTTGGGGTCCACGGGCAGGTAGGGGACCTCCCACGTGATGTCGGTGATGTCCTCGCCGCGCGCGTCGGCCTCGACCTGCAGAGCGTCGAAGCCCTTGTTGATCGCGTCCTGGTGCGAGCCCGAGAAGGCGGTGAAGACCAGGTCGCCGCCGTAGGGGTGACGCTCGGGTACGCGCAGCTGGTTGGCGTACTCGACGGTGCGGCGGATCTCGTCCATGTCCGAGAAGTTGATCTGCGGGTCGACGCCGCGGGTGAGCAGGTTCATGCCCAGCGTCACCAGGCAGACGTTGCCGGTGCGCTCGCCGTTGCCGAACAGGCAGCCCTCGATGCGGTCGGCGCCGGCCTGGAAGGCCAGCTCGGCGGCGGCCACGCCGGTGCCACGGTCGTTGTGCGGGTGCAGCGACAGGATCGTGGAGTCGCGGCGCGCCAGATTGCGGTGCATCCACTCGATCTGGTCGGCGTACACGTTGGGCGTGGCCATCTCGACCGTCGCGGGCAGGTTGAGGATGATCGGGTTCTCCGGAGTGGCGCCCACGACCTCGGTGACGGCGTCGCAGACCTCCTTGGAGAACGCGAGCTCGGTGCCGGTGAACGACTCGGGGGAGTACTCCCAGCGCCAGTTGGTGTCCGGGTAGTCCTTCGCGATGGCGGTCACCAGCTCGGCGGCGTCGGTGGCGATCTTCTTGATCGCGTCGCGGTCCTTACGGAACACGACCTTGCGCTGCAGGATCGAGGTCGAGTTGTAGAAGTGCACGATCACGTTGGACGCGCCTTCGCACGCCTCGAACGTGCGGCGGATCAGGTCCTCCCGGCACTGCACCAGCACCTGGATGGTGACGTCGGAGGGGATCGCCTCGTCCTCGATGATCTCGCGGACGAAGTCGTAGTCGGTCTGCGAGGCAGACGGGAACCCGACCTCGATCTCCTTGTAGCCCATGCGGACCAGCAGTTCGAACATCCGGCGCTTGCGGGCCGGGCTCATGGGGTCGATCAGCGCCTGGTTGCCGTCACGCAGGTCCACGGCGCACCACTGGGGCGCGTGGGTGATGACCTTGTCCGGCCAGGTGCGGTCGGGCAGCGAGACGTCCTCGACCTCCTCCGCGAAGGGCCGGTACCGGTGGGCCGGCATCGAGGAGCCCTTCTGTCGGTTCCACGACGGTTGGTCGGGGCGTCCGGGCTTGGAGGGGGGAGTGATGGTCGACGACGACGAGACGAATGCGTCAGCGGGATTCATTGCGGGGCTCTACTTCCGTGGATTCGATCTGTGGGGATCGGACCGGCGCGACGAGATCCCGCGACGGGGAGCCGGTCCGCCTCAGCGGGCCCCGCCGCGGCACCCAAGAAGGAGCACGCGCTGCATGGGGGTCACGATACACGGTTCCGCAGGGTCTCACGGAATCGGGATGACGAAGGTTGTGGACCCCGTGGTCGCTTCCGGCGGGGAGAGCGGGGAGTCGGCGCCCAGCTCCTGGTCGTGGTGCATCGACCCCCACAGTCTGCGACAGCCGGCCTCCTCGGCGATACCGAGCGCCTTGTCCACCAGTTGATGGGCGATCCCGCGGCCACGCAGCGGTTCGCTCACCCGGATCCCGTAGACGAACAGGTCCGGGCTGGCGCCCAGGTAACCGGTCTCCACCGCCACCAACATGCCCACCGGGACCTCGTCCTGCAGCGCCAGCAACAGCAGGTTGGATCCGTTGTCGAGGAAGTCCCGGGTCCACTCCGCGGTGGGCGGGTAGCTGAACAGGTCGTCGGCGGTCAGCACCAGGTCGAGGTCGCCGCGCGAGGCGCGACGGATCACGAGCTCCGGTTGCTCCGGCGAGGTCATCTGTTCAGTGTGACAAATACGCGGGCGGTCCGGTGCACGTGAGTGACGGCCGGGTGCGACCGGTACCTCGTCGTCAACGGTTGGCGATCATCCAGTCGATCCAACCGTTCTGGAACGGGACCGACTCGTACCAGGCCGGATTGGTGCCGTCGGGCTGGCGTCGTGCGTGGTCGGAACCGGAATGGATGCCCACCAGCAGGTCGCCGTGGAAGACGGGCCCGCCGGAGTCCCCGGCCCCGTATCCGCCCTGGATGGTGTGGGACCGGCCGATGCGGGATCCGCCCCGCGGCTCCATCCGCTCGAGGCGGGTGAGTCCGGTGCGCAGCTCCGCGGCGCGCTGACCGCCGGGCGAGGTGGCGCCGAAGCCGTGGAACCGCAGCACGTCGCCGGCCACGGGGTCCCTGCCCGCGCGCTTGACGGACGGGGACGGCGCCGGATGCGCCAGCTTGAGCAGCATGACGTCCCCGGCGGGCGCGTGGTAGGCGGCGACGGGGGTGTGCCGCCCGATGCTGCCGGTCTCGAGGGATCCGAACGCCCCGACGATCTGGGGGGTGGCGAGCGAGGCGGTCTCGGCGAACCCGCCCGGGACGGTCGCCCCGTTGCCGAATCCCAGGGTGTACGCGTTCGGGTTGGCGGGGCCGCAGTGCCTGGCCGTCGCCACCCAGTACGGGGCCACCACCACTCCGGAGCACGGGGTGCCGGGGATCCCGCTGAACGTGGTGATCTGGACGGCCCAGGGCGCCGGCCCGGAGGGAGTGCCGTTGACCACGGCCCCGGCGGTGGGGGCGGAGACGGCGAGCGGGGCGATGACCGCGGCGACCGAGGCGAGCGTCGTCGCCACCAGGCGGGACGTGCGGCGTGACCCCCGGTGGGTCTCACTGCGGCAGTCACGGCGGGAATCGCGGCGGGAATCACGGCGGGAATCGCGGCCGCCCTGTGCGGCGCGGCTGTTGCTCGAGGTGCCGCTGGGGCGGGTGAGGCGCATGAGGCTCAGCGTAAGTGATGGGATCGACGTGCGCTGCCGCTCGGGGTAGGTCCTCATGGCTCTGGAATCGCGGCCCACCCCGCCCGCGTTACCCCGGGACCGACTGCGCCGGCGTCACCCGTGGCCCACTGCCCCCGCGTTGCCCGGGACCGACTGCGTCTCCTGGTCGACCTCCTTGTTGGCCAAGCGCACGGTCGCCACCACCATCAGGACGAGGGTCGCGGCGAGGATCGCCAGCTCGGGGCCGTCGACGGTGAACCACTCGCCCAGGACCACCACGCCCAGTCCCAGCGCGACGACGGGCGTGGTGACGGTGGAGGCGGGCACCGCCTGGTGCACGGCCCCCGCGGAGAACGACATCTGCTGCAGCGTCAGCGCGATCACCGCCGCCGCCACCAGTCCGTACACCTCACCCGTGGTGAACACCTCGAGCAACCCGCCCGAGTACCACCGGTCGGCCACACCCTTGGTGAGCAGCGCGACGTAGGCGAACGCGAGACCGCCGGCGACACCCAGGAGCAGCGCGCGGTTACCGTTGCGGCGTCGGTTCCGGGACAGGCGCAGCAGCACGGCGATGACGGCGAGCCCGGCCGCGCACGCGAGCGCCCACTCGTACCAGGGCGGGTGCGCGTCTCCTCCCGTCGGTCGCCCGTAGATCACCAGGACGACCACGCATCCCGCCAGGACGTATCCCCAGAACAGTTCGGTCTTGGTCACCCGCCGGCCGGTCACCCACGCTCCGAGGGGGAGCGCGAAGGTCAGTGAGAGGACGGTGATGGTCTGCACGAGGATGAGCGAGCCGAATGCCAGCGCCCCACCCTGGAAGGCGAATCCGGCCAGGCTGATCGCCATGCCCGACCACCAGTACCTGCTGGCGAGAACGCCGAAGCGGCCCTCGAGCCGACCCCCGGCGCGGTCCTTCGTGCGGTGCCGCATCACGGTGCCGAAGGCCTGGCTGAGGGCGGAGGCGAGGGCCAGGAGGACGGCCACCCAAGTTTCAGTCATCGATGATGAGTAAACACCTCCCGTAATGTAGGGCTGCGTTAAGCCGATCAACACCGGAAGGGTGTGACCGCGTGGCACTCGTAGTGCAGAAGTACGGCGGCTCCTCCGTGGAGTCCGCAGAACGTATCCGTCGGGTGGCCGAACGGATCGTCGAGACCAGGAAGGCGGGCAACGACGTCGTCGTCGTCGCCTCCGCGATGGGGGACACGACCGACGAGTTGTTGGACCTGGCGGACCAGGTCTGCCCGGCGCCCCCGCAGCGCGAGATGGACATGCTGCTGACCTCGGGCGAGAGGATCTCCAACGCCCTGCTGGCCATGGCCATCAGTTCGTTCGGGATGGAGGCGTACTCGTTCACCGGCTCGCAGGCCGGGATCATCACCACCACCAAGCACGGCGACAGCCGGATCATCGACATCACACCGGGGCGGGTCCGCGACGCCCTGGACCAGGGCAAGATCGCTCTGGTCGCCGGGTTCCAGGGTGTGTCCCGGGAGACCCGCGACGTCACGACCCTGGGTCGTGGCGGTTCGGACACCACCGCGGTGGCCATGGCGTCCGCGTTGGGCGCCGACGTCTGCGAGATCTACTCGGACGTCGACGGCATCTACACCGCCGACCCCCGGATCGTCCCCGACGCCCGCAAGCTCGACACCATCTCGTACGAGGAGATGCTGGAGATGGCGGCCGTCGGTTCGAAGATCCTCAACCTGCGGAGCGTCGAGTTCGCCCGCCGGTACCACGTGCCCCTGCGCGTGCGCTCGTCGTATTCGACCAACCCAGGCACGCTCGTGGCCGGAAAAGTGGAGGACATCCCCGTGGAAGACGCAGTCCTGACCGGAGTCGCTCACGACGCCTCGGAGGCCAAGATCACGGTCGTCGGAATCCCGGACCAGCCGGGGTACGCCGCCAAGATCTTCCGCGTGGTGGCCGACGCCGAGATCAACATCGACATGGTCCTGCAGAACGTCTCCAAGGCGGAGGGCAAGACCGACATCACCTTCACCTGCCCGCGTGAGGTCGGGGCCAGGGCCGTCGAGGTGCTCTCGCAGGCCAAGGACGACCTCGGGATCGACCAGGTGCTCTACGACGACAACGTCGGCAAGGTCTCCCTGGTCGGCGCCGGCATGAAGTCGCATCCGGGCGTCACCGCGACGTTCTGCGAGTCGCTGTCCGAGGCCGGGGTCAACATCGAGCTCATCTCCACCTCGGAGATCCGCATCTCGGCGCTGGTCCGCGAGGACGAGCTCCCCGAGAGCGTCCGCGCCCTGCACGCCGCGTTCGAGCTGGGCGGCGAGGAGGAGGCCCAGGTCTACGCCGGCACCGGCCGCTGACCTGAGCCCCTGCGTCCCCCCACCTCGAGAAGACAGTTCCGCACACATCGCCCGAGAGCGCGTGTGCGGAACTGTCTTTTCGTCGGCGCACTGCCGTCCGTCGGTCGGTGCCCGCCCGCCGGCTGGCGCACTGCCGTCAGCCGCCGCGCTCGCGGACGCCAGCCCGTATGTCGGCGGCGGTGGCGTGTTCATCCCGGGTGACCATCGTGGTGGTGAGGGGGTAGACCAGCCATCCCGCGCGGCGCAGGCGGTTCCAGCGGGTGAGGTCCTTGGCGTGCTGCGCCGGTGTGCGGTGGTACTCGCCGTCGTACTCGACGCCGACCTTGAGGTCACGACGCGCGAGGTCGAGGACATACGGGAGGCCGGGTGCGGGCACCTGCGTCTCGAACCTCGTGAGCCCGTGTCGGAGTAGGAACAGTCGGGTCCGGGTCTCCCACGGCGACGCGGCTCCGGTGTCGCAGAGGTCGAGTGCGGCCAGGACCTGTCGTTTGCCGGGGATCCGTCGGGGGTCCATCGAGAGTGGCCGGACGTCGCGCTCCGGGTCGACGCCGATGGACGGGCCCGCATCCAATGCACAGACGGCGTCCGTCAGGTCACCGCGCCGCGCGATGTCGAACAGCGCCCATGCGGGGCTCGCGGCCAGGCCGGCACCCGCGGTTCCGGTCAGGTGGCACACGTGTTCCCGTGGGATCGTGTACTGGCGGCCGATCATGCCGGGCCGACGTACCCGCGTCGAGCCGGCGGCGAACTCGTCGGGGTAGTCCCGCGGCGGGAACGGGTGGCCGTGTGCGTCGGCGGCCAGCCAGCCGGTCGCGATCGCGCCGGGGTACAGCGCGGTGATCGCCGTGATCCGGGTGAGCGGGTGGTCGCGGTCGGCGGTGCGCGGGACCCACAGGCCTCGGTGGTGCGGGACGAGGCCGCTGGAGTGCAGGCGCCGCCCGCGTTCGGGGACGAGGTCGCGGGTGCGGCGGGGAGACGGGTCGGGGCGCATGGGGCAAGCGTCGACGACGACGAGCGTGGCATCCCTCGTCCATCCCGCGATTTCGGCATCGTCTGTGGAGACGGGCGGCCATGTGGAGCATCGGGCCCGCCAGCCCATGGGGCCCGCCAGCCCATCGGGCCCGCCAGCCCATCGAAAAGGACGTTTCGCACACCTCCCTCTCGGCCGACGTGAGCCGAACAGACTTCTCGTTGGTCGGCGATGGCGAGGTCGGCCGCTCCCCGCACTGTGACGCGGGCCGCTGTCCATCGCCACCGGCCTCGGTAGACTGGGTCCCCACACCGGTCGGTCGAGCGCAGGGCGGAGAACCCGTCCGCGGCGGGCCGGGACAGAACCTTTCAGGAGTTGACCTCAACGATGACCACTGTCGCCGTAGTCGGAGCCACGGGCCAGGTGGGGCGCGTGATGCGCGCCCTGCTGGAGGAGCGGGACTTCCCGGCTGACAAGGTGCGGTTCTTCGCCTCCGCCCGGTCGGCGGGCACCACGCTGCCGTTCCGCGGCGAGGAGATCGTCGTGGAGGACACGGCCGACACCACCGACGAGGAGCTCAAGGGCATCGACATCGCCCTGTTCTCCGCGGGCGGCACGATGTCCAAGGAGCAGGCCCCTCGGTTCGCCGCGGCTGGCGCCGTCGTCGTCGACAATTCCAGCGCCTGGCGCAAGGACCCCGACGTCCCGCTGATCGTCTCCGAGGTCAACCCCGAGGCCGCGCAGAACCCGCCCAAGGGCATCATCGCCAACCCCAACTGCACCACCATGGCCGCGATGCCGGTGCTCAAGGTGCTGCACGACGCCGCGGGGCTCACGCGCCTCGTCGTCTCCACGTACCAGGCCGTGTCCGGGTCGGGGTTGCAGGGCGTGCGGACCCTCGAGGAGCAGGTGACCGGGAACGTCGGCGTCGGCCACGAGTTGGTGCACGACGGCGCGGCGCTCAAGGTGGACGACACGGGGCCGTACGTGGCGCCGATCGCGTTCAACGTGCTGCCGATGGCGGGCGCGCTGGTCGACGACGGGTCCGGGGAGACCGACGAGGAGCAGAAGCTGCGCAACGAGTCGCGCAAGATCCTCGGGCTGCCGGAGCTGCGCGTCGCCGGCACCTGCGTGCGCGTACCCGTGTTCACCGGCCACACGCTGAGCATCAACGCCGAGTTCGAGCGGGACATCACCCCGGAGCAGGCGCGCGAGCTGCTGTCCTCGGCGGCCGGCGTGAAGGTCGTGGACGTGCCGACCCCGCTGGACGCCGCGGGCATCGACGAATCGCTGGTGGGCCGCATCCGACAGGACCAGTCGATCGAGGGCAACAGGGGCCTGAACCTCATGGTGGCGGGCGACAACCTGCGCAAGGGCGCCGCGCTCAACACGATCCAGATCGCGGAGCTGCTGGTCAAGTAACGCCGGTGCTGGTCACGTAGTCAGCCGAGGGGGGGAGCCGTTCGGTAGGACGACGATGACGAGCTCCGCAGCAGCCCTTGACGAGAGCCGTCGCCCGGTCACGCTGATTGGGCGGCGGCGCCGGTCGCGAGCGGGGGAGCCGCGGAACTCCACACTGAGTGGCCGCTACACGCAAGCTGCTTGATGTGCCAGAATCGCAAGCATGGACGCGAAGGCACTCGGTAGGCGTATCGCGGAGGCGCGAGTAGCTGCCGGCATGTCGCAGCGGCAGCTTGCGGAAGTGTTGGGCCAGCTCGATCACACTTCGGTCAGCAAGGTGGAATCGGGAACCCGACGCGTCTCGGCGACGGAAATGTTCGCCATCGCCGCGACGCTCGACAAGCCATTGCAGTGGTTCGTGATGGACGAAGTGCCTGCGGTGATCAGCCGCCGCACCGACGCCGGATTCGACCCGGAAGTCACAGAGCGCATGGACGAGGCAATCGAGTTGCTAGCTGACGACATGCGATCGCTGATGCACAAAGAACTGATCTCGACTGTGCGCCGACCCGAATCGGCGGTGCCCGACCGTCATGAGGACGCGGAGCGGGTTGCCCACGAGGCGCGCAGACGGGCCGGGCTGGACAACGAGCCCATCCCCGATATTCTCTCGGTCTGCGAGCGGCTCGGGATGTACGTGTTCGTGGGTAACTACGGTGAGTCGGCGGATGGTGCCTGTGTGACCGTCGACGGGGACAGCGACACGGCGGTGGCCGCTGCGGTGATCAATTCTGAGCAGCCGCAGGGGCGCAAGCGAGTCACGGTCGCCCATGAACTAGCGCACTGGCTGGTAGGCGACGCCTATGACGCACACAGCTCCGATTCCGAGACGATGGTCAAGTCGGTTGCTATTCACTTCCTGATCCCCCGCGAGGGAGCGGCGAAGTTGTGGAGTGACTACCCGACGGAGAGCCCACGCCGCCGCGCCATCCGCATCGCCGGCAAGTACCGGGTCTCGTGGACGGCTACGGTCAACCAGCTCAAGAACGTGGGTCTGATCGAAGAGCGCGAGCGTGTGGCGCTCGCGCGGGAAGTCCCATTTGCTGGGGACTTTGTGGCGGTGGGTGTCCCGCTACCCGCTGACGACCTCGTCGCTCCGCGGCTGTCCCCGCAATTTGCAGCCGCTGTGGTGCGCGGGTACGAAGATGCCAAACTCACACGTAAGCGAGCGCTGCAGATGCTGCGCGGATCAATCAGCGACGCAGAGCTGCGTCCACGAGACGAGTCACCCTTCGAGGTGATCGACGGAGATGCCTGAACGATGGGTCATGGACACGAGTGTGTTCACCCACTGGCATCGTGCAGGCCACGGCGAGATACTGCGAAGGCTCTCGCCCAGCGGGCGAGTGATATTGATACCGGACGCGGTGAACGCCGAGGTTGAGTTGGCGCGCGAGCGCTACTCCGGGATTCCGGCAATCGCGGAGTGTGAGTGGACCGAACTCGTCGTCCTCGATTCCGACGAGGGAGCAGTGCAGCTGGCGATCCAGTCCGACATGGGAGCCGAGACAGCTGCTGAGCACGCCGGTGAGGCCGCGGTGATCGCATATGCGCAAGCGCACAGCTGCACCGCGATTATCGACGAACGTGAGGCGCTCAGCCAGGCGGTCGAGCGCATGGTCGAGGCCCGGGACTCGATGTGGATCGCCACCGAGGCACTTCACGTCCTCGACGATATCGATCGTGGCGATGCAGAGCGGGTCGTAGATGACCTGCTTGCGACGGGGATGTGGTTGCCGGTGAAATCCGGGGCGAGTCTCGTCGCGTGGGCGTACCGAGAGGGGTACATGGACCGAAAACTAACGTGGAAGCGGGAGAGGGTTGTGGCGGGTCAGAGTGGGCGAAGACGGAGTATCGACGACGGGTCCGAGGAGACCGACGAGGAGCAGAAGCTGCGCAACGAGTCGCGCAAGATCCTCGGCCTGCCGGAGCTGCGCGTCGCCGGCACCTGCGTGCGCGTGCCCGTGTTCACCGGCCACACGCTGAGCATCAACGCCGAGTTCGAGCGGGACATCACCCCTGCGCAAGGGCGCCGCGCTCAACACGATCCAGATCGCGGAGCTGCTGGTCAAGTAACGCGCCCGCGGCGGGACCGACGTCCGCTGCGGTTCCCACGCCCGCCGCGCGGCCCACGTCCGCATCGGCAAGAGCGTTCCGTACACCCGCCTCTCGGGCGATGTGTGCGGAACGCTCTTGGCGTTGAGGGGCGGGGTCGTTGAGGGGCGGGGTCGCCGCGCGGCGGGACCGCCGAGGGGCGGGGAGAACGACGACGACGAGGTCCGCACCAGCACACGGCAGCGCCGCCACCCGGTCGAGCACACCGGGCGGCGGCTCCGGTTGGCGCTCGAGCCGATCGGTCTCTGCGGCGAAGGGGCACGACGACCTACGCTTGTCACGTCAACAGCGATTCGCTGACGGGCTTCGGGATCGGGGAAGCCGCGTCGGGTCACGAGCGCTACACGTTGCTCGGCGATCGGAGGACTGTGTGGGCGGGAACGACGACGCCGGGCGCCGCGACGGCCGGACGGAGGCGGGCGGCGACACCCGGACGGCAGAGCGCGTCGACGATCCGATGGTCGAGGTCCGCGAGCTGCGCAAACAGTACGGCCGCCGGGGCCCGGTCGCGCTCAGGGGCATCGACTTCACGGTCGGTCGCGGCGAACTCTTCGGACTGCTCGGGCCCAACGGCGCCGGCAAGACCACGACGCTCGGCATTCTCACCACCCGGGTGAGGCCGACCTCCGGCACCGCGCGGATCGACGGCATCGACGTGGTGGCCGGACCGCAGGCGGTCAAGCGGCGGATCGCGGTGATGCCGCAGCAGAGCAACCTGGACCGATCACTGACGGCGCTGGAGAATCTGACGTTCCACGGCGCCTACTACGGCATGCGACTGAAGGACAGGCGGCGGCGTTCGCGCGAGCTGTTGGAGCAGTTCGGGTTGGCGGACCGCGCCGACGAGCAGGTGGAGAACTTCTCCGGCGGTATGGCGCAGCGCCTGCTCATCGCGCGGGCGCTCATGCACCGTCCGCCGCTCCTCTTCCTCGACGAACCGACCACGGGGCTGGATCCGCAGTCGCGGTTGTTCCTCTGGGACCGGGTGACCGACCTCCACCGATCCGGCACCACGATCATGCTGACCACGCACGACATGGCGGAGGCGGATCGGCTGTGCGAGCGGATCGCGATCGTCGACCACGGTGAGCGGATCGCGCTGGACACCCCGGCCGGTCTGCGGGATCTGTTGCCTGGTGGTCGCGGCATCGAGCTGGTGTTGGACGCCCACGACGATCCCGCTCCGCTGCTGGCAGAGCTCGGGGAGACGGAGTCCGCCGAGCTCGAGCAGGGGCGGTGGCGGGTCCGGTGCTACGGCGACAGCCGCCTGGGCGAGGCGATCGCGGTCGCCGAGCAACGGGGAGCCGTGGTCCGGGACGTGCGCCGGCTCGAGGGCAGTCTGGAAGACGTGTTCGTACACCTGACCGGGCGGGAGCTGCGATGAGTGTCGTGACGAGAGACAGTGACCCGGCGAGAGACACTGACCCGATGCTGGCGCGCGCGACCGGTGTCCGCGCCTTCCTGGGCCTGCTGCAGCGCGACATCTGGAACACCCTCCGTCACGAGCTCGGGGGCTTCCTCGCGCAGTCGCTCATGCAACCGTTGGCATTCCTCTTCGTCTTTGGCCTGGTCCTGCCGGAGATCGGTGCGGTGGACGAGTCCTACGCGACGCAGCTGTTGCCGGGCATCATCGCACTGACGCTCGTGCTGACGGCCCTGCAGAACGTGGCGCTGCCGTTGGTGATCGAGTTCTCGTACACCAAGGAGATCGAGGACCGGCTGCTGGCGCCCATCTCCCCGCTGATGGTGGGGGTGGAGAAGCTGGTGTTCGCGACCGGGCGGTCCCTGATCGCCGCGTTGCTGATCCTGCCGCTAGCGGCTCTGATCCTGCCCGGTGGGGTGCAGACCGGCGGTGCGAACTGGGGAGTGTTCGCGCTGCTCCTGATCGTCGGCGGCCTCGCCGGGGCGTCGATCGGACTGGTGCTGGGCACGTCGGTCCCGGCGCGGCGCATCAACATGGTGTTCGCGTTGGCCCTGACGCCGCTGATCTTCACCGGCGCCACGTTCTACCCGTGGCAGCTGCTCGATTCCCTGCGGTGGTTCCAGGTGCTGACGCTGTTCAACCCGCTCACCTACGTCTCGGAGGGGATGCGCGGCGCCCTGACCTCGTCTCCGCATCTGGGGGCGGAGTGGATCGCGCTCGGGCTCGCGGTCTCGACGGTCGCCTTCGCTGCCGTCGGTCTGCGCGGGTTCATCCGCCGTGCGGTGGATTGACGACTCCCGTCCGGGGCGTGCGACGGGTGCACCCCTCGGGTCGCGGGGTGGTGAGCGTCAGTATCCGCGGCCGTACTCGACCACGGACAGCAGGTCCTCGCCGTCGACGAACCTGCGCAGGTTCTCCGCGAGCGGCCCGGCCATCTCCTCGGTGAGTCGCCCGGCCGGGTTGGCGACGTGCGGGGTGATCACCACGTTGTCGAGGCCGAACAGCGGGTCGTCCGGCGCGGGCGGCTCCGGATCGGTCACGTCGAGCGCGGCGCCGCCGATCAGGCCGCCGGTGAGCGCGCGGTACAGGGCGGCCTGGTCGATGAGGGGCCCGCGGGCCACGTTGACGATCCAGGAGTGCGGGCGCAGCAGCGCGAGGGTGCGGTCGTTGATCAGGTGACGGGTCTCCGGGGTGTCGGGCGCGGCCAGCACCACGTGGTCGGCCTGCGCGAGCACCTCGTCGGTCTGCTCGGCCGGAGCGGTGAGGGCCGCTCCCTCGACCGGGCGGCCGGACCTGGTGACGGCGAGGGTCCGCGCCCCGCAGGCGGTGAGCAGCGGCACGAGCTCGCGGCCGATGCCGCCGGCGCCGATGATCGCGACAGAGGCGCCCCGGAGCGTGCGGACGGCCGGGTCGACGGCGTCCTTGGCCCAGCGGGTGTGGGCTGACCGGACGACCTGCCGGGTGCCCGCGAGCAGCAGCGCCAGCGCGTGCTCGGCGACGCCCCGGGCGTAGAAACCGGACGCGTTGGTCCAGGTCCGGCGGTCGTCGAGCACCCCCGCGGCGACGAAGTGCTCGATGCCCGCGGTGCTGAGCGCCACCCACTCGACGCGCTCCGGCAGGGTCGGGAACCCCTCGGGGCCGCCGATCCACACCAGGACCCGCGCCTCGTCGAGCGACAACACCGAGCCGCCCGCGCCCTCCACCGCGGCGACGAGGTGGGGGTCGCGGGTCGGCTCGACGGCCACGCGCAGAGCGGCGGCGTCACCCGGCGTGGGGATCATGTCGGCAGGGCCTTCTTTCCCGTCTCGGCGATAGTGGACACAGTGAGGAGCCCGATCACGCAGACCCCGATCACGCAGACCTCGATCACGCAGACCTTGATCACCCAGTATGCGGGCGCCATCCCGCTGCCGGTCCGTGTTACTTGCGGTCCAGGCCGCGCGAGGGTGACGGCCGCGGGTCTCAAGTCCGGCTAGGGGCACGACGACGACAACGTCGGCACCTGAACCGGGGGAGCCGCCGCCGGCGACAAGGTCAACTACTCTTGACATTAAAAGTCAAGTCTGATTAACATTGCGTCATGGCAGTCCGAGAGTCCGATGCGGCCGGATCGAACCCGGTCCGGGAGTGCCGCAAGGTCCAGCGGGTCACCCAGGCCGAGCTCGCCGAGGCGGTGGGTGTCAGCAGGCAGACGATCATCGCGGTCGAGCGGGGCGATTATTCGCCGTCGGTGTACCTGGCGATTCGTATCGCGCGGGCCCTGGAGCGGTCGGTCGAAGAGCTTTTCACTCTGGAAGAGGAGTCCCGATGAATCAGCGAAACAGCGTGTTCGACAGGTTGTCGGACCGGGTGATGAATCTCGACAGCCCGGCGTACGGGGACGAGCGGGAGCGCACCGTGTTCATGGAGGCGAGTTCGTTCGGTCTCACTATCGGTCTGTACGCGGGGCTCGCAGGGGCCGTCGTGTCCGCGGCGTTTGGCCTAATCCTGGTGCCGACAGTTCTCCTCGTGCTCACGATCCTGCCCGCGGCGGCGACCCAGTGGTACGCGCGGCGGCGGGGAGTCCACCTCAATGCCCTCGCCGAGGAGGCCGGGGCCAGGTCGACGCTGGTCACCATGGTCGCGGTGTGCGCGCTCATCGCCCTGACGTTCGCCGCGATGACCTACACCGTGTTCGCGGGTCAACCACTCCTGCCCTTCCCCTCGGTCACGGTGACACCGGGGGATGGTCTGCTCGGGGGTGCGGCACAGGGAGCTGTGGTCGGCGGGATGGTCGGGGCGGTCGCCGGGATCATCGGCTCCGTGTTCAGCTACCGCAAGGCGAACCGCGGGAGGTAGTAGTGGCGCCGCCGGTTCTCATCGCGGCCGGGTTTCGGGGGCGCGCCGGCGCCGGTTTCCGACCGGTCGTGCCCCATGTCCATCCGGTGGCATAGTGGGAACGGCAAGCCCCATCGTGTCCGGGCCAGTCCGGGCACGTGGCGACACCGCATGAATCCGTGCAGGTCAGCGCCTGCACCGACGAGAGGATCGCAGATGGCTATTAGCGACGATGACATGACCACCACCCCAGCGTCAGGCGAGGGAGTTGCTGACGGCGGCTCCAACCCGGATGGTCACGACGGCGGGGCCGACGGTTCCGCCCACCACATGAAGGGTGAGGGCGAAGGCCTCGCTGACGGCGGCTCGAACCCGGATGGTCACGACGGTGGCGCTGATGGATCCGCCGACTCCGGCGAAGGGCTGGCCGACGGCGGTTCGAACCCGGATGGCGCCGACGGCGGCGCTGACGGCACGCAGTAATTGCGGGCGCTTCATCGGTGCGTCGCGTGCGGCTCGGATGAGTTCGCGGCTCGGGTGTGGGGGCAGCGGCCCCTGCTGACCCGGGCGGCCGAGCTGCCACGCGACTACTCCGACCTGCTCTCGCCCGCGATGGTCGACGAGATCATCGCCGAACGCGGGGTGCGCACGCCGTTCGTGCGCATGGCGCGGGAGGGCACGCTCGTCGACCGGGCGTGCTTCACCCGCTCCGCGGGGTTCGGGGCGCAGATCGCCGATCAGCTCGACCCCGACGGCGTGCTCACGCAGTACGCCGCCGGGGCGACGCTCGTGCTGCAGGGACTGCACCGGTTCTGGCCGCCCATCATCGACTTCGTCCGGGGCATGACCTCGGACATCGGCCACCCGGTGCAGACCAACGCGTACATCACCCCGCCCGCGAATCGCGGGTTCGATCCGCACTACGACGTCCACGACGTCTTTGTGCTCCAGGTGTCCGGCACCAAGCGGTGGCGGGTGCACGAGCCCGTCCACCACTATCCGCTCGCGGACCAGCCGTGGACCGATCACCGCGAGGCGATCGCCGAACGGGCGAAGGACGAGCCGGTCATCGACACCGTGCTCGAGCCGGGGGACTGCCTCTACCTGCCGCGCGGCTGGGTCCACTCCGCCGAGGCGCAGGGCGATACCTCTATCCACCTGACGGTGGGCGTGGCCCCGCTGACCGGGCACGACGTCGCCACAGCGATGATCGAGGCACTGTCCTCGGAGGAGGAGCTGCGGGCGTCGTTGCCGTTCGGGCTCGCCCCGGCCGATGCCGCGAGCGCCGAGCCCCACGCCCGCGAGGTCCTCGACGTACTGGCCCGGTTGATCGCCGAGAAGCAGGAGCAGCTCAGCGCTCTCGCCGGCGACGCGCTCGCCGAGAAGTACCTCGACCTCACGCGCCCCGCCGCGATCCGCCCGCTGGCCACCCTCGACGCCGTCGCGTCCCTCGACGCCGACACTCAGCTGAGGCTGCGCGAGGGGCTCCATGCACGGGTGGACTGCACCGACTCCGACGCCGACGCCGACTCCGTCGCCGCCAATCCCGGCACGGTGGTGTTGAGGCTGCCCACCAAGTTGGTGACGTTCCCGGCGGTATGCGCTTCCGCCCTGCGCGCTGTCCTTGAGGGCGCTCCCGTGAGTGCCGGTTCGCTGCCCGGCCTCGATGCCGACGACGGCCTGGTGGTTCTCCGGCGGTTGCTGCGGGAGGGCGTGGTGGTGGCGCTGTGAGCAGGCCTGCGGACTGGGAACCGTGCAGTGACTCGTCGTTGCGCCGCGGCGATCCCCTGGACGGGTCGGGCTCCCGGGGGTTGCGGTGGCTGATGGTCGAGCTGTCCGGCCCGTGGGGGTATTCGGCGTTGCTCGACTCGCCGTCACTCCTTCCGCCCGAGCTGGGTCGCGAGATCGCCGGGCGTGCCCAGGAGGCTGAGGTCCGGGTTGCCGCGATCCGCAGGCCGGGTCGTCGTCGTCATACAGAGGATCAACGCTGGCGGTGGGCGCTCGCCGACGCCCGGCCCGGGCATGAGTCGCTGCGGTGGGGCGAGGTCGACGGCCCGGTCGGGTACGCCGAGATCCCCCTCGACGGTTCCGCCGGCGCCCCGTCAGCGGAGCCGCTGGTCGCCGTGTGCGCGCACGGCAAGCACGATCAGTGCTGCGCGGTGCGGGGGCGCAGCGCCGCGGCGCGGATCGCCGAGCGGTATCCGGAGGCGACCTGGGAGTGTTCTCACCTGGGCGGCGACCGCTTCGCCGCGACGATGCTCGTCCTGCCGCACGGACTCTTCTACGGCCGCGTCGACCAGGCGGAGAATCCGGCCGACATCGTCACCCGCTACACCGAGGGGCGGGTCGACGATCGGTACCTGCGTGGACGCAGTAGTCATTCGGCGGCCGTGCAGAGCGCCCAGCATCATGCCCGCGCGGTGGTGCCCGACGACGGCATCGACGCCTTCGCCCCGGTGCGCGTGGTCGAACGAGACGAGCACGTCGAGGTGACGCTCGAGGGGCCGCGCGGTCCGGTCGAGGTGTGGCTGCGGGAGACCTACTCGGAGCCGATCTTCACGATGTGCCGCGCCCACGCCCCCGGTCCGGTGAGGCAGTGGGAGCTGATCGAGGTCAGGGGCGGCGGGTAGGGCCGGACGGCGGGGCGAGGTGGAGCGAGGATGGTCGAACCACGTGTGGCTCCGCGGAGACGTACCCGGCCGCGGCTTCTCGCCGGCACTCCGCACGCGAAAGGACAGGCGACGTCGATGCAGCCGTTGATCCGCGCCGCGAGCCTGCGCGGGTTCGCTGAGCTCGTCACCGAACTCGGCGGGGATCCGGATCGGCTGCTCGCGCGGTTCGGCATCGAGCCAGAGACGTTGGCGGACGAGGACGGGCTGCTGTCGATCACCGACCACGACCGGATGCTCGATGTGGCGGCAGCCCACCTGCGCTGCCCGGACCTCGGTCTGCGGCTGGCCGAACGGCAGGACGTGACGATTCTCGGCCCCATCGCGCGCGCGATCGGATCGTCGCAGACCCCCGCGGAGGCGCTGGAGTGCGCGGCTCGGTTCATGTTCGTGCACAGCCCCGCGCTGAGGATCGAGGTCGCCGACGACCCGTGGGGCCGGCGCGGCGTGAATGCCCTGACCTACCGTAAGGAGCTGACCGAGTCGCCGTACTCGCCGCAGGCCGCTGAGTTGGGGCTGGGGGTGTTCTACCGGGTGGCCGTGCATCTGGTCGGGCAGTCCACCGGGTTGCGGTCGGTGGAGGTGCCGCACGGACCACTCTCGCCGGTCGGCCGGTATCTGGGCTTCTTCGGCGTCGACGTGAAGTTCGACCGGCCCGCGGCCGCGCTGTGCGTCGACCGTCGGATGTTGGATGCCACGTTCGCCTCCGCGGATGAGGATCTCCGTCGCGCGGCCCTCGATTACCTGACGGGCTCGTACTCCGACCCGTCGGACTCGGTGGCTCACCAGGTGCGCCGCCTCGTGGGGGAGCGCCTTCCCGGCCGCGTCCCCACGCTCGCCGAGGTGGCCAGGGCGCTCCTGCTCCACCCGCGGACGCTGCAACGTCGCCTCGCCGCCGTCGACACCACCTACGGCCGGGTCGTCGACGACCTGCGTCGGGATCGCGCGCACCGGTTCATCACGACCAGCGACCTGTCCTTCACCCAGATCGCCGACCTGGTCGGTTTCGCCGAGCAGGCCACGCTCAGCCACGCGGCGCGCCGGTGGTTCGGTATGTCCCCCGGGGAGCTGAGACGGACCACCAACCTGTCGCCCTGACACAAGTTTCCCGCCGCCGGACACCGGATGCTGATGTCGACCGCGGGAACGACCGGCGCCCCCCCGGGCGGCCACCCCATCGGCGAGGAGGAGCGAACGATGCTGCGCGAAGATCCACCGCGTTCGGACCAGGTGTCCGGGCCCATGCTCGAGCAGATCGGCGCGCGGCCGATCCCCGAATTCGACGGCGTCCACGACGTGTGGCCGCGGGGCGAGCGGCTGAGGGCGGTGCGCTCGGCGGCCGCCGAGTACAAGAAGCGGTTCGTGCAGCAGGGGCAGGTGCGGGCGGTGCGGTCAGTCGACGTGGCCGGGGCGCCGTACCCGGTCAAGTACGCCTTCGACAACGCGGTGTCTGTGCCCAGCCTGCCGTTGGTCACCATGATCAACCGCATGGTGGTGGTCCAGTACGACGACTGGAACGGTCGGCCCCGCACCCTGGTGTTCGAGCCGACCGTCCCCGCCGGTTCCGCCAAGGCGCCGTTCTACGCCAGTCTGGAGAGGCTGGTCGACGCCGTCCCCGGCGGCCGCCTGGCCAGCAAGGCGATCCTCAAGTACTTCAACGAGCCCGGCGAGGCCCTGGCCAAGGTGGGGCTGCGGCCGGAGGACGTGGACTTCCTCACGTTCGACCACCTGCACGTGCAGGACCCCCGGATGATTCTCGGTTCGAGCGAGGTGATCGCCGGCGAGCCGACGCCGCGCACCGCCCTGTTCGGCGACGCGCAGCTGCTCGTGCACCGCCGCGAACTGGCCACCCTGGAGGACCTGCACCCCATGCAATGGGCCTGGTACGTCGAGGACGGACTCGACGGCGTCCACCGGGACAGGTTCGCCGTGTTCGACGGTGACATCGAGCTCGGCCCCGGCATCGCCCTGCTGTGGACGCCCGGCCACACGGACGGCAACCACTCGCTGGTCATCAACACCCCGGACGGCGTGTGGGTGTCCTCCGAGAACGGCATCTCCCTGGACAACTGGCAGCCGGAGCTGTCGAAGATCCCGGGCGTGCGCCGCTACCACCGCGAGTACGGCCGCGAGATCTGCCCCAACGCCAACACCCTCGAGGACGCGCTGGACCAGTACGACTCCATGATCAAGGAGAAGACCCTCGCCGACCCGTGCCCGGCCGACCCGCGCTGGCTCCAGATCCTGCCCTCCACCGAACTGGCGCCGTGGAAGCGTTTCTGGCCGGTCGTGCCGACGTACTGCCACGGTGGGATCTCCTACGGCGAACTCCGCTCCGGCCTGAAGGACGGGAAGTGAAGACGACGACGACGAGGACCCGCAGCGCGCTCGTGACCGGGGCCGGTCGCGGCCTGGGCCGAGATATCGCGGGCCTGCTGGCCGACCGCGGATATCGCGTCATGATCACCGATCTGGACGAACAGTCGTCCCGGACGGCGGCCGCGGAGATCGGGCGGGGCGCGCTCTGGGCCGCTGTCGACGTCCGCGATCGCGGGCAGGTCGACGAGGCCCGGGACCGGCTGGTCGCGGAGACCGGGGGCGTGGACGTGTGGGTCAACAACGCCGGCGTCCTGCTCACAGGCCCGGCGTGGGAGCAGACCGACGACCAGCGGCGGCTCATGCTGGACGTCAACGCGCTGGGGACGATCAACGGCACGGTCGCCGCGATCGAGGCCATGCGCGGCCGCAGTACTGGTATCCCGGGCACCGGCGCGACCGGCAGCGGCGGGCACATCGTCAACATCGTCTCGCTGGCGGGGATCTCCGCGGTCCCGGGCGAGGCCGTCTACGCGGCGTCCAAACACGCGGTGATGGGCTTCAGTTCCAGCACGGCCGCCGACCTGCGGCTGGCCGGGGTGGACGATATCGACATCTCGTGCATCTGCCCGGACGGCATCTGGACCCCGATGCTCTTCGACAAACTCGAGGACCCGCAGGCGGCGCTGTCGTTCTCGGGGGTCCTCCTGCAGCCGGCGGACGTGGTGCGCGCGGTGGGCAGGGTGCTGGAGTCGCCGCGCCCGGTCACGGCCGTCCCGGCTCGGCGCGGGGCGCTGGCCCGGGTGGGCGCGGCGTTCCCCCGCCTGGCGTCCGCGCTCCTGCCGCTGATGGCCGCCAAGGGTCGCCGGAAGCAGCGCGCTCTCCTACGAACGCAAGGATCGTCCCGCTCGTGACCACACGGACCCACCCCTTCGTGACCACTCACCGTGAGGTCGACCTGCAGTCCCGGTTGCTCTACTGGGCCGGGCGGGCGACGCTCCGTCAGGTGTACCGCTTCTGGCCCATGACCGGCGCCGGGATCCGGGGGCTGGCCGCGGTCGAGCGCGGGTTCTCGCGACTGACGGGTCCCGCCGGGGTGCGTGTGGAACGGACCGTGCTCGGCGGCACCGCGGCCGAGACCTCGACCCCCGATTCCGTCGGCCCGGACGCGCTCGCCGGCGTGACCGTGCTCTACCTCCACGGCGGCGCGTTCCTCTTCTGCGGCCCCGGCACCCACCGCGGGCTCTGCGGCCGGCTGGCGATGGACCTCGGCGTGACCGTGCACTCGCTGGACTACCGGATGCTGCCGGAGGTTGACCTGGCGACCGTGGTCGCGGACGCCTACGCCGGGTATCGTGCTTTGTCCGAGCGGCTGCCCGCGGATCACCGGATCGTGGTGGCCGGGGACTCGGCGGGCGGGTACCTGGCCGCAGCGATCTGCGAGTTGGCCGCCCGCGACGGCGTCCGCCGGCCCGCCGCGATGGTGGGGTACTCGCCGCTGCTCGACGTCGATGGCGAGGTGCGTGAGGGGCCGTGGGCCACGCGCGACTCCTACCAACCGGCCGTCACGGTGCAGCGGTTCCAGAGGCTGTGGCAGCACCACGCCGACGGGCTGGAGAGCAGCCGCTCGATGCTCACTTGCGATCCGGAGGTGTTCCCGCCGACGCTGATCACCCTGGCCGCGGGCGAACACGTGGAACCGGCCGCGCTCCAGCTGACCGAACACCTCCACGCGGCCGGGCGGCCCGTCGAGACCCATCGGTGGTACTCGGCAGTCCACGCGTTCCCGGTGCTCGCCGGCCTGACCCCGCACAGCCGCCACGCCGGCAGGATCACGGCCGAGTTCCTACGACAGACCCTGGGGGCGTGACGACCTACATTCGGGCTAGGACTCACTCGTGCGGGCGCGGTCGTCTACTGAGTTCGTGGTCGTCAGGTCGGCATTCGTTCGGGCTGCGAGGGTAGAGCAGGAGGAGAATAGAACCACTACGGTGACGGTTAAGGTAATCGACATCGTCATCACTGACCGCTTCCATGATGCGCCGGTACGCCCCAATGTTGAGTTCCTTTCGTTCTGTCCTCGGTTAGAAGTGTCTGCAGATCCGTCGTGGTGCCTCTCGGCGGGTTGATCTGGCGGGCCGGCAGATGCAACGCCCGTACGGTGCGGGGCCCACGGCTGCCGAACAACCGTGGTGCGAGCCGAATTGAATAGCGTTAGTCGAGTTCGCGTTTGAGTATTTTTCCTGTCGCCGTCATGGGGAGCGTGTCGCGGAATTTCACAATCCGCGGGTACTTGTAGGCGGCAAGGCCTTCCTTTGCCCACGCGATGAGCTCGTCCTCGGTCAGGGTGGAGCCGGCGACGCGAATCACGACGGCTTGGATCTCCTCGCCGAGACTCTCGTGGGGCACCCCGATCACCGCGCAGCGGGCCCTGATGAGCGAGCCCTTGTTGCTGCTCGCTGACGAACCCACCAGCGCGCTCGACTCCGAGTCCGGTCAGGTGGTGATGGAACTCCTGCTGGGCACTGCGCGTGAGTTCGGGGTGGCGGTGATGGTAGTCACCCACGACGCCACCACCGCGGCCCGGTGCGATGCGCAACTCCGGCTGGTCGACGGGGCGGTGGTGTAGCGCGGCGGCCTGGCGAGGCGAGGGGACGTGTCCTACCTGGTGGCCCACGGGTCGGTCCGGCGCCACAACGTGGGCAGTTCCAGGTGGACCCCGTCCCGCTCGGCGCACGCCGTGAGAACGCGCATCGCGGCGTCGAGGTCGTCGACCGCGTAGGGGAGCGCTCGCAGGGGCGTGGTCAGCGGCCTGAAGAAGTCGTCCCAGTGGGTGAGGATGACCGATCGTGCCCCCACGGCGGTCACGGTCTCGGTCCAGTACTGCTCGATGAAGTCGCGGGATTGGTGTCCGAGTTGACCGACGGCGAGGTAGGCGACGTCGGCGCGGCGCCCGTCGAGCATTCCGGGTCGGAAGCCGGCGCTGCTGTGGACGAGCGCGGACTGCCCGGACTCGTCGTGCTCTACCAGGATCGACCACGTCTCGCCGCACTTGTAGGCGCGCACCCGGGCGGGCTGGGCGATCGCGTGCTCGATCGCTCCCTGCACCCGGTCGGGGTGTGAGTGTTCGGATTCGAGGAAGGTCAGGGTGAAGGCGCCGAACGTCAGCGCATTGCCTGGTGCGGCAGTGACGATGCGATCCGGAGGCAGCTGGGCTCCGCGCCCAAGTTGCGCGGTCGACTCACTGCCGACGAGCGTGGCGCCGGTGCGATGCGCGACCGCGGCCGAGTCGAGGGCGTGGTCGTAGTGGGAGTGCCCGCAGGCCACGGCGTCGAGACTGTCGACTCCTGCTCGGCGCAGGGCGTGGTCCACGCGCGCCGGGTCGCTCCGCAGGGGAGTGAGGAGCGTTCGGGCCAGGGCCGGCCGGGTGAAGAACCCGTCGGTCATGACGGCCGATTTCCCGTCATCGAAGAGCAGGGTGGTCACGCCGAGGAACGAGACCGCGACCGGTGAGGTCGGCGAGGCCGGCGGCGTGGCCGGCCCTGCCTGGTACGTGGCGAGGTCGGGTCGGCCCCATCTGAGCCGCATTGTCACACCTCCCGGGCGAGGTCACGGCCGGCCTGACGGCCGCTGAAGATGCAGCCGCCCAGGAACGTGCCCTCGAGTGAGCGGTACCCGTGCACGCCGCCTCCTCCGAAGCCGGTGATCTCGCCGGCGGCCCACAGTCCTGGCACCACAGCGCCGTCGGCGCCGCGGACGCGGCCGTCCAGGTCGGTCTGGATGCCACCGAGTGTCTTGCGCGTGATGATGTTCAATCGTACTGCGATGAGCGGCCCGGAGTGTCGGTCCAGGATTTTGTGCGGCGCTGCGGTGCGGGCGAGTCGTTCACCACGGGAGCGGCGGGAGTTGTGGATGGCGGAGATCTGCAGGTCCTTGGTGAACGGGTTGTCGATCTCGCGGTCGCGCGCCACGATCTGTCGCTCCAGATCGGCGAGGTCGATGAGTTTGGAGCCCGCCACCCGGTTCATTCCGGCAACGAGTTCGGGCAGGGTGTCGGCCACCACGAAGTCCTTCCCGTGCTTCTTGAACGCCTCGACCGGTTCGCCGGCGCCCGGCAGGACCCGTCCCAACACCAGCTTGAGGTCCTTGCCGGTGATGTCGGGGTTCTGCTCGGACCCCGACAGGGCGAACTCCTTCTCGATGATCTTCTGGGTGAGGACGAACCAGGAGTAGTCGTGGCCGCTGTCCTGGATGGCCTTGAGGGTCCCGAGGGTGTCGAATCCCGGGAAGTTGGGAACGGGGAAGCGTTGTCCGCGAGCGTCGAACCACATGGACGACGGCCCGGGGATGATGCGGATCCCGTGGTTCTTCCAGATGGGGTTCCAGTTGGTGACGCCTTCGGTGTAGTGCCACATCCGGTCCTTGTTGACCAGGCGGGCACCGGCGTTCTCGCTGATGCCGAGCATGCGGCCGTCGACGTGTTCGGGGACCCCGGAGATCATGGTGGCTGGCGCCGTGCCGAGTCGAGCGGGCCAGTTCTCGCGCACCAGGTCGTGGTTGCCGCCGATCCCGCCGGCGGTGACCAGGACGGCTGACGCGCGCAGGTCGAACTCGCCGACCTCGGTGCGGCTGCTCGCCGAGCCCCGCAGTGCCCCGCTGGGCTCGAGGACCGCACCTCGGACCCCATCGACGACCCCGCCAGTGACGGTGAGTTCATCGACGCGGTGGCGGAACCCGAAGCGGACCAGGCCCCTGTCCGCAGCGTCCCGTACCCGGCGTTCGAAAGGGGCGACGACGGCGGGCCCCGTCCCCCACGTCAGGTGGAACCGCGGCACGGAGTTGCCGTGGCCCTCGGCGAGATACCCCCCGCGTTCGGCCCATCCGACGATCGGGACCCACCGCACGCCCTGGGCGTGGAGCCAGGACCTCTTCTCGCCGGCGGCGAAGTCCACGTAGGCGCGCGCCCACCTGTATCCCCAGTAGTCCGGCCCGGCCGGGTCGTCGATCCCGCGGTCGAAGGTCGCGCTGCCCAGCCAGTCCTGCCACGCGAGGTCGGCGGAGTCCTTGATCCCCATCCGTCGCTGTTCGGGGGTGTCGACGAGGAACAGCCCGCCCAGGGACCAGAACGCCTGACCGCCCAGGTTCTGCTCGGGTTCCTGATCGAGCAGCAGCACCCGCTTGCCCGCCTCGGCCAGCTCGGCGGTGGCCACCAGGCCCGCCAGTCCGGCTCCCACCACGATCACGTCTGCGTTCATCGTCTGTGTCCTCGGTCCGTTGTTGCCTGTGGTCATGGAGGTGGGCCTCATCCCTGTTCGGCGTATCGGGGCAGGGCCGGCTCGGCCGGCAATGACGGCTGCCCGAGGATCCCCAGGTACTTGATCGCCCCCTGCGTGAACGACGGGACGAAGGTGGCGATGTCGAATCCGGGCAGGGTGATCCCCTCGCACAGGTTCGGGGTCCGGGCGGGTACCGCCGGCCCGGGGTGGGACAGTGCGTCGAGCGCCAGCCGGTAGGTCGCGGCGTCGTACATGAGCCCGACGTGCTCGACTAGGCGGCCCGGGCAGTGGTCCTGCAGGGCGATGTTCGCGGCCCCCGGGTAGCTGCTGACCTCGCGGGCGGGCTGGATACCCTCGTCGAAGAGGGTGAAGATCGACGTCACCGACACCGACGGGGAGATCGGTTCGCGGTTGAGAGCGGCGGTGAACCGCGACCCCATGGAGAGCTGATGGGCCAGGACCGGACAGAAGCCGACGGAACAGATGAGGTTGACGGGGTGCGCGCCGTGGATCGGGCCCGCGAGCGAGATCATGTCATCGACCGAGGCCGCGACGTCGGGCCAGAAGCGCAGCGCCCAGAGGGACAATGCCGGCCCCGCGCTGTGGGCGACGATGTTGACCTTCTGTCCGGACCGGGCCTGCGCGTAGCGGACCGCATTGACCACGTATTCGGCGCCGATCGTGGCGTCGCCGCGGCCGTGGTCGAGGACGGTGACCTCGCACACCCCGTAGCCGTCGCGGACCAACGCGCGCGAGTACCCCCAGCCCCAGGCGTCGGCGGGGTCGAAGCCCACACCGCCGACCAGTACCACGACCTTCTTTCCGGACCCCGGGTGGACGTCCGGGGTGCAGCGCACGGCATCGTCGAGGGTCTGCTGCGGCACCGACAGGGGTGGACCGGTAGGCCCGGCAGAGGCGGACGCCCGACCCTGGGCACCGGGGACGATGGCGAGGAGGCCGGCGAGCAGGACCGCCGCCACCGCCGCACCGGCGGTCCGTAGTGGGATTGGCAGTGAGGTCATGCGGTGCTCCTGACGCTGGGCGACCCATTCGATACAACTGTGTATTCGATGCGCCACTGTATCCAATACGGTGATGTATGCAACCCCGGTAAGCTCGGAACAATGAGCGGAACGGTGAAGCGACGGCGGCCTGAGACTCGGCAGCGGCTGCTCGACGCGGCGCTCGAGGTGTTCGCCGAGCGGGGCTTCGGCAGCACCAGCGTCGAGCAGGTGTGTGGCCGGGCCGGCTTCACCAGGGGCGCCTTCTACTCCAACTTCACCTCGCTGGAAGAGTTGTTCCTGGCGATGTGGGAGCAGCGGTCGTCGCAGATGCTGGCGGATGTCGGGGCGTTGCTCGATACGGGCGAGCCGCTTCCGGTCAGGTCGCTGGATGACGTGGTGGCGTGCGTGCTGGCGGTGGTTCCGGTTGACGATCAGTGGTTCCGGGTCAACGCGGAGTTCACCGCCCATGCACTGCGCACCCCCTCTCTGAAGCGAGTGCTGCTCGCGCGGGAGAAGGCGATCCTCGCGACCCTCATGCCGTTGCTCGACCGGTTGCTCGCCCAGGTCGGGCTCGAGGTGACGGACCACGCGGCTCTGGGGCCGAGCCTGACCGCGGCACATGACGGAACGCTGGTGCAGTGTCTGATCGAGGACGATGTCGCTGCTGCCCTCGCCCGCCGCGCGGCGATGTTCACCGTGCTGGTGGAGCGCTACACGCAGGCGATCGTCGGCACCTGACCTGGAGCTCACGGTCGATCGTGGATCGGACGCAGTCGCGGACCGGGTCGTAGAAAATCGGGACGACGACCAGGCCCCGCCGCCGCATCGGGTCGATACCGCCGCCCGGTCGAGCGGACCGTGCGGCGCAGGGCCTTGGCCCGCCGGGTCAGGCGGGCGCCGCGGCGGTGTCGACCACCGGCTCGGACAGCGACTCGGCCACGGCCTCCGCAGCGGACTCCTCGAGCGGGAGGGTGCAGGCCAGGGGCTCGCTGCCGGACCAGTCGTGGCCCCAGTAGCTGTCGGCGGTGATGTTCTGCGGTAGGTACTGGTTCTCGTCCACCATGAGCCCGTCGTAGCCGTACTCGATGTCCCAGCCGCCGGGCGCGCGCAGGTAGTAGGACACCATCTTGTCGTTGGTGTGCCGGCCGAGGGTGGAGGAGATGCCGAACCCGTGCTCGGTGGTGCGCTCCATGGCCTGGGCGACCATGTCCATCTCGGCCACCTCGAGCATGATGTGGACGATCCCGGGGCCCATGTGCGGGGCGGGCATCACGGCGAAGCTGTGGTGGCGGGGGTTGACACCCATGAACTGGATGCGCAGCGGCGGCATGCCGGGCGCGAACGGGAAGGGGAACGCGCCGCGGGTGTGGAAGCCCAGCACGTCGCGGTAGAAGCCGATGGTGGCGTCGTAGTCGGTGGTGGGGACCACGAGGTGGCCCAGGCCCAGCTCGTCGGTGACGAACTCGGTGCGGTACTTGGTGGAGACCTTCGAGTGGTCCAGCTCGGCGCCGTGGAAGATCTCCAGGCGCTGACCGCAGGGGTCCTCCAGGGTGATGGCGCCGTCGACCTTGATGGCCTGCGTCTCGTCGTGGGTGAGGTCGCGGTAGGCGATGCCGTGCTCGGTGAGGGTGGCCCGGACGCGGTCGAGGGCGATCTCGTCGCGCACCTCCCAGCCCACGGCGGCGAGGTTGTCCTTCTCCGCGCGGCGCAGGGTGATGCGGCGGGCGCGCTCGTCCAGGCGCAGGTGGAGGGTGTCGTCGTTGCCGCCGGCGCCCACACCCAGGTCCAACACGTCGTGGGCGAGCGTGCGCCAGCGGTCGAGGTCGGTGGTGTCGATTCTGAGGTAGCCGAGGGCCCGGATGTCGCCCATGGAGTGTCCTTTCGAGAGGGGGTCCCGCCGTGCCGGGGTGTCACCGCGGGGAGCGCCGCACGCGCGCCCGGGTGGGGATGAGGACACTGTGACCCGGGTGTGGTGCGCGTCACCAAACGATTCCGCTGGGCGGGAACCGTGCAGGTGGGAGGGTGGTTAATCGGCGACGATCACGACGACGACGACAGACAAGTCCCGGCAGCAGCACACGACGCAGGTCGTTGCCAGGTCGTGCAGACCGAGCGGTTGTCGAGGCAGTGCCGACGATTCGGATCGGGCAGCGGCCCGCAAGCGGCAGGGCCGCCGTTCTGCAAAACTCACGCCCCTCGTCCGGACCGCACGCAGCATCATGCCCGCGCGGTGGTGTCCAATGACGCGATCGACGCCTTCGCCCCGGTGCGCGTGGTCGAACGGGACGAGCACGTCGAGGTGACGCTCGAGGGCCCGCGCGGTCCGGTCGAGGTGTGGCTGCGGGAGACCTACTCGGAGCCGATCTTCACGATGTGCCGGGCCCACGCCCCCGACCCGGTGAGGCAGTGGTAGCTGATCGAGGTCAGGGCCGGCGGGTAGCGCCGCGCCCGGGTGACAAATCCACGGCCACAAATAGAACGACGACATCGACGACGAGGTCGGCAGCTGCTCTATTCGCGAGCGGCCGCCCGGTCATGCAGTCCGGTCAACGGGGTCGCCGAAGGCTCACTCCGGGCCCCTGGCGTCAGCCGAGCAAGAGCATGACGACGTTGACTCCCGCGGTGGCGATCACCGCGTAGAACGGCGTCTTTCCCTTTTTGCCGGTCGTGGCGACCGCCAACACCAGCACCACGGCCAACAGCACCCACTGGGCGGCCGTCGGGGGAGTGCGGCTGCCGAAGACGGCGACGACGGTGGCGGCGACGAGGTCAGCGCCGCCAGAAGCGGAACGGTTGTGGGTGCGAGCCGGTGGGGGAGTCCCCGGACCCCGGTCGCTGCGTCGTCGGCGAGGTCGGGCATGGCGTTGAGCAGGTGCGCGGCGAATCCCAGCAGGGCGCCGACGACGCAGCGGCCGGGTCACGGGACAGGCCCACCACGGCGGGGAGAGCGCCGAAGGCCAGCGAGTACGGGAGCCAGGAGAACGCGGTGGATTTGAGCGCGAAGTTGTAAGCCAGGGCGGCGCAGACCCCCAGAGTGAGATGAAGAAGGCCGGCAGCAAGGCCGCAGAGCAGCGACGTCGCAACACAGACCACACTCGCGACACCGGTTGTCGAACGCACCAGCCCGACCGAGATCTGCCCGGCCGCGAGTGGTTTGTCGCGGCGGCCGACGCGGCGGTCCCGCTCGCGGTCGACCAGGTCGTTGGTCCATCCCACGACGAGCTGACCGCTGAACACCGCGACAAACAGGATCACTGCGGTGCGAGTGCCCACACCCATGCTCGCCGCGAGCAGCACGGTGAGCATGGTGACCGCGAACGCCGGGACGGGATGGGCGGCCCGCAGGAGTGGGATAGCGGGGCGCGTGGTCATGGCTCAATGCTGTTACCGGCGGGGCCGCGAAAGGTGGCTTTCGCACTTTCACGGCCGGGGGGTGAGCCCTCACGACCCATTGCCCAGAAACTCGCGGTCAGCTATCGCGCGGCCGTGCGTTTCGCCCCATCCTGACCTGCTCGCGCCATTTTGGCGGCAAACCCCAAACCCTCCGACCGAGCCAGGGCGGTTGAATTTGCGGGGGTGACGGTCGGTTACTTCATATCGTTGGTTTGGCGGATGGGGGCCAAATAGTCAGAGTAGACATTAGCCCCGGTGATTCACGGGGATCTGCGGATCGCTGGGCGAAAATAGACCGAAGTGCTTCCTGAACA
>NZ_BAAAQG010000009.1:0-106097 GCF_039531545.1 Dietzia cercidiphylli
CTATCCGATACCCGTCCGACCGCTACCCGATCATCAGATCCGCGCTTTCCGAAAGGCGTCCCAAACACGTCGGTCCAGGGGTCGCCGCCGAGCAGTCGGACGGTGCCGGCGTCGGCCCGGAGCAGGCCCAGCAGGACGCGCATGGTGGTGGACTTGCCGGCGCCGTTGGGGCCGAGGAAGCCATGCACCTCCCCCCGGGCCACCTCGAGGTCGAGACCGTCGAGGGCGCGCGTGGTGCCGAAGGTCTTGACCAGTCCTCTCGCCGAGATCACGAGGTCGTCCATGGTGGTCACTGCTCCTTCCGGGGGCCGTCAGGGGTGTCGAAGGCGTCCGCGAACCGGTCGAGTGTGCCGGGCTCGAACAGCCCCTGGGCGAACAGCTCCACGATCGGGAGCATGTACGGAGCGAGGTTCTCCGGCGGGGCATCGGTGTCGAGGAAGTCCACGCCGAGCAGTCGGTTCATGTGTTCGTGGAGCACCAGCGATCCCAGCGACCAGAGCGTCAGTACGATGACTCGTTCGCGCGAATGGGCGCTGGGCTTGATGAGACCGGCCTCGACGGCGGCCCCGGTGTAGGCCTCGGCGTCGGCGACCATCTCGTCGATGAGATGCGCGATGTGATCGCCTCCCTCAGAGAGGGTGCGGGCCAGGTAGCGCAGCAGCGGGCGACTGTCCTCGATCTGCCGCAGCGACTGGAGCGGGTCCAACTGTGCGCCCTGGCCCATCGAGGACTCCTTGCCCTGCCGCACCAGCCGCACCACGTGCTCGTCGCAGGCCTGGTGCAGTCGGTCCTTGCTCCCGAAATGGTGGAGGATCAGCGCCTGCGACACCCCCGCCTCGGCGGCGATGGCCTTGAGGCTCGTTCCCGTGACTCCGTCCGCGCCGAACCTGGAGATCGCGGCGTCCAGGATGCGGTCGGCCCCGCTGCGGTCGACTCCGCTTCGATCGCCCCTGCTTCCGGCCGGGTCGTCGTGGGGCATTAGGGCCGCCTCTCGTGGCTGACTGACTGTTCAGTCAGCATAGATTTGACTGAAGAGTCGGTCAATAGTCGCCACCCCATGTGTCGATCCAGATGCTGCGAGCGAGAGCCCCCGCACACGAATATGGTTGGCACGTGACCATGCGACTCTGCGTTCTCCTGTGGCCGTACCCCGGCAAGGAGGGCTCCCTGATCCGATACGAGGACCAGGTCCTCTCACTGGTAGCCGAGCACGGCGGAACCGTCTGTTCGCGCGATCAGGTCCTACGTGAGTCAGACACCGATCCGCTTGAAGTCCAGCGCATCAATTTCCCGGACGCCCAAGCTCTCGACGCGTTCATGACGGACCCTCGCCGTGTCCGGCTCGAGAATGAACGTGCGGACTCGATCGCACGGACTGACGTTCTGCGGCTTGAATAGCCCCGTGCACACAGCTGCGCCCGCCTAGGCGATCCATACGCCCATGCGACCCCGCAGGATCACGACTCCGACCCCGTTCTCACCCAGGTTCTCCTCGAGATTCAGGACCCACCCGATGGACCCGCTACACCCCTCGGCCGGATTCGTAGTCGCGGCGCTATCAGCCTCTCGATGTCCTCCCTAGATCGCGTGGGCCTTCTTCGGCTCACACGCTGATGGTCATTCTGACGACGGGGCAGGCCTCTACGCCCCGGTTCGTCCGGACTCCTGGGGAAGGAGATGCTTGAGGATGTCGGAGATGGTGATCACCCCGATGAACTGGCCCTGGTCCGTCACTGCGGCCAGCTGTTCGCTGCGCTCGCGCGCCTCTGCGAGCGCCTCGTACACCGGAGTGCGAGAGTCGAACACCATCACCGGGCGCGCAAAGGCACGTGCGTGCGCATCCGCGGGCTCCATCAACGTGTCACGCACATGGACCACCTCCGGAGTGGGCGAATTGCCGTCCTGGAGGAGCACCCGCGTATAGCCGGTGCGCGTCGCGGCCTGTTGGACCTGGGCCACCGTGGCTCCGGCCGGGACCGCGGTGGGTGCCGTCGAGGTGTCGACGAGCGCTCCGATATGCAACTGGTCCAAGCCGAGCGCACCCGACAACGGGGATCGGAACGAGTTGTCGAGGGAACCCGCCGTCGCCGAGTGTTCGACGAGCTGGCGGATCGTAGCCGCGTCCTGTCCACCCACGGCGGCACGCTCAACCGGCGTGACGCCACTGGCGGAGACAAGACGGTTGGCCACTGCGTTAACCCACCGCAGCAGCGGACGGAACACCCAGATGAACCCCCTCGAGGGCAGGCCCACGAACTTGGCGGCGAATTCCGGGTGCGCAATCGCCCACGACTTGGGCGCCATCTCCCCCACCACCAGATGCAGGAAGGTCACCAGGAGCAACGACAGCCCGAACGCCACGCCACCAGCGAGCTGGGCCGGTGCGCCCCACGAAGTGAAGACCGGGCCGAGCCACGAGTCCACGGCGGGCTTGGTGACCGCACCGAGTGCGAACGTGCAGACCGTGATGCCCAGCTGGGCACCGGCGAGCATGAGGGTCAGCTCGTTCATCCCGCGAAGCGCCGCGCGGGCCGAGGCACTGGTTGCCGCTTCCTTCTCGAGCCGGTGCTGTCGCGCGCCGAGGAGTGCGAACTCGATCACGACGAAGAACGCACTCAACACAATGAGCCCCGCAGTAATGGCCGTGACAACCATCGGGTTTCCCATCACCGAACCTCGCTCTTTCCAGACGCATCGTCATCGCCGGCGTCGAGGGGAACGGTGCCACCACGCTCCACGAGACGAATCCTCAGCTCACTGGGCACCAACCGCGCCACCTCGAGAACCTCGATGTCCAGCGCCACTTCTCGTGGATGGTCGGCGATCAGCTCGCGGGGATCGATTGGCAGATCGACACGCACCGTCTGCCCCACCTCGGGTAGTCGCCCGTGAGCGGCGATCACCAGACCTGCCACGGTCTCGTAGTCACCCTCGGACAGTGTGTGGCCGAGTGCCCGCTCGGCCTCGTCGATGTGGACGTCGCCATCCATCCGCCAGCACTCCTCACCCTCAAGGGAGATCACCGAATCCGCCTCGACGTCGTGCTCGTCGGTCAGTTCGCCGATCAGCTCCTCGGCGAGGTCCTCGATGGTGATCACGCCGGCGAAACCCCCGTACTCATCCACCACCGCAGCGAGCTGGGCCTCGGAGTCCGTCAGGCTGAACAGCGCATCCGGTAGGGACATCAACGAGGGGACCACCACCGCCGGGCGCATGAGCTCGGTGACCGGCGCGTCGGGCTCCAACGACCACGCGAGCACGTCCACCAACTGCACCACCCCGACCGGCTCCTGCTCAACGGTGACGACCGGATAGCGGGTGTGTCCGGTGGCCATCAGAACCCTCACCTCCCCGACCGTCGCATCGGGTGAGACGACACTGGTGTGAGACCTCGGAACCATCGCATGCTCGACCGTCCGGTCCGGAAAGTCCAGAATTCTGTCGATGAGAACAGAGAGATTCTCGGGCAGATCCCCACTTCCCCTGGCATCGGCGACGATGCGCTCGAGATCCTCCGCCGTGGCGGTGGTGTCCAGATCGTGAACAGGATTGACCCCGACTGCCCGGAGCAACAAGTTGGCAGACTTGTCGAAGACCACGATGAGCCAGCCGAACACCGTGAGGTACACAGTGGTCGAACGGGCCAGGCCACGCGCCAGGGGCTCCGGGCTGGCCAGCGCAAGGTTCTTGGGATACAACTCGCCGAAGATCATCTGCACCACCGTCGCGGCGATCAACGCCAGCACGGTACCCACCGTCACACCGACAGCCGCGGGGACGCCGACCCCACCCAACAGGGTCCCGAGCGATTGGCCGACCAGCGGTTCGGCCACGAACCCCACCAGCAGTCCGGTGACCGTGATCCCCAACTGGGCGCCCGAGAGCATGAACGAGGTCCGTTGGGTGACCTTCAGCGCACGCGCTGCCGAGACGTCCCCCGCATCCGCCCGCGCCTTGAGCCTGTTCCTGTCCACCGACATGTATGCGAACTCTTGGGCCACGAAGTAGCCGTTCGCCGCGATGATCGCGAGGATCGCGAGGATCCCCAGCAGCAGCATCAGGAGCGTCACGCCCATCAGAACGCTCGCTCACGTGATCGCGGTTCACGGTTCAGCGACCACGGGTTTCGCGGTGAAACTGGCCAGAGACAACTCGGACCCGGGTCGTCAGCCGACCCGGGCCTCTCGCAGGGGGTACCCATCAGGGGATTTCACTCGCTCCAAGTCTGAGATAGACGAACTCGTCGACGCCAAGTATTGCGCATGACCGTCTCGGCAACCACCCGGCGCACCCACCCCGCGGGAAGGCGGACCCGACCACGCCTCCCCCACCAGCGACTGACCCGGCGACACCTCGCCCGCCTGTGATTAACTGAACTGCACCAGAAGGGGAGTATCCCTCACGCGTTTCGTCGTCACTACGGTCCTCGGACCCGGCGGAGCGGGCCCGACAGGGCCGGGAGAGACCTTCGATCACCTACTGATCGAAAGGTCCCTGACTATGCACACCCCCCTCTGGCTCTGGCTTGCCGTCCTGGCGTTCATCATCGTGATGCTGGCGATCGACCTCGTCGCCCACCGCAAGGCTCACGTCATCGGCGTCCGAGAAGCCGCCACCTGGTCGGCCGTCTGGGTCACGCTCGGTGTGGGCTTCGGCGCGATCATCTGGGCCGTCTGGGGCGCCGAGTTCGGCCAGCAGTACTTCGCCGGCTACCTCATCGAGAAGTCCCTCGCGGTGGACAACGTCTTCGTGTGGGCAATCATCTTTGCCCACTTCGCCGTCCCGGCCCAGTTCCAGCACCGCGTGCTGTTCCTCGGGGTGCTGGGCGCTCTGATTTTCCGCGGGATCTTCATCGCCGGTGGCGCCGTGCTGATCGCCAACTTCTCGTGGGTGCTCTACATCTTCGCGGCGTTCCTGCTGTACACGGGTTTCCGGATGATCCGCCAGCGCGACGAGCACCTCAATCCCGACCAGTCGAAGGTGCTCCGGGCTTTCCGCCGGTTCGTGCCCATGACCGACACCTTCCACGGCCAGCGTCTGCTCGTGCGCAAGGGTGGGCTGATCATGGCCACTCCCCTGCTGGCCGTGTTGGTGCTCATCGAGACCACCGACATCGTCTTTGCCGTCGACTCCATCCCCGCCATCTTCGCCGTCACCGACGAGGTGTTCCTGGTCTTCACCGCCAACGCCTTTGCCATCCTGGGCCTGCGAGCGATGTACTTCCTGCTGGCCGACCTCATCCACCGCTTCGTCTACCTCAAGATCGGGCTGGCGCTGATCCTGATCTGGGTGGGCATCAAGATGATGCTCAAGATCGACGTGTTCTACATCCCCACCGCCATCTCCCTCGCGGTCATCACGGCAGTCCTCGCCGTCTCGGTGGTCGCCAGCCTGCGCGCCACCAGGGGCCAGGAACGTCAGGGGCTGCCCACGCCGGCCGACCCCCCCTTCAGGGTTGCCACCGCCGAGGAGGACGCCGCCCTCGACCCCCTCTGGCGGGCCCGGAGTGAAGCCTCCGCCGATGAATTCGAGAAGTCGTGACCGGCCGAGTTGTGCGGACTCGTGCTGCAGCTCGAGGCCAGCTGGCGATAGCATTCGAGACGGTCTCGGCGTGTCTGTTGCGAGAACCAGTCAGTCACCTCGAAAGTGCATGGGAGACCACATGCCCGAAGACCGTTCCACCGGAACTTCCTACCGCAACGGTGCCGGGACCACCTCGCTGGTCGCCGGCATCATTGCCGCGCTGGCCTCCCTGGTGCCCTTCATCGGCGGTGCGATCACCATCGCCGCCGCAGTGGTCGCCCTCGCCAGTGGATGGGTCGGTCTGAAACGAGTGGACCAAAGCGAGGCGTCGAACCACCGTGAGGCCGTCATAGGCATCGGTCTGGGACTGGCAGCACTGTTCGTGGCGTTCCTCGTCTTTGCCGCGACCAACAGCGCATAAGGGTCCACCTGACCAGGTCGATCACGCGCTATCCGGGAGATCCGCGTGGGGAAGTGCCACACGGGGAACGCCCTCCGGGGTGCGGTCTCGCGCCGATCGGCAGAGGTGCGTCGGAGACACGGCCGCACGTGCGGTGCACTCCCCCATCCCGCCTAGTCGTTGCCGGACCGGGCTAGACCCGGACCCGGCTCCAGCCCGCCGTCTCCTCCGCCGCGCGATGGGTTTGTTCGAGGAACCTCAGCACCACGGCGTCGGGATCCGCCGCCTGTCGCACGAGGTGGTACGGCAGCACGTACTCACCCAGCTCGGCGCTCCAGTACGCGGGGGCCTCGACCGCCGGATGGGTGTCGTACCCCTCGGGGTGGGGATAGGCGTACGCGTAGAAGATGCCCTCCTCCGCACCACCCGGCCAGTACCCCGCGCTCGACACCTCGTCGCTGTAGGCCTCGTGCATGACCCGGTCCGGGCAGTTCGGGACGCCACCGGGATGCTCGGGGGCGGAGCGTCCGGAGAACCGGGTGACGGCCAGATCGAACGCACCCCAGAAAAAGTGGACGGGCGAGGACTTCCCACGGAACCCACTGCGGAACGTCGACAGGACGCCGTGCGCGCTGACCAGCGACCTCCGGAAACGGGCCACGGCGTCAGCGTCGTACGACGCGTGCGTGGTGTCCTCGGCGAACGGGATCACCTCCGGCAGCTCGACCGGGGTCCCGACGATCGGCACGTCGAACCCGAGATCACCCAGGTGGCCGGTGTACTCGGCGTAGAAGTCGGCGACGGTCCGCGGCTCGAGCGCCATCCGGCGGGTGCTGCCGTCAGTGACGAGGAACAGCAGGTCGTGGCTGACGAAGTCGAAGCAGATCTCCAGACCGCGGTGTCCGGCGACCATCAGGGACGTGGTGAGCCCCCGCGCGTCCACGTACAGCGGGACGCCCCACCAGTGGTTGATCTCCGGCCCGAGGGCCATCCGCGTCTTGCCGACGATCTGGGTCCACAGGTGAAGTGTGTCCCTGGTGTCGATCCACGATTCCAGGGGCAGGGCCGGCCAGGGCTCGTCTCGGGTCTCCATCGACACATGATCCCCGATCTCGGGACCGGACGGCACCCCTCTGCATCATCCGAAACCCTGCGTCACCCGAAACCCTGCGTCACCCGGGTCGACGGCCGGGGGCCCGGTGCCGTTGGACGGCGTCGTGGTTGCCGCACCGGGCACTGCAGTAGCGCCGCTTACCGTTCCGGCTGGTGTCGACGAACACCTCGGGACACCCCGATCGGAGACAGGCCCCCAGACGGCCGCCCTCCGACTCGACCGCGAAGATCGCCAGACCGCCTGCGGTGATGGCCCGGACGCGCTCCACCACGTCGTCACCGTCGGCCGCGAAGTGCAGGTGGGGCTTGTGCCCGTCGTGCGTGCTCAGGGACGGCCTCGACGCGGCCGAGTCCAGCAGCTCGTTGATCGCGTCGCACGTGGAGTCCACGTCCGGCGCCGAGAAGGGTGCCCTCAACCACAATGCCCACTCCTGTAGGCGGGTCGACCTCGCGTCGTCGAGATCGGGCCTGCGGACGCCGTGGGCGCGAAGCACGCCGACGGCCATATCGGTGTCCCACTCCCGGGCGCCGAGTGAGGCAAGTTCCGCCGCGAGAGTCGGGCCGACCATATTGCCATGGTTGAACTGCACTGACCCATTGCACCACAGTCAGCGCATGACCACAGCAGCCTGTTCGCCCACCGACGTCGATCACGACCGCGACCACGACGCCCCCGTTCCGCAGCCTGCGGATCCGGACGCGCACCAGCACGAATGGCTGACCCGCTCCTCCCACCGCACCAGCGAGGGCACTGTGACTTACGAGTCCTGCCACTGCGGCGCGCATCGCGTCCTGCGCGCCGGCGTGCCCGTCGCCCGGGTGTAGGGAGAGGCGACGCTCAGGGCGAGGTCGAGATCGAGCGCTCCTTGACCTTGAACCAGATCGAGAAGTCCTCGGCGGCCCGACGTACGACGTCGTAGTTCGAGCCGCCGGTGAGATCGTTGAAACTGTCCCGCACGCCGTCGACTCCGGTCGACCGGGTCTCCTTGGGGATGCCGAAGCCCATCTTCCAGTCGGCGAAGCTGCGCTCGGCTGCAGGTTCCGTCAACAGGACCCGGACACGACTGTGCCTGTCATCGGCAGCGATGCGCGTCATCAACTCGTCGATCGCGGCCGGAGGGCCTTCGAGGAACTGAATGAAGCAGTTGTTCCTGAAGAGGAGGACACCGGTGATCCCGGCGGCACGATTGCGCTCCCGGGAGGTGAACAGAATGGACTCCAGATCACCCGGCAGCATCTTCCGCACCGGCACGCTCGTGTACACCAAATACTTCAGTTGTCCGCTCCCGGGCGACGTGGGGAACTCAGCGTCCAGCGACATTCAACTCTCCCTCGCTCGCATCGGAAAAGTACAGATCATTCAGGCTGGAGATCGCCTCGTCCAGGGATCCGGACTCGCCCTGCGGTCTCGACATCCTGTCGTAGCAGGTGAAACTGCCGTCAGAATTCTGATCGATGTACCCCACGAAGTTCCCGCGGAAACTACCGACGAAGAAGCTGTCTTCCACCTGGGACCATCGTATTTCTTCGTATCCTTCGATTGCCGAAGTCACTCCCACCCCTTTTCTTCCTTGACAAGGTGTTTCACCCACTGCCGTACACGTCGAGAAGAACGTGGCCCGAGCCACGTCACCGGGAGACGCTGCCGCCGCGCGCGGCCGAAACAGGGATGGGCACGCATCGACGTGTCACCCGATCCCACAGTGCTCTTCTTGCCTAAGAACTCACATCCTGCCGAAGCTATCCGTCATAGCGGCACACCGGGCCATCATGATGCGCGTCGGAAGACTGCGCCACCGATGGCATCGGTCGCGTCCGGAACACGGGCGAGTGCGATCCCGATGACGAGCGTGGTCAGACCTCTCCCGGCCGCGATACCGTCCGGCCCAGTCGGCGTGACACCGCGGCGCCCCACGGGGTGGTGAGCCGGGCCGCGGTGAGGAGGCCCTCGTCCTGCAGCACTCGGTGGACCGGGCCGCGGGTGAGCGCTCCGCCGGAGAGCACCACCGCGTCGTCCGCCCAGGCCCAGGCGAGGTCGACATCGTGCGTGGCCATGAGGATCGCGGCCCCCGCGGCGCGAAGCGACTCCAGCGCCGCGAGCAGGTCCTCACAGGAGAGCGGGTCGAGCCCGGCCGTCGGTTCGTCGAGAAGCAGGACGCGAGGCCGCATCGCCAGCGCACCCGCCAGGGCCACCCTCTTGCGCTGCCCGAAGGACAAGTGGTGGGGGACGCGGTCGGCGAGGTCGGTGATCGCCAGCGCCGCCAGGGCCTCGTCGACCCGGTGGGCCACCTCGGCGCGATCCAATCCGAGGTTCACGGGGCCGAAGGAGACGTCGGCCCGCACGGTCGTGGCGAAGATCTGGTCGTCGGGTTCCTGGAGCACCATCTGCACCGACTGCCGCAGGCGGGTGCGGTCGGCGCGGCGGTCCCGGACCCGCTCCCCGTCCAGCTCCAACTCCCCGGCCTCGAGGCGGTTCAGGCCCACGAGCAGCCGCATCAGGGTGGTCTTGCCGCTGCCGTTTCCACCGAGAAGCGCCATCTTCGCCCCGGCGGGGATCGTCAGGTCGGCGCCGTCGAGCACGGTGTGGGTGTGACCGCCGAGGGCATCGAGACGCCGGTAGGAGAACCGGGCACCGCGCAGCGCGAGGACGGTCACGTCATGACCCCCAGTATCGAGACGGACACGAGAACCAGACAGATGACGAGCACGCGGGTGGCCGAGACCGGGTCCGCCTCGGCGAGCACTGCGGTCTGGCCGCGCTCGGCGCGCATGGACATGGCGTCGTCGATCGCCCGTGCCCGCCTGACGGACAGGACGAATACCGAGGCGAACTGCGTCCCGACCGAGCTGATCGCGGCCCGGGCGGTGCGGTGTCCGAGCCTGAGGTCGTGGGAATGCCGCAGCGTGCGCGCGGAGTCGATGAGCAGGCCGATGAGCCGGTAGGTGGTGTCCACGACGTGAGCCAGCGGGGCGGGCAGTCCGGCCCGCCGGCCGGCGGCCAGGAGGTCGGCGACGGGCGTGGTGCACGCCAAGGTGATGGTGGCGGCCGTCGCGGCGATCGCCCTGCTCACCGTCCGCCAGGCGGTGTCGACCCCGGCCGGATCCACCACGAGGCGCCAGTCCACCAGGTCCAGCACGAGGGGACCGATTCCCAGGGCCAGGAACGCGACGGGGGCGAGCAACGCCGCGAGGTAGATCCTGGCGGGGACGCGGGCCAGCGCCAGGGCGCACACACAACAGACAGTCAGGATCGCCACGTGGCCCACCGGTGGCGGCACGAGCAGTGCCGCCACCAGCAGACCGCCGAAGAGCAGCAGCTTCTCGACTACCGGGAGGTCCGACCAACGGTTGTGGGACGCCGCGAGTTCGAGTGGGTTCACCTAGGGCTCGGCCGGTCAGTGCCCGGCCGGACCCGTGGCCGCCGCCGACGGGGTCGCCGCACCCGTCACGCTCTCCCGACGCTGCCTACTACGTGTCCGCAGGACGCCGAGTCCGTAACCCACGATCCCGCCGCCGATCCCGGCCTGGAGGGCGAACACCCCCGATTCGACCTCCCCCGGCAACTCGGGCAGAAGCGGCTCGAACCATGGCTCGTAGTCGGGAGAGACCTGGCTGATCGTCCCCTCCGCCTGCCCGTCCGCACCCTCGAACTCGCCGCCCGCACCAGCGCCATAGACCAGGGAGAACACCGCGATCGCGAACGCCACGGCGACCAGCCCCACGAGCACCCACACGCTGACGTGCTTCTTCCCGCTCATCGCACCGACTCCGTGGCCTCGACCTGATCGGTACGGTCCTCGAGATGCGCGAAGGTGCCCGCGCCGGCGAGTCGCGCCCTCCGGAAGAAGCCCACCAGGTCGAGCTCACGGGAGGCGATTCGCAGGAGCACGCTGACGATCACCACGACGATCAGAGCCTCGACGACCGCCAGCGGGATCTGGGTGATAGCGAACACGGCGAGGAACTCGGCCATCGAGAACCACAGGCCGTGCTCGGCGCTCGGGAACGCCAGCGCGAGCTGGGCGCTGGTGACGAGATACGTCACCAGGTCGGCGAGGAACGCGGCGACGAAGACCGCGCCGAGCAGCGGCACCGCGACCCGTCGACACAGGACGAACGCCCCGTAGGCGACCCACGGCCCGGCGACCCCCATGGAGAACACGTTCGCGCCGAGCGTGGTGATGCCCCCGTGCGCGAGCAGCAACGCCTGGAAGATCAGCACCACGGTGGCGACGAAGGCCATGACGGGTGGCCGGAAGATGATCGTCCCCAGCCCGGTCCCGGTGGGGTGCGAGCTGGAGCCCGTCACCGACGGGAGCTTGACGGCCGACATGACGAACGTGAACGCCCCGGCCACGCCGAGCAACACGCCCGCCTCCGGTGTCCGACGGACCGTCCTGATCACCTCGCGCGCGCCGTGGATGACGAACGGTGCCGCGACGGCCGTCCATGCCACGGCGTGCACCGAGGGGAGGAAACCCTCTGCGATATGCATATGCCTGAGACCTTTCTGCCCGTCACCTCGCGGGCACTCGTGGTGGCAGCCACGGCCGGTCTCCTGGCTCACGGGTTCCCCCGGCCCACCCCCGGAAGGGATGGACCGGATCGCCGCCGGTCCGCCTTCCCACCCACACAACGCGTGCGAGCAGTGGCACAGAGGACTGGCGACATCATCCGTTCACAGTGGCGAGGGCCGCCCCGGTCTCACACCGGGTTCCCGAGCACCGCAGCTGAGCAGATCCTAGCCCCCTCCCGGGGGCCGACTCAGTACCGCACCGATTGGGCGTCCGAGACCAGGCACATGCCCCCGACGGACTGCAGGAGGGGCCGCAGCGACCGGAGGACCTCGTCGATCCGGTCGGGGTCGACCGCCACGAGCACGAAGGTGTTGTCGAAGGTGGAGAAAGGGTCCCCACCGCGCTCACCGTGCTGTCCCCGCCCGTAGATTCCCGGGATCACGGTGCGATGGGTCAGGCCCAGCGAATCCAACGCGCCGAGGAACCTCCCGGCGACCCCGGACTCCACTACCAGTTCGATCCTTTTGACGTCTTTCATGGGATCTCCTCGCCTCAGGCGCCCAGGTACTGGGCGACGGTGTAGTAGAGCGGAATGCCGAGGACGATGTTGAACGGGAATGTCACGGCAAGGGCCATTGTGAAGTACCGGGACGGCCGCGCTTCGGGGATCGCGTAGCGCACGACGGCCGGCACCACGATGTAGGACCCGCTCGCCGCGAGCACGGCGAGCATGGTCAGGTCGCCGACCGGCAACCCGGCCAGACTGCCCAGGGCCAGCGCCATCGATGCTCCGACCAGGGGCATCACGATGCCGAACCCGATCAGGAACGGGCCCACGTCCCGGACCTCGCGGAGCTGACGGGCGACGAGCAAGCCCATCTCGAGCAGGAAGAAGGCCAGCAGCCCCTTGAACATGTCGTCGACGAACGGGGACATGGCCTCGCCGGCGTCGGCCCCCACCACGGTGCCGATCACGAGCGACCCGATCAGCAGCAGGTGCGCACCGTCGGTGAACGCCTCGTGCAGGATCGCCCGCAACGACAGGGGTGCGCCCGACACGGGAGAGGAAGCGCCGGCCCCCGCGTCACCCGCCATCTGGGCGGAACGCTGACGGGACCGTGCCCAGGTGGCCAGAAGCACCGCCATGATGATCGCGGGCGATTCCATCAGAACCAGGGCGACCGTCATGTACCCGCCGGGTTCCTCCCCACGGGCGGTCACGAACTGCGTCGCGGCGATGAAGGTCACCGCGCTGACCGACCCGTAGGTCGCGGCGATGGCGGCCGCATCGAACTCGTTCACCCTGCGCCGCAGGACCAGGAAGCCCAGCGCAGGGATCACCAGGGCCAGGAGGAGGGCGATGCCGATCACCGCCGCGGCGCGGCCGGTCAGACCGGTCTCTCGCAGAGCCTGGCCACCCTTGAACCCGATCGCCATGAGCAGGTAGAGCGACAGGAACTTGGTGACGGGGGCCGGGATCTCCAGGTTGGAGCGCACAGCGGCGACGAACAGCCCCAGGAAGAAGAACAGGATCGGCGGGTCCGTGAGGCTGCCGAGAATGCTGAGGTCCATCGAGTCTCCCCTGATCTGTCCGGAGTCCGTGCGCCGCCGAGCGGGACGAGCTGATCTCCGTCGTGGCGCGCTAGCCGCCTGTTCCGAGCGAGTAACGGGAACGACAATACATGACTTTCACGACATGTTTTGCAACAGCCTAAATCGGTGTCGCGTGTTGTGGCGCGGCGCGCGGACCGGGCCCGCGGTGGGACGGGCTCCGTGCACGCCCACATGCGTACCGTGATTCACGTAAGGCAAAATGGCACTCGGAAGTCGTCGGTGATGGGGTGGCGTAGTGGCAGAGTGGACGTTTCTCACCAATCACGCGCACGTCCTGTTGTGCATCGCGCAGGACTCCGAGACGCGACTGCGCGACATCGCCGATGCGGTCGGGATCACCGAGCGCGCCACCCAGCGGATCGTGGCCGAACTGGAAGAGGCCGGGTACCTGCAGCGCATCCGCGACGGGCGCCGTAACCGCTACAGCCTGAACCGAGACCTGCCGCTGCGCCATCCACTCGAACGGGACCACATGGTCGGGGAGATACTCAGCGTGCTGGGGGCCCCGCGAAAGGGTGCTGGCGACGGCAACGAGTGACCCGTCGGCACTGATCGTGGCGCCCCGACAGCGTGGTCGACCACTACTAGAGGCCCCCAGGGGACGATCTGTTCGGCTTCTCTCTGCAGTTGATCGAGTTCGGAGATGTCATAGGGGCTGAGCACATCCACCGTCACCACGTCCGGACGAACGGTCGCTTTCTGCACCACCGCGGATTCGGTGTTGCTCAGCCAGCGTCCCGGACCTGCGCGGCCCACACCCTCGTAAGCGAGCTCGTCGACATGGGGACCAACACCACGACGAAGAGCAACGTCACTACGGGGTACGCCCTACGCGACGTACTGTGTTGCGAAGCGGTCCGACCTTGCACTGGTCGCAATTCCGGTCACGCCAGAGTGTTCACCACACCCAGCGCGGCTCAACCCGCCAAGGAGGCATGGCATGAGCACTACCCGCGAGCTTCGCGCCGAGGTCGAGGTCGACGCCCCCGTCGAGCGCGTGTGGGAGGTCGTCACGGATACCTCCGTGCTCGTTCGGTCGTCGCCCGAACTCGTCGCGATGACACCGCTGCTGCCGGGAGGCTTCCGGAAGGGCCAGCAGTACATCGGCTGGAACCGCCGCAAACTGGTCGTCTGGCCAACCCGAAACGTTGTGATCGAGTTCGAGCCACACAAGCGTGTCGCCTGGGACACGAAGACCAGCGGCGCCCGCTGGGCCTTCGAGCTCCAGCCGACGCAGACCGGTACCAAGCTGGCCCAGCGTCGGTCCGTGCCGGGCAAGCTCAATCCGATCGGCCGGTTCTTCGCCGCGACGCTCCTCGGCGGGGGCCCGAACCACGCTGACGAGCTCGAGACTGCCCTTGGCACCACGCTGGAGAGCATCAAAGCTATCGCCGAGGCCTGACCAACCGACTCGTCCCCACGGGTGGACTTCGCCAGGGATAACTCTCTTGCGACTGGGCAGTAGCAAGAGGAGCAATGCGCGGGAACGGCTACTTCGACGACAGCCCGCCGGCAGAGTTCGGAGAGACGTCTTCCGCTACCTCACGGACCGACCACACCCTGATCTGAAGTGGACAGCCGGTATGGTGAGTCCGGGTCTACCCGCCCAGTAATCGACCGGATGAGCGTCCCGCAGGGAGACTCGAGTGTAGATGCCGCCCTCGGAAACCACGAGCACAGCCTGGCACCTCGGCCTCCGTGACTGTGGTCGAACTTTCAACTCTGAGTTCCACCTACCCCGCCCCGCCCCGCCGCTTCGCCGCCCTCTCCGGATCCGAGGCGTACAACCACGATTCGGCCTCCCCCGGCCGGACCAGCGCCCGGCCCACCAGGATCACCGCCGCCTGCCGCAGACCGGCGGACTCGACCGCGTCCGCGATGTCGGCAAGTGTGCCCCGCAGCTCGACGCGGTGCGGGCGGCTCGCATTGGCCACCACCGCCACCGGGCAGTCCGCGCCGTGCGTGGGAACCAGCCGTTCGGCGAGCTCGCGGATCCGGGTGATCGCCAGGTGCAGCACCAGCGTCGCGCCGGTGGCGGCGAAGTTCTCCAGCGATTCGGAGGACGGCATCACCGTCGATCGGGCCTGGACGCGGGTCAACACGACGGACTGCACCACCTCGGGCACGGTCAGCTCCACCCCCAGCTCGGCGGCGGCGGCAGCGTAGGCCGGGACGCCGGGCACCACGTCCCAGGGCACGCCCGCTGCATCGAGCCGGCGGGTCTGCTCGGCGAGCGCGGAGTACAGCGACGGGTCACCCGAGCAGAGCCGCACCACCTCGAGCCCCTCGGCGTGGGCGGCGACGATCTCCGCGATGATCCCGTCCAGGTCCAGGTGCTGGGTGTCCACCACCCGCGCATCGGGCCGGCAGTGGTCGAGCACGCCGTCGTCCAGATAGGTGCCCGCGTACAGGCAGACGTCCGCCGCGGCCAGGGCCGCAGCCGCGCGCAGCGTGAGCAGGTCGGCGGCGCCGGGGCCGGCCCCGACGAAGTGAACTGTCACGAGGTCTCCCCTGTCTCCCCGGAGTCCGCCGCAGCGGCGGAATCTGCCATAACAGCGAAGGGCTTAATCGCGCACCACTGCACCACGGCCCGCGCCGGGGCCCAGCCGGTGAACGAGCCGATCGAGTCGGCGTGTTCCACGTGGAACCGTACGAGCTCACCGCCGAACTCCGCGCGGGCATCGATCAGCACCCGCTCCGTCTCGATCGTCACCGCGTGAGCGACCAGCCTGCCGCCGGGACGCAGCGCCTCCCAACACTGCCGCAGCAGGCCGGGCGCGGTGCCTCCGCCACCCACGAACACCGCATCGGGCTGCGGCAGCCCCTCGAGAGCCTGCGGCGCGCGCCCGTGGACGACCTCCAGCGACGGCACCCCCAGCCGCGCGGCGTTCCGCTCCACGCGCGCGGCCCGCTCGGGATCGGCCTCTACAGACACAGTGCGGCAGGACGGGTGTGCCCGCATCCACTCGATGCCCACCGATCCGGCGCCGGCGCCTACGTCCCACAACAGTTCGCCGGCCGACGGAGCAAGCCGCGAGAGAGCCGAGGCGCGTAGGTCGCGGCGGGTGAGCTGGCCGTCGTTCTCGAAGGCGTCGTCGGGCAGTCCTGGGGCCACACCGAGCGGGCGCGAGGTGGGCCCGGCCAGGCACTCCACGGCAAGGACGTGCAGCTGGGGCACCGCGCGGCCCGGATCCCAGTCGCGCGCCACACAACTCTGACGTGCCTCGGCCGGGCTCCCCAGATCGGAGAGGACGGTCAGCACGCTGTCCCCGAAACCAGCGACGGCGAGCGCCCTGGCAACGTCCCCAGGAGTGTGCCGGTCGGCGCTCAACACCACCAGCCGCTGCCCCGGCGCCAGTACACCGGGGAGCTCGCGGTGGTCGCGCAGCACCGCCACCGTCTCGGCTGGCCACCGCATCCGGGCGCGGGCCAGCGCGACCGACGACACCGCCGGCAGCACCTCCACCGACTCCGGGCCGAGCAGGCCGATCAACGTCGTGGCCACCCCGGCCACCAGCGGGTCGCCCGAGGCCAGGGCCACGATCGACCGGCCGCTGTAGCGCGCCAGCAGATCGGGCAGTCTCGAGCGCAGCGGCCGCGGCCATGCCACGCGCTCGCCCACCACCTCGTCCGGCATCATCGCCAGGTGCCGCTCCCCGCCCAGCAGGACGTCGGCGCCCAGGACGGCGCGGCGACGGGCCTCGTCGAGGCCGGCCCAGCCGTCACCGCCGATCCCCACCACGACCACCTGTCCGTTCATGACGCGGAACCCTACCGTCGAACCCGCCCGCCGAGCCCGACCGCCCGGAACGCGAGGACGCTGGGTAGCCTCGGCCAGGAGAGACAACTACACCCCAACAGCACGAGGTGCCCCACGACCCGCCCCAGGCGGTGCGGAGGGGAGAATCAGGGAAGCCGGTGAGAATCCGGCACAGGGCCCGCTACGGTGACCCGGCCTCTGAGGCGAACGCGTCCAGCGCGAACGCCCGAGATGAGCCGGGAAGTCCGGAGACCGGCCTCGCGCTGACCAGCCTGGCAGACGAGAGCGGGAGCCCCCATGCCACTGCACTACCCCTTCAGCGCCGTCGTCGGTTCCGACGACATGGCGCTTGCCCTCCTGTTGAACGCGGTCTCGCCGTCGGCCGGCGGCGTGTTGATCCGCGGAGAGAAGGGCACCGCCAAGTCCACGATGGTGCGCGCGCTCGCCGGGATCCTGCCGCAGATCGAGGTCGTGGCCGGTGACAGGTTCTCCAGCGCCCCGTCCGACCGCGGCACCGACACCCCCGACGGTCCGATCCCCCACGACGCGCCCACCGAGCACCGGCCGGTCCGTCTGGTGGAGCTGCCGATCGGCGCGACCGAGGACCGCATCGCCGGGTCGCTGCACCTGGAGAAGGCCCTGAGCGAGGGCGTCACCGCGTTCGAGCCCGGCCTGCTGGCCCGGGCGCACCGCGGACTGCTGTACGTGGACGAGGTCAACCTGCTCCACGATCACGTGGTGGACCAGCTCCTCGACGCCGCCGCCATGGGCCGGGTGACCGTCGAGCGGGACGGGGTGTCGGTGGAGCACGCCGCCCGCTTCGTCCTGATCGGCACCATGAACCCCGAGGAGGGCGAACTCCGGCCCCAGCTTCTCGACCGCTTCGGCCTCACCGTCGAGGTGTCCGCCCCGCGCGAGGCGGCGCTGCGGGCCGAGGTGATCCGCCGCCGGGTCGCCTTCGACTCCGACCCGGAGGGCTTCTCCGCCACGTTCGCGGCGGACGAGCTGGCCCTGCGCGAGCGGATCGTCGCCGCCCGGGAGCGCGTGGGCGGCATCGAGCTCACCGACTGGGCGCTGACCACGATCGCGACCGTCTGCGCCGGCTTCGATGTCGACGGCATGCGCGCCGACATCGTCACCGCGCGCACGGCCGCCGCCCACGCCGCCTGGGAGGGCCGGACCCGCATCACCCGCGCCGACATCCGCGTGGCCGCGCGCATGGCGCTCCCCCACCGCCGTCGCCGCGCACCGTTCGACGCCCCGGGGCTCGACGAGGACCTCCTCGACCGCCTCCTGGGGGACGACGACGAGCCCGATCCGCGAGACGACGGCCCCGACACGGACGGCCCGGGAGAAGACGACACGAAGAACGACGACGACAACAACACGAGCGACTCCACGACCGGCCAGCAGGACCCGCAGTCCGGCGCATCAGCCGAGGACCCGGGCGACGCCGGAGACACCGAGGGCGCTGAGGGCACCGATCGCACCGAGTCTGATGCGGACGAGGACGGGCCGAGGTCGGAGTCGAGCAACGACACAGACGCCGGCGCTGACGCTGATACCCGCACCGAGACCGGCGACCCGCAGCAGGGGGACCGCGACGCCGGCGAGAACGGCCGACCGGGCGGCGCGGCGACCGAGCCGGGAACGGTCACGGCAGCCTCGGACCCGTATCGCACGCGGCTGCTGACCGTCGCCGGGACCGGCCACGGTGTCTCCGGCCGCCGGTCCCGCGCGACCACCACCACCGGCCGGCGCACCGGCTCGGCCGGGTTCACCGGGTCCGACGTGCACCTGCCCGCCACGATCCGCGCCGCCGCGTCCCATCAGGCGGCGCGGGGCCGCGAGGCCGGCCGCGACGGCGGGCGACTGCTCCTGTCCGCCCGCGACCTGCGTTCGGCGGTCCGCGAGGGCCGGGAGGCCAACCTGGTGTTGTTCTGCGTGGACGCCTCCGGCTCGATGGCGGCGCGCACCCGCATGGAGCAGGTCAAGACCGCCATCCTCTCCCTGCTGCTGGACGCCTACCGCCGCCGCGACAAGGTGGGGCTGGTGACCTTCCGCGGGTCCGGCGCGCAGGTCGCCCTGCCGCCCACCTCCTCGGTGGACGTGGCCGCCGCCCGCCTGGCCGAGTTGCCCGCCGGGGGCCGCACCCCACTGGCGGAGGGGCTGCTCACCGCCGCCGAGCTCCTCCGCGTCGAGAGGGTCCGCGATCCGCAGCGGCGACCCCTCGTCGTCGTCGTGACCGACGGCCGCGCCACCCACGGCCCGGACGCCCTCGCCCGGTCCCGCGCCGCGGCGGCCGGGCTGGCCTCCCTAGGCGTGGCGTCGGTGGTGGTGGACTGCGAGAGCGGCCGGTTCCGCATGGGCCTGGCCTCCGAGCTCGCCACGCACCTGGGCGCCGAGCACATCCCGCTGGGCGAGGTGACGGCCGAGGGACTGACCCGCACCGTCCGCACCCACACGGCCCCTGACCGCCGCACCACGGCGCTGACAGAGGGAGAGGTGGCCTGATGCCGCAGGGACAACCGGCCCGCGTGCCCGACGACGGGCTGAGCACCCGGCAACGCCGCAACAAGCCCCTGATCATGGTCCACACCGGGCCCGGCAAGGGGAAGTCCACGGCCGCGTTCGGCCTGGCCATGCGTGCCTGGAACCAGGGGTGGGACATCGGGGTGTTCCAGTTCGTCAAGTCCGCCAAGTGGCGCATCGGCGAGCAGACGGTGATGGAACGCCTCGCCCGCCTGCACGCCGAGACCGGTGAGGGCGGGCCCGTGGAGTGGCACAAGATGGGCTCGGGCTGGTCGTGGTCGCGCAAGGACGGCACCGAGGAGGACCACGCCGCGGACGCCGCCGAGGGCTGGGCGGAGATCAAGCGCCGGCTCGCCGACGAGCGGCACGACCTCTACCTGCTCGACGAGTTCACCTACCCGATGAAGTGGGGCTGGGTGGACGTCGAGGACGTGGTCGAGACGCTGACCTCGCGGCCCGGTCGGCAGCACGTGGTGATCACCGGCCGCGACGCCGCCCCCCGGCTGATCGAGGTCGCCGACCTCGTCACCGAGATGACCAAGGTCAAGCACCCGATGGACGCCGGCCAGAAGGGTCAGAGGGGGATCGAATGGTGACCGGATCGCGCACCGACCTGCCCCGGCTCGTGGTGGCCGCTCCGGCGTCGGGTCACGGCAAGACCACCGTCGCCACCGGGCTCATGGCGGCCCTGCGGCGCAGGGGCCTGACGGTCTCGGGCCACAAGGTCGGCCCCGACTACATCGACCCGGGCTACCACGAGCTCGCGACGGGGCGGCCGGGCCGCAACCTCGACCCGCACCTGGTCGGCGAGCACAGAATCGTGCCCCTCCTGCTACACGGCGCGCAGGCCGCGCCGCGGCCGGCCGACGTCGCGGTGATCGAGGGCGTGATGGGCCTGTACGACGGCCAGATCGGGGGCGACGGCTTCTCCTCCACCGCCCACGTCGCCGGCCTCACCGACACCCCGGTCCTGCTGGTGGTGGACATCTCCCACGCCTCGCGCAGCATCGCGGCCGTGGTGCTGGGGATGGCGACGTTCGACCCGTCCGTCCGGATCGGCGGCGTGATCCTCAACAAGGCCGGCTCCGTCCGGCACTCGGACGAGGTGCGCCGCGCCCTCGAGCCACTGGGGATCCCCGTGCTCGGGGTGCTGAGCCGGGACGACGAGGTCACCGCCCCGTCCCGCCACCTCGGCCTGGTCCCCGCGGCCGAGCGACCGGGGGCGGCCGGCAGCCTCGACCACCTCGCGGATCGCCTGGCCGCCTCCGTGGACCTGGACGCGGTGATGCGACTGGCCCACACGGCGCCGGCGCTGTCCGGTCCGGCCTGGTCCGCGGAGGAGGCACTGGTCGGGGGCCTGCCCGACTCGGGACCGCCGGCGCTGGCGCTGTCCGGGCCCCGGCGACCGGTCGTCGCCGTGGCGGGGGGCCGCGCCTTCACCTTCCGCTACGCCGAGACGGTCGAACTGCTCGACGCCGCGGGGTGCGACGTGGCCGTCTTCGACCCACTGGCCGACTCCGCCCTGCCCGAGGGCACCGCCGGCGTCTACCTCGGCGGCGGGTTCCCGGAGGTGCACGCGGCGGGACTGGCCGCCAACCGCCCGATGCTCACGGCGCTGCGGACCGCCCTCGGCGCCGGTGTGCCCACCGTGGCCGAGTGCGCGGGACTGCTCTACCTCTGCCGCACCCTCGACGGCGCCCCGATGATCGGGGCGGTGCCGGCGGACGCGGCGATGTCCCCGCGCCTCACGCTGGGCTACCGCCGCGTCACCGCGGGGTCGACGAACCTCCTCACGGTGGCGGGCACCGAGGTCACCGGCCACGAGTTCCACCGCACCACGGTCACCCCGGGCTCCGGTGCGGCCGGCGTGGGCTCCGGGGACGCCGGCGCGGGCACGTCCGGCGCAGCTGCCGCATGGACGTGGGCCGATCGCGTCGAGGGCTTCGCGACCCCGACCCTGCACGCGTCGTACCTCCACACCCACTGGGCCGGGCACCCCGCGATGGCCGCGAGGTTCGCGGCCGAGGTCGCCCGCGTCGCCCGAACTCACGATGCGCAGGGCCGCAGGGACGCGATGCGCTCCACCGGGTGACGTGCGGGGGAGCGTCCCTCAACGAGCCGGCCGCCCGTCGACAGTGGTCGACGGGCGGCCGGTATCCGCTGAGAGGATCACCTCAGGGCGGTCACATCAGGTAGCACGCCTCCGTGTACTCGAAGTCGGCCGCCGTGGGTCCCTCGTACCACTCCTCCTCCAGGACGAGGCCCGTGGGACTGCCCGGCTCGATCCGGTTGATGATGCTCGAGCGGGACGCGTTCTCGTTGACGTCTCCCGAGTAGTCCCCGGCTCCCTCCGCGAACATCCCACCGGTGTCGACCCCCGTCAGCGAGTCGACCGACTCGTAGAGACCGCTTCGGGTGAGCTCATCGTTCTCGACCGCTTGCTCCAGGAGTCCGTGGATGACCGACGAGGCACCCCAACCCAGGACGAACCAGTCATCGGGCTCGGTCCCCATGGATTCGGCGACCTCCCGCATCTCGATGTGGCCTTCCGAGTCGTGGCCCCACGGAGCCACCGCTCCGGCGTGCAGGTAGCGCGCCTCGAGTGCCGGCGCGGCCTGGCTTCCCATCAGACCGGCGCTCCACGTGGGAGTGGAACCGATGAACTGGCCCTCGAACCCCTGCGCGACGGTGGCACCCACGATGGCGCCGGTCTCGATCGCACTGGTGGAGAGGACCACGACGTCCGGTTGATCGGCCAGGATCCGCTGGATCACCGCGGTCTGCTCGTCGGTCCCGCCGGGGGCCGTGGTGTACCGGGTGAACTCGACACCGCGTTCCTCGGCGGCGATCTCCGCGCCCTTGGCGGCGTCGTCACCGTAGTCACCGGGGAAGTGCACCGCGCCGACACTCGTCGCGTCGAAGTTGTCGACGGCGTAGTCCACCATGTTCATGGCCTCGGCACAGTAGCTGGTGCCGAACTCCATGACGCCCTCCTCGAACAGCCAGTTCGACCCCAGGGATGCGGGGACCGTGACGATGTTCTGCTGCCGGGTGTCGTCGAGGATGCCGTTGGTGTGGGCGGTGCCCATCGAGTGGGCCAACATCAGGACCTGGTCCCTGATCTCCCGGTACTCCTGGGAGTGGGTGGTCTCGTTGTAGGCGTTGTCCCGGACGTGGGTCACCATGTCGACCTCGTAGTCGCCGATGCCGCCGTTCTCGTTGACGTTCTGCCAGTAGGCCTGGGAGCCCTCGATCATCGGGGCGCCGATCGGTGAGAACGGTCCCGTCAGGTCGGTGATCGCTCCCAGGTAGATGCAGCCCTTCGAGTCATCGATCGCCTGTGGGCACGGTTCCTCGGTGACGCCGGCGACCTCGGTGTCTCCGCCGTCGTCGCGGCCACAGCCCGCCAGGACCAGGGCGATCGCCGACAGGCCGGCCACCCCGCTGCGTAGTGTCTTCGACTTCATGGTGTTCTCCTCAGGTGTTCAGTGGGTGGGTTCAGTAGGTGAACGGGAAGCTCTTCCAATACATCCGCATTCGCAGCCACACGCCGTACAGACCGCGCGGTTCGAACAACAGGAACGCCACGATGAGGCCGCCGTACAGAATCGCCTCGACCTCGAAGATGTTGGGGCTGGCGTTGGGTGCAGTGGAGATGAACGGGAACAGGTGGGCGACCTCCGCCGAGATCCGGGGAAGTGACGCGATCAGCAGGGCGCCCATGATCGACCCGGAGATGGTCGCGGCCCCGCCGATGAAGACGATGGCGACGAACTGGATCGACATGATCAGTCCGAACTGCTCCGGCCCGAAGTGTCGGTTCGCGACGAACAGCAGTGACCCGCACACGCCGGCGTAGAACGACGAGACCGTGAACGCGATGAGCTTGTAGCGCGCCAGGTCGACGCCCATGACACCTGCCGCGATGTCGCGATCGCGGATCGCCCCGAAGGCGCGCCCGATCCGCGAGCGGGCGATGTTCCGGGCCGCGAGCGCCCCGATCAGGAGGAGTGCGAGGAAGAACCAGTACAGCTTCTGGTCCGAGGTGAACGCACTGTCCAGGGTGAGGTCGTTGCCGAACACGACGGGGCGCGGTGCTTCGCGACCGACTCCCGGCCCCCCGGTGACACTCGACCACTCGGTGAAGATGTAGGTGCCGAGGAACACGAGGCCCAGCGTCACCACCGCGAGATACAGACCCCGCAGCCTGGTGGCCAAGGGGGCGACGACCACCCCGCAGAGCGCCGCCATCGCACCCGCGGCGATGATCCACACCGGGACGAAGGTGATGCCCAGGCCCAGTGCGCGCCCTTCGGGATCGCCGGCCACCACCGATGCGGTGTACGCCCCGACCCCGACGAAGAACGCGTGGCCGAGGGAGATCTGACCTGCGTAGCCGGTGATCAGGTTGAGCCCGATACCGCCGATGGCCAGAACGAGTCCCAGGCCGAGGATCCGCAACAGGTCGTCGCTGACGTTGAACGGCAGGAGTACCGCGATTCCGATGAGTATCGCGGCGCCGACCGCCTTGGCGCGCGTGTTGAACAGCGCCTGTTCCTGCCGGTAACTGGAGTACAGCTCCGGCCGACCGCGGGGCCGTCCGAAGAAACCGGTCCGACCTCCGGCCCCCGACTGCGACGTCGGGGATCCCGATGCGGACCCGGCCGACCCGCGGGACCCGCTCGAGGTATCGGATGGGTCCGCTGAAGATACGAGATGGCTCATACCCGTTCCACCTCCTTGGTGCCGAACAGTCCGTGTGGCCTGACGAGAAGCACCGCCAGCATGATGATCCAGGGCATCAGCGGTCCGAGATTGGTGGTGAGTTCCGGGAACCACTGGTTGTGATAGGTCGACACGACGGCCTGGGCGATACCGATGGTCAGGCCGCCGATGATCGCGCCACCTATCGAGTCGAACCCGCCGATGACGATCGCGGGCAGTGCGATGAGTCCCACCAACCACAGGGTGTTGCCGATAGGACCGCCGGTCGCGGCGAAGATCCCCGCGATCGCGGCCAGCGCACCGGCCATCGCCCACGACAGCGCGAAGATCAGGCTGGCACTCACCCCCTGGGCCATCGCGGCCTCCTGGTCGGAGGCGACCGCCCGCATCGCCAGGCCGACCGAGGAATACCGGAAGAACAGCAGGAGGGCGATGACGATCACCGTGGCGGTGACGAACGCCGCCACGTGCCTGTGTTGGACGACGACCCCGGCGATCACCGAGACGTCGGTTCCCCACGGGTCCCCGACCGACCGCGGTTGAGAACCCAGGAACATGCCGGCGATCGTGCGGAGGACGATATCCAGTCCCACGGTGATGATCGCGATGATGAACACCGCCTTGCCGATCATCGGTCGGATCGCCGTCCGTTCGACCAGCAGAGCCACGACGCCGATGGCGACCACCCCGAGGATCGCTCCGACGTAGAAGCCCATCACCGGAGCGAGGAAGCTGACGATGATCGCACCGGACATGAGGAACGCGGGCTGCGCGAAGCTGATAACGCCGGTGGCCTTGAAGATCATGACGAAGCCGATCGCGACGAGTGCGTAGATGGCACCCGAGCCCAGACCGACGCTCAGGGCACTGAGAAACTGGGTCATCGTGCCCCCTCGTACAGCTCGTCGACGAGGTCCGCGAACATCCCCGTCACCGCCGAGCGCTTGACCTTCTGGGTCGCGGTCAGCTCGCCCTCGTCGTGATCGAGTTCCTTGGGCAGCAGTGCGAACGCCTTGACCTGCTCCACGGCGTTGAACCTCTCGTTGGCGGTGTCGACGACCCCCTGCACCAGCTCGCGGACCTCGGGTTTCTCCGTCAGGTCGCGGTAGGTGGTGTAGGCGATCCGTTTGCGGGTGGCCCAGTCGCCGACAGTGTCGAGCTCGATCCCGATGAGCGCGGTGAGGAACCTGCGGCCGTCGCCGATCACGAGGGCCTCCTTGATGTAGGGGGACACCTTGAGGGCGTTCTCGACCTCCGACGGGGACACGTTCTTGCCGCCGGCGGTGATGATGATGTCCTTCATCCGGTCGGTGATCGTGACGTGGGTCCCGTCGACCCATTCGCCCACGTCCCCGGTGTGGAGCCAGCCCTCGGCGTCGATGGTCTCGGCCGTCTTCTCCGGGTTGCGCCAGTACCCGGCGAACACCGCCGGGCTCCGGACCAGGATCTCGCCCGTGGTCTCGTCGATCTTCAGCTCGGTGCCCTCGTGGGGCTCACCCACGGTTCCGAGCTTCACCCGTCCGGGCTTGTTGGTGGTGGCGATCGCCGAGTTCTCGGTCATCCCGTAGAGCTCGTGCATCGGTACACCGATCCCCATGAAGAACTTGAGCACCTCCGGGGCGATCGGCGCAGCTCCGGAGACCGCGTAGCGCGCGTACCGCAATCCCGTCCGGACCCGCAGCGCCCGGTACATGCAGATCCACCCCAGCACGTACCACGTGCGGCTGGCCGGGGTGTGCCGGCCGCCGTTCGAGACCAGGGCATCGCCGATCCGCTCGGCCCGCGCCAGCCAGAAGCCCGACCACTTCCGCTTGAGCCAGGTGGCGTCCTCCAGACGAATCTGGGCCGAGGCCAGGAGTTTCTCCCAGATCCGCGGAACACCCATCACCAGGGTGGGCTGCACCTCCTGGAGGTTCTGGGGGACGGTGTCGATGGACTCGGCAAACGTCACCTGGAGCCGGCTCGCGCAGCTCATCCAGGTGGTGAAGAAGCGCTCGGCGACGTGCGAGAGCGGGAGGTAGGTGAGCACGTAGTCGGACGGTCCCGGCGGCGGATCGGACGTCCCCCCGCGGGTCATGACGGTGTCGATAGCGAACTCGACGTTGGACGTGGTGAGCATGGCTCCCTTGGGCGGGCCGGTCGATCCCGAGGTGTAGACGAGGGTGATCAGGTCGTCGGGCTGTGCCTGCTCCATCCGCCGGTTCACCGCCCCGTCGTCCCTCTGACGGTGCTCGCGACCGAGTGCAAGGAAGTCGTCCCAGTAGATGAGGCGCTCGTCGTCGTAGTGTCCCCGGATCCCGCGCGGCTCCAGGTACACGATGTGCGCGAGGTCCGGACACTGGTCGGAGACCGCCAGTGCCTTGTCCACCTGTTCCTGATCCTCTGCCACCAGCAGCCTGACCTGGCTGTTCTCCAGCAGGTATCCGACCTCCGCGGCCGGGTTGGTCGGGTAGACCCCCACGCTGACGCCCCGGACGGCCACTGTCGCGATGTCGCAGATCAGCCACTCGGGCCGGTTCTCGCTGTGGATGGCGACGCGGTCCTGGGTGTCGATCCCGAGCGCGATGAGCGCGTGCGCGACGTCCTGGATCTGGTCCCAGTACTGCGCCCAGGTCGTCGGTTTCCAGACACCCCGGGACTTCCTCCGCAGTGCCACGTCGCCGGGGTGGGCGGCGGCGTTGTCGCGGACCCGCGTGGCCAGAGTGGTGGTGCTCATCAGCTCCCCCCTCCGGACGCGGGCGCCGCGGCCTGGCCGCCCAGGTAGGCCTCCACCACCGCCGGGTGACTCTGGACCTCCGCGGGGGTGCCGAGGGCCAGCGGGGCGCCGAAGTCGATGGCCAGCACGCGGTCCGCGATGTCCATGACCAGACTCATGTCGTGCTCGACGAGGATCATCGGGGTCTTGAACTCCTGTCGGATCGAGAGCAGGAACCGAGCGGTGTCCTCGGTCTCCTCGAGGTTCATCCCCGCCACGGGTTCGTCGAGGAGGAGGATCTCGGGTTCCATGGCCAGCGCCCGCCCCAGCTCGATGCGTTTCTGGATGCCGTAGGGCAGCAGCCCCACCGGGAGCTTGCGCCACGCCTGGAGTTCCAGCAGGTCGATGATCTCCTCGACCGCGGCGCGGTTCAGTTCCTCCTGGCGTCTGGCCGGCCCCACCCAGGCGATCGCCGCGAGCGTGCCGTAGCGGAACTTCACGTGCCGGCCCAGCATGAGGTTGTCGACCAACGTCAGGTTGGCGAACAACTCGACGTTCTGGAACGTCCGGGCGACCCCCAGGCGGGCGATCTTGTGCGGACGCATCCCCAGGAGCTGTTGTCCCCTGAGCTTCACCGACCCCTGCTGCGGCCGGTACACGCCCGAGAGGACGTTGAAGATGCTGGTCTTCCCGGCGCCGTTGGGGCCGATGATCGCGAAGAGCTCGTCCGGGTTGACGGTGAAGTCGACGCCGTCGATCGCCTTGAGGTTCCCGAAGGCCAGGCTCACCTGCGAGAACTCGACGACCGGGGTGGAAGTGGACGGGTTCGTCATGACGCCCACCTCTTGCGCCGCCGGTACTGTTTGACGTCGCGGTAGGACGTCGTCTCGTCGGAGTCCGAGCGCGCGCCCAGGTAGAACTCGCGGATGTCGTCGTTGTCGAGCAGGTCCGCGGCGGGCCCGTCCATGACCACGCGGCCGGTCTCCACCACGTACCCGTGTCGGGCGATCGACAGCGCCATCGCCGCGTTCTGCTCGACCAGCAGCACCCCGGTCCCCTGCGAGTTGATCTCCACGATGATGTCCCGGATCTGCTCCACCATCTTGGGCGCGAGGCCCAGGCTCGGCTCGTCCAGCAGGAGGTATCGCGGTGCGGACATGAGCGCCCGGCCGATCGCCAGCATCTGCTGCTCGCCGCCGGACAGGTAGCCGGCGACTCGCGACCTGCGCTCGTGGAGGACGGGGAAGAGCCCGTAGACGCGATCGAGGCCCTCGCGGAGGTGGCGGCGCGTGACGTGCGCGCCGATGCGCAGGTTCTCCTCGACCGAGAACTCCTTGAAGATCCGTCGCCCCTCGAGGACGTGCTTGACGCCGTGTCGCGCGATCGCGGGTGCGCTCAGCGAACCGATGTCCTCCCCGTCGAGGGTGACCGACCCCTTGGTGATGGCCCCGTTGTGGACATCGAGTAGTCCGGAGAGGCTGCGCAGCAGCGTCGACTTGCCGGCTCCGTTCGCGCCCAGCAGCGCGACGATGTGGCCGTCCGGCACGTCGAAACTCGCACCTCTGATGACGAGCATCGCGTCGTCGTAGACGACCTCGAGATTACGAACTGATAACACTCGGCCTCCTGGTGTGATGGAGACCACACTATTCTCAGGTGTCCGAACATTTCTGTGTTTAGGCCGATTTCTCTGATCATGTTCTCGGCGGCGCCGGGCTGGGCGAAGTCCCTGCGGGTGGCGCCGGAGTCGTGATACGTGAGGCCGGTCCACCGTCCTCGACCTGATTGACCTGCGACGATGCAGACCCGCGCGAGATCGGGTCCGGCGAGGACGGACGCGGCCAGGCGAGGCGTCGATCGTCTCTACACGTGTGTTAACCCCGTCATCGGACCCTGTGGATCGGCCCGGAACCCGGCGTCCGGAGCCTCCTCAGGCCAGGGTCCCGACCCGGTCGACGGCGGACACCGCGTCGGCCACCACCTCTACACCCGGAGCGGCCCCCGGGCGGCGCACCACGACCACCGGCACCCCGAGTTCGGCGGCCACCGCCATCTTCGGCCAGGTGTGCACGCCTCCCGAGTCCTTGGTCACCAGCACGTCCGCCCGGTGCGCGGTGAACAGCGCCCGCTCGCCCTCGGCCGAGTAGGGACCACGGTCGAGCAGGAGCCGCCACCGGGCGGGGATCGTCCCCTCGGGCGGGTCTACCACCCTCACCAGCGCCTCGCGGGTGGCGAGCGGACCGACGAACCTCGCTAGTGACTGTCGGCCGACGGTGAGGAACGGGCGGCCCCCGAGGTCCGCGGCGGCCGCCGCCGCCTCGTCGTGCCCCGACACCCAGTGCCACCGGTCGGCGCCGGGGGCCGCCGACCAGCCCGGTCGTTCGAGCCGGAGCAGGGGCACGCCGGCCTGCGCACACGCGGCGGCGGCGTGAGCGGAGATCCCCGCGGCGAACGGGTGCGTGGCGTCCACGACCACGCGGACCCCCTGCGTGGAGAGGTGGTCGCGGAGCCCCTCGACCCCGCCGAAGCCGCCGATCCGGACCCGGCCCACGGGCAGGCGCGGACGCGCCACCCTCCCCGCCAGGGACGAGCAGAACTCGTGACCCGCGTCCTGCAGCAGTCTCGCCAGCTCCCGCGCCTCAGCGGTCCCACCCAGGACGAGGATCACCGCTCCGACCCCGGCGGCAGGGACGGCATCTCCGGCGCGCCCTCGCGGGCCAGCTCCAGCAGGGCGTCCAGGTCGAGGTGCTCCTCCGCCAGATCACCCAGCAGGTCCAGTCGCCTCTCGCGTGCGGCGGCGAAGTCCACACCGGAGGGTTCGCGGACCCGGCCGACACGGGCCGCCACCTCCGCGAGGTAGGCCTGACGGAACCCGTCGGACTCGAGGCTCCCGTGCCACATGGTGCCCGCCACACCGTCGCGCCTCGCACCCCCGAGGAACTCGGGGTCCGCGCCGAGGCCGATCCGCCCGTGGTGGATCTCGTACCCGGCCGCCGCGTGACCGAGCGCCTCCCCGGTGGGCAGCCGCAGGACCTTCTCCGGCCCGAACTCCGTCTCCACGTCCAGCAGCCCGAGCCCGTCGACCTCCGCGCCCTCGGGACCCTCCACCCCCTCCGGGTCCCGGACGAGTCGGCCGAGCATCTGGAAGCCACCGCAGATGCCGAACACCGACCCCCCGGCGTGGGCGTGGTCGATCACCGCGCGGTCCAGACCGCGGGAGCGGAGCCAGGCCAGGTCGTCGATCGTCGCGCGCGTGCCGGGCAGGACCACCAGGTCCGCGCCCCGGACGGTCCGGGGGTCGGTGACGAACTCCACGTCGACGTCCGGCTCCAGCCCCAGCGCGTCGACATCGGTGACGTTGCTGATCCGGGGCAGCCGGATCACGGCGACCCGCAACGCCCGGCCGGCGTCGGCGCGGCGACCGCCGATGTCCAGCGCGTCCTCGGAGTCGAGCCACACGTCGGGGCTCCAGGGCAGCACTCCGTGGACCCGCCGTCCGGTGAGCGCCTCGAGGTGGTCCAGCCCCGGTCCGAGGAGCGAGGGGTCACCGCGGAACTTGTTGACGACGAAGCCTGCGACGAGCCGCTGGTCAGCCGGCTCCAGGAGTGCCACCGTGCCGTACATCGCGGCGAAGACCCCGCCGCGGTCGATGTCGCCCACCACGACCACCGGCATGTCGGCGTGACGGGCCAGGCCCATGTTGACGTAGTCACCGGCACGGAGGTTGATCTCGGCAGGACTGCCCGCGCCCTCGCACAGCACCAGGTCGACCCGGTCGGCCAGGTCGTCGTATGCGGCATGGGCGGCGGTGGCAAGATGCACGCGACCGTCGACGAAGTCCCTGGACGAGACCGTCCCGGCGGGGCGGCCCATCACCACCACGTGGCTGCGCCGGTCGCCGCCCGGCTTGAGCAGCACCGGGTTCATCGCCACCTCGGGCTCGGCGCGTGCCGCGAGGGCCTGGATCCACTGCGCGCGCCCGATCTCCCCGAAGCCCGCCGGCCCCCGGACGACCATCGAGTTGTTGGACATGTTCTGCGCCTTGAACGGCGCGACCCTGACGCCCCGCCGGGCGAACGCCCGGCACAGCGCCGTCACCACCACGCTCTTGCCGGCATCCGACGTGGTGCCGGCGACGAGGAGGGAGGCTGCCATGGGGATCGATCCTAGCCGCGCCCTCCCCCACCCCCGCCGAGGTGCTCCGCCGAGGGTCCGACAGGCCGCGACGGTGAGGGGAACCCCGCGTTCCTGCTGGTGACACGCCCGCCAAATGCCCAGCTCAGAACGTATTTGAGATCACTGCGGACAAATGCGCTCCGGCGGTTCGCAATATGGCACGCTCGGCCTCGTGCAGTTGTCCAGGTTCTCCGATCTCGCGCTCCGCGCCCTCATGCGTCTCGCCGTGGCCGACGGGCGCGGGGACCGGATGACCGCCGGGGGCATCGCCGAGTCGGTGAACGCGTCGACGAGCCACGTGGCCAAGACCGTCTCCCGGCTCGTGGAGCTCGGCCTCGTCGAGTCCCGGCGGGGCCGGGGCGGTGGTCTCGCGATCACCGAGGCCGGTCGTCAGGCGTCCGTCGGGCAGCTGCTGCGTGAGCTCGAGGGACCGGGCGAGGTCGTGCAGTGCGAGGGCCCGGCGCCCTGCCCGCTGGCCGGCAACTGCAGCCTCCGTCGAGCCCTGGCCGAGGCCCGCGAGGCGTTCTTCGCCGCCCTCGATCCACTCACCGTCGCGGGCATCGTCCACACCCCGACCCGGCAGGTCCTGCTCAGCCTGGGCCCCGCCCCCTGACCGGTCGGCGACCACCGACCCACACCCCATCGCAGCCCGGCCCCTCAGGATGCCCGGGCGACCCCGTCGCGCCCACTGGAGGAGATCCGCATGACCACGTCACTCACCTCGCTCGAGACGATCCTCGCCCACCCGCGGGAGCTCTCGCCGCACAACGTCCCGATCATCCGCGAGACGCTCCCGGTCATCGGGGCGCACATCGACGAGATCACCCCGGTGTTCTACCGCACGATGTTCGGCAACCACCCCGAACTGCTTCGCGACACCTTCAACCGCGGCAACCAGAAGCTGGGCGCCCAGCAGCGCGCACTCGCCGCCTCCATCGCCACCTTCGCGACACTGCTGGTGGACGGGAGGAGCCCGGTCGACATGCTCGCCCGGATCGGCCACAAGCACGCGAGCCTCGGGATCACCGCCGACCAGTACCAGGTGGTCCACGACAACCTCTTCGCCGCGATCGTGGAGGTGCTGGGCGAGGCGATCACCCCGGAGATCGCGGCCGCGTGGGACGAGGTGTACTGGATCATGGCCGGCGTCCTGGTGGACTTCGAGAACGCCCTCTACGCCGAGGCCCGGGTCGAGCCGGGAGACGTCTTCCGGACCGCCGTCGTCCTGGGCCGGGAGGACGTCACCGACTCCGTCACCGTGCTGACCCTCGGCGGTCCCGACGGTGGCGACCTGCCGGACTTCCGACCCGGCCAGTACACCTCCGTCGGCGTGGTGCTGCCCGACGGCGCGCGTCAGTTGCGTCAGTACTCGCTGTCGGCGGCGCCGGGGTCGGGCACGTGGCGGATCGGCATCCGCCGGGTCGACGCGGTCTCCGGTGGCGCGGGTCCGTGCCCCGCCGGTGAGGTCTCCGGGTGGCTGCACGCCCACGCCCGGGTCGGCACCACGCTCCAGGTCACGCTGCCGTTCGGTGACCTGGTCCTGGACGCCGCGGGAACCGGGTCGGGCCCGGACGCGGCACCGGTCGTCCTGTGCTCGGCCGGGATCGGCATCACCCCGATGCTCGGCATGATCGCTCACCTGTCGGCGACCGACGATCCCCGGCGCGTGCTGATCCTGCACGCGGACCGCTCGCCCGACCAGCACGTTCTGGCCGATGAGGTGGCCGGCGAGTCCTCGCTGCTCGCCGACGCCGAGGTGCACACCTGGTACGAGCACGGCGCGGACACGACCGCCGGACCGGGCGCGGTCCACCACGGCGTCATGGACCTCTCCTCCGTCGAGCTCCCGGCGGGCGCACACGTCTTCCTGTGTGGGCCCACCGGCTTCCTCCAGTCGGTGCGCGCGACGTTCATCGAGGCCGGCGTGCCCGAACAGCGGATTCACGCCGAGCTCTTCGCCCCCAACGACTGGCTGGTCTAGTCCCGCGGGTGTGCCCGACGACCGCCGCGCTCACGATCAGCCCCACGCGAGGGAGCACCCGCGGTCACAATGGGACCCGATGACCCCCTCTCACGACCACCAGCACGCCGAGTCATGCGTCGCGGCGGTGCCGCTCTTCGCCCGGCTCTCACCCCGGCAGCAGGCCGAGGTGGCCTCGATGGCGCGTCCGCTCCGCGTCGAGCGCGGCGAGTGGATCGTGCGCGCGGGGCAGTCGTCGCCGCGATTGCTCGTGGTGCACGAGGGGCTGGTCAAGGTGGGCCGCACGGCGGAGGACGGCCGCGAGGCCACGCTGCGCCTCCTCGGCCCCGGCGACGTCGAGGGCGAGAGCGGCTTCCTCACCGGGACACGTCCGGAGAACGACTGCGTCGCGCTCGACCCCACGACGATGTGCGTCTTCGAGCACGGTTCGCTGGCCGGGCTCCTGAACCGATACCCGGACATCGGCGCATCCATGCTGCGCTCGCTCGCCATCCGCCTGGAGTCCACCGAGCGGATGCTCGCGGCCCGCACGCTGGCCGACGTCGGCGCACGTCTCGCCTCATATCTGCTCGACCTGCCCGCCGTCCGAGGCGTCGACGGGGTGGTGACGGTGCGACTGCCGATGTCCAAGAAGGACGTGGCCACCTACCTCGGCACCATCCCCGAGACCCTGAGCCGCCGACTCGCCGCGCTCGGGCGCGAGGGTCTTGTCGAGGTGCGCGGAGCCGAGGTCGACCTGCTCGATCCGGAGGGACTGGAGGAGCGGGCGGGCGGGGCTTGACCTAGGTCATGGGAACCCTCCCGTTCGGGCGCTACCGTCTGAGACGTACCAGTTCAGACCAGGGAAAGGACCCCGTCATGAACGTCACCTCGATCTTCGGCACGCTGCTCGGACTCGTCGTCCGTGAGGCCTCCGCCCACTGCGACACCGAGGACGGCCCGGCCGTCACCGACGGCCGCCGTGCCCTCGACAGCGGCAACGTCAATGTCGCCCTCAAGTGGGTCCACCCCGGGGGCGAGGACGAGGTCCGCGCCGTCTTCGACAAGGTCCGGCGCGTCCGGGTCGCGGGCGGCGAGACCAGGGAGGTCGCCGACAGGTGGTTTCTCGAGACCTTGGTCCGCGTGCACCGCGCGGGCGAGGGCGCCGGCTTCAGCGGACTCGCGCCCGCCGGTGCCGGCGTCGACCCTCGGGTGGTGGCCGCCGACGAGGCGCTGGAGCTCGGCAGCATCGAGCCCCTCAGGGGCCTGGTCGACGAGGACCGGTGGGACGAGCTCGAGCGTCGTTTCGACCACGCCATCGCGCTCAGGGGCTTCGACCCCGACGACCTCGTCGCCGCCCGCGAGTACATGGACGCCTACGTGCGATTCTTCAAGTACGCCGAGGGGCACGACCACGACCACCACGGTCACGACCACCACGAGCACGCGCCCTGATGTGGTGGCTCACCCGCGTCCGATCCGACTCAATGGAACCGACCCTGCGTGCCGGGCGGCTCGTTCTCACCAGGTCGCTCCGCCGGTCCACACCGATCCGCCGGGGCGACCTGGTCGTGGTGGATCACGCCGAGGTGGTCGGCCGCGTGCTCAAGAGGGTGGTCGGCCTGCCCGGCGAGCGCATCGAGATCGACGGCGGCGCGGTCCGCGTGGACGGCGTACCCCTCGAGGAGTTGTACGCCTCGTCGTCGTACTACCGCGGTGACTTCCACGTCCCGGCCGGGCACTATCTCCTCCTGGGTGACAACCGCGACTCCTCCTCCGACGGCCGCACCTGGCGTCAGCCCTACGTCGAGAGGTCGGCCATCACGGGTCGGCTCAGCGGGCGATGCCTCACCGCGTGACGTCGAGAACCCGGGTTTCAGTACCCCGGGTCACTCCGGCAGCGCGTCCAGTCCGGCACCCTCGAAGGTCCGGCGGCCGCGTTCGGAGGTCACGAGCTCGCGGAAACGGTCGGCCGCCACCCGTTCGGCCTCGCCCCCGGGCCCGCTCTCCCCGCTGGGGACGCGGGCCAGGACGTACCGGGTCGTTCCCGCCGACCGCATCAGGTCCCGCTCGCGACCCTCGGGACTGACGGGCGCCACCCACCCGTGCGAGCTCGCGACGTCAGTGCGGTAGACGATCCCGACGTCCATCTCGTTGTCCGCGAGCCGGGCACTGAGCGCGCGGGACCCCTCTTCCCATGTGACGTTCGTCGGCTCTACCGCCGAGACGGAGAGCACCTTCTCGGTCGCCCTGCCGCACGGGGTGTCCGGCGCACACAGGCCCACGCGCAGGTCCGGGCGGGACAGGTCGCCCAGTCCGCGCACGCCTTGGGGGTTTCCGGACGGTACCGCCACGACCACGTGGTTCCGGGCGAAGATCTGCGGTTCCGCGGCGGCTCCCTGTGCCACGGCGAGGTCCATCACCTCCTCGCTCGCGGAGGCGAAGACGTTGAGGTCCGTGCGGTCGGACAGCCCCTCGGCGATCTCGTCCGACCGCCCCAGTTCGAGGTGGACCCGGACCCCGGGATTCTCCTCCTCGAAGATCTGGATGAGGTCGGTGAACGCGACGGACAACGACGGCGCGGCGGCCACGCCGAGCGAGACGGTCGCGGTGGCCTCCGGTTTCTCGGTCGCACACGCGAGCCCGGAGCACACCAGGGCCACGCCCACCACCGCGATCCCCTGACGCCGACCCACCGGTCAACCCCCGGCGAAGGGGGGCAGGATGTCGATCACGGAGACCCCGTCGATCGAGGCGAGGGGGTCGCGCGTGGTCTCCTCGCCGATGAGGAAGGACGACACCGTGACGATGCTGGCCAACGGCTCACCGTGCCTCTCGCAGACCTCCCGGGCCAGTTCACCGATGGTCGTCGCGTCCGTGTGGAGGCGCTCGCGGGCGGTGCCGGCCGCGTCCTCGGCCGCCGCGTAGTACCCCACGGTGATCATTCTCGATGTCCTGCTCACGGTGTCGACTCTAGCCCGTGCCCCCGACGCGCCGCCGCCGCTTTCGGTGACACGTCATCCGCCTATGGCGCCCATCGACCGGCGCGGCCGGTGGAACGCCGTCCCACCGATGCCGTGTCCGGCCTGCTTACCCCACATCGCCCCGCGCCACACCCGGGCGATCTCCGCGTCCTGCGCCCCGGAGCGCAACACACCCAACACGTCGGTCTCGTCATCACTGAACAAGCAGGATCTCACGGTCCCCTCGGCGGTCAGCCGCGTCCGGTCACAGGCCGCGCAGAAGTTGCGGGTGACGGTGGCGATCACCCCGACGTGGGCCGGGGACCCCGCGACCGAGCGTCCGGCCACCTCCCACAGTTCGGCCGGGGCGGACGGGTCCTCGCGACCGGCGGGCACCAGGTCGAAGCGCGCACCCAACACGTCGAGCAGCTCCTGCGCCGTGACCATCTCGACCCTGGACCAGGTGTTGTCGGCGTCGAGCGGCATCTCCTCGATGAACCGCAGCTGCACGCCCTCCTCGAGAGCCCATTCCAGCAGGTCGGGAGCCCCCGGCAGGGTGGCCCTCATCGGCACGGCGTTGACCTTGACCGGGGCGAGTCCCGCCTCGACCGCGGCACGGACCCCGCGGAGCACCGACGGCAGCCGGTCGCGACGGGTGAGCTCGGCGAACTCGAGGCGGTCGACCGTGTCCAGGGAGATGTTGATCCGGTCGAGCCCGGCCTCGACCAGTGCGCCCACCCGGTGCTCGAGGCCCACGCCGTTGGTGGTGAGGGCGACCGGAAGGTCAGGGCACGCCTCCCGGGTCCCGGCGACGATCCTCTCGAGGTCCTGCCGCATCAGGGGTTCGCCGCCGGTGAAGCGCACCTCGCGGACCCCGAGGTCGTGATGCGCCAGCGTGACCAGCCGGATCACCTCGTCGGTGGTCATGCGTGCGGCCTCCGGGATGGGCGGCAGCCCCTCCTCCGGCATGCAGTACGTGCAGCGCAGGGAGCACTTCTCCGTCAGCGACACGCGCAGGTCCCGCCCGGTGCGACCGAAGGTGTCGATGAGCAACGGGGTGGCCGGCCGCGCGCCGTCGGGGCGCGGCCGAGGGCTCGGGATGTCGGTCGCGGTCACGCGCACCTCCGATCTGCCGGGCGTTCTGGTCGAGTGTAGGCGCGTGAGCGCCACCCCGCCGTCTACCTCTCCGGCACCTCCACCTCCGGGTTCGGCCCGAGGAGGGTGAGCTCGTGGATCTCGTCGCGCTCGGCCTGCGCTCTCAACTGCGGCGCGATCAGCCGGGCGAGGTGGTACCCCAGCACCACCACGAGGGTGCCGAGCGCGATCCCGCCGAGCTGGAAGTCGTCCGTCACGGTCAGGGTCGTATCGCCCACGGCGATCACCACGCCCGCCGCCACCGGGACCAGGTTGAGCGGGTTGCCGAAGTCGACCCGGTTCTCCTTCCAGATCTTCGCCCCGAGCAGGCCGATCATCCCGTAGAGCACCACGGTGATCCCGCCCAGCACGCCGCCGGGCGTCGCCGAGATCACCGCGCCCAGCTTGGGCGAGCAGCCCAGGAGGATCGCGGTCAGCGCCGCCACCACGTACGCGGCCGTGGAGTAGACCTTGGTCGCGGCCATCACCCCGATGTTCTCGGCGTACGTCGTCGTCGCCGATCCGCCGAACGAGGTGGCCAGGACGGTGCCCGCACCGTCGGCGGCCAGGGCGCGGCCCATCAGGCCGTCGGTCTCGGTGCGCGTGATCTCGCCGATCGCCTTGACGTGACCCGCGTTCTCGGCGATCAGGGCGATGATCCCGGGGACGATCAGCAGCACGAACGCCAGGGAGAAGTCGGGCGCGTGGATGCCCACCACGCCCGCGGCCTCGTCGGTCATGGGCGGCAACCCGAGCCACGGCGCGTCCCCGACGCCCGACCAGTCCACCCGCAGGTGCTCGGTCACCTCGCCGGCGGTGGCGCTGAACGAGGTGATCGGACCGGTCACCAGGTCGAGCACCCAGGACAGGACGTAGCCGAAGATCAGCGCGAGGAAGATCGCGATCCGGCCGGCGAAGCCCTTCAGACCCACCGTCATCAGGATCAGCGCGACCATCACCGTCAGCGCCACCCACTGGTCCTGCGGCCAGTAGGTCTCGGCCACCACGGGTGCCAGGTTGAAGCCCAGCAGCATCACCACGGCGCCGGTGACGACCGGGGGCAGCACGGCGGTGACCACGCGCCCGCCCACCACGTGCACGATGACGCCGACCACGGCGAGGGTCGCACCCGCCACCAGCATCGCGCCGGTGACCTCCGCGCTCGTACCGCCCTGCGCGCGGATCGCCGCGACCGCCCCGACGAACGCCACCGAGGTGCCCAGGTAGCTGGGGACCTGCCCCTTGACGATCGCCAGGAACAGCAGCGTGCACACGCCGGAGAAGAGGATCGCGAGCTGCGGGTTGAGCCCCATGATGATGGGGAAGACGAACGTGGCACCGAACATCGAGACCACGTGCTGGGCGCCGATGCCGATCGTCCGGGGCCAGCTCAGGCGCTCCATCGGGGCCACGACCTCGCCGGGCCTGATGTTCTTGCCGTCGCCGTGGACAGACCACAGCTTCCTCGAACCCCGCGCGCCGTCCGCCACCGTCTCCCCTTTATTTCCCCGCCTGCGCCCCGCGCGCGGACCGTAGGCACAGTACAACGCGATTACCGTGGGGGCATGGCCTCCCACCCCGACCGCCCGACCCACCCCGTATCCCGGCCGTCTCCCGCCGGGTACCGAGAGCTCCTGCGCACGCATCTCGCGCCGGTGCTGGAGCGGGCCGCCCAGAGCACGCGGTTGCCGGTCGTGGCGTGCGCGGACTCGGTGCTCGCACGGGACCTGCTCGCGTCGGTGGACCTCCCCCTGTTCGTGAACTCGCAGATGGACGGCTACGCGGTGCGGTCGGCCGACATCGCCGGGGCCGGTCCGGACTCGCCGGTGCGGCTCCGGGTGGTGGGGACGACCCACGCCGGTGACGGACCGGGGCCACGGGTCGACGACGACGAGGCCTGCAAGGTGATGACCGGTGCGCCGGTCCCCGAGGGTGCCGATTGTGTGGTCCCCGTGGAGGACACCTCCATCGGGGATCCCGCCGATCCCTCGGGCGGCCGACCGGCGACGGTCCTGGTCCACGCGCCGCGGGCCGCCGGGGAGTTCATCCGGCGGCCCGGAGACGACGTCCGCGCGGGCGACCTCGTGATCCCCGCCGGGACCCGGCTCGAGGCCCGGCACCTCGCGGCGGCGGCCTCGCTCGGGGAGTCCGGCCTCGACGTGCGTCCGCGACCGCGGGTCGGCGTGGTGGCCACGGGCGCCGAGCTCGTCGCGCCCGGGCGGCCCCTGGAGCCGGGCCAGATCTGGGAGTCCAATTCGATCACGCTCGCCGCGGCGCTCAAGGCCTGCGGGTGCGAGGTCACCGCGACCGTGATCAGCAGTGACGACCGGGACGACTTCACCGCGGCGCTCGACCATGCCGCCGGGGACGCCGACCTCGTGGTGACCGTCGGGGCGGTGTCCATGGGCGACGCCGAGGTGGTGCGTCAGGTCCTGGCGGACCGCGAGGGGGCCCGCTTCGCCCCGGTCGCCATGCAGCCCGGCGGTCCGCAGGGGCTCTCGTCGTGGCGGGATGTTCCTGTGGTCTGCCTGCCGGGCAATCCGGTGAGCGCTCTCGTGTCGTTCGTGGTGCTGCTGCGTCCGGTCATCCTCGAGGCAGTCGGTCGCGTGCCCGTGCCGACCACCCGGGCCCGGCTCTCCCGCGCGGTCGGCTCCCCCGCCGGGAAGACGCAGTACTTGCGTGGTGCCCTGGCCGCCGAGCCCTCCGGCGGGGACCTGCCCGGCATCCCCACGGTCGACCCGGTCTCCGGCCCGGGCTCGCATCTCGTCGCGTCCATGGCCCGGGCCGATGTACTCATCGAGGTCCCCGCCGACGAGACCTCACTGGCGGCGGGGGACGAGGTGGCCGTCATTCCGCTCTGAGCGGCCACCACCTCTCCACCGCCACCAACGACAAGAGCGTTCCGCACACCCGCCTCTCGGGCGATGTGTGCGGAACGCTCTTGTCGACGGGCCTGGACCCGGGGTCAGAACCAGTGTTTACGTCCACCGACCGCCCGGCCGGCTGCGCCGAGGATGAAGAGGATCACGCCGATCGCCACGAGTACGAGGCCGATCGTCCAGAGGATGGGGATGTCCAAGAGGAATCCGAGGATCAAGAGAATTGCGCCAAGAATGATCATTGGTTCGTCCTTTCACTTTAGTCGGATCAGGATGAACCGAGCGTATATGGGTCGAGCCCGAACCACGACCGATCAGAGCTTCGCAGGCAGGCGAGCACGCTCGTCCGGGCATACGTGGCGGCCTCGGCGTCGGCAAGACCCGCCCGATCCGCACTGCGCAGCTGAATGAGGCGCTATTCTCAGAAAACCTTCACCACAGCGGGCGGTAAGCGCACCCAGCATTCGCGGGATCGCCGCGATCCGAAGCATCCGGCACCACCCCGGTCGACCCCCGGGACCGCCCTCCCAGATCGCCCGCGCGGTCCCCGGGTTGGCTCGGCCGGGTCATCCAGGGGTCCACCATGTCGCAGTCGCCCACCTCGTCGTCGTCCCATTCCACGTCTCCCGCTCCCCCCGGCGCGTCGATCCCCCGCCGCACCTTCCTCGGCGGCACCGGCCTCCTCCTCGCCGCGGGTGCCGCGGGCGCCGCGTTCGGCTCCTCGGCGATCCCGGGCACCACGCCCGCCGCCGGCGCCGCGGTCGGCGAGGGCCGGATCCGCCGGCGACCCAACATCGTCATCATCATGACCGATCAGGAACGGCGGCCGATGTTCTGGCCTGAGGGGTGGGCCGCGCAGAACCTGCCGCAGCGCCAGCGGTTGATCGACACCGGCCTGTCCTTCAATCTCAACGCCTGCAACTCCACGATGTGCTCGCCCAGCCGCAGCACCATGTTCACCGGTGTCTACCCCGCCCAGCACGGCGTCTACCGCACCCTCACCTCGGGCGGGAGCCTGTCGGATGCGGAGCCGCAACTGTCGCCGACCACGCCCAACATGGCCGGGTTGCTCGCCTCGGCCGGGTACGACGTGCACTACCGGGGCAAGTGGCACATGAGCAAGGGAGCGGACGGCCTGGACCCGACTCCCGCCGACGTCGAGTCCTTCGGCTTCCACGGTTGGAGCCCGCCGGAGGCGGGTCAGGACATCAAGCCGGAGAACTTCGGTGGCGGAACCGCGAACAACGACCAGCGCTACGCCGACGAGGCCGTGGGGTTCCTGAACTCGGTGCCGAACGACCCGGATCGGCCGTTCGCACTGGTCGCCAGTTTTGCGAACCCGCACGACATCCTCGCCTATCCGCAGACCTGGGACCTGACGATGCCGGACGGTGGTACCAACTACCTCGATGCGGCACCGGGCTGCTTCCAGATGGGCATCGACCTGCCGCCGACGTTCACCGAGGTGCTGGCGCTCAACCACAAGCCCCGCGCCCAGACCCAGATCAACCTCGCCTCCCAGGTCGGGCTCGGCGCCCTGGTGGGCGAGGAGAAGGCCCGCAACTACGCCAATCTCTACGCGTACATGCAGCAGGTCGTGGACCAGCACATCGGTGCCGTCATCGACGCGGTGGAGAGCAACGACCTGCGGCGGGACACGATCATCATCCAGGTCTCCGACCACGGCGAGATGGCCATGTCCCACGGCGGGATGCGCCAGAAGGTGTTCAACGCCTACGAGGAGACGATGCTGGTGCCGCTCGTGATCAGCAACCCCGGGCTGTTCCCGACCGGGGTGACGACCGATGCCCTGTCGAGTCTCGTGGACCTCATGCCCACCCTCGCGACGATCGCCGAGGTGGCGCCCGAGGTGCGAGCCGGTTTCGGCTTCCGCGGGACCGACCTGTCGCCGATCATCTCCGACGCCGTCGAGAACCCGGGGGCGCCGACCCGAGAGGTGCAGGACGTCGTCCACTACGTCTTCGACGACGACAACATCGGTCAACCCGACGGGCAGACCTCGGTCACCCAGCCGAACCACCTGCGCACGGTCCGGGACCGCACCCGCAAGTTCACGATGTACTTCGATCCGCAGTGGGTCGAGCCCCCGGTGTTCGAGATGTACGACCTCGCGGCGGACCCCCTGGAACTGCGGAACCTCGCGAACCCGTTCGCCCCGCTGCAGTTCCGTGCCGACATGTTCGCCGAGATGCTGCCGGTCCTGCTGGCGCAGATGGCGGAGAAGGGGACCACTCCCGCCGGGATGCCGGCGGACCTGCCGCTTCCGACGGGGCCGATGGGATCGCTCGGCTCGGTGGGGTCCTGAGTGGCGGAGCCACCTTCCGATCTCCGCTGGTCAGCGGCCGACTGTGCTGTCCAGCGCCTGCTGCCAGAAGTCGGCCTCCAGCCTGGTGGCCGTGCGGAACACCTCGGTGAGCTCGTCGAGACGGCGGTCGGTCAGCCCTCCCCCGGACAGCACGTCGAGCTGTGCGATCGCGGCGCGGGACGCGGCGGTGAACTCCGCGCCCGAGTACTCGGCGATCCACTCGCCGTACGGGTGCCCGGCCCGGCCGCGCTCTCCCGTGCCGGGCTCTTCCGTGCTGCCGCGCTCGGTGAGCCGGGGCTGCAGGTGTGCGCCGATCTCGGCGTAACCGATCGTGCACGGCGCCAGTGCCACGTGCAGGTCGAGCAGGTCGCCGACCATGCCGCAGTCGAGTACGTAGCGGGTGTAGGCGACGGTGGCCTGCTTCTCGGCGGCGGCCTCGAGGGTGGCGCGCGGGATTCCCCAGCGTTCGGTCAGCCGCAGATGCAGCTCGGTCTCGGCCAGAATCGCCCCCGTGGCCTGGTGCGCGGCGGTGATGTCGGCCAGCGTGCGGCTCTTGAACGCGGCCAACGCGTTGGCGCGCGCGAACTGCACCAGGAAGTGGAAGTCCTGGATCAGATAGTCGCGGAACACCTCGAGGGGCAACGTCCCGCTCCCGAGCTCCTCGACGAACTCGTGCCGGGTGTAGGCCTCCCACTCGGGGCGGCAGCGATCCTTGAGGGTCTCGAACAGGTTCAACTCAGGTCTCCTGGGGTCGTGGTCGGAAGGCGGCCGATGTCCCCGGAACGGTGCCCGATCCGCATGGCCCGGTCTCCACGACCCTAGTCAACGCTGGTCTCCGCTGAACGCCGTACTCGACTGGGCGGGACGCCCTCCCACCTGGTGAACGTCCGGGTGAAGGTGGCGGTCTCGGAGTACCCGAGCTCGCGTGCCACCTCCGCCACGGGTACACGCAGCGCCAGTAGATCCAGGGCCCGATGATGCCTCACCTCGTCGAGCACCCGCCGGAACGAGGTCCCCTCCGCGGCCAGGCGGCGACGCAGGGTGCGGACATCGACGTGCAGCTCACCGGCCACCTCCGCCATCGACGGCCAACTCAAGCGCTCGTGCTGCAGCCGACTGCGGACCTGCCCCGCCACGCCCACCCGCGCCACCCGGTCGTCGAGCAGGTCGCGGCACTGCCTCTCGAACAGCTTCGCCGTGTTCTCGTCGCCCTGCGGCAGCCGCGCGTCCAGCCGCTCACGGGTGATCACCAGACGGTTCCGCTCCGCGTGTGGCCGGACCTCGTCGGCGGTCAGTCCCCACGCCTCACCGAGGATCACGGCGCTCTCCGGGCCGAGGGTCGTCTCGAGGCCGGTGGTGCCGACGTCGATCTGGGCTCCACGCAGGGCCGCCGCCAACCCCGCCAGGTCGCGTTCCACCACGAAGGCGCGTACATCCGCGGGGATCTCGTCGTCCGCGGCGACCAGGAAGGCCTCCTCCGGGTCGGTCCCGGCGGCGGCATCCTCGTCGAGCGAGAACCGCAGGTGCGTGGGCGAGAGCGCGAGGTACGGGATGGCCCGATCGAGCGCGGCCCGCACGGTGGGACCCGCGAGCATCATGAAGCCGATGACGCCGGTCCGCCCGAGGGTCGAATGCGCGCCGATTCCGGCCCCCAGACCCGGTCGGTCCCCGAGCCGGCCCAGGAGATTGCGGATCACCACGAACTCCTGATGCGCCCAGATCTGCGCGGTCTCGTCGTCGAGATCCAGGGGGTCGAGCCCGGTCCCGGCCAGGCACTCCCTCGTCGTCATCCCGCGTGCGACGCCGCCGTCCACCATGATGCGGATCCCCTCGGTGCCGCGGGGCACCGCCCACACGGGGGACGCGGAGTCCGACGGCGAGGTCATCGCCCGACCGTAGCAACGCACACCGCCGGGTGACCGAAAATGCCAAATGTGCGACCGCCGACGCCCTATCCCCGGCCCTCGTCGGTGGCTACCGTCACATCCATGACTCTCGCCAGCGACAACCGCACGGGTACCGAATCGGCAGGACCGACCGGGCTGGCCGAGGCGATCGGGGAGCTCTACGCGCGGGCCAAGGCCGAGGTGGGCAAGGAGGACCTGGACCACATCCGCCACGTCACCGCCTACGGGCAGGCGATCGACGCCCGCCGCCGCGAGCTGTTGCGCGAGGGGGGTCCGCGCGCGATCCGCCGGGCCACCGCGCTGGAGATGATGTACCGGCTCATGCAGTTCTCCGAGCTGGGCCACAACATCGTCCACGGCAGCTACGACCACCTGCCGGACAACGGCGAGTACCACTCGGACCGCTACGACTGGGACTTCAACGTGGACACCGGCCACTGGAAGACGATGCACCACGCGGGCCACCACCCCAACACCAACATCGTCGGCAAGGACCACGACCTCGGCTACAGCGTCTTCCGCGGCAGCGCGGGCCAGGACTGGTACGGCCACCACCTCGGGCAGGTGGCGTTCATCTCCGCGCTCGCCGCCATGGCCCCGGTCGCGGCACCGTTCTTCCTGGCCAACATCGCGCGCAAGGTCGACCGCCACCCGTTCTTCAGCGCCTACACCCTGCGATCGCCGGCCAGGATCGCCCGCCGGGACGCGCGCCGCCGATTCGTGGACGAGCCCTTCCGCTCCGGATGGAAGCCGCTCCCGACCCTGGTGGCCAACTATTTCGGCGGAGTCGCGGGCTACATGTCCGTGCTGTTCCTGGTGCTCATCGAACACCACGCGGGCGAGCTGGAACTGTTCACCGATCCCGGCCCCGACGAGACCCCCGACCAGTACTACGAGCGGCAGATCCGGGCGACCCGCAACTTCCTGCCGAGCCCGCAGATGGACGAGGCGCTGACCCGCATCCTGGAGGAGGAGGTGCCGTTCGAGAACCGTCCCGACCTGCGGATCTTCTATGGCGGCCTGGACACGCACGTCGAGCACCACCTGTTCCCCGACCTGCCGCCGTCCATGCAGCGCAGGATCGCGCCGGAGGTGCGCGCCATCGCCGCCCGGTACGGGCTGCCGTATCACGAGACCCCGCTGCTGGAGACGGTGCCGCTCATCGCCAAGACGCTCACGGGCCTGTCCGTGCCGTTCGGCGAGCGGGAGTTCGGGCGGCCGGCCGAGTTGCTGCGTGACCCCCTCGCGCTCGGGCGCCGCGTGATCTCGGGCTTCACCTACCGACCCCTGCCCGAGTCCCCGTACCTGGACAAGCCGCGCTTCCACAATGTCCCGGCGAGGGTCCTGTCCGCGACGCCGGTCGCCGGGGGTGACGCGCTCTCCGTGCGCCTGGCCAGGCCGCGTGGGTGGGAGGACGTGGAGTGGGACGCCGGGGCGTACGTGTCGGTACGGGTGGAGGTCGACGACGACGACCACGGCACCGGCACCGGCACCGCCACCGGCCGCGTCGAGTTGGTCCGTCAGTACAGCCTCGTCCGCGACAGCACCGATTCGCGGCTCGACGGATCGGACGCCCTGGAGATCTGCGTCAAGCGGGTCGCAGGGGGTCGGGTCTCCGCCCGCGTGAACGACACGCTGAAGGCGGGGCGCTACCTCACGCTGGTCGGCGTGCCGCAGTCGTCGGGAGACTTCGCGATGGACTCCCCGGCCACCCCGTCACTGCTCATCGCCGGTGGGGTGGGCATCACGCCGATCATCAGCCTGCTGCGCCGCATCGCCCGCGAAGCCGGGGCCGGGGCCGACGCGACCCTGCTCTACTTCAACCGAGACGAGCGCTCGCTGATCTACGAGGCCGAGCTCCGCCGACTGGCCCGCGACTCGGGCATCACGCTGCACCTGTTCACCGACGCCCCGTCCGAGCGCGACGGCCTGACCACCGGACGCTTGGGCCCCGAGCTGCTGCGGAGTCTGGTCCCGGACGCCGCCGAGCGCGAGACCTACGTGTGCGCGCCGGCCGCCATGATCGATCTGGCCCGCGGGTGGCTGCGGGACCTCGGGCAACCGGCCGAGCGCTTCCACGCCGAGTCGTTCACCGCCCCCGAACTCGAGCGACCGGCGGACGACGGCAGCCGCTACACCGTGCGCTTCCGTCGCAGCGGGACCTCGGTCGAGATCGACGGGGCCACGACCCTCCTCGAGGCGGCGGGCCGGGCGGGCATCTCCGTCCCGACCGGATGCGAACGCGGACTGTGCAAGGCGTGCGTGACCGGCAAGCTCAGCGGAACCACGCGCGCGGAGTCCCGGGCGGCCGCGGGTGCGACCGACGCCGTCGTGCAGGAGCGGATCACCGTGTGCACGTCCATGGCCAGCTCGGACATCGAGCTGGACCTCTAGCTCCCGCCCCGGCGGGCCCGTCGCGTTCCCCGGTGGATCCATCGCGTTCCCCGGTGGATCCATCGAGAAGGACGTTCCGCGCATTTCTACTCGGCGGATGTGCGCGGAACGCTCTTCCGGATTCTGGCGTCTGGACTCTGGCGTCTGGATTCTGGCGTCTAGGCTCCGGGGCTCACCATTTGCCGCGCGTGTACTGCGGCGGGTACGGCGCATCGCGCCAGTTCACACCGAGCTCGGCGGCCGCGCGCTGGGGCCAGGCGGGCTCGCGCAGTCCGGCGCGGCCCAGGAATACGACGTCCGCGCGCCCGTCGACCAGCACCTGCTCGGCGAACTCCGGGTCGCTGATGAGGCCGACCGCGCCGGCCAGCACCGCGCCGGACGCCCGGACCTCCTCGGCCAACGGCACCTGGTACCCCTGCTCGAGCGGCACCGGCGGGACCGCGGGGGTGTTGGCGGCCGACGAGACGTCCACCAGGTCGACGCCGTGCTCGGCGAGGTGGCCCGCCAGCCAGCGCGAATCCTCCGGAGCCCAGCCGCCGGGCACCCAGTCCGTCGCCGAGATGCGGACGAACAGCGGCTTGCCCGCGGGCCAGACCTGACGGACCGCATCGCAGACCTCCACCAGGAGTCGCGCGCGGTTCTCGCGGGAGCCGCCGTACTCGTCCGTCCGCTCGTTGGACAGGGGTGAGAGGAACTCGTGGACGAGGTAGCCGTGCGCCGCGTGGATCTCGACCACGTCGAACCCGGCCTGATCCGCGCGTCGCGCGGCATCGGCGAAGGCGTCCACCACGCCGCGGATCCCCTCGAGGTCAAGCGCGACGGGAGTGGCCATGTCGCCGAACGGGATCGCCGAGGGGGCGACCGTGGTCCACCCGCCCTCCTCTACCGGCAGCGAGCCGGTGGGCTCTCCCGGGAAGGCCCTGTAGGTCGACGCCTTGCGCCCGGCGTGGGCCAGTTGGATCCCGATCGCCGCGCCCTGCGAGTGCACGAAGTCCACGATCGGCGCCCACGCGTCCCGCTGCGCGTCGTTCCACAGCCCGGCGTCGTGGGCGCTGATGCGACCCTCCGGGACCACCGCGGAGGCCTCCGCGAGGATCAGCCCGAACCCGCCCTGCGCCCGCGCGCCGAGGTGCACGAGATGCCACGGGGTGGGGACGCCGTCGCGGGCGTCGCACGAGTACTGGCACATCGGTGAGAGCCACGCGCGGTTCCGGATCTCGAGATCGCGGATTCGGATGGGGTCGAAGAGCAGCGGCATGCCACCGATTAAACCCGCGCCGGCCGGGTCAGGGTCGCCGGGGACCACCCCCGGACGGGCGCTCACGCACCCCTTCGCCGCCGACTAGCGTGGGCGCCATGACTGACGCCCAGACCGGACCGGGTTCCTCCTCGGAGCCCACGCTGACCCCACAGCCGCAGCTGACCCACCCCGGACTCACCCACCTCGACGCCGAGGGCAGGGTCCGGATGGTCGACGTGGGCGACAAGGCCGTCACCACCCGCACCGCCACCGCCGAGGGGGTCTTCCGCACCCGGCCGGAGGTGGTGACCATGGTCGCGGGCGACGATCTGGGCAAGGCCGACGTCCTGGCCACCGCCAGATTGGCCGGGATCGGCGCCGCCAAGAAGACCTCCGAGCTGATCCCCCTGTGTCACCAGATCCCCCTGAACTCGGTCAAGGTGCGCTTCGATCTCGACGCGCCGGCCGGCGAGATCCGGGTGTCGGCCACCGCCAGGACGACCGGCCGCACGGGCGTGGAGATGGAGGCGCTCACCGCCGTGTCGGTGGCCGGTCTGACGCTGCACGACATGATCAAGGCCGTCGACCCCCTGGCCACGATGGACGGGGTCAGGCTGGCCACCAAGACCGGCGGCAAGCGGGGCGACTGGACCAGGGAGTCCGACGACGAGTCGGCTCGCGCGGCCTCCGGGCGGACCGCGGTGGAGTCGGGTCGGAGCGCCGTCGTCGTCGTCTCCTCCACCGCCGCCGCGCACGGGCGACGGGAGGACACCACCGGCCCCGCCATCGAGGGCTGGCTCCTCGAGCGCGGTTTCTCCCCGGTCGAGGTCCACGTGGTCCCGGACGCCGAGATCGCCGCGGTGGTGACCGAACAGGTCCGCCGCTCGCCGGCCGTCCTGCTGACCACCGGCGGCACCGGGGTCGCCCCTGATGACCGCACCCCCGAGGCCACCGCGCCCCACCTGGAACTCGAGCTCCCCGGCGTCGCCGAGGCGATGCGCGCCCGCGGGCTGGCCTCGACCCCCACCGCCGCGATGAGCCGCGGCCTGGCGGGCTTCTCCGGACGTACCCTGGTGGCGAACCTCCCGGGCTCTTCGGGCGGGGTGCGCGACGGACTGGCGGTACTCGACGAGTTGTTGGACCACCTGCTCGCCGTCCACGCCCACGGTGGCGGGCACTGACCGTCCCCGCCCGCAGCCGCCCGGGACCGAACCGCGAGGAGGAACCGACCATGACCGTCCGCAGTCCACTCGTGCAGATCACCGAGACCGCGATCGACCCCCGTGAGGTCGAGAAGGCCGTCTGGAGCACCGCCGACGGCGCCATGGTCACGTTCTCCGGGGTGGTGCGCGACCACGACCACGGTCGCGACGTGCTCGACATCGAGTACTCGGCCCACCCCACGGCGCAGGACGTCCTCGAACGGCTCTGCGACGAGGTGGCGACCGAACACACCTCGCCCGACCTCGAGAAGGGCGGACCGCTCGACCCGCGGCGCTCCGTCCGCATCGGCGCGGTGCACCGAGTGGGGGTGCTGCCGGTGGGCGAGGTCGCCGTGGTGGTGGTGGCCGTGGCGCCGCACCGGGCCGAGGCCTTTGCCGCCTGCTCGGAGCTCATCGAACGACTCAAGCGCGGGGTGCCCATCTGGAAGCGGCAGCGCTTCACCGACGGCGTCTCGGAGTGGGTGGGCGTCGGCGACTGCTGAGTCGATCAGGCTGGCCGTCTGCGGGATCCGGGCCAGTGGTGACCCGGCGGGTTGACGAGTGTGCCGTCGTCGGCGATGGTGCGATCCGCGTAGGCGTTCCACTCGCGTTCCCGGATGGCGTCACGAGCACGGGCCAGGGGGCCCTTGGGTCTGGTGCGGTGTTCGTGCCCGGTGTCGGTGATGATGACGAGATCACCCAACGGCCCGGACCGGTAGGCGTTGGTCCCGAATGTCTTCTCCCGGTGGTGTTTCCGACACAGGCAGACGAGGTTCCACTCGGTGGTCGGCCCGCCGAGTTCAGGGTCCTTCTTGTTGAACGCGAGCACATGGTCCACGTCGCAGTCCTTGGCGGGAACCGAGCACCCCGGGTGCCGGCAGGTGCCGTCGCGCAACCGGATGCGCTCGGCCATCGCCGGGGTGATCACGTAGCGCAGGGCGTGTTCCGGGGAGTCGAGCACGCCCGGGGCAGGGTCGATGAGCTCGAACCGCACGCTCGCGTCGTCCCCCTCGAGCAGTTCCGTGCAGAGCCACTCGAAGCTGCTGTACGCGCCGTGGACGAACTCGACACGGTTGGGCAGGCCCCGGGCCGCGGAGGCGATCACGCTGATGCGGATCGGCTGACCGGCCCGCGCGGCGTTGCCCAGTGTGGGCCGGGGCAGGTCCGCGCCGACCCTGACGTCGCCGAGTTCGATGCCGTCGTGCTCGATACCGTCGTGCTCGGACGCGCGGGCAGCGGCGGAGGCGGTATCGGCCGCGGACCGGCCCGCATCAGACGGGTGGACGGCGAGCGCGGCGAGGGCGTCGGCGCGGAGCTGGTCCATGGGACGATCCAACCCGTCCGCCGAGGCGGCCGACGCGTCGGTGTCGATGCGACGCCGAAGGAGTTCGGCATCGGCAGCGGTGAGCCTGGCCCACATCGTGGCCATGCCGTTCCGTGCCCCGCGGAATCGGACCGAGCGGGTAGCGGCCGCCGCGGCGGCTGCATCCTCCGCGGCAGCCGGGTCGTGTCTCCCCACGGCATCATCGATCACGGAGTCCACCGCGGTGCGGCTCGGCCGGTCGCCACCGTCGAGGTCGTCCATGACACGCGCGACCACCTCGTCCTCCACGACCGACACGATCGCGTCGGGCACCTCGGCCAGGCGGCACGCGATATCGATCGCCAACTGCTCGGGCATCAACCCGCGGTCGATCGTGGACCGCAGACGGGGCAGTCGCCGATGGATCTGCGTCCCGGCCGTCACCAACCGCGCAGCGTGCCAACACGTGAGCTGACACGCCGCCACGAGGTGATCGCGGGCCCGCGCCTGCGGATCCAACCGGGCGTACGCGGGCCGGCGCGAACCGGCGCCCTCCTCGTCGTCCCGAGCCTGTTCGGACCGAGCGAACTGGTCGACCAGGACATGCGCCGCTGCCAGCCGCGTGGCCCCGGCATGGTTCTGCGCCAGCGTCGCGGCACGGGCCGCCTCGCTGACGGCCTCCGCGTCGACCATGCCGAGGGGTTCGGGTACGGCGAACAGCTCACTCGTCGTCATCACGATCCCACCCCCCGTCATCGAACTTACATTCGATACTACCTAACGGGGCCGAATAGTACAAGTGTTCGATCGATCAACCCAGCCGGGTACCCACCCACTCGGCCAGCACGCGCGCGCAGGCGTCCACGCTCTCGACCCATGTGGCCCCCGCGGACTCGTCGGCCGGGTCGGATACGTACTTGACCAGACGTGTGGGCACGCCCAACATCGCCCCGGCCGCGGCGACGGCGTACCCCTCCATGTCCACCAGGTCCGCGTTCGCCGCGAGGTGATCGCGCAGTGGTCCGCCGGCCACGAAGCGGTCACCGGACGCGAGCACCGGCGCGGCGCTCCCGCCGGGAGCGGACGGAAGCGCGTGGGCTGGCTCCGGAGTCACCGCGAGCTCGGCCGAGAGGGCCAGGGGAGGCCCGTCGTGGCGGCCGGTGACCGCGTGGAGCGCGAGATTGTCGAAGTCGTGCTGGAACACCGTCGCGATCTCGTGCGTGCCCTCCATCCCGAGGTGCAATCCGCCGGCGGTACCCACGTTGACGAGCTCGCGCGGCCGGATCCCCCCACCGAGCGCGTGCGCGACCGCCACGGCGGCCCGCACCTTGCCGACGCCCGTGACCAGGACGGGGAAGTGCGTGACGAAGTGCCGGGCCTCCTGTTCCAGGGCGACGACGACGAGAGGGTGTGCCGGATCGATGGTTCCGAGGAGTTCCACGGCGTCCACGGTAGTCATCGAGGATCGGTTCACGGCATCCGCTCCCGCGCCTGCACCGCCGCCGCGCGCACGGGGGGCGATCGGGCTCTTCCGGTGCGTTGCCCGTGCATTCCATCGGCCGCGCCTACGGTGGAGCAGAGCGCCAACCCGTCGAGCCCAGAGGTGAACCGCGATGCCAGTCGATACTCCCCGGATCCCAGCAATCTGCCGCGCACTGCTCCTCCCGGCGGTGGTGCTGCTCGCGGCCGCCGGCTGCGCGAACGACCCGGACGACGCTCAGGCCCCCGCCGAGCCGACGGTCACCGCCACCGTGACCGCGCCCGTGGAGACCTCCGAGCTGCCCGCCGAGCGACCCGCGGCGGACGCGTTCGACCGCGGGAACTGCGCGACCGAGCTCTCGGGCCAGGACATCTCGGGCGACGTCCAGGTCCGCGACGGGCAGACATGCGTGCTGTCCGATCTGACCGTCACCGGCGACATCGACGTCTACGGTGGCGGCCGACTCGAGGCCCGCAACGTCCGGGTCACCGAGGACATCGAGGCCGAGGGGCACGCGTTCGTCCTGGTCACCGGGGGCGAGGTGACGGGGTCGATCGAGCTGGACGGGGGCGGCGAGGCGACGGTCGAGAACGTCCGGATCGGCGGCGATCTGGAATCGGAGCAGAACTCGGGCCCCCAGCGCTTCGAGGGCAACACCATCGGCGGCGATCTGGAGTGCGAGGGCAACGCCGAGGCCCCGACCGGTGGCGGCAACCAGGTCAGCGGCGAGCGAGAGGGGCAGTGCGCGGGCCTGTGACCGGGGTGTCCATGCGACGCCTCTCATGCCGGCGCGTTCATCCCGGGGACGGCGCCCACCAGCGCCGCTCCGCCTCCCCCAGAGGTAGCCGGTCCACCACCTCGTGCCGGGCACGTCCGCGAGGGCCCTCGCCGAGGAAGGAGTCGACCAACGCGATCTCGGACACGGTCCAGGTGCTGCTGGTGAACGTGTCGAGCACCCGCAGCCACGCCGTGGCGTCATCGCGACCACCGAGCCGGGCGAGCGTGAGGTGGGGGCGGAACCGCGCCCCGTCGGGGACGCAACCGGCCGCGTTGGCGGCGGACCGGGCCCCCGCGGCCAGCGCGTCGAGCGGACGCTCGCGACGGTCATGCCCCGTCGGAGGAGGCGGTGACTGGTCGACCCCCGCCCACAGCACCTTGGCCCGCTCGACCGAGGGGAACGCCCCCGCCCCGGCCAGCCGCAGTCGGAACGGCTCGTGCCTGCGGGCGACCGCGCCGAGCCTGTCGGAGAGGTCGTCGATCCGCCACTCGTCGACATCCGGGCAGAAGGTCAGCGTGAGGTGCCACTGCGAGGGGGCGGTCCACGCCGGTCCCGGGCGTGGCTCGAGGAACCGCTCGAGCTCCTCGCGGACCTCGTCCGGCGGCAGGACCGCGACGAACATCCGATGACCCATACGCGCCCGACTCCCCTCTGCACCTCTCACACCACGGTGGTCCACCACGCGCCCAGCCACAAGCCCAGCAGGGCGGCGGCGACCGCGACGAGCATCGTGCCCACCGCGTAGGTCACCGCCATCAGGCGGCGACCCTCCCTGGCGAGGCGGACCGCGTCGAAGCTCGCCGTGGAGAACGTGGTGTACCCGCCGAGCACCCCGGTCCCCACGAGCGTCGCGGCGACGCCCGGACCTGCTGCCGAGGAGTGGCCGACCGTCGAGTTCACCGCCAGCAGCCCGAGCACCAGACCGAGGAGCAGCGAACCGGACACGTTGATGAGGAACGTGGCCAGGGGGAAGGCGCCCCGCCACCGCCGGGTCACGGCCACGTCCACGGAGTACCGCAGCGCCGAACCGACCGCGCCGCCCAGCGCCGCCCAGCCGATCACCGCCGCGCTCATCGCGTCGACCCCCGCTCGCCGTCGACGGCGGAGTCGGCCTCTGAGCCGGCGTCCCGATCATCCGCGCGCGCGGTCAGGAGCGCCGCCGTGCCGACCCCCGCCAGGGTGGCCAGCGCGCCGAGCAGCAGGGTCACCAGGACATAGGCCGCGGCGACCGTCGCGTCACCGTCCCAGAGCAGCTCGGCGGCGTGTTCGGTCACGGCGGAATAGGTCGTGAAGCCCCCGCACACCCCGGTGCCCAGGAGGAGTCGGACCCCGGCTCGTCGTCGTTCCCCCAGGCGCTCACCGGAGGCGGCCAACCACTCCAGCACCAACCCCAGCAGGAAGGCGCCGAGCACGTTCACGGCGAGCGTCGCGCCGAGGGGGGTGCCGGGGAGCATCACGGCCACGGTCGCACGCAGCGCGGAACCCACGGCCCCGCCCAGCGCCACCAGCCCCACTGCGACCGGAAGACTCACGACGGGCGGCCTCACACCGAGAGTCCGGCCTCCAGTGCGGCCTCGAGGCCCGCGCGGTCGCCGGAGATCTCCAGCCCCGCGTCGTCGGCGCCGACCCGGCCCCACAGCAGGAGCGCGAGCGACTCGGGCGAACCCGACACCTCGACCTCCCCGGCCCCCTCGGCACCGGGCAGATCCCACTCGAGGGCGCCCGGGGCCGTCGCACCCACCGGTTCGGCGCCCGTCGCCAGACCCTCGGGCGCGTGGAGCACCGCGCGCAACCGGATCGTCACGGGCAGGGGGCCGCGGGAGCCCTTGTGCGGGTACATCACGGCGCAGAACTCGTCGATCGTGTCCACGGCCACGTCCTCCGGAAGCGGCGTCGTGGCCGAGGGCCCGCCCAGCGCGTTCTCCAGGTCCCACCGGTGCAGCGCGGTCTCGTGGAGCTGACGCCGGAGCCAGAACGTCGCGGGCCCCGGGCCACCGAAGGTCCACGTGGGGGCGTCGACGTCGGTCTCCGTGAAGGTCTCGAGCATCCCCGAGGCCTGGGACGCATACCAGTCGGCGAGCGCGGCAGCGCCCGCCGACGCCGGCGGGGCGGACTTCATCGCGTCGCCCAGGCCCCGCGAGCGCTCGTGCGGGTTCCCGTCGCGCACCGTGACGCCGCCCCACCGGTTGACGGCGCCGAGGTGGGTGACGAGGTCGTGCACCGTCCACTCCGGGCACGACGGCACAGGGGCGGTCGGGTCGACGGCTGCCGAGTCGCCGCCGCCGGCGAGCGCGAACCGCACCAGACCGACCTGGGCCTCGATCGCGTCGAGCATCCGCTCCCGCGTCAACCTCGCGCTCATACGCGCGTCGCCGCCTCGTTCGATCCGATCGATCCGCTGTCCTCGGTGCCCGCTCGGCGCCGGGTGAAGTCGATCTGCCGTCCCGCGTTGGACACGGCCACCACGGTGCCGGTGCCGAACACGCCGTCGCGGTCGAACAGCGAGGCGCTGCCCACCGCCACCCCGGAGTCGCTGAGGTGCTCGTCGGCCTCGATGCCGATGTCGCCCGACCGGGGCAGGCGGGCCAGCGCCACGGTGAGATCGGCGTTGATGAAGCCGATGCCCTCGTCACCCCAGTGGGACATGAGGCTGGTGGACTCGGCCAGGGTCACGGCCCGCTGGAACGGGGTCGCGGCCTCACCGGCCACCACGTCCAATGGATGCAGCCAGAACCGCTTGCGCTGGTCGTTCTGGTGCGCGCTCATGTCGCGACTCCACGCCTCCCCCTCGTCGCCGCTGCCGAAGAACACGTTCGACCCCGGCCGGTTCTCGGTGGGGTCCGCCTCCGGCGGGGCCCCCACCCGTCGTCCCGAGCGCCACACATTTCCCGGTGGCTGCTCGCCGCGGCGCAACTGCACGAGGGTGCCCCGGGCGACCAACTTCCCCTCCTGCAGCATCCGGACGTCCGCGACCCGGATGCGGTTGCCGGCCCGGACCTCCTCCGTCACCGCGACCAGCGGCTCGGTGCGGACGGGCGCGAAGAGGTCCACGGTGAGCCGGGCGGGCTGGAACCCCTCCGCCCCGTGCTCGGCCTCGAGAGCGCGGGCCGAGGCCACCACGACCGCGGGCCCGTTGACCATGGTCTCCGACCAGGCGCTGCGCGCGTACCTGGTGGGGATGTACGCCCCCGACTCGTCGAGGGTGAAGAACGAACGCTCGCTCATGAGGTCAGCCCACCATTCCGATAGAAGAAGTTGCGGGTCCGGCAGCTGTGGCCGGGCGGACTCCGCCGGCGGCCCAGGACCGCAGGATCGCCGCGAGCTGCGTCTCGAAGTACTGCTCGGCGCTCGGCGACTCACGCCACACGCTGAGTTCCAGTGACACGACCCCGTGGAGCGAGGCCCAGATCGCGGTGGCCGCCTCGTGCACGTCGGTGGCCCGGAAGACCCCCTCGTCCACCAGCGCGTCGACGATCTCCAGCAGCGGTTCCCTCCACTGCGGGTCGCGCGACTGCGGGTCGCGGCGGTCGGCGCCGACGCGGGGTGAACGGACGGGCTCCCCCACGACGAGCGCGTACAGCCCCTGGTTCTCCAGCGCCCACCGGCGGTAGGCGCGGCACAGGGAGCGCATGTCGGTCTCGACACTGTCGTGACGCAGCGACTCCCGCAGCGCGTCGGCGAGCATGCGATCCGCCTCCTCCGCGACCGCGGCGAGCAAGCCGGACTTGCCCCCGAACATCGTGTAGATGGCCGTGGTGGAGGTGCCCTGCGAGGCGGCCAGCGGCCGCAGTCCGAGCTGCTCCGGCGCCGCTCCCCGGAGCCTGCGCGTGGCCTCCCTCAGGATCCCCAGCCGGAGGGCCTCGTCGTACTGGGCGTGGGGTGGGGCGCCGGTGGTCGCGCGGGAGGGGGAACGGGTCACCCGGGCAGGGTACGACGACGACGTCGCCATCGCGTCACAACGCCGTGGCGTGTCCAGCGGAACGGTGTCATCCCACCGCCATCACACGGGACTCCCGGCCCCCACGCGGGGCGCGGTGGACGGGCGTGACAACGGTGTCCCACCTGCCGTGACGGCGTTGCCGGGGATCTACGCTGGAGCCCATGCCCACACTGAGCCGTCACGAGTCCGTCTTCGTCCTCCGCTTCTCCGAGCCGGAGAACCCCGCGGACGCCCCGGACAACGCCTTCTCCCCCGACTTCCTGGACTCCCTCGATGCCGCCTTCGACGAGGTCGAGGCGTCCGAGGGGCCGGCGGCCCTGGTCACGACCGGGGCGGGGAAGTTCTACTCCAACGGTCTCGACCTGTCGGTGGTCGCCTCCGATCCCGCCGGCCTGCCCGCCTATGTCTCGCGGGCCCAGCGGGTGTTCGCCCGGGTCCTGCGGCTCGAGCTGCCCACGGTGGCCGCGGTCAACGGGCACGCGTTCGGAGCCGGGGCGATGCTGGCCCTGTCCCACGACCACCGCGTCATGCGCGCCGACCGCGGATTCTGGAACCTGCCCGAAGCGCAGCTGGGGATGCCGTTCCCTCCGGGGATGAACGCGCTCATCACCACTCGGCTGCCCCACACGGTGGCGAGCACGGCCATGCTCACCTCCAAGCGCTATGCGGCGGACGAGGCGATCGCGGCCGGGATAGCCCATGAGGCGGCCGAGGCGGACGCGGTGCTCGACCGCGCGATAACGGTCGCGGCGGAGATGGCTCCGCTCCGGAGTGCCAACTACGCCGGAATCCGTACAGGACTCGTCGCCGGCGCTCTCTCGCACCTGGATGAGCCGATCACGCGACTCTGAGCGAACTATCCGGCGGACAATTCCCGCGGCTCGAGGGCGGTGATCTCGCGACTTCCGTCCGCCAACCGGTACCGCACGCGAATACACGGAAGGGCCCGCACCCCGTCTCCCGGGGATGCGGGCCCTCGCGCGTGCGATCAGTTGGCGGCGGCGTACGCCTCCATCACGTCGGCCGGGATGCGGCCGCGATCAGAGACCTCGAAGCCGTTTTCCCGCGCCCATTCGCGAATGGCCTTGGTATCGCCCGAGCCGGACTTGGCGGCGGCCTTGCGCGCCGGCCTGCTCTTGCTTCCGGTCACGCGGTGACCTGCGTCGATGTACGGGGCCATCACCTCACGGAAGGCGTCGGCATTCTCGTCGCTCAGGTCGATGGAGTATTCCTTGCCCTCGAAGGCGAACGAGATGGAATTGGCCTCTTCGCCCAGTTCCGTTCCGTCGATGTCATCGATGTACCTGACCTGGAATTGCTGAGCCATTGATTCTCCTAGCTAGGTGCGACCACTACTACACAACAGTATGCACCAGCACCGGGAAATTATGCCCGGTCACATTTGCCGGCCATTCTCGATAAGTGATCCGTTTATTATGGGATCGAGAACAGTCGGGCCGGTCAGCGGATTAAATCCGTCGAATTCTCCAGGTATAACCGGACGATCAGATCGACTATCTCCGGGTTCGCGCCGAGCGGCGGTGAGGTCACGTCCGCGCCGGCCGCCGCGATCCGGTCCGCGAAGAACCCGGGCGCCAGCAGGTGGGTCGCCACGGCCACCCGGCGATGACCCCTCTCCCTGAACCCGGTGATCGCGTCGGCGACGGTCGGAGTGGCCGCGGAGGCGAACCCGGCGGACACCGGTACCCCGAGGACCCTCTCGAGGGCCGAGGCCAGGGCCCGCGTCTCGGCCTGCGAGGACTCGTCCCGGCTGCCCGCGGCGCCCAGGACCACGGCGTCCGGGCCGAAGGCCCCCACGGCCCCCGCCTCCGCCAACCGCTGGACCAGTGCGCGCACGATCTCCGGTTCGCCACCCACGTGGGGCGCCAGCGCGACCGGGCCGGGAGCGCGGCCGCACGCGCCGTCGACGTCCTCGGTGACGTGGAACCCGCGGGCGAGGAAGGCGGGCACCACGACCGTGGGCGCCCCGTCGGCGAGGATGCGGTCCGGGCCCGGAGCCTGGACGTCGACCCAGGCCAGCCGGCAGTCCACCCCGTCGAGCTTCTTGCGCGTCTCCACCAGGACCCGGCCCAGTTCCCGGCGGCCCGTCGACGACCGGGTCCCGTGTGCCACCAGGAGCAGGCGGGGTCGCTCGGCGACCGGTTCGGCGTGGAGCGCGTTCGTCGTCATCCCCCGAGCATGCCGGATTCCGGATGCGGCGCCCCGATCGCTGGACGAGACTGGGGGGATGGACGCAGGAGCCGGACGTATCGGGCGGGCCCTCGGACCGGGTCGGCGGCGCCGGGAACGGCCGGAGGTGACGCTGACCAACTACGAGGCCGTCTACGACTTCTACGGCCCCGGCCGCCGTAGGGACGGCTTCACCCATCCCCTGCTGACCTTCGTGGGGGCGTTGTACGCACCCGAGGTGCGGATCCGGCCCGAGACGGTGACCGAGCTACACCGGCTGCACGACGCCGGCGTGGGGATCATCGTGGCCGCCAACCACCCGTCACACCACGACCCGTTCGTGCTGGCCTCGGCCGTGTACGACAGGCGGGTCCGGTTTCTGGCCTCCGGCACCGGCCTGACCAAGGACCCGCTCTTCCGCGGCCCGCTGCGACCGGTGTTCGAGTACACGGGCACGGTCCCGGTCTTCCGTGCCAAGAACTACGAGGGCACCGAGCGCGCGGTGCACGACGCGGCGGCGGCCCGCCTGATCGGCCTGTGCGTGGACCGCCTGACCGCCGGCGGGGTGGTGTTGACGTTCGTGGAGGGCACCAACTCGTCGGCGGACGACCTGAGGACGCTCCGGCTGGACTCGGTCAAGAAAGGTGTGGGCCAGATGGTCCGCGGGGTCCGCGACACGGGCGGCCGGGTGGCGGTGCTGCCGATCGGGATCGTCTACCGCGGGCGGGAACTCGCCAAGCTGCCCCCGCGCCGCCCGGTCGTGTCCGCCGGACCGCTCGCGCTCTGGGAGGACCCCGGGCCCGCACCGTCGGTCGACGAGGTGCGGCACGCGGTGCGCGCGGGCATCGACGACGCCCTCACCGACGCCTGGGGCTAGAGGTCTCGAGCGGGGGTCAGGCCCCGCCGTCGATCACGCCCGGGACGATCTCGAACTCCACCCCGGCGGCCCGGAGGTCGCGGGCGCGATCGGCAAGGGTGTCCGCCGCGACGATCCGCACGACCCCGTGCCCTGCGGCGCACCGGGCGGCCACCACCCGCGCGACCGCGTCGACGGGCAGGGTCGACCCGACCTCGATCACCTCGACGTCGTCGTCGATCTCCGCCAGCAACCCCGGATCGGCCGCACCGTCCACCACCAGCACGTCCGCGGCGTGGACGAAGCGCCGGGCGCGGACGGTGAGGAGGTCGCCGTCACCGCACCCACCGACCAACACGAGCCACCCCGCCTCGGGGCGACGCCGGGCGCGCAGGCCCGCCGGTGCGGTGGCCAGCGACCTCGCCACGAGCCGCCCCACGCGGACCGACCGGCGCGGGTCCGAGGAGTCCACGGCGATCCGGACGAGCCCCGCAGGCGTCGACACCGCGGTGCGAGCGGGCACCCGTGCCGACCCGAGCGCGGCGTCGCCGGCGGCCACGCACCAGATCCGCCGCTGCTCGCACAACGCCGCGACCTCGGCGTCGACCACCGGGTCCCCGGTGGCGACGTGCACCATCCAGGGAGTGTCCAGGTCCGAGGCGCGGAAGTTCCTGGCGACGACGACGAGCCGGGCACCCGCCCGCGCCGCGAGGTCGGCCATCGCCGGGTCCACGCGAGGGGCCACGACCCGGACCACCGCCCCGGCCTCGAGGAAGGTCTCGGCGCGGCGGACCGACACGGGCCCCGCGCCCACCACCAGCACCTCGCGCGCGGACAGCCCCACCGTCAGGGGGAGGCCGTCCAACGCGGGTGCCGCCGGCCGCTCGGCCGCGGGGGCGGCGTCAGCGAACGCGATCGTCACAGGTGGATGCCGCACTCGGTCTTGGAGGAACCGGCCCAGCGACCTGAGCGCGGATCCGCTCCGGCTTCGACGCGGTGGGTGCACGGCTCACAGCCTATCGACGGGAAGCCGTCGTCGAGCAGGGGATTGAGGAGGCACCCGTGCTCCTCCGCGTAGGCGTGGACGCGATCCAGGGTCCACGCCACGAGCGGGTTGATCTTGATCATCGAGTGCTTGGCGTCCCACTCCACGATCGCCGCTCCGGCGCGGTGGTCGGTGTCCACCCGGCGCAGACCGGTGATCCACGCCTCGTATCCGGACAGCGCCGCGTCGAGCGGCTCCACCTTGCGCAGGCGGCAGCACAGCTCCGGGTTCGTCTCGAACGGGCGCGGGCCGAGCGCGGCCTCGTGCTCCTCGCGGCTCGCGGGGCTGCGCACGTCCACGACGTTGAGGCCCGGTGTGGACGCGAGGGCGTCCCGGACGCCGATGGTCTCCGAGAAGTGGTACCCCGTGTCGAGGAAGAGCACGTCCACTCCCGGGGCGTACTGCGCGGTCATCTCCGGCACCACGGTGTTGGCCATCGAGCAGGCCACGGCGAGGGCGTCGCCGAAGGTCTCGCCCGCCCAGGCCAGGACCTCGGCGGGGTCGACCTCGCCGTGGTGGCCGTAGAGCCCGCGGTCGTCGAATCGACGCGCCGCGTCCTCGGCGATGGCCTTGAGTTCCTCGGTGGTCCGACGCCGGCCGGGGCCGGGGGTCAGGACGGTGCTGCGGGGCAGCAGATCGAGTGCGACTGCGGTCATACCAGAACCTCCTCCTCCACACGGTGGGCCCACTCGGCGAACGTCTCGCCGCTGGCACCGGTCTCCATGTACTTGCGGATCACGCGCTCCACGTAGTCGGGCAGGTCCGCGGACGGCACGCGGAGTCCGCGGACCGTGCGGCCGAGCCCACCCGACTCCTGGTCCTGGGAGGCCAGGCCGCCACCGAGGTGGACCTGGAAGCCCGGGGTGTCGCCGTCGAGCAGCTGGCCCTTGAGGCCGATGTCGGCGGTCTGGATGCGCGCACAGCTGTTGGGGCAGCCGTTGAGGTGGATCGACAACGGCGTGCGCAGGGGCGCGTCGTCGGCGAACCGGTTCTCGAGCTCGCCGATCAGTGCGGTGGCGGTGTCCTTGGTGTCGACAAAGGCGAGCTTGCAGAACTCGATGCCGGTGCACGCCATGGTGGAGCGGCGGAACGAGCTCGGGCGGGCGTGCAGCCCGATGGCGGCCAGTCCCTCGACCAACTCCTCGACCTTCTCCGGCTCGACGTCCAACACGAGCAGCTTCTGGTGCGGGGTGAAGCGGACCCGGTGGGAGCCCGCGGCCTCGGCGAGGTCGGCGACCTGCGAGAGCTTCTCGCCGCCCACGCGCCCGACGGTGGGGGCGGCGCCGACGTAGAAGCGGCCGTCCTTCTGCTCGTAGACGCCCACGTGGTCGCCCGAACCCACGCCACGCTCGGGGGCGGGGCCGTCCGGGAGCTCGCGGCCCAGGTACTCGTCCTGAAGGACCTGGCGGAACTTCTCGGCACCCCAGTCCTTGATGAGGAACTTGAGCCGGGCGCGGGTGCGCATGCGCCGGTAGCCGTAGTCGCGGAAGATCCCCACCACGCCGGCCCACACCTCGGCGGCCTCCTCCTGGCGGACGAACACGCCGATGCGGGTGGCGAGCTGCGGGTTGGTGGACAAACCGCCACCCACCCAGAGGTCGTAGCCCGGGCCGAGCTCCGGATGCCGGACGCCCACCAGCGAGATGTCGTTGATCTCGTGGACCACGTCGAGGCTCGGGTGCCCGGTGATGGCGGACTTGAACTTGCGCGGCAGGTTGGAGAACTCGGGCGTGCCGATGTACTTGGCCTTGATCTCGGCGATCACCGGGGTCGGGTCCAGGATCTCGGACTCGGCCACGCCGGCGACCGGGCTGCCGAGGATCACGCGCGGGCAGTCACCGCAGGCCTCGACCGTGTCGATCCCGACGTCCTCGAGCCGCTGCCAGACCTCGGGCACGTCCTCGATGGCGATCCAGTGGTACTGGATGTTCTGCCGGTCGGAGATGTCCGCGGTGCCGCGGGCGAAGTCGGTCGAGATGCCCGCCAGTACCCGCAGCTGGTCGGTGGTCACCGCGCCGCCGTCGGTCCGGACCCGCATCATGAAGTACTCGTCCTGCAGCTCGTCGGCCTCGAGCTTGGAGGTCCGCGAGCCGTCCAGCCCCTGCTTGCGCTGGGTGTACAGGCCCCACCAGCGCATCCGACCCGAGAGGTCGTCGGACGGGATGGAGGCGAACCCCTCCTTGGAGTAGGTGTCGAGGATCCTCTGGCGCACGTTGAGCGCGTCGTCGGTGAGCTTGAACTCCTCGTTGTGGTTGAGCGTGAGCTTGCCGTCGATCTTCCACTGGCCCTGCGGCTTGGGGGCGCGGGCGGGACGAGCGGGGCGGGCGGCGGCGTCGGTACCGGTCATGTCCGCGAGGGTAGCGGTCGACAGACCGGTCTGTCTAATGTCGCACGGCGGACTCCGCCCCCGCACTCGCCCCACCCGTCGGCGGCGCAGGCCCCACCCACGCGATCAGCCGCCCCCCGCAGAGGGAGGCGGCTGGTAACCAGATCGCCGTACGGTCGGTCAGACCGGCGGCATGATGGTCGACCCCAGATCCTCGGCGACACCGAACACGGTCCACCAGAAGACCTCCACGATGTGGACCGGGAGGAACGTCAGGGTGTCGACGAGCGTCGACCCCGTGTCGGTGGCCAGACTGCCCGCCGCGCCGACGGTCGACCCGGCGAACTCGAAGAGACTGCCCCACATGATGAACTCCTTCCAGAGCGGCCCTGGTCAGCCCACCCCTTGGACTACATCTCGGTCGCCCTGACCCGATCATAGGACGATCCTCATTAAGTGGAAACCCCCCAGCGAGGCACTTACGAATATGCTGAGTAGCTTTACTCGAGAGGCAAGTTTGTGGAAACGCCCGTGGATCGTCAGTACCGTGAATGACGTACCCCGCTAAACCGTGGGGCTCCACCTCTCGAAAGGACACCACATGTTCTCTGACTTCTGGGACTCCCTGGCCGCCGGTTCCTCCGAACTCGTCCCGAACGTCGGCTCCGCCGCGATCGACGGACTGCTCGGCCTGCCCGCGTACATCCTCGAGACCCTCGGTGGCGGCGCGGAGCTCTTCGGCTCCTGATCCCCAGCGACGCACGCCCCGGTGGTCCGCCACCGGGGCGTTCGCCATTTCGCGGGGTGTGACCGCGCAAGGCCTGTCATCGCGCAAGGTCTGTTACAGTCCGCAGAACTCGAACCAGGTGTCGACCTCCCGCCGGGCCTGCTCCCTCCCCAGGACGTAGGCCTCGGCGAGTCGGTCGACCCTGCGCTCGTAACTCCGTATCAACACCCGCTCCGGACGGAACACCACCGCGTCGCCAGACTCCTCGAGAGCCTCGATCTCGTCGAGCGTCTCGTTGTAGAGCGCCCACCTGTGCAGGAGGGCCTCCCCCACCGCCGGGAACCGCCGGAAGTACGAGCGGTAGAACGGGGTCAGTCGACGCGGCGGGATCTTCCGGTATCCACTCGGCTGGGTCAGCACCACCAGAAATCTCTCGTATCCGGCCTCCCGCGCTGCGGACAGCGGGATCCCGCCGTCATGGCCCAGGGCCCCGTCCACGTAGTACTCGCCGTCGATCAGCACCGGCGGCATCCACACCGGCATCGTCGAGGACGACCTGACCATCCGCATGAGCTCCGGCATGCTCGAGGCGTCCTCCTCGGTCCAGAAGACCGTGGCACCGTCCGAACACCGGAAGGTCCCGATCCTCGCGGCCGTGCCGCTGCTGGAGAACGTGTCGAAGTCGTACGGCAACACCTGGTCCGGCAGACCGGTCTGCTCGTAGATGTACTCGGCGTTGAACAGCCCCTTCCCCCGGGCGAAGCTGCGCCAGTCCCCGAAGTTGGGGTCCGCCGCGAGTTCGACGAAGCTCTTTCGCGCGCGGACGCCCTCGCGGGACAGATAGTTGGCCACGTGGGTGGCCCCCGCGGAGATCCCCGCAGCCATCCCACCGTGGATGCCCGCATCGATGAGCGTCTCCACGACCCCCGCCGTGTGGACCGCCCGCATCCCCCCGCCCTCGAACAGGACTGCGACATCCGGAGCAGTGGGCGATAAATCGGTCACGACACCCAGGGTAAGTCGCATCGTCACATCAGCGATGATCGACTACCGTCTCCCGAGTGAGCGCTCTCGCCGACTTCATAGCATCCGTCAACGATGTCTACTGGTACGCGGTCATCGCGCTACTCGTCATCGCCGGCCTGTACTTCTCCTTCACCACACTGATAGTCCAGATCCGGATGTTCCCGGAGATGTTCAGGACGATCGTCGAGAAGCCCTCGGACATCGAGCCGGACAAGAAGGGCATCTCCGCCTTCCGCGCCTTCACCGTCTCGGCCGCCTCCCGCGTGGGCACCGGGAACATCGCCGGCGTCGCGATCGCGATCACGGTCGGCGGACCCGGTGCAGTGTTCTGGATGTGGGTGCTCGCGATCATCGGAGGCGCCACCGCGTTCGTCGAGTCCACACTCGCCCAGCTCTACAAGGTCCGGGGCAAGGACTCCTACATCGGCGGCCCCGCCTACTACATCCGCGACGGCCTCGGGTGGAAGCCGGTGGCGGTCGCCTTCGCGGTGATCATCACCGTGACCTACGGCTTCGTCTTCAACGCCGTCCAGGCCAACTCCATCTCGGCCTCGGTACGCAACCAGTTCGGCCTCGAGGGGCTCGGGTCCGGCCTGGTCATCGGCGTCGTGCTGGCACTGGTGGTCGGCGCGGTGATCTTCGGCGGCATCCGGCGACTGTCCGCGGTCACCGAGATCGTGGTCCCGCTCATGGCGATCGCCTACATCGTCGTCGCCCTCGTGGTGGTGGCGATCAACATCACCGAGGTCCCGGAGATGATCTCCCTGATCGTCGGCCACGCCCTGGGCTTCCGCGAGGTCGCGGGCGCCGCGATCGGCGCGGCGATCATGCAGGGCATGCGGCGTGGGCTGTTCTCCAACGAGGCCGGCATGGGCTCGGTCCCCAACGCGGCGGCCACCGCCTCCGTCTCCCACCCCGTCAAGCAGGGCCTGGTGCAGGCGCTCGGCGTCTACTTCGACACCCTGGTCGTGTGTTCGGCCACCGCGTTCATCATCCTGCTCGCCAACCCGGAGTTCGGCGGCGACCGCGAGGGCATCACCCTCACCCAGGACTCACTGGCCTCCCAGGTCGGCGACTGGGGCGTGCCCTTCCTCATGGTGGTCATCTTCTTCCTGGCCTTCTCCTCGATCCTGGGGAACTCGTACTACGGCGAGGCCAACATCCGCTTCCTGCGCGAGAGCCCCGTGGCCCTGCGCGTCTTCCGCGTGCTGGTCATCCTGGCCGTGCTCGGTGGCTGCCTGGGGTCGGTCGACCTCATCTGGAACATGGCGGACCTGTTCATGGGCGTCATGGCCACCATCAACCTCATCGCGATCATCCCGCTGGGCGGTCTCGCGGTGGCACTGCTGAAGCACTACCTGCGGCAGAAGGCCGAGGGCCACAACCCGGTGTTCCACCGTGACGACCTGCCGCAGGCCCGGAACGTCACGTCCTGGGACGGTTCCGATCCCATGACGCTGCAGCACGTCGCCGACGAGGCGCGCGACGTCGAGCCGAAGGGGTGAGCCACCCGGCACCGGCCGCGCACTCCCCCGCGTACGAGCGCTTCGCCGCCCTGCCCAAGGCGCACCTGCACGTCCACCTCGAGGCCGCGATGCGGGCCGAGACCATGCGCGAGTGGTGTGCCGAGGACGGCGTGGAGGTCCCGCCGCTCGTCGAGTTCCCCGACTTCACCCGCTTCCTCGACGCCTACGGCCTGCTCATCTCGCTCCTGCGGACCCCGGAGCGGCTCGGTCGGTTGCTCGACGAGGTGGTGGCCGACGCCGCCGCCCAGGGCGTCGTGGCGCTGGAGTTCGCCTCCATCCCGGACAAGTCCGCCGCCTTCGACACGGCCGAGGACGCCCTGGCGTTCATCCTCCCCGCCGTCGCGGAGGCCGGCCGGCGCCACGGGGTGTGGACCGGCGCCATCGTGAGCATCGACCGCGGCGCCGCGCGCGCGCACGCGCTCGAGGCCGCCAGGCTCGCAGCGCGGTTCGCCGACCGTGGGGTGGTGGCCGTGGGCCTCGTGGCCGATGAACGAGGGAATCCCGTGGCCGGGGCGGCGGAGGCCTTCGCGATCGCCCGCGACGCCGGTCTGGGCGTGGTGCCCCACGCCGGGGAGCTGGCCGGGCCCGAGGAGGTGCGGTCCGCACTGCAGCTGGGCGTCGACCGCATCCAGCACGGGGTCCGCGCCGCCGAGGACCCCCGGCTGGTCGAACAGCTCGCCGCGAGCGGGGTCTGCCTGGACGTGTGCCCGAGTTCGAACGTAGTTCTGGGCGTCTACCCCACGCTCGGGGACCACCCGCTCCCCGCGCTGCTCGACGCCGGGGTCCGCTGCTCGATCGGCGCCGACGACCCGCTGCTGTTCGGCGTCGACGTGGTGGACGAGTACGTGCTGGCGCGCGAGCGGATGGGCATCCCCGAGGCGCGTCTCGCCGCGTGCGCCCGGTCGTCGATCGACTCGTCATTCGCGCCCGCCGATCTCAAGCGCGACGCCCTCGCCCGGGTGGACGCGTGGGAAACCGGGGCAGCCGACCCGGCCGGCTGAGCGCTCAGGCGCCTCGGCGGATCCTGTCGGCCGCGAGGATCATCGGCACCTGCAGCGGCAGGCGGCCCCACGCGATCACCTGGTAGGGCCACACCGGCTTCCTCCGCCAGGCCCGCACCATCTGCAGGTTCCCGGGCAGTACCCCGACGAACAGCGCCACCGCCGCCGCCCCGCCCAGGGCCCGTGTCCGCGGCACGGCCAGCAGTGCCGCCACGGCCATCTCAGCGACGCCGGACCCGTAGGTCCACGCCCGGGCGCTCCCCGGCAGTTCCGGCGGGATGAGCCCGTCGAAGGGTCGGGGCGCCACGAAGTGCAGCGCGCCCATCGCCCCCAACGCGGCGGGCATGGACCAGTACCGGACGGCGTGTGCCGTGTCGTTGAGTGCCGTGTCGTTTCCCATTCGCCCGAGACTACGGACCCCGATCGCGGCGTTCTCACCGAACGTGCGGCAGCACTCGTTCCCCGAGCAGTCGCAACGACTCCCACGCGGCGTCGATCGGCATCCCGCCGCACATCGGGTGGCCCGCGATCAGGCCCAGTTCGCGAGACCGGACCCGCTCGACGAGCTGGTCCGGGGTGGCCACCAGGTACACCCCCTCGGCGCGCAGGTCCTCGACCGAGCGGGCGTCGGAGTGGACGAAGGAGTTGCGACCGGAGGCCGTCTGCCAGGCACGGTAGGCCTCCGCGTCAGCGAGGAGGTACCCGCCGTACCTCTCCCAGAACTCGTCGGGATCCTGCGCGCAGAATACCGCGGCGGGACCGGAGACCGGGGTCACCACGAGGCCGGGCTCATGCCCGTTCGCGCGACACTCGGCCCGGTACAACTCGGCGAGCTCCGGATCGTTGACCTGCGGTTGGTAATGCATGCCCAGGCGCCCGGCCCGACGGGCGGCCGCGCCTGCGCCGCCGAGGAAGATCAGCGGGTGCGGATCCGAGAATGGTCCCGGTGTCACGCGCGACCGAGGCGAACCGTCGACCGGATCGTCGCCGACCGGTTCCCCCGCCCACGCCGCGAGCATCGTCTCCAACTGCTGTTCCAGCCGTGCCCCACGCCCCTTCCAGTCCCGGGAGTGCATCGCGTATTCGACCGGTCGGTAGCCGAGCCCGAAGGTGAAGCTCACCCGCCCGGACGCCACGTGGTCGAGGACCGCGATGTCCTCGGCCAGCCGGACCGGATCGTACAGCGGCGCGAGCAGGGCCCACACCGCGATCTGGATCCGCTCGGTCACCGCGGCCACCGCCGCCGCAGCGATGAGCGGCGACGGGAGATAGTCGTCCTCGGAGCCGTGGTGCTCGGAGAGGTTGACGGTGTCCTGGCCCGACTCCTCCGCGTACCTGGCCATGGCGAGGGCCGCCCGGTAGCGGTCCCGGCGCTCGGCCGCGTCCGCGCCGGGCGCCCGGAAGTCGAAGCGGGTGACGACGTAGACCATCAGGCGCGGTCCATCAGACCGCGGTACCCGCGCGGGAGTCGGCGAGGACCGCATAGGACGTGCCTCGCTCCTCCCGCTCCCACCAGGTGTCAGCACCGCCGGCGGTGCCGCCGACCCCGTCCTCGACCAGGGCTCTCTTGAGGATCTTGTTGGTCGCCGTGGTGGGGAGCGCATCGGAGACCCGGACCCAGCGCGGCCACGCCTTGGGAGAGAGATCGGGCTGGGAGGCCAGGAACTCCTCGAACCCGGCGGGCTCGAGCTCGCTGTCGTGCCGGACCACCACGGCCGCGGCGAGCTGGTCGCCGACGCCGCGGGGGTCGGGCAGCCCGTACACCGCCACCCGGGAGACCGCGGGATGTCGGAGGAGGATCTCCTCGACGATCCCGGCGGCCATGTTCTCCCCGTCGACCCGCAGCCAGTCCCCGCTGCGACCGGCCATGTACACGTTGCCGTCCGCGTCGCGGTAAGCCAGGTCGCCGGACCAGTACATCCCGTCCCGCATGCGATCGGACGTGGCCTGCTCGTTGTTGTAGTAGCCGGCGAAGAAGCCGGCTCCCTCGGTGTTGACCAGCTCGCCCACACACTCGTCGAGATTGGCCACCGCACCGGTGTCGTCGAAGATCGCGCGGGGACACTCGGTGACCGTCACCGGGTCGTACACCGCGACCCCCGGGAACGGTTCGCCGATGGACTCGAGCGGCGAGTTCTCGGTCCGGACGACGATGATCGCGAGTTCGGTGGAGCCGTAGGCGTCCCGCACGGTGCAGCCGAACCGCTCGGCGAACGCGGGGATGTCCTTGGCCGCGGCCTCGTTCCCGAAGGCCGCGCGCAGGGTGGTCTCCGCGTCGTCGGGGCGAGCCGGGGTGTCGAGGATGTACGCGAGCGGTTTCCCCACGTAGTTCATGTACGTGACCCCGTACCTGCGGATGTCGTCGCCGAAGCGGGTCGCACTGAAGCGTCGGGCGAGCACCATGGTGGCGCCCACGGCGATCGCGGGCGAGAAGCCACTCATGATGGCGTTGGAGTGGAACAGCGGCATGGACAGGTACAGCACGTCCTCGGAGGTCAGCTCGAAGGACGGAGCGAGCGCCTCGCCCGACATGGTGACCGTGAAGTTGCCGACCTGCACCGCTTTCGGGTCCCCGGACGTCCCCGAGGTGAAGATGAGCATGAACGGGTCGCCGGCATCGGCCACCGGGGGATCGGCCGGGGGCTCCGACGCGGCGACCGTGGCCGCCCACTCGTCGGAGTCCGTGTCGATGACACTGACATCGCCCAGGTCCAGCCCGTCGAGCAGGGGCGCGAGCTGGGAGTCGGTGAGCAGGACCTGACAGTCCGCCCGCCTGATGTCGCGGGCCAGCCCCTCACCGCGACGAGTCGCGTTGATACCCGCGATGACGACGCCGCCGAGAGCGCCCGCGGCGAGCGCGTAGAGCATCTCCGGGGTGTTCTCCAGGAGCGTGCCCACGTGCCGGGGTCGGGAGTCGTCGAGCATCGCGTCGAGTGCTCCGGCGCGACGGTCGGCGGCCGAGATGTACTCGCGCCAGGAGATGGTCAGGTCCTCGTAGCGGATCGCCGGGGAGTCGGAGTCGGCGTGACGGCGGAGTTGTTCGCGAACGGTGTCGGCCATGGGGGTCCTCGGGGACGCAGGGGCGGTGTGATCTGGATCATAGCGAGTCCAGCTGACACTCGTCAGGAAAGTTCGATCGCGGGCCGACCCACGGCGCCCGGACCCCTCCTGTCGGCCCTGAACTGCCTGGCCGTGACCCCCCACCACCGGCGCGCGTACTGACTGAACGTCGTCACGTCGTCGAGGGCCAGGGCCGAGGCGATCTGGTAGAGGGGGATCTCGGTGGTGGCCAACAACCGGGCGGCCACATCGCGCCGCACCTCGTCCCGGATCCCGGAGAAGGACGTGCCCTCACCGGTGAGGTGCCGCTGCAGGGTCCGCGGCGAGACCGAGAGGAGTGCGGCGACGTCGCCGAGGGTCGAGGTCCCCGTGTCGAGGGACCGCAGGAGCAGGGTCCTGGTCCGCTCGGCGTACGTCTGGTCCCGTGCGGGACCGTGCTGTTCCAGATAGCTCAGAGCCAGCTCGTGGGCCATCAGGTCGCCGCCCGTGATCTCCCGGCCGAGGAGCGCGGCGGGGACGCGGAGCATCGCGGCCGACGCGAGTGGTCTCGCCGGGGCGGAGAACAGCTCCCGGTAGCGAGCGGGCACCGTGTTGAGCGGGTTCGGGAGCTCGACCGACAGCAGTCCGTACTCCCCCCCGAGGAGGGCGAGCATGGACCGGTGCAGGAAGAGCAGGACCATGTCGACCGCCTGGGGAGGCAGCGCGGCCGCGTCGTCCCGGTAACCGAACCGCACCCCCAGCACACCGGGGTCCGCCTCCGGATCCGGGACGACCGTGATCTCGAGCGACCGGGCGTGGAAGAACAGGTACTTGGAGGTCATCTCCAACGCCCGGGTGGTGGTCGGGGCGTGCCTGATGGCCGCGGCCACGGGGCCGAGCAGACCGAGGTCCTGACGCAACGCCACCCGCAGGCCGAAGTCGGGGCAGCGCAACTCGACGGCCGCCGTCTCGAGGAGGAAGCCGATCGCGAGATCCTGCACCAGGATCTCGTCGCTGTCGAGGGCGCCGCCCGGCAGCCCACTGCGCCGGGCCAGGTCGTCGGCGTCGCCACCCAGCGCATCGATCACCGCCCTGACGCCCCTCAGGCCTGCAGATCTGACGTATGCCACCTCAGAACTCTCCGCCACATGGCGCGATAGAGCAACCTCTTGGCGCGTTTCGGCAACTTGTTCGGCGGGATCGGGACTATCGTCCTCCGTATGACAGCCTCTGCTGACCGCCGCCCACCGGCCGGCGCACCCGAGAACCCGCTGGACCTCCTGATCGTCGGCGCCGGCATCTCCGGCATCGACCTGGCCCACCACGTCTCCACCACCTTCCCCCACTGGTCGTGGGAGGTCCACGACGCACAGGACGACCTGGGCGGCACCTGGAACACCTTCCGCTACCCGGGGATCCGGTCGGACTCGGACATGGCCACGTTCGGGTTCCCGTTCCGCCCCTGGCCGCACTCCTCGACCCTCGGGCAGGGTGAGGAGATCAAGGAGTACATCCGCGACACCGCCCGCGAGTGCGGAGTCCTCGAACGCCTGCATCTGGGGTCCTGGATACAGAACGCGGACTGGCAGAGCGAGAAGGGCCTGTGGAAGGTCACGAGCGTCCGGGCGGAGGACGGGAGCTCCACCGAGCGCACGGTGTGGGCCCGCCGCGTCCACTACGGGTCCGGCTACTACTCGCACTCCCAGGGCTTCCGACCCGACTTCCCGGGCGAGCAGGAGTTCGTCGGCGAGATCATCCACCCCCAGCTATGGCCCGAAGGCGTCGACTACGCGGGGCGGAAGTTCATCGTGATCGGTTCCGGAGCCACCGCCGTCACCCTCGTCCCGGCCCTGGAGAACCTCGGCGCCGACGTCACGATGCTCCAGCGGACCCCGAGCTACGTCGCCCCGCTCCCCGAGAAGGACATCATCAGCGCCGTGTGGCAACGCGTGCTGCCGGCACAACCGGCCTACCGCGCCGCCCGTTTCACCCACGGCGCTCGCGACATGGTCCAGTATCTCGTCGCTCAGCGGTTCCCCTGGGCCTTCACCCAGGGGCTGCGACTCCTGCAACGCCGCTACATCTCCCGAGAGCAGATCGCCGAGCACTTCACCCCGTCGTACAAGCCCTGGGACCAGCGGGTGTGCAAAGCCCCCGACGGGGACATCTTCCGGGCGATGCAACGGGGCGCGCGCGTGGTGACCGGACACATCGACACCTTCACCGAACGCGGTATCCGCCTGGATTCGGGCGTGGAGCTCGAGGCGGACGTCATCGTCTCCGCCACCGGCCTGGAACTCGAGGCGTTCGGCGGCGGAACCCTGAGCATCGACGGCCGCGAGCTCGAGCCCGCCGACCTGACCACCTACCGCGGCATGATGCTCGCCGGCGTGCCCAACTTCAGCTTCACCGTGGGGTACGTCAACGCCTCCTGGACCCTGCGGGCGGACATGGTCTCCCGCTACATGGTCAAGCTGTGGCGCGCGGGCGAGAGGAACGGGGAGAAAATCTACGCCCCGATCCCGCCCGAGGTGAAGGGCGATCGCCCGCTCCTGGACCTCGACGCCGGGTATGTCCAGCGCGGCGTGCACCGCTTCCCGAGGCAGGGAACCGACCGTCCCTGGACATATGTACAGAACTACCTCGCCGAGATCCCCGAGCTGACCTTCGGTGACCAGCGTCGCGACATGGCGTTCGACGCGCAGATCCCGCAGGAGGCCGTCCGATGACCCGCCGCGTCTTCATCACCGGCGCCGCCTCGGGGCTGGGTCTGGCGCTCGCCCGCGAGTACCTGGCGGCCGGCGACGAGGTCATCCTGACCGACCTGCACGCCGAGGCCCCACCCGCCGTGACCGGCCTCTCCGGCCAGTGGAGCTACCGCAGGCTCGACGTGACCGACGACGACGACTGGGCCGCCGCCGCGCGTGCCGTGGACTCGCTGGACATCCTCATCAACAACGCCGGCATCGCGGTCGGCGGGCGGCTGGACGCCACCTCGATGGAGAGCTGGCAGCGCATCGTGGACATCAATCTGCTCGGCGTGGTCCGCGGGTGCAAGACGCTGGTCCCGACGCTCGGGCGAGGCGGCCGGGTGGTCATCACCGCCTCCGCCGCAGGTCTGGTGCACGCGCCCCAGATGGGCGCCTACAACGCGACCAAGGCGGCGGCGGTCGCGTTGGCGGAAACCCTCGATGCCGAGCTTCGCCCCCGCGGCATCAGCGCGTCCGTCATATGCCCCCTGTTCTTCCGGTCCGGACTCGCCGATTCCCTCTCCGGCGACGACCCGAAGGCCGACGAGGCGGCGCGCATGCTCCTCTCCAAGACCCCCTTGACCTCGGAGAAGGTCGCCGCGCGATCGGTGCGGGCCATCCAGGCCCGGCGGTTGGTCATCACTCCCGACGCGCTGAGCACCGCCACCTGGTACTCCAAGCGGTTCACCCGCGTCCCCTTCCTGGCCGGGACGCGTCTCATCGGCCGCGTGGTCGAACGACGGGGTTGACCGCCGTCACCCCCGGGGAGGCGGCTGCACCGCCCGTGGCCATCCGTGACCTCGTCGGACGAGCGGGGACGGCACGATCGCCTCTACTGTGGCGGCCACGGGATCAACAGCCAGTTCACGTTCCGCTCGACCCAAGGGAGATCACATGGACGTCGCCGCCGTCGCCGCCACCGCACCGGACGCGCCTCTGGAGAAGACCACCATCCGGCGTCGGGACACCGGGCCGGCCGACGTGCTCATCGAGATCGAGTACGCCGGCATCTGTCACTCCGACATCCACCACGTGCGCGGCGAGTGGGGTCAGACCGCCTACCCCGTGGCGCCCGGACACGAGATCGTCGGCATCGTCCAGGAGGTCGGTTCCGAGGTCGCCCGGTACACGGTCGGCGATCGCGTCGGCGTCGGGTGCCTGGTGGGAGCCTGCCACGAGTGCTCGTCCTGTACCGCGGGCCAGGAGCAGGAATGCGAGCGCGGGGCTGTGGCGACCTACGGCTCACCGCTGCCCGAGGACCATCCGGAGGGGCCCGTCACCCAGGGCGGGTACTCGACCCACATCGTGGTCGAGGAGCCCATGGTGGTGTCCGTTCCGGACGGACTCGACCCGGCCGCGGCGGCGCCGCTGCTGTGCGCGGGGATCACCATGTTCTCGCCGCTGCGGCAGTGGAACGTCGGCCCGGGCACCAAGGTCGCCGTGCTCGGCATGGGCGGGCTCGGGCACGTCGGTGTCAAGCTCGCGGTGGCGATGGGCGCCGAGGTGACGGTCCTGTCGCAGACCACCTCCAAGCGGGACGACTCGCTGCGGTACGGCGCCGTCGAGCACTACGCGACCGCCGGCGACGAGGGCAAGGCCACGCTCCGGGAACTGCGCGGCACCTTCGACGTCATCCTCAACACGGTGTCCGCGAACCTGCCGCTGGACCGGTTCCTCGCCACGCTCAAGCCGCGCGGGGCGCTGGTCAACATCGGGATCCCGACCGAGCCGATGTCGGTGCGGGCCGGGTCGGTCGCCGCCGGGCGCAAGATCCTGACCGGGTCCATGATCGGCGGTATCCCCGAGACCCAGGAGATGCTCGACTTCTGCGCCGAGCACGGGATCACCGCCGAGATCGAGCTCATCTCGGCGGACAAGATCAACGAGGCCTATGACCGAGTGGTCCGGTCGGACGTGCACTACCGGTTCGTGATCGACGCCAAGACGTTCTGACCCACGGCAGCCCGACCCACCGGGCGGGGACTCACGGGGGCGGGGACTCACGGGCCTGACTCACCGCGGGGCGACCTGCGCGAGCAGGTCCGCGAAGTCCTCGTCCCGCGCCTCCAGGAACCGGTGCGCCTGCTCGGCGAAGTCCGCCAGCCCGGTCAGGCGCCCCGAACTCCGGGTCGCGCACACCGCCGCCGCGCCACACGCCCGGTCCAGGGCTGAGGCGATCGCCGACCCCCCGGGCAGCGCGGCCGCCACGCCCGCCGCGACGTGCGGGAACGTCACCTCCGCGACTCGCTCACCGGACTCACGGAACACCGCGACGGCGGCCCCGATCCTGTCCGCATCGGCTCTGATCGTCCCGTCGGGCATCTGCTCACCTCGTCGTCGTCGTGATCTCGTCCTCGCATCGCGGTCATGAGGTACGACGTCCCCACCCCGCCGGTCGGTTCCAGCGGACCCGGTACAGGCCGGTACCCACCCGACCTGTCGTACCCGTGGTGTCTACTCGGGGTGTGGGAGAACAGCGCTCCCCGGCCGCCGGACCACCGGTCGCCGGCGCCCGTCCCACGACCCGGTGGCGTCGCCCGGCACCGGGACCCCTCCCACAGAGGAGAGCATCCATGTCCCTCACCTGGACACCCACCATCGACCGCGCGCTCGCGGTCGCGGCCCGCTGCCACGCCGGCCAGACCCGCAAGGACGACCCGACGCCCTACATCGCGCACCCCGTGGCGGTGGCGATGATCGTGTCCGACTTCACCGACGACCCGGACGTGGCGGTCGCCGCGCTGCTCCACGACGTTCTCGAGGACGTCCCGCCGTCGGTCTACTCGGCCGATGACATGATCGCCGAGTTCGGCGACCGGGTCACCGAGCTCGTCCGCGGCGTCTCGGAGGAGAAGACCGCGGGTGAGGAGACCCCGCCGTGGCGGGTGCGCAAGGAGGGGTACCTCGCCGCGCTCGCGGAGGACTCGGAGGAATGCCTGCTCATCTCGGCGGCGGACAAGATCCACAATCTGCGCTCGATGGTCGCCGCCCACGAACGACTGGGTGACGACATGTGGGGGCTCTTCAACGCCGGGCCGCAGGAGAAGCTGTGGTTCTACCGGTCGATCGCGGATGCGGTCACCCGACGGCTCGGTGACTGCGCGGCCTCGCGTGAGCTCCGCCGGGCGGTGGACGACGTCGCGGCACTGGCGCCGGTGAGCGGCGGCTGAAGGTCACACCGCCGGGAACTCGGCCTTGATCCGCAGCAGGGTCTTGGCCTGGGTCCGCCCCTCGAGGCCGAGAACCAGGCCGGCGGACTTGAGGCGCCGGGCGAGGTCGGAGTCCGCGGCGAACTCGGACTCCGACTCGATCGTGATCTCCACCCGGCGTCCGCCGTTGAGCAGCACCGACTGCTTGGCGGCGTCCAGACCGGGGATGTTGGTCCACCGGATCGGCCCGGGGTCTCGAGGGGAGGCCCCAGAGCCCGAGAAGGAATAGTCGAAGTCCGTGCTCTGGGTGCGGGTCACCTTGCCCCACCCGGCCATCGGTCCCACCCCCACCCGGGCGGCGACGGCGTTGCGGCGGGCGCTGTAGGTGGCGCACTCGATCTCGCAGGCCCCCAGGGTGTTCATCACCCTCAGCGCCTCCTCGAACCGCTGCCGCAGGCTCCACGCGTCGTACTGGCCGAACGGCACCAACAGCGGGCGGCCCTCGATCGGCGCCTGCACGTAGACCACCCGGGGGACGACCTCGCCCTCCACCACGTCATACCCCGACCGCACCTGCATCGGACGTTGGATGACGTCGGTGAGCAGACCGCGCTTGTCGGTGACGGGTGCGGTCTCGTAGAAGGACACGAGCTGACTCACTGGCGCTCACCTCACTGTTCGAGGTCGCGGCGGGTGCGGACCTCTCAGCCAGCGTATCCGCAGCTTCGGGATCGGCCCGCCCGTGCCCGGCTCACCCGAGGGGCCACTCCCCGAGTTCGGTGAGGTCGTCGGCCTCCGCGGTGACGGCCGTGGGCTCGCAACCGAAGCCGACCATCTCCGTGCCGTCCTCGAGCGTCACCCGGCCGAGCTGCATCGGCCTGGGGAGCTGGTCGAGGAAGCTGCCGAGCGCCGCCGGGGAGACCGTCCACCTCTCGCCGAGCAACGCGGCGCCGTCCGGGTGACGCAGGACCCCCGGCTTGGGCGGTTCGGTGTCGAGGCGGTACATCCGGTAGTCGGTGCTGGACCGGACCGGCCCACGCCAGGCGGCGCCGCGTGAGGTGAGCTGGTGTTCGAGCGGGCCCCCACGCCGGTGTGCGCCGAACACCACAAGGTCGACGGTCGGAGCGCCCGCGCGCAGCGGCCACGGCACGAGTGGTTCCTTCTCGGAGTCGCGTTCCCCGGCCAGCACGGCGGCGATGTCGGCCACCGGTCCGTCGTGGAACGGCCGCCCCACCACGGTCACGCCGAACTCCGCGGTCCCTCGGCCCCCCTCGTCGATCTCGCTGGTCGGCACCGCCACGGCGCACATGTCGAAGAGGTTGCAGAAGTTCGTGTACGTCCCCATCCGGCTGTTGAGGGCGATCGGGTCGGCCTCCACCTCGGCGATCGTCGGGTGGAACGGCGCGGTGGGCACGAGCAGTGCCGTCGCGCCCAGCCGGTCGAGTTGGTCGAGCGCCTCGCGCCGTAGTGCCTCGACCTTCCGTCGGTCGCGCAACAGGTCCACCGCCGCGATGTCTCGGGCGGGGGCGATGATGTCGCGGACGGTCGGATCGAGGCCCGCGTCCGGGTCCCGAACCGAGTCCAGGAAGTCGCCGACGGCCTCGTACCGTTCGGCCACCAGTGCGCCGTCGTAGAGCAGCCGGGCTGCGGCGAGGAACGGGGCGAGGTCGATCTCCACGATCCGGTACCCGCGCCCGCGGGCCCGGTCGACGGCGGCGCCGAACGCCTCGGCCCAGCCCGGGGCCATCGCCACCAGCTCACGCGGGACGGCCAGGGCCGCACCCTGCCCCGCCTCCAGAGGGGTGTCCGTGGGCCAGGCCCGCGTGCCCTCACCACCGGCCATCACCCCGGTCGCACGTGCTGCGGTCCGGACGTCGCGGGCGAGGATCGTCACGGAGTCGTAGCTCGCGCAGGCCGGGACGACGCCGTCGGTGGAGACCACCCCGAGCGTGGGTTTGATCCCCACGATGCCGTTGAGTCCGGCCGGGATCCGGCCCGACCCGGCGGTGTCGGTGCCGATGGCCAGGTCGCAGATCCCCAGCGCCACCGCCACGGCGGAACCGGAACTCGACCCGCCCGACACGTGGTCCGGGCGGTGCGCGGCCCGCACGGCCCCGTACGGGCTGCGGGTGCCGACGAGCCCGGTCGCGAACTGGTCGAGGTTGGTCGCCCCCAGCACCACGGCGCCGGCCGCGCGCAGCCGTGCGACGGCCACGGCGTCCCGGTCGGGCAGGGACGCGAATCCCGGGCAGGCGGCGGTGGTGGGCAGTCCGGCCACGTCGACGTTGTTCTTCACCGCCAGCGTCATCCCCGCGAGCGGGCCCCCGGCCGCGAGGGAGGCCGCCATGTCGGCCACCAGCTCCGCGCGGTCGCGGACCTGCAGGAACACCTCGGGACGGTCCGCCGCGGCCAGGCGCGCCAGCACGTCGTCGACCCTCGCCGCAGCGGTGTCCCGCAGCCCGGCTGATGTCACGGTGCCGCTCATGCGCTCAGCTCCCCACTGGCGGCCCAGCGCGAGAACTCCTCGGCGCGGGCGTGCTCCATCCGGCGTCGGGCGGAGGCGATCGACTCGGCCTCCCGCTCGCAGAACGCGGTGTGCTCGGCGAGGGAGAACGTGTCGTCGGTGATGTCGACGATCCCCCGCCCGGCGGCGGTGTCGGCCCGCAGATCGGCCAACTCCTCGGAGGTGACGGGGTACCAGGAGATGCGGTCGAAGTGCCGCAGTAGCCACGGGTGCTCGGCGTCGAAGCCCGGGGCCGGTTCGGGGTGCCGGTGGTTCCACACCTGGGTCGTGCGGCCCACGAACTGGTAGCCACCCGGCCCCTCCATCCCGTAGATGCACAGGTACGCGCCGCCGATCCCGACCGAGTTCTCCGCGGTCCACGTCCGGGCGGGGTTGTACTTGGTCGTCACCAGGCGGTGGCGTGGGTCCAGCGGAGTGGCCACCGGCGCCCCGAGGTAGACGTCCCCGAGCCCCAGCACCATGTACTCGGCGTCGAAGACGGTGCGGTAGACGTCGTCGGCGGTCTCCAGACCGTTCATTCGGCGGATGAACTCGATGTTCCACGGGCACCACGGGGCGTCGTCGCGCACGCCGTACATGTACCGCTCGATGGCCTCCTTGGTGGCGGGGTCGTCCCAGCTCAGCGGCAGTCGGACGCGTCTGCTCGACACCGCCAGGTCCTCGGCGGCGGGCAACGCCGCCTCGGCCTCGCGGAGGGCGGCCAGGGTGGCGCCGATCGTGCTGCGGCCGGGCGTGATCTTGACCTGCAACGACCGGATACCGGGCGTGAGGTCCTGCTGGCCGGGAACGGGGTTCGCCCGGAGGTGCAGGTAGAGGGCGTGGGCGCGGGCGCGCAGTTCGAGGTCGAGCTCCATCCGGCCGTACTCGACCAGCACGTTGTCGTCACCGCCCCGGCGGTAGGTCACCTCGGTCACGCCGTCGGCGGTGTGGCCGCGGCCGAGCACGCCGTCGTCGCGGTCACCACCGTCGCCGAGGACGTACGGGCGGCCGGCCCCCCTCGCCCCCGAGATCCCGGCGCGGTCACCGACCGCATCGACCCTGACGCGGACGAACCGGACGGTGTCGCCGGGCGCGAGCTGCCCGAGCTTCCACCGGTCGCCGCTGACCACGGTGACGGGGCAGACGAAGCCCCCCAGGCTCGGGCCGTCCGGGCCGAGCAGGATCGGGGTGTCCCCGGTGAAGTCCAGGGCCCCCACCGAGTAGGCGTTGTCGTGCAGGTTGGACGGGTGCAGGCCGGCCTCCCCGCCGTCGGGCCGGGCCCACTTCGGTCGTGGTCCCTCGAGCCGGACCCCGGTGCGGTCCGAGTTGAAGTGCACGGTGTAGCTGGCCGCGTAGAGCTCGTCCATCCCCGCGCGGGTGAGGAACTCCGGAGCGCCGTGCGGCCCCTCGGCCACGGCGATGTGCCAGTGGTGCCCGATGGCCGGGACCTCGTCGGCGAGGATCCGGCGCGGCACGCCCGGCCCGGGTTCACCGACGGCGAGGGCGTCCCCCGCCGCCAGGTTGCGTCCCTCGTGCCCCCCGAACCGTCCGAGGGTGAAGGTCGACGACGACCCGAGGTACTGCTCCACCTCGATCCCGCCCCCGACCGCCACGTACACGCGCATGCCCGGCCCGTCGAGCACCGGGACGTCGAGCACGGATCCCGCCTCCAGGTGGACCGGCTTCCACTGGGCCACCGGGCGGCCGTCCACCGTCGGCCGCACGTGCGCCCCGCCCACGCAGACCGTGACCGGGGCGTCCGGTCGGATCGACAGTCCACCCCGAGTGCACTCCAGGCCGGCGGCGCCCTCCGGGTTGCCCACGGCGATGTTGACCAGGCGGAGCGAGTAGTCGTCCATCGCCCCGGACGGCGGGACGCCCACGCCCCAGTACCCGATGCGGCCGGGCCAGTCCTGGACGGTGGTGATGAGTCCCGGGTTGAGGATCTCGAGGCGGGTCATGGCGGCTTCTCCTGTGGTGGCGGGTGCGCGGGTGGTGGGTGCGCGGGGTGGGGGGCGCCGGGCTCAGGCGGTGACGATCATCCGCACCGGCGTCGGGTCGAAGCCGTTGCACGGGTTGTTGATCTGCGGGCAGTTGGAGACCAGGACGATCACGTCACGGTCGGCGCGCACCGCCAGGCGCTTGCCGGGCGCGGAGAGCCCGTCGACGATGCCGAGGGTGCCGTCGGCGTCCACGGGCACGTTCATGAAGAAGTTGACGTTGGGGACCAGATCCCGTTTGCCCAGTCCGTGCCGGGCGCCCTCCCGGAGGAAGTTCTCCACGCAGGCGTGCTGATGCCGGGTGTGGTGGCCGTACCGCAGGGTGTTGGACTCCTGCGAGCACGCTCCCCCGAGGGTGTCGTGGTTGCCCACCTCGTCGGCCGTGATCGTCACGAGGGGCTCGCCGGCGTCGTCGCGCAGGACACTCCCCTCGGTCAGGAAGATCGATCCCTGGGCGGCGACGGTCGCCGGGGCGCTGTAGCGACGGGTGGGGTCGTGCGCGTCGTAGAACAGGGTGTCGACGGCCTGGTTGCCCTCGAGGTCCACGATGGTCAGGGTCTGGCCCGCGTGCAGGACGTGGGACCAGGCGGCTCTGGCGGCGACGGTCTCGTCGGCGACAACGGCCCCGTCCGTGAGAGCGAGGTCTGCGGCGGGAAGGTCTGCGGCGGCGCCGGTCCAGGGGTCTGTGGTCGGAGGCTCGGTGGTGACGGTCGTCGGTGTCATGGCGGATTCTCCTCAGGCGATCGGGGTGGAGGCGCGGTGGGCGGCCTCAGAGTTGGCGACGGCACGGCGGTACTCGAGGTCCTCCCCGACGCCGGGGAGGGCTCCCTCGCGGAGTGCGTCGAGGTCCTGCGGAGCGTTCCACGCCAGGAACTCCACGGTCCCGGCGTGGTACCGCTCCGACGGATCCAGCGGATGGTCGGCGACCGCGACGGCCACCACGATGGGCAGGTGCAGGACCAGGTCGACGGTCGCCCCCGCCCCGGCGTTCCCGGTGGAGACGAGCGCCCCGTCGTCGTCGACGCGGACGCCGTGGAAGAACGACACGGTGTGGGGGAGATCCCGCTCACCCAGCCCGTGTTTGAGGGCGGCCAGCAGCAACAACTCCCGTCCGGCCGGTGACCCGGATTCCGGCGCCCCGGCCCCGTAGCGGGCGACGTTGCCGGCCTGGGTCGAGGCACCGCACAGCGCGTCGTGGTGGCCGGAGGTGTCCGCGACGATCGTCGCGAGTACGCGCCCCTGGTCGGAGAGCAGCGGATGACCGGTCCCGAGGTAGGCCTGCCACGGGACCTTGACCGTGTCCGCGGTGTTGAGGCGTTCCCAGGGGGCGTCGGCGCGCCACATCATGAGCGAGGCGCAGGCCGTGCCGTCCCGGTCGGTCAGTCGGATGCGCGTGCCCCGCGCCAGGGTGACCGCGGTGTAGCGACCCCCGGGGACGGACTCCGCCCACGTCAGGCGGTCGGCCGGCACGTCCGCCGGCGGGTGGGGCCAGTCGGTGGCGGGGACGACCGGCATGGAGTCGGTGATCGCGCCGGCCTGGGCGCGGGCGTGGTCGCGGGCACCCGAGGTGGTGGACGTGCTCGCGGTGGTGCCGGGTGTCGTGATGCCGGGTTCGGTGGTGCTGGTCATCTCAGGTCACTCTCCGATCTTGACGGGCTTGGGATGGGTCTTGCCGCGGGGGAAGCACAGGATGCCGAGCCCCACCACGGCGAGGACGGTCAGGACGCCGGCCCATCGCATCCACGGGGTCTCGCCCGAGGGGTCGAAGATCTCGGCCCGCGGCCAGGCGAGGTTGACCGTCATGAGCAGTCCGTACCCCACGGCCATGACGTTCACGGGGACCCCCCAGCGGCCCAGCGAGAACAGCGGCTTGCCCTCGGCGTCGGTGAGCCGGGGGCCGTTGGGCCACCCCTTGAGCCGACGCAGGAGCAGCGGCGCGGTCACGCAGAGGTAGGCGAGGTAGATGAGGATGATGCACACCGAGGCGAGGGTGGCGAAGATGGCGGCGTTGCCCATGTTGACCAGCAGGATCGCGATGCATGACAGACCGATGAGCACGGCCGGGGCGATCGGGGTGCCGGTGCGGGGGTTGACGCGGGACAGGGTCGCGGAGAAGGGCAGGCGCCCGTCGCGGGCCATCGAGAACATCAACCGGGTGGCCGCGGTCTGGATGGCGAGGGTGCAGATGAAGATGGCCACCACGACCACCACGAGGAGCACCTTGCCCCAGAAGTTCCCGAGCACGGAGTTGAGGACGTACGGCAGGCCCTCGGTGGCCAGCCGGCCGTCGGTGAGGCTGGGCGCGGCCATGAGCGCGGAGAGGATCATGAGCCCACCGCCGAGCGCCGAGACGGTCAGCGCCATCCGGATGGTCCGGGGGGCGACCCGGCGCGGGTTGACTGTCTCCTCGGCGAGTTCGCCGGCCGAGCCGAATCCCACCATCACGTAGGCGGCCATGAGCCCGGAGACGACCCACGCCCAGATGTAGCCGGGCTGATCCCCCATTCCGGCGGTGTCAAAGACGACCTGCGGCCCGCGGACGGCGTGGGTCAGCAGCGCGAGGATCACCGCGACGACGCCGACGATCTCGCAGGTCACACCGATGTTATTGACGTAGGCCATCCACCTGATGCCGAGCGAGTTGATCGTGGTGGTGATGACGAGGAGAACCGATCCGAGCAGGACGGCGTTCGCCGCGCCGGAGGGCGAGGTGAGGGCCGGATCGTCACCGATGATCTGGAAACCGGACCAGATGTTCGGCAGCACGACCTGCAGCGCGATGGCCGCGGCCGAGGCGGTGACGATCTGCGCGAGGATCATGAACCAGCCGCCGAACCACCCGACGACCTCGCCGCCCATCCGCCGGGACCACTGGTAGATCGCTCCCGAGATGGGGTACCGGGCCGCGAGCTCCGCGAAGCACAACGCGACCAGGAACTGGCCGGCGAACACGATCGGCCAGGTCCAGAAGAACGCCGGGCCGCCGAACCCGTACCCGAGGCCGAACAGCTGGAAGATGGTCGTGAGGATCGAGACGAACGAGAACCCGGCGGCGAACGAGGCGAACGTGCCGAGGCTCCGGTGGAGTTGTTGGTCGTAGCCGAGATCGGCGAGGTCGTCGTGATCACCCCGACGTTCGGGGGCCGGGGTGGTGAGTCCGGAGGGGTCACTCATGTCCGGCACTCCTCTCGGGGCGGGGGTCTGTGAACCCGGGTGGCGTCAGGAGCAGTTCCTGTCTGCCGATAGTTTTCCCACCGCGTGTGACCCTCGGGTTGCCTGATGTTTCGATCCGATTAACACGCCCTCACGCCGTTGCTCCCCGCTCGCCGGGCCGCCCGACCGCGTGGTCGAATGCCCTCATGGCGCCTTCCCGTGATCCCCACGACGAGCGCGCGCGGGCCTGGTCCGACGGGCTGCGGCGTGAGCTGGCGGCGCGTCTCGGACCGGCGGTGGCACACGCGGTGTGGGTCACCGGATCGGTGGGCCGGGGGGAGGCCGTCCCGGGTAGCGACCTGGAATCCCTCGCCGTCGTCTGTGCCCCCGGTGACCCCGGTGACCCCGGTGACCCCGACGACCGTGCGGTACGCCGCGCCGTCGCCTCCACCGACCTCTCCCGCGCACCGTGGTTCGCCGAGACCTCCCCCGCCTCGGCCGCCGATCCCCGGCTGATCCGGACCCCCGCCGGATGGTCGACCGCCGCCGACGGGTGGGCCGGCGCCCCCGCCCGGGACCTGGGGGTCGTCCACCTGGGGCTCCTCGCCGACGCCCGGCCCGTGACGGACGGCCACAGCGATCCGGAGCTCCTGCCCCGCCTCGCCGCACGCTCCGTGCGTACCCACCAGGGGATCCTCACCGACATCCTCACCGACGCGCTCTCCACCCGCGCCTCGGTGCCGTCCCGGCTCACCCGTACCCTGCGTTCGGACCCCGTCGTCGACCTCAAGGCCTCGGTCCTCACCCCGGTCGTCAAGCTCGCCCGGTGGGCCGCGTTGCGCGGCGGGGTGACCTCCACCGCCACCGATGCGCGCCTCGAGCTCGCGGCCGACCCCCGGGTCCTGCCCGCGGACCGGTGGGAGTCCCTCCGCGCGGCCGCCCGTTTCACCGCGCGCCTGCGGTGGGAGGTCCGCCTCCGTGCCGGGTCCGACGGCCCCGGAACCGACCGTGTCCCCCTCTCCGTCCTCACGACAGCCGAGCGTGCCGGGCTCCGGTCCGCCGCACGCGAGATCGCCGGCGCGCAACGCACCCTCGACTATCTGCGGTCCTCCGGCGGACTACGGGAGCCGGGGTGACCCGCCACCCGGCCACCGCCGCGATGCTCGCCGTCTCGGCGCTGGAGGGATGGAGACCGGGGGATGACGACGACGAGGTCCTCGATCTCGTCGACCGGGCCGCCCCGGGTCGGCTGATCCGCCTCCACGTCCGGAACGCGCTCCCCCCGGAGGCCACCCGGCGCCCCCGGCCCGGGATACTGTCCCGCCGCACGCCGTATCTCATCCGCGGGTCGCGTGTCCTGGAGAACTCACTCGGCATCACCTCGGCGGAGGCCCTCGGCCGCGCGGAGGCCCTCCTGGCCGTCGCCGCGGGGGCGCGTCTCCTCCGCGATCCCGCCCACGCCCCCGCGACGGTGTCCGGAGTCCACGCGGCGCTGTTCGGCGAGGTGTACGCCTGGGCCGGCCTGCCGCGGATCGTCGGCCTGGCCAAACAGGGGTCCGCGTTCGCGCCCGCGGCTCGTGTCCCCATGATGGCCGCTCCACTCGAGAACCCCACGGAACTCGTCGCCGACGCCCTGGCCACGGCATCCGGTGCCGCCGCCCGCACGACGACCGTGGCCGTCGCCCTGGCCAACTGGTACGCACGGTTCAACTACGTGCACCCCTTCCGCGAGGGCAACGGCCGCGCCGCCGCCGTCGCCGCCCTCCTCGCCGCGCGCGCCCACGGGGTGGATCTCGACTTCAGCCGGACCGACCGCGAGTCGTGGGTCCAGGCCGCCGTCTCCTCCATGCCGGCGCCCCCTCGCCGCAGCGTCGATCCGACGGCACACCGGTTCGAATTCCTCCGTGTCACGATGGACCGGTGCGGCACCCCGCACGACACCTGACCACCCGGCACGACCCGCATCGCGGGCCACCACCCGAAGGGAGCACCGTGTCCTCACCCGGACGACCCCGCCTCGTCGGCCGGCGGCGTCCCGGGGCCACCCCGGCGGACGAGATCCTCGACGCGGCGGCGGAGTTGTTCACCACCCGCGGGTACACGGCGACCTCCACGAGGGCCATCGCGGACGCCGTGGGGATTCGCCAGGCGTCGCTCTACACGCACTTCCCCACCAAGGCCGCGATGCTCATCTCCCTCCTCGACTCGACGGTGCGGCCGACCCTCGAGAGCGCCCGGGGGCTCCTCGACGCCAGCCGGGACCCGGGGGAGAGCCTCCTGGCGCTGGCGACGATCGACGTCGAGTGGCTCCTGGCCTCGCGCTGGAACATCGGGATGCTGTACGTGCTCCCGGAGCTGGCCGGGGAGGACTTCGAGGGTTTCCGGGCCGCACGGTCGGAACTGAGGGGGATCTACCGGCAGCTCGTCGCCCGGTGTCGCCCCGACCTCGATCCCGGTGATCCGGATCTCGACCTGCCCTTCCGGGTGGTCGAGTCGGTGATCCCGCACCGGCAGGACCACCCGGGGGTCGTCATCGACGCCGCGCGGTGGGCGGTTGCCGCGACCCGCGTGATCGGCATCGGTTGAGTCGTCGTGTCGTACCCGTGGGGCACCATGGCGATGTGACCGGAACCCAGTCCCGCCCCAGTCCCGACGACGGCTCCCCTCCCTCCACCCTCGCCCCCGTCATCAGCGAGGTCCGTCGGCTCCGCGGTTCCGACCCGATCGGCCGGATCACCGTCATCGTGGCGTCGTTCGGTGCCGCGAGGGACCTCGTCCGGGCGTTGGCGCTGTCCGGGGGCGCGGTGAACGTCGCGGTGCGGACGGCCGCACAGGTGGTGACCGACCTGTCCGCGCCGGCACTGGCCCCTCGCGCGGCCCTACCGTTCCCCCTCCTCGAGGCCGCGGTGGAGAAGGCCCTGGACGCCGACCCTGGTCGCCTGAGTTCGGTCGCCGCCGAGCCGGTCACCGGCCAGGCGGTGGCACAGGCCTGCCTGCGGTTGGGCACCGTGGAGGCGGGGTCGGTGGCGCCGGACAACCCCCTCCATTCCGAGGTGCTCCGGCTGTCGGGGCAGGCACTGTCGATGACCGGTGCCACCTACTACACGCAGTTCGAGGCGGTGTCTGACGCGCTGGGGAGGCTGGACGCACTCGGCCGGATCGTCCTCGCGGCTCCGCTGAGGGGGACGGAGGCCGAACGGCGCCTACGCGCCGCGTTGGACGCGCTCGGGGTCACGCCGGTCCCCGGGACGGGAGCCGACCACCTGGCCTCCGCGGCGGAACCCGACGGCGAGGGCGCGGTCACGGGAACCCACGTGCTGCACGCCTCGGACTCGGACGACGAGGTGCGGGCGGTCGTCCGGTTCGTTCGCTCGCGCCTCTCGGCCGGGATACCGGGGCACCGGATCGGCGTCTACTACCCATCGCCGGATCCCTACCTGCGCCTGCTGCTCCGCGCGTTCGACGAGGCGGAGATCGTCGTCAACGGGCCCTCCGTCACCGATCTCGGCCGCACGCCCGCCGGCCGCTCCCTCACCCGGTTGCTCGAGATCGACCCGGACCTCATGCCGCGGGCCGAACTGCTCTCGATCGTGGCCGAGGGGGCTGTGACGATCCTGGACGACCACGGGGCCCCGGTCTCGTCGCGCCGCCTGGAGTTGCTCACCCGCACGCGTTTCCCCGTGATCGGCGCGGGTGACTGGGCCCGCCTGGCCGACCACCTCGGGGCCCGGCCGGATCCGTCCGGGCCCCGGCCCGACGCCGGGTCCGGGTCCACCGGTGTCGAGTTGACCGACTCCGACCGGGCGGCCGCCGCGGCTCTGCTGCGCCTCGTCGATCAGGTCCGGTCCGCCCTCGCTGCCCTGGACTCCGCACGGACCTGGTCCGAGGTCGCCGCGACGGTGAACTCCATGCTCACCTCGCTTTTCCGGCAGAGCCTCGACCGGGCGGCCGTGCAGGCCGCCGTCGGTTCGCTCGCCGACCTGGACACCATCTCCCCCGCGATCACCCGCGAGCGGATCGTCGGTGCCGTGACCACGCGGCTGGACTCCCTCGCCGACCGGGTCGGCGAGGAGGGATCGGGCGTGAGCCTGGGCCCGATCGACGACGCGGTCGGCCGGGATCTCGACACGGTGTGCGTGGTGGGCATGGCTGAGGGGCTGCTACCCGTCCTCCACCGACCCGATCCGCTCCTGCCCGAGGGCGCGGTCGACCCCTCGGCCTCCGAGCTGCTCGACGAGCGCTACCGGGTGCTCCAACTGGCACTGGCCGCGGGCTCGGCACGACGCCTGTGCTCGTTCCCCCGCGGCTCGATGCGGGGTGGCGGACACCGCATCCCGTCGCGGTGGCTTCTACCCACGCTGTCGCGCCTCGCCGGTCGGCGGGTCCACGCCACCAGGTGGCAGGAGGCCCTGGCGGGGTGCCCCACCGTCACCGCGGTCCCCTCCTTCCTCGACGGCGTCCTCTCCCCGCCGTCCCTCCTGGGTCCCGATCCGGCCACCACCACCGAACTGCGCCTGCGCGAACTCGCGGCCGGCGGGTGGCGGGCGGGGCCGGGGGCGCCGGAGCTGCTACTGCGGGCCCACGAGATGCGCCGGGACCGGAGACTGGGGGTCTTCTCACGGTTCACCGGGGACGTCTCTGCGGTGAACGACCTGGTGACAGTGCTTGACGCGCCGGTCTCACCCACCCGCCTGGAGGACTGGGCCCAGAGTCCCTACCTGTTCTTCCTCGGCACCGTCCTCCGCGTCCGTGTACTCGACGATCCGGCGGCGGACATCGAGATGGACCTGCGCGACTACGGCGACCTGGTCCACGCGATCCTGCAGCGATACGTGTCCGCTCGACTCGAGCTGGGGGCCGGTCCGGACCGGGACCTGCTCATGCGTGCGCTCCGGGACGAGTGCGAGAAGGCCGTCACCGAGGCCCCCGGGTTGCTCGCCCCGCTGTGGCGCCGTCGGCAGATGCTCCTGGCCGCCGAGCTCGGCCGGTGGTTCGAGGAGGACAACACCGATGCCGACGCGGGCTGGCGGCCCACCGCCACCGAACTCGGATTCGGACGCGAGGTACCCGGGGAACCGACGGTCGAGATCCCGTTCGAGGTGACCACCGCCCGCGGACCGGAGACCCTGCTCCTGGCCGGATCGATCGACCGACTCGACGTCCGGGGCGGCACACAACGCGTCACCGACTACAAGACCGGGAAGCCTCCCGGGTCGGAGCAACGCCCGAGCGAGGAGGACCCCACCGTGTCCGGCACCCGGTTCCAGCTCCCCCTCTACGCCGCGGCCGCCGCCGCCCGGGACGTGCCGGTGAGCGAGGTCCGCTACTGGTACTGCACCGAGCGCGGCGGGTTCGAACAGATCTCCCTCGCCGTCTCGGACACCGTCATGGACCGGGTCCGCTCGGACGTCGGGAACCTGGTCGACGCCATCCAACGGGGATGGTTCCCGCTCAAGGGCGGCCGCGGGTCCTCGCGGGACCTCGCCGATCTCCTAGGGGGCGCGGACCTGGATCGGACGTGGGAGAGGCTGTCCAGGCAGGAACCACTGGCGTCCCACCCCGCATTCTCCGGCATCCTCACCGGCGACCAGACCGAGACAGGATCGGACAGCAGTTCATGAGCCAACTCCACGACCAGCCGGCTCGGGATCGGGTCGAGCGCGACACCTCCGCAACCCTGTTCGTCGAGGCAGGAGCCGGGACGGGAAAGACGCACGCCCTGGTCCACCGGCTCGGAACCCTCCTGCTCTCCGACGGCGTGCCCGTGGAGCAGATCGCCGCGATCACCTTCACCGAGAAAGCGGCCGCCGAGTTGCGTGACCGGCTCCGTGTCCACCTGGTGGACCGACGGGACGCCGGAGACCAGCGCGCGGACGCCGCGCTCGCCGGGCTCGACACCGCCGCGATCGGGACCCTGCACTCGTTCGCCCTGCGCCTGCTCTCGGAGAATCCGCTGGAGGCCGGGATCCCCCCGAGGGTGACCGCCCAGCAGGACACCGCCGAGGCCACGGCCGTGGACGCCATGTGGCAGGAATGCGCGACCGTCCTGTTCGGCGGCGACCGGGACGGTTCGCGCTCCGGCGTCCTGGCCCGGGCCGTCGACGACCTGCTCGACGCTGGCGTCGGCACACCCGCCTTCCGCGAGATGGTCGAGGCGCTGCACCGCGACTGGGACCGCCTCCCCACCCGACCCCTCTACTCCGGCGCGCCCGACTCCGAGCTGCCGACCACGCCCGACCTCGCCGAGATCATCGCCGCCGTCGGCTCGATCACCGGGTGGCGCGGATCCTGCCAGGACGAGACGGACAAGTTGTACGAGACCCTCGCTCGGCACGAGGCGTGGCTCACGGACCTGCAATCGGCCACCACGGACCAGACGGCCTCGCCGACCTGGGTGGAGCTCCTGGCCAAACCCTTCGGACCCGGGAACGGGGGCAAGGGCGCGAACTGGGGTGGCGCCGAGACGGTCAAGGAGATCAAGGAGGAGATCAAACGACTGCCCTCGATCTGCACCGAGGTCCTGTCCGCCCACTGGCGCCCACGCATCGCGGTCGTTCTGGACGCTCTCATCCCGGTGATCCGCAGACATGCCGACGACCGGCGCAGACACGGCACGTTGCAGTTCCACGACCAGCTCGTCCTCGCCCGCGAGCTGCTGCAGGACCGGGCGGTCCGGGACCGGGTCAGGGCCAGGTACACACGGATCCTCATCGACGAGTTCCAGGACACCGACCCCATCCAACTCGACCTCGCGACTCTCCTCACCGCCGACGAGTCGGGGCGGCGTCCCGAGTCCGGAAGGCTCTTCACCGTCGGGGATCCCAAGCAGTCCATCTACCGTTTCCGGCGAGCGGACATCTCCACGTACCTGCGCGCCCAGAGCGGCCCCGGCGTCGAGATCGAGCGCCTGAGCACCAACTTCCGCTGCTCACGAGCAGTGCTCGACTGGGTCAACTCGGTGTTCTCCGAGGTCCTGATCTCAGCGAAGGGCGTGCAGCCCGAGTACCGGGACCTGGAACCGGGCCCCGGCCGCCCGCCGTACGACCCGGAGCACGGTCCCCGCCCCTTCGTCTTCCGTTCCGAGGACGTCCCCGAACAACCCGACCACTGTCCCCCGGACGCGACCGACGGCCAGAAACGCCACTGGACCGAGGCCTCGGATGTCGCACGGGTGATCGCGACCGCGATCCGCGAGAAGTGGACACACGAATCCAAGAACGGGGACCAGACTCCGCTCCGCCTGGGCGACATCGCGATCTTGTTGCCCTCCCGGGGTTCGCTGCCGATGATCGAGAAGTGTCTCGACCACGCCGGGATCGACTTCCGGACCGAGGCCTCGTCAATCGTCTACGGCACCCCGGAGATCCGCGACCTTCTCCTCGCGGTGCGGGCCGTGGCCAACACCTCCGACGAGGCCTCCCTCGTCGGTGCGCTCCGCTCACCGCTCTTCGGCTGCGGCGACGACGACCTGCTCCGTTGGCGCGCCGCCGGTGGAACGTGGGCTCCCGGCGCACCGGCGCCCGACGGTGAGGCCCACTCCCCGGTCGCTGAAGGGATCAGCTACCTCTCCGCGCTGGCCCGCGTGACCCGGCGACCGGGCGAGCTGCTGGAGAGGCTCGTCTACGACCGCATGGTCTTCGAGTCGGTCGCCGAGTCGCCGCGTCGCCGCGATCTCTGGCGACGCATCCGTTTCGTGATCGAACACGCCTGGCAGTGGGAGGAGTCCGCGACCGATCCTGCCCGCGCCGACCTGCGGAACTACGCCGACTGGGCGCTGGCCCTCACCGCTGAGGACGCCCGCGTCCCGGAGGCAGCGATCCCCGAGATCGGGGTCGACGCGGTGCGGATCACCACCATCCACGCCTCCAAGGGCCTCGAGTACCCCATGGTCGTCCTCGCCGGGATGAGCCGCGGCTGGCCCGGCGACCGCGACAAGCTCCTGTGGACGGACGACGAGCCGCCCCGCCCCGTTGCCTCCTTCTCCACGCAGGTCCGTGATCCGGGATTCGCGCGAGCCGCAGAGCGCGAGGCCGAGCACTCCCTGGCGGAGCGGATCCGGCTCCTGTATGTGGCCACCACGCGGGCCGAGAGCCGGCTCGCCGTATCCGGCCACGGGTTCGTCCGTGCCAAGTCGAAGCCGCACGCCCCCCTGAAGCTGTGGGGATCACTGTTCGGCTCGGTGATGGAGGAGCCCGACGCGCCGGAGCTCATCCCCTACGAGGAGGGCTTGCTCGATCCGGGCGTGGCACCGGCGGTCGACGTCCCCGACGCGCGAGACTGGGCGGAGCGCAGCCACGCGATCTCCGCCCGATCAGCGGAGCGAGCCGGGTGGTCGGCTACGCGCATCGTCCACCCTGCGGCCGCCGAAACCCCGCCCGCAACGGAGGGGCTCCCTCTCCCTGAGCAGCTGGCCGCCGCCCTGCGGAACCGTTTCGCGCCCGCACCCGCGCGTGAGGATGAATTGCCGCCCGCACCGCGGAGCGTCCCGCTGGCCTCCGGCCCCGACGTCGGCACCGCGGTCCATCACCTCGCCGAACACACCGATCTCACCGAGCTCACCGCCGACTCGACAGACACCACGGACCCGTCCTCGGTCATCCGGGGCTGGGAACAGTGGGCCGCGGATCAGCTCACCGCCCTCGGACTGGCCGGAGATCTCCACGGCACCCGGACCCCCGCGGCCGTCGAGGAGATGGTCGCCGTCGCCCGGACGGCCCTCACCTCGGAACCCGTCAGGCGGGCGGCCGCCCGCCCTCACTGGGCGGAGTTGCCGGTCGCGGGCACCCTCGCCACGGCCGACGGCACGCCGGTGGCGGTGGACGGGGTGGTCGACCTGGTCGTGGACGAACCCGACGGGTCGCTGTCCGTCATCGACTACAAGACCGATGTCAGCGTGACCACCGGAACCGTAGACGAGTACCTGCTGCAGTTGTGCGCGTACGCCGAACTGCTCGGCACGACCACCGGCCGGACGGTCTCGCGCGTCGAACTCGTGTTCTGCCGAGGCAGCCGGGCCACCGTCGTCGGACGGGACCTCAGGTGAGGTTGGTCCACACCACCCGGCCGTTCGTCGCGGCAGCGACCGCGGCGTCACAGGGTTCACCGGTGGTCAACGCCTGGTACAGCTCGACCAGCAGGTCGACGACCGAATCCCACACGCGGTGGAGCGGTTCCTCCCCGCCGTACGCCCAGATGGACCCGGCGTCCGGCCCGTTCCGATAGGACACCGCGTACCCGTACCCGCGGCGCTCCGCGATCGGCCACAGGCGACCGGTCCAGGTCGCCCCGGACACCGGTTCCGGACCGAGTCCGCCGACGGCCATCGCGTGCTCGAACCTCCTCGCCTGGACCTCGAAACCCTCGGCGGCGCCGAGCGGTTCGGCGAACGGCAACAGACCCTCGACCGAATCCAGGCCTGTCCGGCGCAGATGCCACAGCAGAGTCCGGATCCCCACCGAATCGTCGACACCGCAGCTGTCGAGGAGGGTCCCGGTCCGGCTGTCGGACGCGCGGGGATCATCCAGCCACGCACCGGGGACGCTCTCCACCTGCAGGAGGGCTGCGATCGCGTCGCAGAGCTCCCCGACCTGTTCGTCGAGCACGACCGCGGCCTCGTCGACACGACCGGACCGCGATCGACGGACGACGTGGTCGGAGGGCCCCGGGTCCTCGGTGATCACGGGCGGCGGAGCGGTCGGGCCCCGGCCCTGTTCATCGTCCATCGCCCGTCGGATCCCGTCGAGGGCGCCGTCGAACTCGGCGCCCCACTCCGCCCGCGCCGCGGACTCCGGTTCCGGCGCCCGCGCCGCCTGTCCCGGCGCCGGGTCGAGCTCGACCTCGTCCTTTCGGACCACCGGGATCGCCCCGGTGACATCGGCGAAGAGGTCCAGCCGTGCACGTCGGCTGTCGCGCATCCGGTCACGCTCGGACCGCGTGAACGACAGCACCGGAAGGGTGAGGAGCAGCGCGGCCTGTCTACCCGAGAACCCGAATCCCAGCTTGAGGGCGCGTCGCGCGTCGACAGGGGATTCCGCCTGCCGGATCGTCTCCATCACGGCATCCAGGTCCTCGCACGCCAGGAGTACCGCCTCGGCCTCGTCCCACGCCCTCCCGGCATCGCCCCCGGGCTCGAACCAGCCTCCGACCGCACCCACAGCACCCATACCAGTCCCCCGATCTTTCCCACACCAGAACGGATCCGGCCCCCACCGGATCAGTCCCGAATCCTACGCCCGCCGACCCGCCCGTGGTCATGCAGCCACACGGCCCGGGGCAGGGTGATCCCGGTCGATTGTGACCGATCTCTCCGCCAGCTGCGGAACGCTGACCAGCACTTTCCGTTTTTCCAGCAGTTCCACAGGGATGGCGGAGGATACCTCTGGAAACGGGACGTATCGTCCTGGACATGAACGGACAACTGATGCTCGAGGACGGGGACCGGAGCCGCTCCACCCCGACGCCTCCTGCGGAGGTCGCCCCGGCGCAGGACGACCCCGGCCGTGACGCCCCGGTGGATCGCGAGGTGACCCCGGCCGCGGTCTTCCCGGCGCCGTTGACCACGGTCTCGGCCGCGGCGACAGGGGGGCTGATCGGCCTCGGGGCGGTCTACGGCGTCGCCGCGCGGCTCGCCGACACCCTGGTCGGGGTGGCGGTCCTCGTGCTGGTGTTCGCGTTGACCATGGCCGGTCCCAGGGTCCACTCCGTGGCCCGGTCCGAGTTGGGTCGCACCATCGCGGTGATCCTCGAGGCGATCGCCTTCGGCGGTGTGCTCGGCGCCGTCATCGTCCTGTTCTGAGGCGGGCCCCCAACTCATCCACCAGGTCCTCCTCCACCCCGGCGCCGTCCACGAGGTATCGACGGACGTCACCGAATTCTCGGTCCAACGCGGTCAGCGAACGCCGGATGTTGCTCTCCTCGACCCCGATGAGCACGTCGATCGCGTCGAGACGCTCGGGCATCTCCTCCCGGACGTACGCCCGGATGGCGTTGACGAAGTCGACGGACAGCTCGCGGGTCAGCATGTAGTCGGCGATCACGTCCTCTTCGCGGACGCCGGCGAGCAACTGCAGTACCGCGGAGGTCCAGCCCGTCCGGTCCTTCCCGGCCGTACAGTGCACGATCGCCGGGCCCGTCGACCCCGCCACGGCGCTGACCGCGCGGCCGAAACCGGACCGCTCGTCGTCGCCGAGGACGAACCGCTCGTACATGATCGCCGTCTCGCGTCGGGCGTCCTCCACGCTGAACGTCCCGACCCCGGTGAATGCGGCCGCGGAGGTGTTCCCGGCGAGGACGTCGATGGCCAGGTAGTCGGCGCCGGCGGGGATCACGTCGGGCTGCCTGGTGATCTCGTCGCCGGTCCGCAGGTCCACGATGGTGCTCACCCCGAGCCGTTCGAGCACCCCGAGGTCGTCCTCACCGACGGACAACGTGGTGGATCGGTAGACCACACCGCGGGCCATGCTCCCAGACGGGTGGAGCGCGTAGCCCGGGCCCGCGACATCACGGAAGTTGTGCACGCTCGTCAGTCGGACGTCGCCGGAGGCCGGCCCGGATGCGCCGACCTCAGCCCCCACCTCCCCGACGACCTCGGCGTCGACCCCGGTGGTCATGCGCGCGTCTGCGCCCATCCCGCGTCCCCTTCGGCTCCCGCGCGCCCGGATGACGCACCACCCCTCCGTTCCTACCGGATCGCGGATACCGGTGCGAGGCGGCGTCCGCGGAACCGCATCTCACCGCGCTGCTGTCCCACCCGTCACCCGGGACCCGGTTCGCCGTGCCCCGGTGGGGACCCGGCCGGCCAGGCCAGCGTGGTCGGGGTGGAACGGCCCCTGAGCTCCACCGTCCCGCCCGTGGTCCATCGCTCTGCCTCGGGATCCGCGGCCACCCGGAGCGCGGCCTCGGAGGCCAGCACCCGGGTGGGGTGCTCCTTGGCCATCTCGCACAGCCGCGCGGCCTCGTTGACCGCGTCCCCGATCACCGTGTACTCGAACCGGGTCGCGGACCCGACGTATCCGGCCACCACCTCCCCGTAGGAGACCCCTATCCCGGCCTGGCAGTCGGGGACCAGCTCGGGCAGCGCCCGGGCCAGGTCCCGGGCCGAGGCGAGGACCGCCGTCGCGGGGTCGGCGATGGGCGCGGGGGCCCCGAACACGGCCAGCGCCGCGTCGCCCTGGAACTTGTCGAGCAGGCCGCCGTGGGATTCGACCCGGTCCACGACCACCTCGAAGAACGCGTTGAGGGTCTCGACGACCTCCCGGGCGGGGCGCGTGGAGGCGAGCCGGGTGGAGCCGATGAGGTCGACGAACAGCACGCCGACGTACGTGGTGTCGCCGCCGAGATGGGGTTCCTGGATCTCGGCGGCCTTCGCGACCTGGCTACCCACATGGCGGACGAACAGCTCGCGCAGACGCTGACGCTCGCGGATCATCTCCGCCATCCGGTTGAACCCCCGCTGCAACTGCCCGAGCTCGGTCCCGTCGAACACCTCGACGCGCGCGTCGAGGTCGCCACCGGCGAGGTCCTCCATGGCCCAGCGGACGGAGTACACCGGGGCGAGCAGGGCGGAGACGAGCAGCCAGGTCGCGGCGAAGCCGGCCGCGAGGGCCCCGAGGCCGAGGATCCCCACGATGGTCACGAGCCGCGAGACCGGGAATTGGTTGTTCGCCGCGGCGTAGGCACTGAGCAGAACGAGTCCGATGAGGGGTAGACCGGAGCTCACCACCCAGAAGGCCTGCAACCGTCCGCGCACGCCGATGACCGGGGAGTGCAGTGTCGGCCCGGCCTCCAGGGCGAGCGCGGCGAGGGGCCGCAGCGCGATCTCGGCGACGATGTAGGCCGTTCCACAGCTCAGGGACCCGATCACCACGATCGCGCCCGCGACGACCCACAGGGCCTGGACATCCTCGAGCGCGAACGCCACCGCGACGACCGTCCCGCCCGCCGCCCAGAGTGCCCCGGTCCGCAGGGTGATCCCGAGCGGCGCCGACAGGCACCGCGCCTGCTCGGCGGCGGTCGGCGGCCGGCTCTCCTCGGCCCACCTCATCCAGTTGGTCACCACCCTCAGGAGCCACCACGACCCGAGGGCGATGCCGATCAGGGCGGTCACCGGGGTCACCACCAGGGCCGCCGGGCTGAACCGCCCGGAGATGACCTGCTCGAGGGGCAGCAGTAGTCCGATCACGATCCAGACCCCCACCACCCCGAGCCCGTGCGTGATCACCAGCATCCGGGTGAGCACCCGCTGGACCCGCTGCTTCCGTCGAGGGGGTTCCTCCCGCTGGAGCCCGAGCATGCGGGTGCCCCACGGCGGGCGGGGGGCGTGCGCTGAAGGGAAGGTCACGGGGGAAGGAGTCCTACCGGGCGGGGGATGGGTGTCCATCGTCGCGCGAGTGGCGTCCGCACGCGCCCGGAATCGCAGTCCGCATCGTCGGATGGATCACATCTAATGCGCTAACTTAACTTCATGACCACGCCTCAGTTCAACCCCGGCCACGACATGCGTCACGAGACCTTCGGCGAGATCCTCCTCGAGCGCTCGACCGACGACCATCCCGGTCTCCTCTTCGAGGACTCGAGCTGGACGTGGCGGGAGTTCGTGGCGGAGAGCGCGGTCCGCGCCGCGATCCTGGCCGACTGGTCCGTCAGGCACGCCGATGCGTACGCCGGCCGTCCCGAGCGTTTCCGCCACCTGCACGTCGGCGTCCTGCTGGAGAACGTCCCCGAGTACCTGTTCCTCCTGTCCGGGGCCTCCATGGCGGGTGTGACGATCATCGGCATCAACCCCACCCGGCGGGGTGCCGAGCTGGCCTCGGACATCCGCGGGGTGGACTGCGACGTGATCGTCACCGACGCCCACGGCGCCGGGCTGCTCGACGGCCTCGCCCTGGCCGACGGGACGGGGGGCGTCGTGGCCGTGCACGAGGTGGACTCCACCGGGTGGCAGGACCTGCTGGCCGCACACGCCGGGGCGGAGCCCCGGCTCCACGACGCCGCCCGGGACCCCCACACCCTGCTCGCGCTGCTGTTCACCTCGGGCTCCACGGGCGCACCCAAGGCCGTCATGTGCTCGACCGGCCGTCTCGCGATGCTCGGCACGATCAACTACCGCAACCTGGTGAGGGACGACGTCGCCTACAGCGCGATGCCGATGTTCCACGGCAACGCGATGTTCGCCGCGTTCGCCCCCGCCGCGTTCGTCGGGTGCACGTTCGCGATGCGTCGGAAGTTCTCCGCCTCGGGGTTCCTGCCCGACGTGCTGCGTTTCGGCGCCACCTACGTCAACTACGTGGGCCGCTCGCTGTCCTACATCCTCGCCCAGCCCGAGCGTCCGGAGGAGAAGCAGACCCGCCTGCGCACCGTCTTCGGGACCGAGGCCTCGAGCCACGACCGCGCCGAGTTCGCCCGCCGCTTCGGCGTCGAACCGGGCGAGTCGTACGGCTCCAGCGAGGGCGGGGTCGTGATCGGCCGCACCTCGGACACCCCGCCGGACGCGCTCGGCGTCGCGGGTGCCTACATGGACGTCGCGATCCTCGACGAGGACGGCCGCGAGTGCCCGCGTGCCGAGTTCGACGCCGACGGGGGCCTGGCCAACGCCGACGAGGCGATCGGGGAGATCTGCAACCTCACCGGCGCCGCCATGTTCGAGGGGTACTACCGCAACCCGGAGGCCACCGCCGAGCGCAACATCGGCGAGGTCTACCACTCCGGCGACCTCGGCTACCGGGACGCCGACGGGTTGTTCTACTTCGCCGGCCGCTCCGGGGACAAGATCCGCGTGGACAGCGAGAACTTCTCCGCCGGCCCGGTCGAGCGGATCCTCGACCGCTTCCCCGGCGTCCTGGTGGTGGCCGTCTACCCCGTGCCGGATCCCCGCACGGGCGACCAGGTCATGGCGGCCATCCAGCTCGAGCCGGGCGTGGCGTTCGACCCGGCCGCGTTCTCCGAGTTCTGCCGGACCCAACCCGACATGGGGACCAAGTGGGCACCGCGCTTCGTGCGGATCATGGAGACGATGCCGGTCACCGCGACCCGGAAGATCGCCAAGCCCGACCTGCGCCGGCAGTCGTGGACCGGGCCCGGTGAGGTCTACGTGCGCGGCGGCGCCGCGTTGGTGGGAGGGGACGACGACGACGAGTTCCGGCCGCTGACCAGCGTGGTGCGCGACTCGGTGCTCGAGCAGTACAGTCTCCACGGTCGGCAGCCGACCGGGGTCTGAGCAGCGGCGGCGTCAGCTCAGGATGCGCAACTGGAACGGGTAGTTGATCATCCGGCCGCGGGTGGCCCGCACCGTACCGATCAGGTGGCCGACGATCTGGAGGACGAAGGAGACCGCCAACAGCACCAGCCCGATCGGGATGCCGATCACCGTGATGATGAAGATCCACCCGACGATGCTCATGATCCACAGGCCGACGTTGAAGTTGAACGACCCCGCGGCCGCCTGCCGGACGAACGGACTGCGGTCCTTGTAGATCAACCACATCACGAGCGGCCCGACGAAGGAGAGCCACCCGGCAGACAGCGCCATGGCGATGAGGCTGGACGCGTGCGCGAGGGCGGCGGGGGTGCGGTCGTCGGGCCCGGCCACGGGCTGGTCTCCGAACTGCTGCGTCCCGTACTGCGGGTCGCCGTGCTGCGGGAATCCGGGCTGCTGAGTCATGGCCCCAGTGTGCGCCTCCCGCGGCTGCGGGACATCAGGGATGTCCCCCGTGTCGTCCTGTTCCGCAGCCGGGGTCCACGGCCCATCGGGGCGCCGGGCGTCCCCGCCCCCCGCAATCCCACGTTTCACCCGCCTGTCACATGCCCCGCCTACCCTGGCGGCCATGGCAGACACCCCACAGGATCACCCCACGACCGACCCGGGGACCGATCCCCTCGCCCGGGCGGTGGCCCCGCTGCGGGACGACGTCCGTTTCCTCGGCTCCCTGCTCGGCGAGACGATCCGGGAGCACGCCGGGGACCGGGTGTTCGATCTGGTCGAGACGGCCCGCCGGACGGCGTTCGCGGTCCGTCGCTCGGAGGCCGACAGGGACGAGGTGTCCGCCCTGTTCAAGGACATCAGCGCCGCCGACGCGATTCCGGTCATCCGTGCGTTCTCCCTGTTCGCGCTCCTGGCCAACGTGGCGGAGGACCTGCACCAGGAGCGCCGCAGGCGGATGCACCGGGCCGCCGGCGAGGCGCCGCCCGACGGGGACCTGGAGGTCACGTGGACCCGGTTGGCGGGGCTGCTGGAGGGGGACGGCGACGAGCGACTGGCCGCCGTACGCGCCACCGCCCGCGTGTCCCCGGTCCTCACCGCGCACCCCACGGAGACCCGTCGCCGGATGGTGTTCGAGGCCACCCGACGGGTGCACGTCCTCATGGGCCGTCGCGACGGCCTGCGCTCGGTGGAGCAGGACCCCGTGACGGAGGCGGAGCTCGCCGAGCTCGAGCTCGAGCTGCGCAGGCTCGTCCTCGCGCTGTGGCAGACCGCCCTCATCCGCAACGAGCGTCCCCACATCGAGGACGAGGTGATGGCCGGGCTCCAGTACTACGAGGCCACTCTCCTCGAGGTGATCCCGCCGCTCAACGCCCAGATCGACGACCGCTTCGGGTGCGGGGGCCGCGCGGTGGTGCGTCCCGGTTCGTGGATCGGCGGCGACCGCGACGGCAACCCGTACGTCACCGGTGACGTGGTGCGGTTCGCCACCGACCGGGCGGCCGAGCTGCTCCACGGCCACTACGCCGAGCAGTTGCGCCTCCTCGAGCGTGAGTTGTCGATGTCGGCCCGGATCGTGGAGGTCGACCCCGGGATAGCCGCGTTGGCCGACTCCCTTACGGACACCGAGGTCGAGGGGAGCCCGGCACGGGAGGACGTGCCGTTCCGCCAGGCGGTCCGGGTGGTCCGTCGCCGGCTCGCCGCGCGCGCCCGTGCGACCGGGTCGTCGCTCCCCCGCTCGGTGCTGCTGTCCGCCGGTCGACTCATCGGCCTGGACGACGACCCCCCGTACGCCGGCCCGGAGGAGATGGCGGCGGACCTCGAGACGATCGACGCCGGGCTCTCCGCGGTGGGGTCCGACCTGCTGCGCGCCCCGCGACTGCGGGACCTGCGGTGGGCGCTGAACTCGTTCGGGTTCCACCTGCAGTCCCTGGACATGCGCCAGAACTCGGAGTCGCACGAGGATCTGCTCACCGAGCTGTTCGCGCTCGCCGGGGTCTCCGAGGACTACGCGGCGCTCGACGAGGACGCCCGCGTCGAGCTCCTGCTCGGCGAGCTCTCCCACGATCGTCCGCTGCTGGGCGTCCGGGCGGAACTCTCGGAGTTCGCGGCCAAGGAGATGGGCGTGCTGCACGCCGCCGCGGAGGCGGTGGCCGGGCTCGGTCCCGACGTGGTGCCGCACTACATCGTGTCGATGTGCGGCTCGGTGTCCGACCTGCTCGAACCCGCCGTTCTCCTCAAGGAGGTCGGACTGTTCTCCGGCAGCCCGGACGAACCCCGGTCGACCGTGCGCCTCATCCCGTTGCTGGAGACCATCGACGACCTCGCCGGCGGGGCCCGGATGCTCGATGCGGCCCTGGCACTCCCCCAGTTCCGCGCACTCGTACGGTCCCAGGAAGACGTGCTCGAGATCATGCTGGGGTACTCGGACTCCAACAAGGACGGCGGGTACCTCGCCGCCAACTGGTCGCTCTACGAGGCCGAGCTCGCGCTCGTCGACGCGGCGGCCCGTGCGGATGTGCACCTGCGCTTCTTCCACGGCCGGGGCGGCGCCGTGGGTCGCGGAGGCGGCAACTCCTACGACGCGATCCTCGCGCAGCCTCCGGGCGCGGTGCAGGGCGCGTTGCGGATCACCGAACAGGGGGAGATCATCTCCGCCAAGTACTCGGAGCCGGTCCGCGCCCGCCGCAATCTCGAGGCACTGGTGGCGGCCACGCTCGAGGTCTCGCTGCTCGACGTCGAGGGTCTGGGTGACGACGCCGAGCAGGCCTACGCGGTGATGGCCGCGCTCGCGAGGCTCGGCCGCGAGGCCTACGCCGAGCTGGTGCACGAGGACCCCGGCTTCATCGAGTACTTCACCACCTCCACGCCGCTCAGCGAGATCGGCGAGCTCAACATCGGCTCCCGCCCCACGTCCCGCAAGCAGACCTCGACGGTCGACGACCTGCGCGCCATCCCCTGGGTGCTGTCGTGGTCGCAGTCCCGCGTCATGCTGCCCGGCTGGTTCGGCGTGGGCAGCGCCCTCAAGCGCTGGGTCGAGGACGGCGGGCGTGAGACCGACGGGGGTACGGCCGCCAGGGGTGCGGCCGCCAGGGGCGCCGCCGACGGTGACGCGAATGCCGGCGACGCCGCCGCGGGCGGGACGGACGGCGAGGAGCGGTTGGCCACGCTGCGGCGCCTCTACCGGGACTGGCCGTTCCTGCGCACCACGCTGTCCAACATGGCGCAGGTCATGGCCAAGGCCGACATGGGCCTCGCGGCCCGGTACGCCGAGCTGGTCCCGGACGCCGAGGTGGGCAGGAGGATCCACGGGGTGATCTCCGACGAGTTCGACCTCACCCGCGAGATGCTGCTGGCCGTGACAGGGCAGGAGACCCTGTTGGACGACAACCCGGCGCTCGCCCGCTCCGTCCGGAACCGGTTCCCGTACCTCGAACCGCTCAACGTGCTGCAGGTGGAGTTGCTGCGGCGCTACCGCGCGGGCGACCGGGACCCCGACGTGCGGACGGGCATCCAACTGACGATGAACGGCCTGGCCACCGCGCTGCGGAACTCGGGCTGAGCCCCCCATCACCCCGTCACCACATCCTCGTCGAGAAGAGCGTTCCGCACGCGTTTCCCGAGTGGCGATGTGCGAAACGCTCTTCTCGATGCCCCGGCCGGGCCGCTAGCGCAGTTGCCGCTGCGCGAGCGGGATGAGCAGCACGCACGCCACCGCCAGGGCCGCGATCCACGGCACCGGTCCGCCCAGACGGGAGAGCACCGCGAGCACATACGGCGTCCCCATCCCGAGGTAGGCCAGGACGTAGAACACGGCCACGAGCCCGGCGTGGTCGCGGGGCCCGGACTGGAACTCCACCTCGACGAGGCCGGCCACCAGCAGGGTCGCGTACCCCGCGCCCAGGAGGACCGCGACGGGCAGGAGCCACAACGCGCGGCCGGGCAGGTCCGGGGACGCCGCCAGGACCGCCCCGGCGGACATGCCCAGCGCGGCGGCGGTCAGGCCGATGACCGGGGGGCGGGACGGCGGCGAGGACGCGGCGAGCCGGCGCACGGTGGGCTGGACCAGCACCCCGGCTCCGAGTGTGACGCCCACCATCACCCCGGCGTACGCGGTCGGCAGACCGCCGGCGTCTCCGCCCAGCAGGTCCGCGAGCACCGCGAACGACATGCTGGCGCAGCCGAACACCAGCGGCGCCCAGGGGGCGACCCCCAGCAGGAATCTGCGGGTGCCCGCGCTCGCGGGAACGAGCCCGGCCGGGTCGGCACCACCGTGTGGACGGTAGGGGTCGGCGGCGTTCCAGGCGGCCATCAGGGCGATCGTCCCGAGCACCAGGTGAGGGAGGTAGGGGGACAGCATGGGTGCGGGGGCGAACTGGCCCACCAGTCCCCCGACCAGACCGCCCAGACCGAATCCGCCGGTCAGGGCGATCGCGGCCCGCCGCGCACCGGTCCCGGGTGGGGCGCCCGCGGAGAGCTCGCGCACCCACGCACTGCCCGCGCCGAACGCGGCGCCCGAGGCGAGTCCGGCGAGGAAGCGGCCGAGGTAGAGCCACAGCGGGTCCTGCGGGCCGAACAGCATCAGCACCGTGGCGACCAGGGACAAGACGAGGACCGGTCGCATGAGCACGCGTCGACCGTGGGCGTCGGACCACCGGCCCGCCACGAGGAGGGTCGGCAGCAGCCCGACGATGTACACGCTGAACATCGCGGTGACCTCGGTTTGTCCGAGGCCCTGCTCCTCGCGGTAGAGCAGCAGCAGCGGCGCGAACTGGTTGGCGCCCCACCCCACGGCGAACACCGCGAGGGCGGCTCGCAACCACGCGCGATCGGTAGGCGGACTTGTCATGTGGCAGAACCTATCGCCCGATCGTCAGGTCAGCGCCTCGATCACGAACGCCACCCCCACCGCCACGAACAGCACGCTGACGACCACGTCCACCGTCGGCAGGACCCGTCCGACCCGCTCGTTGACGCGTCGGTGCGACGCCGCCACGGCGAGGGTGCAGAACCACACCAGCGCCACGGTGATCATCCCCGCCACCTGGACGACCGACTGCCCCGGAGGGACCTCGCCGCTGAGGAACGGCGTCAGGACGGCGCCGAAGAACACCAGTGCCTTGGGGTTGGCCAGATTGGTGGCCAGGCCGCGGGCGAAGTCGGTTCCGGGCAGTCGCGGGTCGAGTGGGGTGGGGGCGGTCGGGGTGGGCTCCGGCGCATCCGGGCCGGCGGGGTTCACGTCGGCGAGCCCTGCGCCCGGACGCGCCCGCCACCACCCCCGCAGTCCGAGCACCCCCAGGCTCGCCAGCAGCAACCCGCCGGCCACCTGCAGACCCGTCATGACCTGCGGGTAGACGCGCACCAGTGCCGCCAGTCCGGCGAAGGCCGCCGCGAGCCAGACCGCGATCCCGGTGACCACCCCGACCGCCGTGGCGACACCGTGGCGTCGCCCGATGAGCGACCGGTGGAGGACGACGACGAGGTCGGGCCCCGGCGAGATCACCGCGATCACCCAGATTCCGTAGAGCGCCGCGACCTGTCCCGCGGTCACGCAGCAGACTCCATCGCCAGAAGACGCTTCTTGACCTCGAGCCCGCCCCGGTAGCCGCCGAGACTGCCGTCCGAGCGCAGGATCCGGTGGCACGGCCACACGAGGGGAAGCGGATTGGTGGCGCACGCCGTACCCACCGCGCGGACGGCCCCGGGCTTGTCGAGGGCGGTGGCGATCTCCCGGTAGGTCGCAGTCTGCCCGTACCCCACGTCGGGCAGTCGGCGCTGGACCAGACCGCGGAACCCGGTGGCCAGGACGGTGTCCAGCGGCAGGGAGAACTCCCGGCGACGCCCGGAGAGGTAGGCCTCGATCTGGGCCGTGGCGTCGTCGAGAACTCCTGTGGCATCGACGCCGCCGGTGCCCTCGCCCGGCGAACCGGAGGCACCCGCCTGCACGACCCGGGGCCCGATCTTCGTGGCGAGCATCTCCAGGACCTCGTCCCGGGGTTCGCCCTCGAACGCCACGTACGCCAGGCCCCGCGGGGTCGCCGCCAGGAGCAACCCGCCGATCGTCGAGTCCACAGACCGGACCAGCACGTCCACCAGTCCCTCTCGCTGCGCCTCGCGCGCCAGGCGCTCGCGCAGCCGGTCCGTGTCCGCGGGAGCACCGCGGAGCGCGGCGATGACGTCGTCGTGCCCGGTCATGGCTCCTCCATCGTTCGTGCCCTCTGCACGGCCTGGTCGGGCACGGTCCGTTCTGACACGGTCCGCCTCAGGGCCGCCACCCCGTCGGCCGCTGCGCGCCTCGCGGCCGCCTCACCGCCACCGATGAGCGCGGCGATCTCGGCATACGGCAAGCCGCCCAGATACCGGTAGGCCACACAGAGCCGCTGCCGGGTGGGCAGAGCGGCGACCGCGCACCAGATCGGGTGGTCGCCGAGCTCGTCGTCGTCCGCACGGTCGCCACTCCGCCCGCGGCCACCCCGGCCGCGTCCATGAAGCCCGCGGCCCCTGCCCTCCCACCCCTCGAGCAGGACGACCTCGTCCGCGCCTCCCGCCGGGGCGGCCGACCGCGACGATCGGCGCACCACGTCCACGGCGCGGCGGTGGGCGACCCTGACCAGCCACGCCTCCACGTTGGTCTCCTCCGGCAGGTCCGGCCAGGCCCGCAGCGCGGACAGGAACGTCTCGGACCAGGCGTCGTCGGCGTCGGGACCGGGACCCAGGACCGCACGGCACACGCGCAGGACTGTCGGCCCGTGCCGGACCACCGCACCGTCGAAGGCTGCCCTCATGTGTCAGATCCTCCCCTCGTCCCCTCCGCCTCGTTCACACGCCCCGACCGGCAGTGTCCGCAGTAGTCGTTCCGCGCGACCAGAACGTGAGGTCGGCACAGCGCCCGAGCGACACGCGTGATCACGAGATCCCGGCAGACGTTCGTGTTCGCGCTCTGATACAGCTTTCCCTCGCCCGTCCAGCGCTCGGTACTGTCGAGTATCGGATCTCTCCGGGCGGCATGCCGCGTCGGACTTGCGTGTGGAGGACAGCGAATGGCATCG
>NZ_BAAAQG010000009.1:106150-129093 GCF_039531545.1 Dietzia cercidiphylli
GCCGCGAGGGATGGACAGTCGGGGTGTACGACGTCGACAAGGACGCTCTGGCCACGGTGCGGTCGAGGCATCCCGACTGGATCACCGGAGAGCTCGACGTCCGCGACATTCAGCAGTGGGAGAAGGCGCTGGGCGAGTTCACCTCGCACACCGGCGGGACGCTCGACGTCCTGGACAACAACGCGGGCGTCCTCGTCGCCGGCGACCTGACGGAGATCTCGGCGGACGCGGTCAAGGCCCAGATCGACATCGATGTGTTGGGCGTGACGCTCGGCGCCAAAGCCGCGTTCCCGTACCTCAAGGCCACGCCGGGGTCGCACCTGGTCAACATCGCGTCCGCGTCGGCGATCTACGGTCAGCCCGGGATCGCCACGTACAGCGCCGCCAAGTTCTACGTCGCCGGACTGACCGAGGCGTTGGAGCTCGAGTGGGCACCGCACGGCGTGCGCGTGGTGGGGATCTGGCCGCTGTGGGCCAAGACCGCACTCGCGGACCCCAAGGCCAAGACGACCAAGACGCTCGGCATCAAGATCACTCCCGAGCAGGTCGCGGACAAGGTCTGGCAGTCCGTCCACCCGACGACCCTTGACCGCCGATTTCATCGCACGTCCTACAGCGTCGGTGAGCAGACGACCGTGCTCGCGAACATCTCCAAGTTCTCGCCCAATTTCGCGACGCGTCTGGTCAACAAGGTCCTGGCCCAGTAGGGCCTCACGTCGAGCTGATCGTGGTGCACCTTTCGAGCGTTGCACTGCTCGCGACGAGAACGTGAGGTCCGCGCGGTACCCGATCCCACCCGGCACTCGCATACTTGTGTGACCTCACACTCTTTGGGAGTCACCATGCTCGGTTCCCGCACCCCACGCCGCCTGCGTTCCCGACTTGCCGGCGCCCTCGTCGCCGGCGCGCTGGCCCTACCCGTCGCCGCAGCGGTCACGGTCCCCGCCGCCGTACCCGGACTCGTCCCGCAGGCCGCCGCCGGGCCGGTGGAGGACGCACTGACGGGCCTCGCCGGAGACCTGGATCCCACGGGCGAGCTCGGGCCTTACGTGACCGAGGCGCTCAACGGCATCAACGGGCCCATCGGCGCACCCGGCCCGCCCGCTGCGGTGGACACCCCGGTCACGTGCCGACCGACCCCGGCCCACCCGCGGCCGGTGATCCTGGTGCACGGGACGTTCGACAACGGCCCCAACACGGTCCCGCGGCTGGGCGATCCGCTGCGGAGGCAGGGGTTCTGTGTGATCGCCCCGACCCTCGGCGCCTACGCGGGCAACCCGGCCCGGGGAGGTCTCGACTCGATCGTCGGCGCATCCGGTCCGCAGCTCGCCGGGGTGATCGACCACGTGCGCGCGGTCACCGGCGCGGCCCAGGTCGACCTGGTGGGTTACTCCCAGGGCGCCTCGATCGCGGGATACACCACCAAGGTGTTGCGCCCCGGCGCGGTGGGCCGGGTGGTCTCGGTGGGCGGGTACTGGGGCGCGGACAACAGCGGGCTGATCCCCCACCAGCTGCCACCGGGGCTCGCGGGCGCGGCGCTCTGGGCCGCCAACCTGCGGGGTCTGGCCGAACTGTCACCCGGCAGCCCCATGCTCACCGCCTGGTACGGACTCGACCGCACCCCGTTCCTGCCCGGGGTCGCCTACACGCTCATCGCCACCGGCGGCGACCATCTCCTGCCACCGCAGCGGAGCTTCGTGCCGGGGCCCGGCGTGGGGTGGCGGGTACCGGAGCAGGCGTGCGGCGGTGGCCCGACCTCCCACGGCGGGATGGCGCTCGACCCGCGGACCCACTCGATGGTCGCCCGGGCGCTCGGCGGCGCGGGCGCCTGCTGAGACCGCCGGGGCAGACCGGGGACGACCGGGGACGGAACGGGCCGGAGCCGGGTCAGCCGCTACCGCTGCTGCTGCTGCGACCCTCCACGCTCCGGCCCTCCCTGGTCCTCCCTGGTCCGGTCTCCCGACTTCTGTCCCAGTCGCTCGTCCCGAACCACCACCGTCGGGCGGCCGCAGCGAGGAGCAGGACGGCGAGCGCGCTCCACAGCAGGACGTCGAGGGTGCCGGCCCCGGGGGAGGTCAGCTCCACGGTGGCCACCACCAGGGCACCGATCCCGCCGATCGCGGTGGCCGCCACGTACGCGACCGTCTGAGGACCACGCGGGGCAGTGCCGTCCGCGCCGTGCCGGCCGGCGGATCCGGGGTCGTTCACAGGGTGATCCGAGGGGGTGCGGGAGGTCACGGGGCGACCACCTCGTCGTCGTCGCCCTTCTCCCCTCCCCCGGGGTCCGCCGCCAGGCCGTGTTGCAGGCGGCGCTCCACCCGGTCCACCTTCCCGCGCAGCTCACCGGAGCGCCCGGGCCTCAGGTCGGCCTTGAGCACCAGACTCACCCGCGGGGACACCGCCAGAACCGCCTCAGTGGCGGCGCGGATGACGGGCATGACCTCGTCCCAGTCGCCCTCGATCGTGGTGAACATCGAGGTGGTCTCATGCGGCAGACCGGACGCGCGGACCACCCGCACCGCCTCGGCGACGGCCTCGCTCATGGACGCCGAGTCGTCCGCGGTCGTGGTGGGTGCGACGGAGAACGCGAAGAGCATGGCACCACGGTAGGCCTCCCCCGCTCGTGGCGCAGATCGAGGTCCGACCGGGGCCGACCCTCAGACGCGGGACACCTGCTGCGGCACTCCGGGTTCGTATCCCGCAACGGTGAGCAGCTCGCGGACGCGGGGGATGACCTTGCGGCCGTAGAGGTCCACAGAGTTCATGAGGTGCTCGTGCGGGGTGGGGCCGCTGGCGTACTTGAGGTCGAAGCGGTCCAATCCCAGTGTGCGTACGGTCGCGGCGATCTTCTGCGCGACGGTCTCGGGTGAGCCGACGTACATGGCCCCGGACCTCACCTCGCGGTGGAAGTCGGCCTCCCCCGCGTCCCCCCATCCGCGCTCGCGGCCGATCTTGTTGCGGTTGACCAGCCAGTGGGGCATAGCCAGGGCGGCGGCCTTCTCGTCGGTTTCCGCGACGAAGCCCGGCGAGTGCACGGCGACAGGCAACCGCGGCGCGTCGGTGCTCGCGAGCTGCGCGTTGGCCTGCCGGTACAGGTCGGCGAAGGGGGCGAACCCACCGGCGGCCCCGCCGATGATCGCCAGCATGAGGGGCATCCGGTACCGGGCCGCGCGCACCACGGATTCGGGGCTGCCGCCCACGGCGATCCACGCGGAGAGCCCGCCCTCGGTCTCCGGGTACACGCGCTGGTCGACCAGGGGACGCCGCAGCTCCCCGGACCACGTGACCGGCTTCTCGGGCAACAGCGCGGAGAACAGATCCAGCTTCTCGCTGAACAGCTGCTCGTACTGCTGGAGATCGAGGCCGAACAGCGGGAACGACTCGGTGAAAGACCCGCGCCCCAGAACGACCTCGGCGCGCCCGCCCGACAGGGCGTCGATCGTGGAGAAGCGCTGGAACACCCGGACCGGGTCGTCGCTGGACAGGACGGTGACCGCCGAGCCGAGAGTGATGCGCTGCGTCCGGGTCGCGATGCCGGCGAGCACCACATCCGGGGCGGAGACGGCGTAGTCGGGCCGGTGGTGCTCCCCCACCCCAAAGGCGTCGACGCCCACCTGGTCGGCCAGGACCGCCTGTTCGACGACGTCCCGGATCACCTGAGCGTGGTGGACCCGCGCGCCTCGGTCATCGACGGTGGTGTCGCCGAAGGTGTCGAGGCCAAAGGCGACGGAGTGTGACGCTGGAGATGCGGAGGTGGCGGGCGTGGCGGAGGTGGTGTGCTGAGTCATGCCCCCACTTTAGTTGACTTGTCAACCATAGGGTCTGCGGAGGTCCCTCTCGCCCCGGCCGGGCGGGTCTACAGTTCGTTCATGACGTTCACAGAGGCCGTGGAACTGGTGGGCAAGACCATGGACGCGGCCGGCGTGGCCGCCATCGTGGTGGGCGCGTTGGTGGCGGCCATGTTCGCCCTCGACCCGCGTCGCCGACACGGCCCGGAGGGTGACGTCTACACCGCATTCCGGCGCCGTCTCGGCCGCGCGATCCTGCTGGGCCTGGAACTCCTGGTGGCCGCGGACATCATCCGGACCGTCGCGATCTCGCCGAGCTACGACTCGGTGGGGTTGCTCGCGTTGGTCGTGCTCATCAGGACGTTCCTCAGCTGGTCGCTCGAACTCGAGATCTCGGGCCGGTGGCCGTGGCAGAAGCGAGCCGGATCGCGAGCCGACCGCACCCGGCATGATGGAGACGACCAGGCGCGAGCCGACGTGCACGAGAGCGAGAGGACCACACCATGACCGACACCGATCACGGACCCCACCCCTACGTCGTCAACATCGAGGACGCGACCCTCGCCAACACCAACTACCGGACCACGCTGTGGACCGGGAAGCACCTGCAGATGACGGTCATGGCGATCGCTCCCGGGGACGACATCGGCCTCGAGGTGCACGAGGACCACGACCAGTTCCTGCGGGTCGAGCAGGGTCGCGGTCGCGTCCAGATGGGACCGGCCGAGGACCGCCTGGAGTTCGACGAGGAGGTCGGCGACGACTGGGTGATCCTCGTCCCCGCCGGGTCGTGGCACAACGTCACCAACATCGGCGACGAGCCGCTCAAGGTCTACTCGATCTACGCCCCGCCGGAGCACGAGCACGGCACCGTCCACGCGACCAAGGCCGAATCGGACGCCGACGAGCACTGAGACACCTCGGGCACAGGGCCACCTGGGTCCCCGAGCTCGTCCACGGCGTCAGGCGCCGGCGGGCCCCTCGTCCCGCCGGCGCCTCGTCGCGCGCACGTACCTGGTGAGCATCGTGTCCATCAGCGCCGGCGACAGGCGCTGCAGACGCCACGTCGCCCGCGCCCGCGCGGGTTCGATCACGAGCGCCCGGTTCCCCAGGACACCACGCAGGACGCTCTCCGCCAGCAGATCCGGGTCCAGCGGCTCCCGCACGCCCTGACCCTCGAGGTAGTAGTGACGGCCGTCGAAGCCGTCGAGCTCGCCCTTGTCCAGGATCGCGGTGTCCACCGCAGCCGGGCACACCACGGTCACCCCGACGCCGTGGCCGGCCGCCTCCGCGCGCAGCGAGAGCCCGAGCCCCACCACCGCGTGCTTGGTCATGGCGTAGCTGGTGATCAGGCCCGCCGGGCACAACCCGCCCATGGAGGCGGTGAGCACGAGCGATCCCGTTCCCCGGCGGATCATCTCCGGGTACGCGGCGTGGACGCAGTGCACGACCCCGCGGATGTTCACGTCGACGATCGCGTCCCACTGCCCCAGGGTGAGCTGCTCGGTGTCCCCGCCCCAGGTGATGCCGGCGTTGGCGAACATCAAGTCCAGGCCACCGTGCTCGGCGACCACCTCGCCGACCAGGTCCGACACCGCCCGGGCGTCGGTGACGTCGAGCGCCTCCGACCGGGCGGTTCCGGTGACCGTCGCGCCCGGGGTGATCTCCTCCGCCACCCGCCGGGCGGCCACCGGATCGATGTCCGTCACCACGACGTGGGCGCCGGCCGCCACCAGGGCGCGGGCCAGTGCGGCGCCGATCCCCGAGCCACCTCCGGTGACGATCGCGGATCTCCCGGCGAATCCCGGGGTGCCGGAGCGGCTTCTCCCGCGGCCCGCACCCCGGCGTCCGTTTGTCGCGCGGCCGCGACCCGGCCTCACGAGAACGCCTTGGTCGCCAGGCCGAGCACGTCCGGATAGCGGCGCAACTGGGCCCCGCCGTCAACGGCCAGGTCCTCCCCCGTCATCCAGGGCGAGTCGGCGAGGTAGAGCACCGCCCGAGCGACGTCCTCCGCGGTGCCCCGGTGCGGGACCGCCGCGTTCTCGGCGTACTCCTCGGCGAGCCCGGGGATCTGCAGGACCGGTTCGGTGAGCGGGGTGACGAGGAATCCGGGAGACACCGTGTTCACCCGGATCCCCCGCTCCCCGAGCTCGAGCGCGGCGACCTGCGCGAGCATCACCAGGCCAGCCTTGGCCGCGCAGTACGCGGCCATCCCCCGTCCGGGTTGCCGCGCGTTGAGCGAGGCGATGGCGACGATCGAGCCGCCCTCACCGACCACGCCTCCGGCGTGCTTGAGGACGAGGAACGTGCCGGTGAGGCACACGTCCACCACTCGCCTGAACTCAGCGGTGTCGTGGTCGGTGACCAGCCCGAGCGTGCTCACCCCGGCCGTGGTGACGACCAGCTCGGGGGCGATACCGGTGAACAGCGCCTCCACCGACGACTCGTTCACCACGTCGACGACCCTGTGCTCGTGGCTCGGGGCGTCAGCCGCGCCCGCCAACCCGCCCGCGCCCTGGAGCTCGGCCGCGCGCGCCTCGGCGAGGTCGCCGTTGACGTCGGCCACCGTCACCCGCCACCCGTCCGAGGCGAGCTGTTGCGCCGTGGCCCATCCGATCCCGGATGCGCCACCGACCACCACCGCGTGCCGCCTCCCGGTCGTGTCGTCTGCCATTTCCGCCTCCGTCCGGGATGGGGCCCTGGGCGGGGTGCCCCGTCGGCGCGCGCGGGACGCTGTTGACGCCCGTCAATCCCTGGTCATAATCTAGGACCGCAATGTGATTCGCGCCATAGCTTCCCGGCGCGGCGGTCCCCGGCCCGAAGAGGTTTCCATGACACCCGTCCCCACTGTCGCCGTCATCGGCGCGGGCATCAGCGGTCTCACCACCCTCAAGATGCTCGACGACTACGGCATCGAGGCGGTGGGCTTCGAGGCCTCCGACCGGATCGGCGGGAACTGGGCGTTCGACAATCCCAACGGGAGCTCGAGCGCGTACCGGTCGCTGCACATCGACACCTCCAAGCACCAGCTGAGCTTCCGGGACTTCCCCATGCCCGAGGAGTTCCCGGACTTCCCGCACCACTCGCAGATCAAGCAGTACCTCGACGACTACGCCGAGGCCTTCGACCTGCTGCGCCGCATCGAGTTCGAGAACCGGGTCCTGCACGCCGAACGGCTCGAGGGCGGCGGCTGGGAGCTGACCACCGAACGCACCGGCACCCGCCGCTTCGACGCGCTGGTGGTGGGCAACGGACACCACTGGGACCCGCGGTTCGGCGACTTCCCGGGTGAGTTCACCGGCGAGATGATCCACTCGCACGCCTACGTCGACCCGTGGGACCCGCTCGAGTTGCTGGACAAGCGCATCCTCGTGGTGGGCCTGGGCAACAGCGCCGCCGACATCGCGGTCGAGCTGTCCTCCAAGGTGATGCGGAACGAGGTGGTGATCTCCACCCGGTCGGGCGCGTGGATCGTCCCGAAGTACATCGCCGGCAAACCGGCCGACAAGTACTTCGCCACGTTCCCGTTCCTGCCCTACTCGTGGCAGCGCAAGGCCATCCAGGCCATGCAACCGATGTCCGCGGGCCGGCCGGAGTCCTACGGACTGCCCACGCCCAACCACAAGTTCTTCGAGGCGCACCCCACCCAGTCCGTCGAGTTGCCGCTCCGACTCGGCTCGGGGGACATCACGGCCAAGGGCAACATCGCCCGGTTCGAGGGGCGGACCGTGCACTTCGAGGACGGCACGGCGCAGGAGTTCGACGTCGTCATCCAGGCCACCGGCTACAACACCTCGTTCCCCTTCTTCGACCCCGAGTTCCTCAGCGCCGACGCCCACAACCACGTGCCGCTCTACAAGCGGATGTTCTCCCCGGGCATCGACGACCTCGTGATGGTCGGATTCGCCCAGTCCACGCCCACGCTGTTCCCGTTCGTCGAGGCCCAGGCCCGGCTGGCGGCCGCGTGGGCGGCGGGCCTGTACCGGACGCCGGACCGGGGGGAGATGGAGCAGGTCATCGTGGCCGACGAGAAGAAGTACATCGGGCACATGCTCGACACCCCGCGGCACCAACAACAGGTGGACTACTTCCTCTACGAGCACGACCTGCGGACCCGGGAGATCCCGGAGGGCCGCGAGCGCGCGGCCCGCTCCGGCGGGATGATCCGGACGGCGGCGCCCGCGTGAGCGGGAACGGCACCTCCGGCGAGGGCACCAACGGCTCTCCCCGGGGCGATCGACGCCGCGAGGCCCTGTTGGCCGAGCTCGACCGGCAGCTGCGCACCACCAAACTCGACGACATCTCGGTGGCCGACCTCACCGACGCGGCCGGCATCACCCGCTCGGCGTTCTATTTCTACTTCGACTCCAAGGCCGCGGCGGTGACCGTGTTGCTCTCCTCCATCCAGGCGACCGCCGCCAAGTCGAACGACATGCTGGTGAACTCCGACGGCCGCTTCCGGTCCCGCGTGTCCGCCACGCTGAGCCGCCTGGCGGACCGGATGGTCGACAACGCGCACGTCTACCGTGCCCTGCTCACCGCGCGGACCACGCACGAACCCATGCGCCGCCTCTGGGACGAAGGGCGGGCCGAGCTGGCGACGCCCATCGCCGAGTACATCCGCTCCGAGCGGGCGGCCGGCCGGGCCCCCGAGGGGGCCGACCCGGACTCGCTCGCCACCGCCCTGATCCAGATCAACGAATCGGTTCTCGAACACCTCGTCTACGACCCCGGTGCGGATCGCGAGCCCATGATCGCCACCGCCTCGGACCTGTGGGTCCGGGCCATCTACGGCCGCCCGGACCCGGAGGTCGACAACCCAGGAGAACCCTCGTGACCAGCCAGATCACCCCCCTCGACCTCGATTTTCGCTCCGGGGGGGACACCTGCCGCGGGTGGTTCCTGCCCGCGGCCGGGACGGATCGGGCACCGTGCGTCGTCCTGGCACACGGGCTGGGCGGAACGGCCGACTCGGGTCTGCTCCAGTTCGCCGAGGCCTTCGCCGCCGCCGGGTACGCGGCGTTCGCGATCGACTACCGAGGCTTCGGACGATCTGACGGCGGGCCCCGACAGGTCGTCTCGCCGTCGCGTCAGCAGGACGACCTCCGGGCGGCGGTCGCCGCGGTCGCCACGCGGCCGGACGTCGACGCCGACCGTATCGTCCTGTGGGGGTGCTCCCTGGGTGGCGGGCACGCGCTCGAGGTGGCCCGGGAACCGGGCGGGGCGTCGCGCATCGCGGCGGTGATCTCGGTGGTCCCCCTCGTCGACGGGCGGGCCGCGGCGGTGGCCGCCGCCAGACAGCACCGACCGGGCGCCCTGCTCCGCTCCACCGGCACCACGGTCGCGGCCAAGGCCGCGGCGGCGCTGGGCCGCACGGAGCCGTTGGTCCCCCTGGTCGGCCCGCCGGGGTCGAACGCGGTGCTCTCCCTGGAGGGATACGAGGAGGCCTACGGCTCGATCGCGGGGCCGAGCTGGCGCAACGAGATCGGTGGCGGGGTCGGGGCGGTACTGGGCTCCTTCCGACCGGGCGCAAAGGCCGCGGAGCTCGCCGGGACCCCCGTGCTGGTCCAGATCGCCGACCTGGACCGCAGCGCGCCGCCGCACGCCGCGAGCACCGCGGCGTTCGCCGCTCGAGCCGAGGTGCGCCACTACCCGGGCGACCATTTTGACCTCTTCCCCGGCCGGCCGTGCCACGAGCTGGCGGTCACCCACGCGCTGCACTTCCTGCGTCGTCACGTGGGGTGACCGTCCGATCCGAACTCCTCCGAACTTCTTGTTGACGCATCACCATTGAGGCGCTACTGTAGGTGACACAACAACCAATCGCCCCGGTGTCCAGCCGGGGACCACCGAAGGAGTCACCATGACCGCGACGCTCACCGACCTCACCGGCACCTGGAACATCGACCCCACCCACACCCGCCTCGGCTTCGTCACCCGCCACGCCATGGTCACCAAGGTCCGCGGGTCGTTCAACGACTACACGGGCACGGTCACCGTCCCCGCGGAGGGAGTCGACGGCGCGACCGCCGAGGTCGTCATCACCGCCTCCTCGATCGACACCCGCAACGCCGACCGCGACGGCCACCTGAAGTCCAACGACTTCTTCGACATGGACAACCACCCGGAGATCACCTTCCGCTCGACGAAGATCGCGGCCAACGGCTCCGGCGGCGTCGACGTGACCGGCGACCTCACCATCAAGGGCACCACCAAGTCCGTGACCATCCCGTTCGAGTACGAGGGCACCGCCACCGACCCGTTCGGCAACCTCCGCGCCGGCTTCGAGGGCACCACGGTCATCAACCGCAGCGACTTCGGCCTGACCTGGAACGCGGCGCTCGAGACCGGTGGCGTGCTCGTCTCCGAGAAGGTCACCCTCGAGATCGAGCTCTCGGCCATCAAGCAGGCCTGAGTCCCGCCCGGCCCGGCCGGGACCCCCGTCCGGCCCCGTGACGCCCCCGGGGCCGGACGGCGCCCCCCGGCAAGAACTGCACCGCCAGGCCCTAGCCGCCAGGTCCTAGCCGACAGGTCTTAGGAGACGACGACGAAGACCGCGGAATGCGAGCCGTCGGCGTCCTCCCAGGTCCCGCTGAGCGTGCCCGGCGAGCCGATCAGGGGGCGGTCAGCCTCGGCGTCGTTCTCCTCCGAGATCACCCGGATCACCTGAGGTGCGGCATCGGCGTCGCTGTCGCCCGTCGCCCCGTCCCCACCGCCCCGCACGTTGACGGGCGACGGGGTGACCGTGCCGTCCTCCACCGCCAGATGGTCGGCGGCGGTGTCGCGGTGACTGACGACCCGCCGCACCTCGGTCACGTACACGGGGTCCGCCGGCGCGTCGTACACCCAGCGACGACCGAGGACAGAGTGTTCGAGCGTCCCGACCAGTGCGTCCTGCGCCCCCGGGAGCTCCGCCCCCCGGTAGGTCACGGGGACGTGGAACGTGCGCGCACCGTCCGAGACGAGGAAGGCCTCCATGCCCACCTCGCCGTCGGGGTCGACGAACCGGTAGGCGGTCACCTGCTCCAGCCGCGTCGGGTCACCGTCGAACCACGACTGGTGGCGGATCCACGCCCGGAGCAACTCGAGTTTGCCCGGGCTGAGGACGGCGTCATAGATCTCGGCGGTTCCACTCATGGGACAAGCATCCCCGGAGAGCGTCGACGCGGCAAACACTCCGCGAGATGAAGAAGAATTTGTCCGGGCGCCGTCGCTCCAGCGCATCACGACATTCCACCGACCGGGCTCCGACGGGGAGTGATCGCGGTCACAGCACGCTGGCACTGTCGCCGTTACGGTGACCGCCGTGTCTCCGGGAGACCCCGGCGCCCGAACGAAAGGTGACCACCATGAAGAAGACCATCGCGATCATCGGTTCCGCTGCCGCCCTGTCCTTCTCCGGTGCGGGACTGGCCGCCGCCCAGAGCGATCTCCCCGGGCTCGACAGCGGGTCGGTCGGCGCCCCCACGACCGTCGAGACGGACATCGACGGCGCCGAGACCCCCGCCGAGGTCTCGGACATCGCGCAGCAGCTCTGCGGCACGATCTCCGCGTACGACTTCCTCGGTTCCGTCGGCGGCGTCGCGCCCGGACTGTCGGGCGAGGAGTGCGAGGCGAACGCCGACCTGGCCATCTCCACCGCGATGACCGGCGACATCGCGGGCGCGATCGACATCCTCCGTGGCATCGACGCCGAGATCCCGGGGGACGGTGACACCGACGGCACCGAGACCGACGGCGACGACACCGCTGCCGACGACGCCACCGGCGACGACGTCGCGACGGGCGGCGACACGGTCGAGACCGACGCCTGACAGACCCGAGCCGGCCCCGGCCCCCACGACGGGGCCGGGGCCGCCGTCATCTCCAGCCGGGCCCTGTCGGATCGGCGGTCCCCTATCGGGCCTCGTCGCCGCCCGCGGTCACGAGCTCACCGAGGAGCTGGTGGTCGATGTGGCCGGGCTCGGTCGACTCCATGAAGTCGACGAGGATCCGCTCGACCGCGGCGGGGTCCTCGACGTGCGGATAATGCCCGGTGCCCTCGACGATCGCGAGCCGGCTGCCCGGGATCGCCTCGTGGGTGGTGAGCCCGTGCGAGACGGGGATGATCGGGTCGCGGTCGCCCCAGATCAGCTGGAAGGGCAACTGCGCCGCCAGATAGAGCCTGTTGCTGGCGGAGACGGCCTGCCCCTTGTTGTCCACGACCGCCCGGAGGGTCTTGAAGAACGTGCGACGGTGCCCGGGCCTGCCGAGCGACTCGTACGCCGCCCACGGCTCCTCGAGCGCGATCGCGCGGACACCCCTGCCGGTGAGGAACCCGCGGGCCTTGTCCCCGGCGGACACCAGGAACGGGGCCGCACCCGCGGTCAGCAGGAGCTCGGCTCCGGGGACCGCGAGAAGGCGCAGGATCCAGTTGACCTCCTTGCCCAGGCCGCCGCTGCCGATCAGCGCGATGCGCTCGCAGAAGTCGGGGTACTGGTAGACGAACTGCAGGGCCACGCCGCCACCGAGCGACTGGCCGATCACCGTGCACCGCCTGATGCCCTTGACCACCAGCAGGTCGCGCAGGGCGGAGGCCATCGCCCCGAGCGAGTAGTCGTCGAAGTCCAGGGAGCTCTCCCCGTGGCCCGGCAGGTCGGGGGCGATGATGTGGAACCTCGATTCCAGGCGCGGGATCAATTCCCGCCAGGTGACGGAACTGCCCGCCATGCCGTGGATGAGGAGCAGCGTCGGCTTGCCCTCGCCGGCTCCCGCCTCGCGGTACGCCAGCTCGCGTCCGTGGAGCCTTGTCCGCTGCATCTCGGTCTTGTGCACATCGCTGTTCTGCATGTCGCATTCCCCCTCGGGGACGGTCTCCGCGCCGTACCTCGTCGCAAGGAGCACCTCGACCCATTGTGCGCCATCAGGGGCCCGGGGAGCAGTTCTCTCTATCACATCCGGCCCGGACGCTCATCCGAACTCCCGCGCGAGCCGCCGGTGCCGGTGGGCGAACAGTGCCCCGACCACCACACGGACGACCGATCCGGGCACCAGCGCACGCGGTACGGCCCGCAGGGTGTCGGTGACGCGGGTGGAGCCGTCGGCCAGCGATTCGAGCTCGCGGCGGTGCTCCCACACCCGACACGACCCGAGCTCCGAACGCTCCTGGAAGAACCGGAGGGCCTCCAGGTCGACCAGGACCAGGTCGTCGTACTCCACCGGGATGACCCCGCCGAGCAGGATCCACGCGCGCCCGATCGGCCGACCCAGCGGCACGTCCGCGATGGAGGCCCCCGCCAGTCGCGCCGGGAAGCGCATCCGCAACAGAGGCCGGAACTCGTCACTGACCCCGTCCGCGGTGACCACGCGCGCCCACACCTCGTCGCGCGGGGCGCGGACCACGCTCGCCCGCACCACCTCGACGTCCGTCACGGCAACCGCTGACCGGAGATCGCGCGGGCGATCACCAGCTGCTGGATCTGCTCGGTGCCCTCGAAGATGTCGAAGATCTTGGCGTCGCGGTGCATCCGCTCGACCGGGTACTCGCGGGAGTACCCCACCCCGCCGAGGATCTGGATGGCGCGCTCGGTGGCCCACACGGCGGTACGGCCGGCCTTGAGCTTGGACATGGAGCCCTCGGCCCGGGCCATGGGCTGCCGGGTCGCGCCCAACCACGCGGCCCGGCGGACCAGCAGTCGCGAGGCGTCGATCTCCACCGCCATGTCCGCGAGCAGGAACGAGATGGCCTGGTTCTCGATGATCGGTCGGCCGAACACCACCCGCCCCTTGGCGTACTCGAGCGCGTACTCGTGTGCCGCCCGCGCGATGCCCACGGCCATCGCGCCCACGGTGGGTCGGGTCCGTTCGAACGTCGCCATGGCGGCCTGGCCCCCGGTCCGCTCGCCCTCCCGGGCGCGGGCCAGCTTCTCGTCGAGCTTCTCCTTGCCGCCCAGCAGCGCCGAGCCCGGCACCCGGACGTCGTCGAAGAAGACGTCGGCGGTCGCCGACGCGCGCAGGCCGTGCTTCTTGAGTCGGGGTCCGGCCTCGATCCCGGGGGTCCCGGCCTCCATGACGAAGGCGGCCTGGCCGCGGGAACCGAGCTCCGGGTCCACCACCGCCTGCACCACGAGGACCGAGGCCACCCCGCCGTTGGTCACCCAGGCCTTCTGCCCGGAGATCACCCACTCGTCCGTGGCCTCGTCGTAACGGGCCCGGGTGCGCATGTTGCCCACGTCGCTCCCGGCCTCCGGCTCGGACGAGCAGAACCCGCCGACCGCCGGTTCGGCTTCGGTGCCGTAGCAGCGGGGCACCCACTCGATGATCTGGTCCGTGGTCCCGGCCGAGGCGATGCCCGCCGCGGCCAGTCCGGTGCCCATGATGGACAAGCCGATCCCCGCGTCGCCCCAGAACAGCTCCTCACACAGGATCGGGTAGGACTGACCGGTGTCGTCCTGCCGCAGCGTGGCCATGATCTCGTAGCCGTACAGCCCGATCCTGGCGGCCTCCTGGATGACCGGCCAGGGCGTCTCCTCGCGCTCGTCCCACTCGCGGGCGGCCGGCCGGATGACCTCCTCGGCGAAGGCGTGGGCCCAGTCCTGCAGCTCGCGCTGCTCGTCGGTCGGTTCCATGCTGAAGGTCATCGGTTCCTCTCGGTGGGGTGGTGGGTCAGCGGGTGGCGGGGTCGCCGCCGGGTGACGCGGGCTCGTCGTCATCCGGTCCGGACCTCTCGTCGTCGTCCGGCCCGGAGACCACGGCGCGGTCGGGCACCAGTCCCGGCGCCTCGCCGGGTTCCCGGTCCACGTCCCCGTCCGTCCCTCCGGCCAGGTATCTCACCACGGTGTTCACCATGGCGGTGACGGGGACGGCGAACAGCGCTCCCACGATGCCGAACAGGTAGGTGCCCGAGGCCACCACCACGATCACGGCCAGCGGGTGGAGGGCCACCGCGTGACCCATGAGGACGGGCTGCAGCACGTGCGACTCCACCTGGTGGACCACCAGGACGATCGCCAGCATCGCGATCGCGATCACCGGTCCCCGGTCCACCAGCGCCAGCGCGGTGGGGATCAGCCCCGCGACGAGGGTGCCCACGATGGGGACGAACGACGCGAGGAACACCACCACCACGATGGGGATCACGAAGGGCACGCGCAGCACCAGCGCACCGAGCCCGACCCCGGTGGCATTGATCGCGGCCACGGTGAGCTGCGTCCGGGTGTAGGCGCCGAGGCTGCCCCAGCCCTGTCGCAGCGCGCGGTCGACGTTGAGGCGGCTCGCGCGGGGGAACCACCGGACGAAGAACGCCCACAGCTTCTCCCCCTGATAGAGGAAGAAGAACAGTGCCACCAGGCAGATGAGCAGACCGGCCACCGCGTCGACGGCCGTGTGCCCGAACTGGACCGCGCCCGCGGCCACCGCCTCGGAGTGGGACTCGATCCAGGCGCGGACCTGCGCGACGGCCTCCTGGAGCCGGTCGGCGGTGAGGTGGAGCGGGCCGTCCTCCAACCACTGGAGAGCGGTGTCCACGCCGCTGCCGATCTTCTCCCTCATCTCCGGGACCCCGGTCGCGAGCTGGGTGGTGACCACCGCCAGCGAGCCCACGACCAGCGCCAGGACCCCGAGGACGACGACGAGCGCCGCCAGCGCCCGCGGGACCCGCCGGGGCACGCGGTCCACCAGCGGCCGGAGCATGGCGGCGAGCAACACCGCTATCGCGAGCGGCGCCAGGATCACCGACAGTCGGCCGATGGCCTGGCCGAGGATCCACCCGCCTCCGGCGATCAGCAGCAGGCAGGCCGCCCAGGCCGCCGCCAGGACCATCGGATACGGGAGATGGGATCGGGGGATCGCGGCGGTGCCGGCGTCCTCACCGTGGGTCGTCATGGGAACACCATAGGCGCGCTGACCTCAGACGACGTCGACTTCGCGCCGCATGAGGGCACGCCGCCGGGAACGGGACCCACACGCCGCGGGACCGGGTGGCCGAGCGCCGGAGCGTACTCCTGCTCCGACCCCTTCGCGACTGGTTGCGAAGTCCGCGCCGAGTGGGAGAGTCGGTGTGACACCCGTGAACTCACACCCAACCCTCGGAGGAGTCACATGTCCGACAAGAAGTCCGCCGCATCCAGGACGGCCGGCGCCGCTGCCAAGAAGGTCGCCGACGCCGCCGGGACACTCGCCGATCAGGTCATCGGCGGTGGGGATGTCGTGCCCGGCGTCCCGGCGCCCAAGCCCCCCTCGCTCGAGGAGCCCACCGATCCCACCGGCCCCCTGCCCCCCAAGCCGGACCAGAAGGGTGCCACGCCGTTCAGCCCCACCGGGGCCGAGTCCGCGGACACCGAGGACGCCGCCCGTCAGCAGGGTGAGTTCCTCACCACCGCGCAGGGGGCACGGGTCGCCGACACGGACCACTCCCAGAAGGCCGGCCGCCGCGGCCCGACCCTGCTGCAGGACCACCACCTGCGGGAGAAGATCACCCACTTCGACCACGAGCGGATCCCCGAGCGCGTCGTCCACGCCCGCGGCGCCGGCGCCCACGGTGTCTTCGAGGCCAACGGTGCGGCCGCGAGCGTGTGCCGGGCCGGGTTGTTCGCGCAGGGTGCGCAGACCGAGGTCTTCGTCCGTTTCTCCACAGTCCTCGGGTCGCGCGGGTCCGCCGACACCGTGCGGGACACCCGCGGGTTCGCCACCAAGTTCTACTCGGAGGAGGGGACCTGGGACCTGGTCGGCAACAACATCCCGGTGTTCTTCATCCAGGACGCCATCAAGTTCCCGGACGTCATCCACGCCGGCAAGCCGCACCCGGACCGCGAGATCCCGCAGGCCCAGAGCGCGCACGACACCTTCTGGGACTTCGTCTCCCTCCACACCGAGGGCCAGGCGCACGCCATGTGGAACATGTCCGACCGCGGCATCCCCCGCTCCTACCGGATGATGGAGGGCTTCGGCGTCCACACGTTCCGGCTGATCAACGCGGCCGGCGAGACGAACCTGGTCAAGTTCCACTGGAAGCCCCACCTCGGTGTGCACTCGCTGGTGTGGGAGGAGGCCCAGATCGCGGCCGGTATGGATCCGGATCTGCACCGCCGCGACCTGGCCGACGCCATCGAGGCCGGCGCGTTCCCCAAGTGGGACCTGGGCATCCAGGTGTTCCCGGACACGGTCGACTCCAACGGGGTGAGCGAGATGTTCCACGGCATCGACCTGCTCGACCCGACCAAGTTCGTCCCGGAGGAGCTCGCGCCGGTCCAGGTGATCGGCACCATGACGCTCAACGCCAACCCCAAGAACTACTTCGCGGAGACGGAGCAGATCGCGTTCCACCCGGGGCACCTCGTGCCCGGGATCGACGTGACCAACGACCCGCTCCTCCAAGGCCGGTTGTTCTCGTACCTCGACACCCAGATCTCGCGGCTGGGTGGACCGAATTTCGGGCAGCTGCCGATCAACCGCCCGCACGCCCCGGTCAACGACATGCTGCGGGACGGCATGCACCAGACCGCCGACCACGTGGGGGTCGCGCCGTACAAGCCGAACAGCCTCGACGGCGGGTGCCCGTTCCTCGCCGGTGCCGACGACGGTGCGCTGGTCGAGGTGGCGCAGCACATCGCCGACGCGCAGGTGGTCCGGGACGCCCCGGCCACCTTTGACGACCACTACTCGCAGGCGACCCTGTTCTACAACAGCATGACCGAGGTGGAGAAGGAGCACATCGCCGGCGCGTACACCTTCGAGCTGGGCAAGTGCTACGAGGAGAACATCAAGGTCCGCCAGGTCGAGCAGCTGGCCCACATCGACCACGACCTCGCCGTCACCGTCGCCACCGGCCTCGGTCTCCCCGCGCCCGCCAAGGTCCCGGTGGCCGAGGTCGTCACGAGCCCCGCGCTCTCCCAGATCGGGCGGGAGTGGCCGTCTGACGGTCGCCTCATCGGGATCCTCGTCACCGAGGCCTCCGACGTCGCCGCGGTCAAGGCGCTGGAGCAGGCGGTGTTCGACGACGACATGGTCCCGCTGGTCATCGCCCCGACCGGCGGCACGCTCGGTGGAAGCGATGCGGACGATGCAGAGACGGTCACGGTCTCCCGCACCTACCGCACCCAGCGGTCCATCGAGTTCGACGCCCTGGTCGTGGTGGACCTGCCCGCCGACGCGAACACGGACGTGCTGATCAGCGAGATGTTCCGCCACAAGAAGGCGATCGCCTCGCTCGCGCCCGTCGACCAGTTCGTCGACTTCGGGCTCACCGCCGACACCCCCGGTGTCGTGGTGGTGGACGAGGCGGCGGGAGTCCTGCCCGCGCTCAAGCCGCTGCTGGCGACCCACCGTGCGTGGGACCGGCCGGATCCGGCCCGGGTCTGACGGACCTGCGCGAGCAGGAAGGTGGCGCGGGCAGGCCACCTTCCTGCTCGCGCGCCCGAGAAGCTGCTGCACCGGGCCACCCAACCAGGGGAAAGCTCGACGAGCCTCGGCTACCGTGCACGAATGCGCTCACACGGAGCTGACTTGTCCCCCCAGCTCCTGCTCCTACACGGGGTCACGAACTCGGCCCGAGTCTGGGACGACGTCGTCCCGCTTCTGGGGGCCGACTTCTCCCTTATCGTCCCGACGGCCGCCGGCCACCGCGGTGGCCCTGCGGCCGTCGGGCGGGCGACCATCTCCGGGCTCGTCGACGACGTCGAGGCGCTCCTGGACGAGCGCGGTCTGGCCTCCGTGCACATCGCCGGCAACTCGATGGGCGGTTGGATGGCCATCGAGTTGGCGCGGCGCGGGCGAGCGCTCAGTGTGTGCGCGCTCTCCCCCGCGGGATGCTGGACCCCCGGGGAGGCGGACGAGACCCACGCGACCTCGACCATCCGACGGGGACGGTTGATGGCCCGGATGGCAGGCCCTCTCGCTCCCCTGGTCCTCCGATCCTCCGTGTTGCGCCGGCGGTTCCTGCGCGACGCGGCCGAACGCGGCGACCGTCTCACGCCCCGCCAGGCCGCCGATATGGTCCGAGACCTCGCGGGCTGTGTGGTGGCCCCGGATCTGCTGGGGACCACTGAGCGAGTCCTACCGATGGATCCTCTGCCGTGCCCGGTGACGGTGGCGTGGTCCTCTGAGGACCGGATTTTCCCGCCGGAGGTCAATGCCGTCAGCGCCAGGCAGTTGCTGCCCGGGGCACGTCACCTCTGCCTGGATGGCGTCGGCCACGTCCCGATGATCGACGACCCCGACCTGTGCGCGCGAGTAATCCGAGAGGTCGTCAGGTCAGGGCCTGATGGCCCGGAGGTAGCGTCAACGGCATGACGGACAACGAACCGACCAGCTCGTCCGGTGCCGACGACGCCGCCCCCGGGACACGCCTCGAGGCCACGCGGGTCATCGCGGCGTCGGCGGACCGGGTGTTCGCCGTGCTCTGCGACCCGGACGGTCACGTGGCCATCGATTCCTCGGGAATGCTCCAATCCGCCGAGGGCTCGACGGTCACGGCGGCGGGAGACCGGTTCGTCGTGCACATGGACCGCGAGTCGCTCGGCGACTATGACCTCGGGCGGTACGACGTGACCGTCATCATCACCCGGTTCGTGCCGGGTGAGGAGATCGCCTGGACCATCGACGGCCAGATCAAGCCCCCGATCGGTCACACCTACGGGTATCGCCTGACGCAGCTCGGCAGCGGGACCGCGGACGGAGGCGGAGGCAGCGCCGGGGACCTCGACGGGCCACTGACGGAGGTCGTGAGCTACTACGACTGGTCCGACGCCCATCCCAAGTGGCGCGATTCCGGCATCCTGCCGGTGCTGGACGCGTCCGCACTCAAAGCGACCCTGGGCATCCTCGAGCGGGCCGTCCGGAGAGGATACGTCCGTGGCTGATCCGACCGTCCCAGGCCAGACTCCGCCGAGTTCTGAATCGCTGGGTTCCGAGCCGCCGCGGTCCGCGGAGATCACGTTCTCCCGCGGCCGCCTCCGTTTCCGGGCCATCGACTCCGGCCCGGCCGACGGCGAGGTCGTAGTGCTCCTCCACGGATTCCCGCAGCGCACGAGCAGCTGGGACGCGGTGGCGCCCCTCCTCCACGCGGCCGGGTTCCGCACGCTGGTCCTGGACCAGCGTGGCTACTGCTCCACCGCCCGCCCCAGGGGTCGGCGGGCATATCGACTGTCCGAGTTGGTGGGCGACGTCCTCGCCCTGCTCGACAGCGCGAACCTGCCCGCCGCCCACGTCGTCGGCCACGACTGGGGCGCGGCCGTGGCGTGGGGTGTGGCCGCCGCGCATCCCGACCGGGTCCGGTCGCTCACCGCGGTGTCGGTGCCCCACCTGGCGGCCTTCCGCCGCGCGATGATCGTCTCCGACCAGCTGCTGCGCTCCTGGTACATCGGGTTCTTCCAGTTGCCGTGGGTTCCCGAGCGGGTGCTCACCTCGGACGGAGGCCCGGCGGAACGCGCTCTCGCCACGATGGGCATGACGCCGGAGATGATCGCCCGCTACCGCAGCGAGATGGTCGCCGACGGCGCCGTTCCCGGTGGACTGGGGTGGTACCGCGCGCTGCCCTTCGCCTCACCCGGGAAGGCGACCGCCCGTGTCCGCGTGCCCACGACCTTCGTCTGGAGCGATCACGACCCGGCACTCGGCCGCGGTGGCGCCGAGCGGACCGCCCACTACGTGGACGCCGACTACCGCTTCGTGGAGATGTCCGGTGCGAGCCACTGGATACCCGAGGAACGCCCAGCTGAGCTCGCCGAGGAGATCATCGCCCGCGCGCAGAGTTGAGCCGGCGGCAGAACCAATAGCAGAGAGAGCGCCCGGGGCGCGGGTCCGGGATCCGGGGTCCGGCCCCCGTCAGAACGGGGGCGGGTCGTCGTCGTGATCGCCGCGCCGCCTGCTGCGCTCGGGGCCATCTTCGGAGCTGGCGCCCGGCGACCTCCCGGGTGGCCGGTTGGGACGCGGGGACACCGGGGCGGTCACGAACCCGCGGGCCCGCGCCAGCGGGCCTGTAGGAGTTGTGGTCAGGACATGTCTGCCGAATCGGATCTTGATCCGCCCGCCGTCGAGGTACTCATAGTGGGCGTCGGAGAAGGTCTTGTACCGGTGATGCCGCCGACACATGCACATCAGGTTCTTCTCGATGGTCAGCCCGCCACTCGAGGGATCGGAGTGGTTGAAGGGGACAATATGATCTATGTCGCAGGATTCCGCCGGCACCGCGCAACCGGGATGCCGACAGGTCCCGTCTCTCATTCGGACCCGTCGCGCCAGGTCTGGAGGAATCCGATAGCGATAGGCGCTCTCACCGCCATCGTGGGTTCCGGGTCGAGTGTCCACGAGCTCGAAGGTCGCGCCCTTCGCGGACTCGAGCAGACGGGTCAGGGTCTCGAGCGCTGCTTCTCCCGTTCTGGCGAACTCCAGTTGAGGCGCTCCGACTCCGTTGGCGATCACGGTCACACGCGGACGCAGTAGCGGCGAGACGTTCACCGGTGCGTGCACGGGGTCGTCCGCTCCATCGGCACCCCGCTGCCCCGCCGCAGCCTCCGCAGCAGCAGGGGCACCATCACCGGCCCCGCTGCCGGCGGCCTCGCCCGTGCGCGCGCCGTTTCCCCCGCCCCGAGCCGCGTCCGAGCCGCGGGCTGAACCCGGCGTCGGGTCCGCAGATCCTGCGGCGGATGTGCCGCGATACCCGCCGTCGGGGTCCACCACGACATGGTCACCGGTGGCCATCGCCACCAACGCGTCGGCGCGCCGCTGCGCGAGGGTGCGGCGGTCACCCGGCGCCGCTTTTCCCGCGAAGGCGTCGATTCGCTCCGCGAGAACCGCCCCCGCAGCTGCGGGCAGACGGGCTGTCATGGTGCACATCCCGCGGTCTTCTCTGCGAAATCGCACACCCCGACCGAAGGCGGCGTCACGGCGGCGCTCGGCCTCGCCCTCCGGGTCGATCTTCGCGACGACGTTGTCCGCGTGCCGGGAGATCGTCCTCCGGTTGGGCCGCTCCCCCCTGTGGAGTCGCTTGAGATAGTCCTCGACGACAGCGGCCTGCACCTCGTGGCTGAGGGAGGGGTCCACGTCCCTGATCCGGCTACACAGCAGCATCGCGATGCGCTCGCACAACAGCCCCGATTCCATCGCATCCAGAACCGCGGGGGCCCAGGCGTGCACGTCCACGGCCAACCCGACCACGTCACTCGCCCGCGAGTACGTCACACCGGTCGTGGCCACCAGAGACTGGCAGGTGTGATCGATGGGGTCGAGCCTGGACCAGTCAGGCTCCCCCGGGCCCATCTCCCGCAGCCGCGCCTCGAGCTGCCGTTCGTGGTGCTCGACGAGGGCATGGACACCCCGGCATCTCGCGGCGGCCGCCCGATTCTCGGCGAACAGTACCTCTGAGGCGAGGAGCTCGGCGGCCACGCCATCGGCCGCACTGCCACTGCAGATCATCGCTACTCCTCGCCTGAATCGCTCCTGTGTTCGATTATATCGAACACATATGCGGATCAGGTAACGATCCTGCAACGCCTCGGGGGGTGCGTCCCGGGGTGCCGTGGGTCAGTCCTCCGCCTCCCACGGGGGCGGGATCATGGCGGCGACCGCGGCAGCCGCCAGAGCGACCCCGCACCCGAGCAACAGGCCCACGCGGAAACCGGTCTCGGTGGGCACGAACAGCCCCCCGAAGTCCACGGATATCTGTGTGAGGATCACCCCGAGTACCGCCGCGGCCGTGGTGGTGCCGATCGACCGCATGAGGGTGTTGACGCTGTTGGCGGACCCCATCTCGGAGTGCGGCACCGACGACATGATGAGGGCGGGCATGGCACCGTAGGCCAGACCCACGCCGGAGCTGGTGATGACGGCCGCGATCATGACGCCCCACGTCGAGCCCATGAGGAACATGGCGGAGGCGTACCCCGATGCGATGACCAGCGATCCCAGGATGAGCGTGGGCTTGGGACCCCGTGTGGTGATGAGTCGTCCGCTGATCGGGGAGACGGCCATCATGGCCAACCCGCCGGGCGCGATCCACAGCCCCATGGCGACCATCGACTGCCCCAGCCCGTGGCCGGTGGCCACCGGGAGCTGGAGTATCTGGGGGATGACGAGCAGCTGCGCGTACAGACCCATGCCCACGAGGATCGAGGTGGACCGTTCCCGTTCTGGTGGACACGCGGAGATGAGCGGAGAGTTCCCCCGAGATAGAGGGAGCAG
>NZ_BAAAQG010000010.1:0-6284 GCF_039531545.1 Dietzia cercidiphylli
TCAACAACGACGGCACGCTCCGCGCAGCGGCCTGACCCCCGACGCACTAACGGAGATACCCACTAGCCTGCTCCGTGCCCCTCCGGGACCCGTTCGGACGGGTCCTCGATCGGACCCGGGGCGGTGCCGGCGCCGAACGGGCGGCCACCCAACTCCTCGCGGTGATGCGGGGAGAGGAGGCCCGCGAGGTCCGGCCCCTTGGGCACGATTCCGGTGGGGTTCACGTCGCGGTGGACGTTGTAGTAGTGCTCCTTGATCTGCGGGAAGTCGCAGGTGTCACCGAAGCCGGGCGTCTGGAACAGGTCGCGCAGGTAGCCCCACAGGGCCGGCATCTCGGTGATCTTGTTGCGGTTGGCCTTGAAGTGGCCGTGGTAGACCGCGTCGAAACGCACCAGAGTGGTGAACAGCCGGATGTCCGCGACGGTGATCGTGTCACCGGCGAGGTACCGACGGGTGGTCAACCGCTCCTCGAGCCGGTCCAGCGAGGCCCAGAGCTCGTCGTAGGCCTGTTCGTAGGCGCCCTGCTCGGCCGCGAAACCGCTGCGGTACACGCCGTTGTTCACGGTCGGGTAGATCCACGAGTCCAGTTCGTCGATCTCGTCGCGGTGCTCGTCGGGGTACAGGTCCGGGGCGCCGTCACGGTGGAAGGCCGACCATTCCGTGAGCAGATCTAAGTTGAGCTTCTGGTACGCGTTGGTCACCACCGACCCGGTGGGCAGGTCGACGAGGGCCGGGACGGTGATGCCCCGCGGGTAGTCGGGAATCCGGTTGAAGTAGGCCTCCTGGAGCCGGTGCATGCCCGTGACCGGGTCCTTGCCGTCGGGGTCGAGGTCGAAGACCCAGGAGTTGACGTCGTGGGTCGGGCCCGCCAGACCCATGGAGATGGCGCCCTCCAGACCCATCAGACGGCGGACGATGATCGAGCGGCTGGCCCAGGGGCACGCACGGGCCGCCATCAGGCGGTACCGTCCGGCCTCGACGGGCCACCGCATCTCGCCGATCTTCTCGCCCACCGGGTCCGATCCCGCCGGGAGATCCGCCACGACCCGATCGTTGATGTAGGTGGCGTCGCGGACGAACTCCCCGTCCTCCGAGGCGTTCTTGGCTGGCATGAACTCGGTGTCGTCTGCCATGGGGTCTCCTACGGTCGTCGTCGCGGCCAGTGGTTGATGCATCACCAATATAGCCGGTCGGCGGCCCCCGCGCCAGCACATCCGGGTGATCCGGGGCGCCCGGTGTGCCACGCTGGCCGCATGGACTCCGCGCACGTCGACGACGTTCCCACCCGCTACGCCGAGTTCGCCGAGTTCGAGGTTCGCGGCCGCACCCCGGTCTACCTGGCGTGGGCCCGGGGGATCGCCGAGGACCCCGCGACGTGCGAGCTCATCGGGAGCCTGCCCCGGATCAAGCGACAGCCCGCACTGGTCTTCGCCTCCGCCCGGCACGCCGGCGCGCCCGAGACCGAGGACTACCCGGTGTTCCGGGAGTTCGTCCACGACCACTGGACGCAGATCGAACGGATCGCCCTCACCCACTCCACGCAGACCAACGAGGCCAAGCGGTGCGCGGTCCTCCTGCCGTTCCTCTCCCTGCTCCCGGGCCCGCTCTCGCTCGTGGAGATGGGGGCCTCCGCCGGCCTGTGCCTCTACCCGGACCGGTACGCCTACCGGTACGCGCTCGACGGCGGCTCCACCCACGAGCTGCGACCGGCGGGATCGGATACGGCCGCCCCGGCCGCCGGCACGCCGGTCCTCGACTGCGCCCTGCGCGACGGCGTCCCCCGCCCGCGGTCCCTGCCCGACGTCGTCCACCGTGGCGGGGTCGACCTGGCCCCGATCGACCCCGCCCACGCGGACTCGCGTGCCTGGCTGCGCAGCCTGATCTGGCCCGGACAGCAGTCCGAGCGCGTGCCCCGCCTGGACGCCGCGCTCGACATCGCCGCCGCCGACCCGCCTCGGATCATCACGGGGGACCTGGTGGAGAAGCTGGAGGACTCCGTGGCGGCGTGCCCCGCGGGGTCCACGCCGGTGGTGTTCCACACCGCGGTGCTCGGGTACCTCGAGCCCCCGGCCCGCGCCGAGTTCGTCCGCCGGGTCACCGATCTCTGCCGGGACGCGGGCGCGGTGTGGATCTCCGTGGAGGGGGTGACCCTCCTGCCCGACGTCGCCGAGCAGGTCCCGGAACCGATCCGGCGCCACAAGGGCATCTTCGTCGTCGCCGTCAACGGGCGACCCCTGGCCACGGCGCACGGCCACGGCGACTGGGTCCGCGCGCTCGACATGCCCTGAAGGCCGGATCGGGGCGGGGCTGGTCGGATCGGGGCTGGTCGGATCGGGACTGGTCGGATCGGCCGATTCAGTCGAACGGCCACCCGCGGCGCATCGACTGGTCGGACCCCGGCTCGATGAGGTACTCGGTCCCGAACGTCGCGGTGTAGACGTTCTCCGGCAGGGCCAACATCATGCCGATGTCGCTGGTCTGGCTGGCGTGGCACTCCATGGCGCGACGCTTGAGCTCCACGACGTCCGCGGGCAGGTCGATCGCCCACGCGATCTCCGACTGCGGGACCCCGACCGGCAGCCCGTCGTCCCCGGTGAGGATCATCCGGCGCAGTTCCTCCACGTCCATGCCGCCGGACGCGAACGCCGCCAGGAACTCCGCCGCCTCGGGGCTGTCGAGCATCTCGAGCTGGGCGTCCTGATTGGTCGTGGCCTCCAACAGCCGCGGGCGACGGGCCGCCGACTCCACCGCGCGGCGGGCGATGCGGTGGACGGCCAGGTGATCCGGGTGCCCGTAGTTCCCGTGGTGGTCGTACCCCACCAGGACGTCGGCGTCCTCTCTGTCGAGGATCCGGGCGAGCCGCCCGGCCGCCTCGTCGGTGTCGGCGCTGTGCAGGCTCAGCGGATCGTCGTTCTGGGCCCAGCCGGTCATCCCCGAGTCCCGGTACCCCAGCCAGTCGATCCGGGCGACACCCAGTACCGCTGCCGCGGCCCGGGCCTCACCGCGCCGATGGTCGACCAGGTCGCCGTCGGGCCCGAGGTGGTCGGGTCGCTGGCCGTGGCCGCCGTCGGTGGCGAAGACCGTGACGACGCGGTGGCCACCACGCGAGGCGAGGGCCATCATCCCGGCGGTCTGCGAGGTCTCGTCGTCGGGGTGGGCGTGGAGGAACACGATCGTGGACACCCGACCAGTGTGCCCTCCCGCCCGGCCGGGTGTGCGACCGGAACGGACCGAACCCAGCACGCGAGACTCCCGACGCGCGACCCCCCACGCACGACTCCCCGGTCGACACCGCTCCGGGTGGAGCGGGTCCGGCCGGGGAGGGCGCGGGTGGTGCGTGTGGGGCCTACTTCTCGCGCACGACCGATCCGTCGTCCTGCAGGCGCAGGAGCGGGTAGATGCCGTTCTCGTCGTGGTTCTCGTCGCCGACGACCGGGGGGTTGAAGACGCAGAGCATCTGCATCTCCTCCTCCACGATGACCTGGTGCTTCTCGTGACCGTCGAGCAGGTACATCGAACCCGCCTCGAGCGGGTACTCCTTGTCGTTCGTGAGGTCCCGCAACGTGCCCTTGCCCCGGGTCAACCAGACGGCCTCGATGTGGTTGGCGTAGTGGAAGTCGTTGGTCGTTCCGGCGGCGATGGTGGTCTCGTGGAACGAGAACCCCACCCGGTCGTCGGCCAGGACGATGCGCTTGGACTCCCAGTTGCCGTTGTTGCCCTTGATGTGGCGGTCGGTGTCGGTGATCTCTGCGGTGGTGCGAACGATCATGTGGTGCCTCCTCGGGGAAGGTGTGGTGGTCCGGGCGGGCTCAGAGGTACTGCTGGGCGAGGACGTGGTCGACTGCCTCGTAGCAGATCTCGATTCCGCGGTCGCGCTCCTCGTCGGTCAGGATGAGCGGGGCGAGGAACTTGACGACCTCGTCGCTCGGGCCGGCGGTCTCGACCAGCATCTTGTTGTCGAAGCAGCGGGCCATGACCTCTGCGGCCAGCTCCGGCTTCTCCAGGAAGGCGATACCGAAGGCCATGCCGCGGCCGCGGAGCTCGAGCTTGCCCTCGTACTTGTAGACCAGCGGGGAGAAGCGCTCGCGGAGGATCCGGCCGTTCTCGAGCGTGCGGTTCTGCAGCTTGTCGTCCGACCAGTACTTCCGCAGCGCCACCTCGGCGGTGACGAACGCCATGTTGTTGCCGCGGAACGTGCCGTTGTGCTCGCCCGGGGTCCACTCGTCGAGCTCGCGGTTGAACAGGGTGATCGCCAGCGGCAGGCCGTAGCCGCCGATCGACTTGGACAGGGTGACGATGTCCGGCTTGATGCCGGCGAACTCGAACGAGAAGAACTCGCCGGTGCGGCCGCAGCCCATCTGGACGTCGTCGACGATGAGCAGGATCTCGTGGCGCTTGCACAGCTCGTCGAGGGCCCTCAGCCACTCGGCGCGTGCCGCGTTGATACCGCCCTCGCCCTGGACGCACTCGACGATCACGGCCGCCGGGCGGTTCATGCCCGAACCGGAGTCGACCAGTACGCGCTCCATCCACTGGAAGTCCTCGGTCACGCCGCCGAAGTAGTTGTCGTACGGCATCGGCGTGGCGTGGACCAACGGGATCCCGGCACCGGCGCGCTTCATGGAGTTACCCGTGACGGACAGCGACCCGAGGGTCATGCCGTGGAACGAGTTGGTGAAGTTGATGATGGCCTCGCGGCCGGTGACCTTGCGGGCCAGCTTGAGCGCCGACTCGACGGCGTTCGTCCCGGTCGGCCCGGGGAACATCACCTTGTAGTCCAACCCCCGCGGCTCGAGGATCGTCGAGGTGAAGGTCTCGAGGAAGGCGCGCTTGGCGACGGTGTACTTGTCGAGCGAGTGGGTGACGCCGTCGCGCTGGATGTACTCGAGCAGCGCGCTCTTCATGTCGTCGTCGTTGTGGCCGTAGTTCAGCGCGCCGGCGCCACCGAAGAAGTCCAGGTAGTCGTCCCCGTCGACGGTCGTGAGCTTCGCACCCTTCGCGGTGTCGAACACCACCGGCCAGTTGCGGGAATAGCTGCGGACCTCGGATTCGCGGTCGGAGAAGATCGAGGTGTCCAGATTGGCGTCGTGCGTGGCTTCGGTCATGGTGGTGATCACTCCATCAACAATGGTGTCGGGCGGCGGCGGCGGACGGATGCGTCCGGGCGCCCTGTTAGGAAATCGTGTAGAGATCTTCGGGTTCGTGCCCGTCACCGAGCAGTTCGGCGCCGAGGTAGTCCTCGCTGGACAACGTCATGCCCCGATCGCGCGCGACGGCGCCGAAAGTGCGCTGGGACGCCTCGTTGTCCGGGCTGATGGTGGTGCGCAGGCGGACCACGCCGCGCTCGGCGAGCCGGTCCATGAGGTTGTGGAGCAACCGTGCGGCCAGACCCTTACCGCGCTGGTCCGCGTCGACGCCCACCTGCCAGACGAAGATCGTGTCCGGCTCCGAGGGGCGCAGGAATCCGGTGACGAAGCCGACCACGCGGCCCTCGACCTCGACGACCACCGAACTCTCGGAGAACTCCGCTCCCCACAGCACGTAGGCATAGGAGGAGTTCAGGTCGAGTACTCCGCTGTCGCGGGCGATCTCCCACATGCGATTTCCGTCTGCCGCGGTGGGCGGGCGGAAAACCGCGTCGGACGAATCAGGGTTACGGGGTGCTTCTCGTTCTCCTTGGTTCATAGGTAATTACCACCGTAATGACGTGGACCGGTTGCCGCATCTACCTTCGCCGGATCGTTACCCGATTGCCGGGCGAGTCCGCAGGTGACCGCCGTGCAGTGACGTCCGTCACCCCCTGCTCCCCCGCCCCCGGGCGCCATACTCTTCCTTAGCGGGCCGGAGCCTGGGAGAATATTTTCATGGACCACAACCCGATCACCGAATTCGACGAGGGCCGCTCACTCGAGTTGCTGGCGACCGAGTCGCTCGGCCGTCTGATCACCGTCTCGGGCGGGCGGGCCGACATCTTCCCCGTCAACTACGCGCTGTCGACGGAGGGCAGGATCTTCTTCCGCACGGCGGAGGGCAGCAAGCTCGCCGGCCTCACCGTTCACCCCGACGTGGTCTTCCAGGTCGACCACATCCAGGACGAGGAGGCGTGGTCGGTGGTCGTCCGGGGTGAAGCCCGACGGCTCGACAGCTTCGCTGAGATCAACCGCGCCGAGGAACTCGACCTCAAGCCGTGGATCCCCACGCTCAAGTACAACTTCGTGGAGATCACACCGGAGCAGATCTCGGGCCGCGGCTTCACCTTCGGCGAGGAGCCGGAACGCTACACC
>NZ_BAAAQG010000010.1:6339-88080 GCF_039531545.1 Dietzia cercidiphylli
CTGTCCCCTGTTCGGACAGCTCGGCCCACAGCCGTCTCACGCGGGCGTCGATGTCGTCGCGGATCAGTGCCATCCGCTCCGCACCCTCGATTCCCCGCTCGCCCGGTTCATCGGTCTCCCAGACGTCGATGGCCGAGCGCATCCCGTCGACGGGCTCGAGCCGTGCGGCCGTCCCGAGTACGACGACGCGGTCCGCGCGGCGCATGATGTCGTGATCCACCGCCGCCGCGGTGCCGCCCGACATGTCGGCGCCGAGCTCGGCGAGCGCGACCACGGCCTCTGCGTTGGGGGACTGCCCCAGCGCGGGTCGCGTACCGGCCGAGTGGACCTCCACCGCGTCCCCCGCCGCGTGACGCAGTAGCGCCTCCGCCATCTGGGACTTGCCACGATTGGACTTGCACACGAACAGGACCGTGGGGCGCGCCGGAGCGTGGTGCGTCATCGAGCACCATCCTCAGGCGAGCGGCCGGAGGCCGACATGTCCTGGTGAATCGCGTTCGGGACCGTCGGGTCACCCTTGAACAGACGCTTGCCCGCCCACAGGCTCACGTACACGAGCGCGATGAGCACGGGCACCTCGATGAGCGGCCCGACCACCCCTGCCAACGCCTGGCCGGACGCCACTCCCCAGGTGCCGATGCTCACGGCGATCGCGAGTTCGAAGTTGTTGCCCGCGGCGGTGAAGGCGACCGCGGTGGACTTGGCGTAGTTCAGGCCTGAAGCACGGGCGGCGAGCAGGCTCCCGCCGAACATGAGGATGAAGTAGGCCAGCAGGGGCAGCGCGATCCGCGCCACGTCGAGAGGCCGTCCGATGATGGTGTCGCCCTGGAACGCGAAGAGCACGACGATGGTGAACAGCAGGCCGTACAGCGCCCACGGACCGATCTTGGGCAGGAAGGACTCCTCGTACCACTGCCGCCCCTTGGCCTTCTCGCCGAAGTGCCGGGTGAGGAACCCGGCCAGCAGCGGGATACCGAGGAACACGAGGACACTCAGCGCGATCGCCCATACCGAGAACCCGGCGGTGGTGGTCTCCAGCCCCAGCCAGCCCGGGAGGACCTGGAGGTAGAACCATCCCAGGCCCGCGAACGCGATCACCTGGAACACCGAGTTGATCGCGACGAGCACCGCCGCAGCCTCCCGGTCGCCGCATGCGAGGTCGTTCCAGATGAACACCATCGCGATGCAGCGGGCCAGGCCGACCACGATCAGGCCGGTACGGTACTCGGGGAGGTCCGGCAGCATCAGCCAGGCCAGCGTGAACATCAGCGCGGGACCGACCAGCCAGTTCAGTGCGAGGGACAGCAGGAGAAGCCTGCGGTCCCCGGTGACGCGACGCGTCTCGTCGTAGCGGACCTTGGCCAGGACGGGGTACATCATCACCAGCAGACCGACCGCGATGGGGACCGAGACTCCTCCGACCTCGACCGCCTCCAGCGCCTCGGCGATACCGGGCACCAGACGCCCGAGCAGGAGCCCGACAGCCATGGCCGCGAGGATCCACACGGCCAGGTAGCGGTCGAGGAAGGACATCCGCGCGGCGACCGGGGCGTCGGGATCGGCGGGGGAAGGGGGGCCGGCGGTCGCCGATACCTGGGTGCTCATGCGCCCAACCCTAGGCAATCCATCGATGTCGGTCAATGTATGACGCACGCCACCGGGCTGTGCGAGCTCAGAACGGTGGCGGGTGGAGGATCTCGTCGAGGACCTGGTGAACCTGCTCCTCGGCACGGCTGACCACCGGTTTGTTGCGATCCCACCAGCGACCGATGGGAGGCCTGGTGCCATCAGGACTCGCGCGATCGGGGCCGGAGCGGTCGGCCCGGGCGCGTTCTGCGCGGTGGCGGGCGGCACGGCGGGCCCAGTAGGTGGGCTCGGACAGCAGGTCGCCGTCCGCGGTGTCCGGCTCAGGGTTGCGGGCCTGCTGGACGTCCCAGGCGTCCTGTTCGGCTCGGGCCTGTTCGCGCCTGTACGCGGCCAAAGGGCCGGAGGGCCTGGTGAGCATGGTGGAGCCGTCGGGAGTGACGACGACGAGCGTGCCGTCTGGCGCCAGGTCGTAGATCCACCCGGAGAAGGTCTTGAATCGGTGATGGCGCCGACACAAGCACATCAGGTTGCACTCGGTGGTGTGTCCGCCCCGCTGCGGGTCGGCGTGGTCGAAGGGCCGACAGTGATCGATATCGCAGTTGTCCGCCGAGACGGTGCATCCCGGGTGCCGGCAGGTGCCGTCGCGAAGGCGGATGCGGCGGGCCAGGGCGGCGCCGGGCCGGTAGGTCAGGGCACGGCGGGCGTCGTCGGCGGCGCCGATGGCGGGGTCGACGTGTTCGAGGCTGGCCCCGTCGCTGGCGGCGAGCATGTCGAGTAGCGCCTGGAGCGCGGAGTCGCCGGTGCGGGGAAACTCGACCTGCGGGTCGAGACCTCGACCGCGGCCGAAGACCGTCACCCGCGGCCGCAGTGGCGCTGGCGGCTCGTCCGGCGCGAGATCGGTGGCACGGGCGCGGCCCCGGTCTCCGCACACCAGGGACAGCAGGGCGTCCGCGCGGCGTTCGGGCACCGGATAGTTCGACATGTCCGCCCCCTCGGCGTCGGCGCGGGCCTGCGCTGATTCCGCGGGGGTGTCCGGGGCGGGGTTGGCGAACTCTGCGGCGCGCTGGTCGATGGCCTCTGCCAGCACAGCGGCCTCGTCGGAGGCCAGGGTGGCCCACAGGTTGGTCATGCCGTCGGCGCCCTTGCGGATGTGGACTCCGCGTCCGCGGGCGGCGGCGTCTCTTCGTTCGCGGATCCCGTTGGCGTCGTAGCGGGCGATGATCGCGTCGACGGAGTCGCGCACCGACCGGGCGCCCGGACGCTCGCCGGCCTCGATGGCGGCGAGGTAGTCCTCCACGACCTCCTGCTGAACCCGGGACAGGACGGCCGGATCGACCGTGGCCATCTGACGGGCCAACAACTCGGCTGCGCGCTGTTCCATCCGACCGGCCGAGAGCGCCTCCATGACGGCCGGGTAGCGCTCGGTCAGGTCCGCGGCGAGGCTGATCATGGCGGCGGCGCGGCCAGAGGAGATGGGCATCGACGCCACGACGTAGCCGGTGCACACGTCGAACGGGTCGACCACCGCGTGCCCGGGCGGGGAACCGTCCCCCGCCCCGGCCTCGTCCTGGCGCACGCACTCGCGGAACAACTCGTAACACGCGGCCAGGCGGGCCCCGGCGGCGCGATTCTCCGCCACCCAGGTGTCGCGGGCGGAATCGGACAACCTCCCGAGCGGGGACGGGTGACCAGAACGACCGACCCCACTTGTCGCGCCACCAGCCGTCTCGTCCACGCCCTCACCTCCACCCGTACGCCCACTCGTACGTCGCCGTCACATTGTATCGAACTAGTGTTCTAGTATACGCACACACTTTCGAATGGGCAAGAGGGGACATCCACAGGCCTCCCCCGCCCCGGTCGTCCGGGTAACCTGGGACCATGACCTCGCCCGAATCCGCCGAATACTGCTGCATCGCCGGCGCGAACGGGCCGCTCACCCAGGCCGAGGCCGAAGCCGCGGCGGCCCGGTTCAAGGCCCTGGCCGACCCCATGCGCCTCCGCCTGCTCTCGCACATCGCGGCGGCGGAGTGCGATGACGTCTGCGTGTGCACCCTCACCGAACCGCTGGGGATCTCCCAGCCCACCGTGAGTCATCACATGAAGAAGCTGGTCGAGGCGGGACTCGTCACCCGCGAACAACGAGGCCGGATGGCGCACTACAGCATCGTCCCGGAGGCGTTCTCCCAGATCCGCGACATCGTCGACGTCCGAGGCCTCCGCCTCGCCTGAGGACTGTTCAGCCTGAGGACCGTTCAGGGCGACGCCGCCTCCCTGGTCGCACCACCCGAACTCGGAGCACCGGGGGCGGTCGCGGGCGTCATGCCGACGATCTCCGGCAGGGCCTGGCGGACCCGGTCGTCGATGTCGTCACGGATGGAGCGGACGCGGTCGAGATCCTGGCCGGCGGGGTCCGAGACGTCCCAGTCCAGGTACCGCTTGCCCGGATAGACGGCGCAGGCGTCCCCGCACCCCATGGAGATCACCACGTCGGCGGCCGCCACCACGTCGTCGGTGAGCGGCTTGGGGTATTCCGAGGTCAGGTCGAGCCCGACCTCGGCCATGGCCGCCCGGCAGTTCTCGTCGATCCCGGACGCCGGGAGCGAGCCTGCGGACCGGACGTGGACCCGCCCCTCCGACCGGTCCGCCATGAGAGCCGCGGCCATCTGGGAGCGCCCCGAGTTCTGGACGCAGATGAAGAGCACCTCGGGGACGTCCTTGTCGACGCGCCCCTCCGCCTGCGCGAGAGCCTTGAGCCGGTCGGTCGCGAAGCGGCGGGACAGCGACGGCAGATGGGCGGTGACCCGCGCGGTCCGACGCAACGCGGCATAGGACTCGAACACCACGCGCTCGACGGTCTGCGGACTGAACACGCCCTCGTAGTGCCGGGCCAGCTCGCGGGCGTCACGCTGGAGTTGCGTCTGAGGCAAGAGCAGTTCGGGGAGAGGAGCGTCGTGCACGGATCGGGACATGTCGGCCTCCAAGCCTCGTATCGACATCCATCAATATAGATGACCATCGATTCTTCCGGAAGCCCGGCCGGAGGGATTCGCTCGGGACCGACCCGCGCTCAGTGCCCGGCGCCGAGCCTGCCCGAGAGCTTGTCGAGCCGCTCCCTGCTGGCACCGTCGAGTCCGATCACCGTGAGGGTCTTGCCCTTGGCCGCGTACTTCTGCTGCACGGCGTCGAGCGTGGCTACGGTCGAGGCGTCCCAGATGTCGGCGTCGGTGAGATCGAGTACCACGTGCTCGGGGTCGCCGGAGTAGTCGAACCGGTACACGAGGTCGTTGCTCGAGGCCCAGAACAGCTCGCCCGTGACCCGGTAGGTGCGGGTGTCGACCGCCCCGTCGTGGTCCGTGTCGAGCTCGGCGACCTTCTCGATGGTCGTCATGTGCGCGACCCGGCGCGCGAACATGATCATCGCCGTGACCACCCCCAGGATCACGCCGATCGCGAGGTTGTGGGTCCACACCGTCGCCGCCACGGTGACGACCATGACGAGGGTCTCCGACAGCGGCATCAGCCGCAGTGTCCGGGGATGGATCGAGTGCCAGTCCATGGTCCCCACCGAGACCATGATCATCACCGCGACCAGTGCGGCCATCGGGATCAGTCCGACGACGTCACCCAGGACGACGACGAGGACCAGCAGGAACACGCCGGCGAGCAGGGTGGACAGCCGCGTCCGTGCGCCCGAGGCCTTGACGTTGATCATCGTCTGCCCGATCATCGCGCAACCGCCCATCCCGCCGAAGAAACCGGTGACGAGGTTGGCGACGCCCTGACCCCAGCCCTCACGCGTCTTGTCGGAGTGCGTCTCCGTGATGTCGTCGACCAACTTGGCCGTCATCAGCGACTCCATGAGCCCCACGAGCGCCATGGCGAGCGCGTAGGGGGCGATGATCTGCAGCGTCTCCAGGGTGAGCGGCACGTCCGGCAGCAGGAGGGTCGGCAGCGACCCGGGCAACTCGCCCTGGTCGTGCACGTTCGGGACGGTCCACCCCACCCAGACCACCACGATCGTCAGTGCCACGATCGCGATCAGGGGCGCGGGGATCACCGTGGTGAGCCTGGGAAAGAACACGAGGACGAGCAGCCCCACCGCCACCAGCGGGTACACCAGCCACGGCACGCCCACCAGGTGCGGGATCTGGGCGGAGAAGATGAGGATCGCGAGCGCGTTGACGAATCCGACCATCACCGAGCGTGGGATGAACCGCATCAGCCTCGCGACCCCGAACACGCTCAGCAACACCTGCAGCACCCCGGCCAGGAGGACCGTGGCGATGAGGTGGTCCAGTCCGTGCTCGAGCACGACCGGCGCCACGACGAGCGCGATCGCTCCCGTGGCCGCCGAGATCATCGCCGGGCGTCCTCCGGTGAAGGCGATCGTGACCGCCATGGTGAAGGACGCGAACAGACCGACCCGGGGGTCGACGCCCGCGAGGATGGAGAACGAGATCGCCTCCGGGATGAGCGCGAGGGCCACCACGAGGCCGGCGAGGACCTCGGTCCGCAGCCGGGCGGGGGAGGAGAACGCGGCGCGGAACGAGGGCAGCACGCCGGTCGGGAACTCGGTGCTCACGGATCACCTACAGTCGGGGTCAGGACTCTCACACGGCGTGAGAGTAGAAAGCTACCGTAACGGGAGAGTTGTGGGCGGGCCAAGTCGCGGCGAGCAGACCATGAAGATCGGCGAGGTCGCCGAGCGCACCGCGCTGTCGATCCGGAGCCTGCGGCACTACGACGAACTCGGTCTGGTCAGCCCCTCCGCGCACTCCCCGGGCGGGTTCCGCCTCTACACGCCGGGGGACGTCGAGCGGCTCCTGCTCATCCGCCGGATGAAGCCCCTGGGGTTCAGCCTGGAACGCATGCGCGACTTCTGCCGGGCCCTGGACCGCCGAGCCGACGACCCGGCGGGATCGGCCGCGCTGATCGCCGAGATCGAGGCGGAGGCCACCGAACGGCTCGAGCGACTGCGGACCCACCTGGGCTACGCGGAGGAGTTCGTCGAGATCGTCGCGCGCCTCAGGGCCTGATCACCGGCCGAGAGCTGCGGCCACGGCCGCCTTCGCCCACTGACCGACCCCGATGAGGGTCGCCGAGGCCGCGCCGCACCAGTCGCCGTAGCCGAGCAGGAACAGCCCGGGCACGTCCGGCACCACGGGCCCGTCGGCGACCACCCTGCCGCCGACCCGCGACAGCCCAAGGCCGCGGAGGTGCCCGAGAGCCGGGCGGAATCCGGTGCACCAGATCACCGCGTCGACCGCCTCACGTCGGCCGTCGTCCCACTCCACCCCGCCGGGGTGGAACCGGTCGAACATCGGGGTGGCCACGAGCAGGCCCGCGTCGCGGGCGGCGCGCACCGGGGGGACGACGACGATGTCGCCCAACTCCGCGACACCGCGGCCGCTCCCGGATCGGACCGAGGCGGTGGCGACCCGGAACAACTCACGTCCGTCGACGTGGTCGGGCAGATAGCGCGGGGGCCCGGCGGTGCACCAGATCAGTTCGCCGTCGCTCTGCTGCAGATGTCCGGCGAGGTCGGCGGCGATCTGCGCGCCCGAGTTCGCACCGCCCACCACCACGACGCGCCGGCCGCCGAACGGCTCCGGACCCCGGTAGCCGGCGCTGTGGATCTGGTGGCCCCGGAAACCCCCGACGCCCGGACAGGTCGGCACGAACGGCCTCGACCACGTCCCGGTGGCACTGATCACCGCGCGGGCACGCCACCGGCGGCCGTCGGCGGCACGGACGACGAACCCGTCCGGATCGTCCCGCTCCACGGCCACGATCCGGACCCCGCGCCGGACGGGCAGCCCGTAGTACTCCTCGTACCCGCGCAGATACTCCACCACGTGGGCCGCGTCGGGGTTCCCGTCGTCCGTCCGGTGCATCCTGCGACCCGGGAGGGACGAGTGGTCGGCGGGCGAGAACAATCGCAGCGAGGGCCAGGTGTGCGGCCACGCACCCCCCGGCCCGTCGGACGCGTCGAGGATCTCGAAGTCCGCGCCGGCGCGGGTGAGATGGAAACCGGCGGCCAGGCCGGCCTGGCCGCCTCCGATCACCACGACGTCCCTCACCCTGCCCGACCCCCTCTCGCCACCCCCTGAACAGTTCCTATCGACACTCATCGATACCAATCCTACAGTGGAGGTATGACCTCGTTGCCCGCCTCCGCGACCGGCCCGTCCGGCCCGGGGAACGACGCCCCGGACACCGACACCGGTGCCCGTGAGCATCGTCGGCTCGTGGCGGCGCTCGCGCTGGCCGCGGTGTCCTGGGCGGCCCTGTGGGTGGCCAACGAGTGGTTCTGGGACGCGGCCGTCGGCTGGCTCGGACTCGACCTCGCCGACCGCGCGATCGGTGCCGTGCACTTCTTCCTCTACGACACCATCAAGATCGTCCTCCTGCTCCTCGGGCTGATGTTCCTGGTGGGCATGCTGCGGGCAAGCCTCGACCTCGACCGCGCGCGGGACTGGCTCGAGGGCCGGGGGCTGTTCGTCGGCCTCACGCTGGCCATCGTGCTCGGCGTGGTGACCCCTTTCTGCTCCTGCAGCTCGATCCCACTGTTCATCGGCTTCGTGGCCGCGGGGATCCCGCTCTCGGTCACCCTCACCTTCCTCATCGCCTCCCCGCTCATCAGCGAGATCGCGGCCATCATGATCGGCGAGATGTTCGGGTGGCACATCGCCGCCGCCTACGTCGGCGCCGGCGCCGCCATCGCCTTCGTCGCGGGATGGGCCCTGTCCCGGTTCCGGCTCGACAGGTGGGTCGACGACGTCGTCTTCACCACCCGCGTCGCCGTACTCCGCGCGGACGGCCACGTGCCCTCGCTGCGCGAACGGGTGGACGCCGCTCTCGGCGAATCCCGCGACATCCTCCGTAGCGTGTGGATCTGGGTGGTGGTGGGCGTCGGCGTCGGCGCGGTGATCCACGGATGGGTCCCCGAGGACTTCTTCCTCCGCTGGGCGGGCCCGGACAACCCGCTGGCGGTGTTCGTGGCCACCCTCGCGGGGATCCCGCTCTACGTCAACGGAGCCGGGGTCGTGCCGATCGCCGAGGCACTGTGGGCCAAGGGCATGAGCCTGGGCACCGTCATGGCGTTCATCATGAGCTCGATCGCGCTGTCCATCCCCCAGGCGATCATGCTCAGGCGGGTCATGAGGCCACCACTGCTCGCACTGTTCTTCGCCGTCGTGGCGGCCGGCATCCTCGCCATCGGCCTAGTGTTCAACGTGATCGCCTGACCCCGGATGCAGGAGGAACCATGATCGTCAAGGTGCTCGGGCCCGGCTGCCGCAACTGCCACACCCTCGTCACCCGCACGAGGGAGGCGCTGGCAGCGCTGGGCGAGGACGCGGAGATCGTCGAGGTCACCGACGTCGGCGAGATCGCCGGCTACGGACTCATGAAGACACCCGGGCTGGTGGTCGACGACGACCTCGTCCTGGGAGGGAAGGTGCCCACCGTCCGTCAGCTCACCGAGATCCTGCGCGGACGCTAGACCGGGTGCACGCCGAGCTCGGCGAGGAGTCCGGTCACCCGGCGCCTGATCTCGTCTCGGATGGGCCTGACCGCGTCGACACCCTGACCGGCGGGGTCGTCGAGGGTCCAGTCCAGGTACCGCTTGCCCGGGAAGACCGGGCAGACGTCACCGCAGCCCATGGTGATGCACACGTCGCTCGACCGCACCGCCTCGGTGGTGAGGACCTTCGGCGTGGCCGCCGAGATGTCGATGCCGTCCTCCGCCATCGCCTCGGCGACGGCCGGGTTGATCGAGTCCGCCGGCGCCGACCCGGCCGAGCGGACCTCCACCGCGCCTCCGGACAGGTGCTCGGTGTAGGCCGCGGCCATCTGTGAGCGGCCCGCGTTGTGGACGCAGACGAAGAGGACGGACGGACGATCGGTCACGGTGACTCCCCCGGCAGAATGTATCGACGACTGTCGATAGTAGCCGCTCGACGCCCACGCGCGGCGGGTCACAGCGCCCGGCCGATGACCTCCTTCATGATCTCGTTGGTGCCGCCGTAGATCCGCATGACGCGGGCGGCGGCGAACTTCTGCGCGATGGGGTACTCCATCATGTAGCCGTAGCCCCCGAACAGCTGGAGGCAGCGGTCCACCACGTCGTCGAGCATGTCGGTGGCCTGGAGCTTGGCCATCGAGGCGGTCACGGCGTCCAGCTCGCCGCCGATCTCGCGGGAGATGCAGTGGTCGATGAAGGTGCGGGTGGCCATGACGGAGGTCTTGCACGCCGCCAGCTCGAACCGCGTGTTCTGGAAGTCGAGGATCGGCTTGCCGAAGGCCTGCCGCTCACGGGTGTAGGCGAGGGTCTCCACCACGGCGGCCTCGGCCATCGCCAGGGCGTCCACCGCGATCGCCAGGCGCTCGCGCGGGAGCTGGTTCATGAGCTGGTAGAAGCCCTGCCCCTCCTCGCCGCCGAGGAGGTTGGCGGCGGGCACACGCATGTCGTTGAAGAACAGCTCCGCGGTGTCGGCGCCGTGACGGCCCATCTTCTCCAGCACGCGGCCCCGCTCGAAACCGGGGGTGTCGGCCTCCACGGCGAACAGCGCCATGCCCTTGTGGCCGGCGTCGAGGTCGGTCTTGGCCGCCACCACCACGAAGTCGGCGGAGCCACCGTTGGAGATGAAGGTCTTGGAGCCGTTGATGACGTACTGGTCACCGTCACGCCGCGCGGTGGTGCGGACGCCCTGCAGGTCCGAACCGGCACCGGGCTCGCTCATGGCGATCGCGGAGATCCACTGACCGGAGCACAACCTGGGCAGCCACTCCCGCTTCTGCTCGTCGGTGGCGTAGTTGGCCACGTAGTGGGGGGTGATGGTCGATCCGACCCCCATGCCGAACGCCGTGTCCCCCGAGTAGACGAGTTCCTCGGTGACGAGGTACTCCATGCCCGGGTCCCCGCCCTGGCCGCCGAACTCCTCGGCCACGTCGAGGCAGATCAGCCCGGCCTCGCCGGTGCGCAGCCAGGTCTCGCGGTCCACGTGCTTCTGCCGGGCCCACTTCTCCTGGTTGGGCGTCATCTCCTTGGCGAAGAAGGCGCGGGCGTGCTCGCGCAGGAGCCGGTGGTCGTCGGTCTCCCAGGAGGGGCGGTAGTCGGGGAAGAGCAGGGTCACCATGGCCTCCGGTGGTCGATCGACGCGGCGTGCGCGGTTCAGCCTACCCAGCCCGACCGGGGCCTCCCGGCGGTCCCGCCCGCGGGTCAGTACCGTCCGCGCAGCCGCAGGCGCCAGGGGCGACCGTCCGGATCGTGCAGCCAGCGGTAGGCCGGGAACGCCAGCGCCATCGTCAGCGGGTTGAGCCGCGGCGGCGCGAGCGGACGCAGCCGACCCGGGGGCCGCGTCCCCCGGCGACCGCCGCGATGCCACTCCTCGAGCGCGGCGGCCGAGTCGGCGAAGGTCCGAAACGTCCCCACCGCGTCGGGGCAGTCGTGCATCAGGCGCGCGAGGTCGTCGTCGTCGCCCGGATCGCCGTCCCCGTGCGCGATCTCCGACACGTCCCCCGGATACCCCGGACCGTCCACGCCGCGCCCGAGGTGCTCGGCGGCCAGGGTCAGACGCAGTCTGCGGGCGTACGGACTGTGATCGGACGCGGCCGTGTCCACCACCACCGCCGAGAGTTCCGAGTCGTGGGTCCACGAGCGCCGGCTGAAGTTGTCGGAGCCGACCGAACACCAGGTGTCGTCCACGACGCACACCTTGGCGTGGACGTAGACCGGGGTGCCGTCGGAGTTCTCCGGCGCGTAGAAGGCCACCCGGCCGGGGGCCGCGGCGGCGAGTCGGCTCATGGCGCGCTGCCGGCCGAGGAGCTGCGGGAGACGGGAGACCGGGTTGTCGCTGTCCGTCCACCGGGGCATCACGACGACCAGGTGCAATCCCTCGTCCCGCTGGAGCGATTCCACGAAGGAGTCCGCGATCGCGCGCGACCACAGGTACTGGTCCTCCACGTAGATGAGGTCACGGGCACGCTCGAACGCCTTGGCGTACCCGCGGGCGACGCTGCGCTCACCCCTCCGTGCGAACGGGTAGGCACGTCGACCGTGTCGGCCGGCGTAGGTGCGGAGCAGCTGGACGACGTGCGTGCCACCCGGCACCGCCGGCGGCGGCGGCGCCTGCGGGGGCAACGGTTCGGCGCGCACGTCCACGTGGTCGCGGTCCACGCGGAACCGGCGACGCGACCGCGTCAGGGGCGCCGGGTCCTCCCACCGTTCCCGGAACACCGTCTCGGCGTCGTACACGGCCGGTCCCGAGATGGCGCACTGCACGTCGTGCCACGGCGGCGTCACCCCGTAGACCTCGGACATCGACTGCGCCTGCGGGTCGCCCCGGTGTCGGGCGTCGTCCCGCCGCGAATGGCACAGGTCGATGCCGCCCACGTAGGCCACGTCCCGCCGCGGGGCGTCCGCGTGTCGGATCACCACCATCTTCTGGTGGTGCGACCCGCGCGGCGGCACCCGCATGTCCAGCAGGACGTTGCCGCGTCAGTCGGTGAACAGGATCAGATCGCCCTGCCCGGTGGTCTCGATCCTGTCGAAGAGCTCGGCGAAGTACGTGGCCCCGTGGACCAGTGGGCGGACCTCGTTGCCCTCCGACCAGGCCTCGTTCCCGGGATGACGGGAATCCAGACGGGTGTCAGGGTTGCCCCGCTCGTTCGCGGAGAGCAACCACTCGGTGAGGGCCATGTGTTCGGACGCTACCGACTCGTCACCCCGGATCGGCAATACTCTCCCCATGACCCCACCCGAGCCCTTTCCCACCGACTGGACCCGCGGCCTGGTCCTGGTCGCCCATCCCGACGATCCCGAGTACGGCATGTCCGCCGCGGTGGCCCGCTGGACCGCGGAGGGTCGCCACATCGTCTACGTGCTGGCCTCGAGCGGCGAGGCGGGGATCGAGGGGATGCCCCCCTCGATCGCCGGACCGGTCCGGGAGGAGGAACAGCGCCGCTCCTCGGCGATCGTGGGCGTCGAGGAGGTGGAGTTCCTCGGTTTCCCCGACAGCAGGATCGTCAACGACTCGGAGCTCCGCGACGCGATCGCGGACTCCCTCCGCCGTCACCGGCCGGACATCGTGATCTCCCTGTACTCGGGGCCCGAGTGGGCGCCCGGTGCCCCCAACCAGAGCGATCACATGGAGTTCGGTGCCGCGGTGGGCGCGACGTACGACGACCTGGTGGCCGCCGTCGGCGTGGACGCCGCCGAGGGGCGTCCCCGGATGTGGTTCGAGTCCGCACCGCAGCCCACCCACTACGTGGACGTCGAGGGGTTCGTCGAACCGGCCGTCGCCGCGCTGGCCGAGCACAAGGAGTACCTCTCGGTCCTCGACCCCGGCACCCCCGTCCCCGAGCAGGCCCGCCGGCAGGTGGAGTCGGTGTGCGCACCCCGAGAAGACGTGGCCGGGGACCGGCCCGTGGTGAGTTTCCGGCGCATGCGGCCCTGACCGGCACGCGAGCCCGCCGGTCGGGACCGGTGAGGCCAGGCCGGGGCCGGTCGGGGGCCCGTCAGCGGGTCTGCCTGAGGGTGATGTTGACGCGCCCCGGACCCGCGCCGAGCACGTCCCGGCACCAGGCCGGCGCGGTGCCGTCGAACACCCTGGGAACACCGTGGAAGGCCATCCTCGACGGTCCACCGAACACCACGAGGTCACCGGACTCCAACCGCACGTCGGTGTACGGGCGGCCACGGTGGTGTGGGGTACCGAAGCGGAAGGTGCAGGCGTCGCCGAGACTCAGCGAGACCACCGGCGCCGAGCTGGCCTCGTCGCGGTCCTGGTGCAGGCCCATGGTGGCGTCACGGCCGTAGAGGTTCACCAGCGCCGCGTCGGGGGTGTACCCCGGATCGCCCAGCGACGGGTCCACGGCGGTCGCCGTCTCGAGCCCGGATCGCGCCGCCCGGACCAGCCAGTCCGGCAGAGGCGGGACCACCTCGTCGTCGTCGTACCGGTAGGGCGTCCAGTGCCGCCCCAGGCAGAGCGTCCGCACCGACATCCTCCCCCCGCCGGGCAGCACGATCGACCGCGGCGGCCGCGCGGACGCCCAGTCCACGCAGGCCCGCAGCAGGTACTCCTGTTGCGGGCGGTCCATCCAGTCCGGCACGTGCACCGCGCCGGGGCCGAGGACCGCCGGCGGGCGGTCGATCCCGAAGAGGGGGTCGGTCACCGCGGGTCCGCGCCGAGCACCGCCCACGCCTGCTCCGCCAGGGCCGGTGTCGCGGCGGCCACGACCGTGCCGCCGTCCAGCGGTTGCCGACCGTCCGGTCCGGTGATCACGCCGCCGGCCGCCTCGATGATCGGGATGAGGGCCACGATGTCGTAGGACTTCAGGTCGGACTCGACCACCAGGTCCACCCGGCCCGCGGCGAGCATGCAATAGGCGTAGCAGTCCCCGCCGAAGCGCTGCAGGCGCACCCGGGTGGCGAGGTCGTCGTAGCGTCGGCGCAGCTCACCGTCCCCGAACATCGACGGGTGGGTGGTGTACATGATCGCCTCGGACAGCTCGTCGCACCCCGACACGTGCAGATCGAATGCCTCCGGCCCGTCCGATCGGCGACGTACGGTGGCGCGTCCGTGGACCGCGGCGAAGGTCTCCCCCAACACCGGTTGGTCCATCCACCCGGCGACCGCCCGGCCGTCCTCCACCACCCCGACGAGCGTGCCCCACCCCGCCATCCCCGTGAGGAAGGCCTTGGTGCCGTCGATCGGGTCGAGATACCAGGTGCGGGGGGCGTCCGGGGGCCCGGACTCGCCGTTCTCCTCCCCCACCACCCGGTCCCCCGGCGCCATCGACGAGATCCCGGCCCGCAACAACGCCTCGATGTCGCGATCGGCCTCGGTCACCGGGTCGTACCCCCGCCCCCCGCCCTTGTCGCCGGCGACCAGCGCCTCGAGCTCGCCGTGGAAGTGGCGGCGGGCGATCCTGCCGGTGGCGGCGAGCAGCTCGTCGAGGTGCTCGATCAGGTCAGGGTCCAGGGGGCGGTCGGGCCTCGCAGTCATGGCCCCATGGTGCATCACGGCCACCGGTCGCACGCCGGTTCGCGCCGCGACATACTCGTTCCCACCCCTCTACACGTGCCCATCCGGATAGCGTGAGCAGACCTCATCGCACGGACGGAGCCGAGATACGTTGAACGACCTCGTGGACTTCATCTCCACCCGCCGGCTCCAACTCGCCACCGACTCCTGGCAGCACGTCAGCGCGACCGTGCAGGCGGTCCTGCTGGCCACGCTGCTGTCGGTGGGGGTCGGCGTGGCGGTCTACCGCAGCAGGGCCGGATCCGCCGTGGCCACCGGCCTGGCCGCCACGGCGTTGACCGTGCCCTCGTTCGCACTGCTGGGACTCCTCATCCCGATCCTGGGGCTGGGCGTGCTGCCCACCATGACCGCACTGGTGATCTACGCGGTGCTGCCGATCCTGCGCAACACCATCGTCGGACTCGACGCCGTCCCCGCGGCCACCGTGGACGCCGCGCGCGGGGTCGGGATGAGCCGGATCGGGGTCCTGGGCCGGGTGGAGATCCCGCTGGCGTGGCCGTCGATCCTCGCCGGGATCCGCGTGTCCACCCAGATGTCCATGGGCATCCTCGCGATCGCCGCCTACGCCAAGGGCCCGGGCTTGGGGAACCTGATCTTCGCCGGGCTCTCCCGGGTGGGGACGCCCACCGCGCTGCCGATGGCGCTCACGGCGACCGTCCTCATCGTCGTCCTCGCGCTCGTCCTCGACGCGCTCCTCGTCCTCCTCGGACGCCTCACCATCAGGGGGAACCAGTGACCACACCCACCGCGCACGACGCCGGCGCCGTGTCCGGGGTGCCCATCACCCTGGACGACGTCACCAAGGTCTACCCCGGCCAGGACCGACCGGCCGTCGACCACGTCTCGCTCGAGTTGCCCGCCGGACGCACCACCGTGTTCGTGGGTCCCTCCGGCTGCGGCAAGACCACGACGATGCGGATGATCAACCGGCTGATCGAACCCACCTCGGGGACCATCACGATCGACGGCCAGGACAACCGGACCCTCGACGCCGACACCCTGCGGCGCCACATCGGCTACGCCATCCAGGCGTCCGGCCTGTTCCCGCACCTGACGGTCGCCCAGAACGTCGGGACCGTGCCCCGGCTCCTCAAGTGGAGGAAGTCGCGCGTGGCGGACCGCGTGGACCAGATGCTGGAGCTGGTGGGCCTCGACCCGGCCGACTACCGCGACCGCTACCCCGCCCAGCTCTCCGGTGGCCAGCAGCAGCGGGTCGGGGTGGCGCGCGCCCTGGCCGCGGACCCGCCGGTGCTGCTCATGGACGAGCCGTTCGGCGCCGTGGACCCCATCACCCGCGCCTCCCTCCAGGACGAGCTCATCCGCCTGCAGGAGGAGCTGCACAAGACCATCGTCTTCGTCACCCACGACTTCAACGAGGCCGTCAGGCTCGGCGACCGGATCGCGGTGCTCGGGCCCGGCTCGTCGGTCCTGCAGTTCGACTCCCCCGAGGCCATCCTCGCCAACCCGGCCGACGAGACCGTGGCCGGCTTCATCGGCGACGACGCGGCGTTGAAGACACTGACCCTCCGGCGGGTGGGGGACGTGGACCTCGGAGAGGCGACGACGGCGAGGGAGTCGGAGGACCCGGCCGACTTCGCCTCCCGCGTACGCGGGACGGACGACGAGTGGGCGGTGGTCCTGGACGACTCCGGGCGCCCCCTGCGCTGGGTGCGCGGGGACCTGGTGGCCCGGATGCCCGACCTGCGTTCGGGTGGCCAGCCGGTGGCCGGCACCGTGACGGTCGACTCCACGCTCCAGGAGGCGCTCGACGGGCTGCTCTCGACCGCCAGCGCGACCACCGTGGTGGTCGACCGTTCCGGGGCGTACCGGGGGACGATCGGCATCGACGACCTGGTGGGAGAGCTCCGGCGCATCCACCACCACCACAACGTCCCCGGTTCCCCGGACCCCGCGGAGCGCTCGTGAGCACCGCGGCGACCGCGTCCCGCGCCGCGTCCCGCGCGGACTCGGCCCGGTTGGTGGTCCAGCCGGTCCTCATCACGCTGGCCGCGGTGGGCGTGCTGTGGTGGGCCTTCGGGACCGAGCTCGACGAGACCCAGAGGGCCTCGCTCAACGCCTCGTCCATCACCCAGCGCACCCTCGAGCACGTCCAGATCACCTTCACCGTGGCCGCGATCGTGGTCGCGGTGGGGGTGCCGCTGGGGATCCTGCTCACCCGCCGCCGGATGGGTTTCCTCGCGCCCGTCGCCATCGGGATCGCCAACGTCGGCCAGGCGGCACCGGCGATCGGGTTGATCGTGCTGCTGTTCCTGGCCACCAACCGGACCGGCTTCTGGATCGGCGTCCTGCCCGTGGCCGTCTATTCACTGCTCCCGGTGCTGCGCAACACGATCGTGGGGATCCGGAACGTGGATCCCGCGCTCATCGACGCCGCGAGGGGACAGGGCATGACGACGAGCCGGGTCCTGCGCACGGTCGAGTTGCCGCTCGCGGTGCCGTTCATCCTGGCCGGGCTCCGCACCACGCTCGTCCTGGCGGTCGGCACCGCCACGCTGAGCTTCCTGGTGGACGCGGGCGGGCTGGGCATCTTCATCGACACCGGCTATCGACTCCAGGACACCACCACACTCGTGGTGGGTTCCGTCCTGGCGGTGTGCCTGGCCCTGCTGGTCGACTGGCTCGGCGGGGTGGGCGAGGTCCTGTTCAACCCGAGGGGGCTGCGATGACCACCGTGAAGCGACTCCTCGCCTCGTGTCTGGCCACCGTGCTCGTGGCGACCGGGTGCGGGCTGAGCGACGGCGGGTCCGTGCCCCTGCCCGTGGGCCCCGGCCCGGACGGCACCGTCCCCGCGCTCGAAGGGGTGCGCGTGACGGTCGGCGGCAAGGACTTCACCGAGGGCGTGATCAGCAGCTACCTGGTGGAGTTCCTCCTGGCCGCCGCCGGGATGGAGGTCTCCGACATGTCCTCGCTGGCCGGGTCCAACAGTTTCCGGCAGGCCCTGGTCACCGGCCAGGTGGACATCGGGATGGAGTACACGGGCACCGCGTGGATGAGCTATCTCGGCAACTCGGAACCCATCCGCGACCCCGAGGGTCAGTGGGTGGCCGTCCGGGACGCCGACCTCGAGGCCCACGACATCCGGTGGCTGCCCCCGACGACCGTCGACAACACCTACTCGTTCGCCATGAGCCGGGCCACCGCGGAGGAGACCGGGCTGCGCACGTTCTCCGATTACGCCCGGCTCGTCCAGACCGATCCGGACTCCGCCGTGACCTGCATGGAGACCGAGTTCTCCGTGCGCCGTGACGGCTGGCCCGGGCTGGCCGAGGCCTACGGTTTCGACGCGGCCACGGTCCCGGTGCCGATCATGCAGCCCGGGATCATCTACCAGGCCACCGCCACCGGCCGGGAGTGCCGGTTCGGCGAGGTCTACACCACCGACGGCCGGGTCAAGGGCCTCGACCTGGTTGTCCTGGAGGACGACCAGCGCTTCTTCCCCGTCTACAACCTCGCCACCGTGGTGCGGGGCGAGTTCCTGGACGCGCACCCCGAGATCGAGGAGGTCCTCGCGCCGCTCGTCGAGGTCCTCGACAACGAGGTGATGGTCGAGATGAACATGCGGGTCGACGTCGACGGCGACGATCCGGCGCTGGTCGCGAGGGATTTCCTGGTGGACCGGGGACTGGTCTCCGCGGAGTGACCGCGCGTCCGGTCGTGCAGAGCGCGGCGAAGAGGCGAACAATCGGGGTCAGGTACCCGAGGAGGACACTCATGACCAGGAACCCGCTGGCCGCGATCCCGAGGTCGGCATCGCGCCTTCCGCGGATGGCGCCGGACATGACGCTGCTTCCGGCCGGTCGGATCGTCACCCTCACCGACGACGTCACCACCAGGCTCTACGACACCGGCGAGGAGCACCTCACGCCGGTCATCCTGCTGCACGGGATGGCCGCCACCGGGATGCTCAACTGGTATCAGACCTTCCAGCGTCTGCGGGGCGAGTACCGGCTCATCGCCTACGACCAGCGCCGCCACGGGATGGGCCACGGCGGCCCGTTCGACTTCGGGGCGCTGGGCGAGGACGTGCTGCGCGTCTCCGACCACCTGGAGTTGGAGAAACCGGTCATCGGCGGGTACTCGATGGGCGGCATCGTCGCCCAGCTCGCGGCCCGTCGCGACCCCTCCCGCCTCGGCGGACTGGTGTTGGCCGCCACCGGTACCGGTGCCCAGCGCAACGCGCTGGAGAAGATCACGATGGGATCGCTGACCCGGGGAGCCCCCGTGCTCAACGCCGTACCCGTCGAGGTGGCCAGGGAGATCGGCGACGAGGTGCCCAGCGCCTACACCTGGGCGATGCGGGAACTGGCCTCCGTGCCCCTCGCGACCCACAGGACGGTGATCACGGAGGTGGCCCGGTTCAACTCCACGTCGTGGCTCCACGAGCTGGAGCTGCCCGTCGCGGTCGTCAAGACCATGCGCGACATCGCCTTCCCCCGGTGGATCCAGGACGAGATGGCCGATCTTCTGCCGCACAGCGCGGTGTTCCCGATCAGCGCCGGCCACGCCGCGTGCGCGACCCATCCCGGGACCTTCGCCCGTCGGATGCGCACGGCGATCGGCTGGGTGGTGTCCAACTCGCATTGAGGACGCACCGCGATCGCCGAGGCCGGTGCCGTCGGCGGGGTCGGTGCCGTCGGCGGGGTCGGTGCTGCTACAGCGCGGAGTACCGCACGGCCGTGATGACGAAGACGACGATCGCGATCCCACCGAGGACGACCCCGACCAGTCCCCGGCGCGGGTCCGGCTCCTGGTTGGTGAGCCACCCCGTGGGCCACCGCGCGAGCAACCCGAAGGCGACGGCCATCAGCGCGGCGAGGAACGCGATGATGTTGAGCAGTGGAACCCAGGACAGCGCCAGGGACCCCACCCCCAGCACCAGTGACCGGGTGCCCAGGTCCATGCCCTCGGACGATCTCTTCCTCGGGGAGGCGGCGTCGGAACGGGGGCGCAGCGGCATACGGCCAGCCTAACCGCGCCGCCCGGAAATCGGCTCAGCCCAGGAACTGCTAGGCCAGGAACTGACCGTCGACGAATCCCGCCAGCAGGACCGCGAACCCGCCCATCTCCCCCACGATGAGTGCCAGCATCCCGACCCGCAGCATGGTCGACGGGTGTTCGAACTGGTTGGTCGTGTCCCGCAGCGCGCCGTGGACGATGTAGCTGGCGATCGCCACCACGAAGAAGAACACCAGGACCCCCGCCGCCGCGAGGTTCACCCACGTGGGCCAGCTGCTCAGCTCCACGAACGCGGCGATGAGCAGGATCGCGAAGGAGTAGAGCAGGGCCGCCCGGTGCGCGATGTCGACGTAGGGGTGCGCGAGGTGGTCCGCGCTCGTGGCCATCTGCCGGTACTTCCACACCCCCAGCCCCAGGGCCAGCAGGAAGACCAGTCCGGCGGCGAGCAGCGCGAGCCGCGTGTCGAGGCCGAGATCGACCGTCACCGCCGACAGGGTGGGGGAACTGAGCGGGTCCATGGGTCCTTCCGGGGACGCTGAGCGATACGGCTGACTCGAGTACCCACCGACCCTAGGGCAGAGTCGGGCACCGCACCGGGTCACCTCGCCCGACGGTCACCTCGCCCGACGGTCGCCGGGCCCGGGATTGTCGTCACGTCGGGCCACCCACGAGAATGCTGCGTATGCCACGACTCCGAGAACTCGCGGGCCGGCCCGACGTCAGGACCGACCTGCTGCAGATCGTCAAGAGCGTGATCGCCGCCACGGCCGCGTGGTGGCTCTCCGCGCACGTCCTGGACTCGCCGTTGCCGTTCCTGGCGCCGTGGACCGCCCTGCTCACCGTGCACGCCACCGTCCACAGGTCGCTCTCCCGGGGAGTGCAGACGACGGTGGCGTCCGCGATCGGCGTCGGCCTGTCCTTCCTCATCGGGTTCTACCTGGGCGTCAACGTGTGGACCTTCGCCCTGGCGATGTTCGTGGGTCTGGCCGGCGCCCGGATCACCTGGATCCGGGACGAGGGCGTCGCGATCGCCACCACCGCGGTGTTCGTGCTCTCCAGCGGGTTCTCCGACCAACAGCCCCTGCTCCTCGACCGCATCATCGAGGTCGCCGTCGGGGTGGGGATCGGCGTGCTGGTCAATCTCCTGATCATCCCTCCGATGCGGGATCAACAGGCGGCCAGCCACGTGGACCGCATCGACCGCCGGATCGGGGACATCCTCATCAACATGTCCGACGAGTTCTCCACCTCCTGGGAGACCGACGCCGCCGACGCGTGGAGACGCGAGATCGAGTCGGTGTCCGACGAGGTCGAGACCGCGTGGGGAACGGTGCACTTCGCCCGCGAGAGCCGCCGCTCGAATCCCCGCCTGGCCCGCCAGCGCCTCGGCCGCGGACAGCCTGCCGGCGAGGGGGTCGACTACGAGGAGGTGCTGGGTCGCGTCGACGAGGCCGTCTCGCACTTGAGGCACCTCATCCGCACTCTCCACGAGGCCACCTATGCGGAGGGGCCGTGGGACGAGCGCTTCCGCAGCGAGTGGGCCTCGATCGCTCGAGACGCCGGCCACGCGATAGCCGATCCCGATGCCGAGATGGCGTCCATCCACGACCGCCTGGTGGGGTTGACGCACGCCATGGCCGAGGACGGCCGACTGCCCCGGGACTCCTGGCCGGTCTACGGCTCGTTGCTGACCAGCATGTTCCACATCGCCGTGCTGATCGACGACGTCGCCTCGGAGCGGGAGGTCCGGTAAGGGGCCTAGCGCTCCCCCCGGCCGGCCTCCCGCTGTTCGGCGTCCAGGCGGGCGACCCTCCGGGCCCCGGCGAGTTGCCGATAGGAGGACTCGACCAGCTCGGCGACCTCGTCCCAGTCCACGGAGCCCGGATCGCCCGCCCCGTGTTCCCCGGGCCGGTCCAGTGGCAGCGCCCGCCATCCCCGGACGCCGACGTAGGCGGGCACCACGATGCGCGGGTCCTGCTCGAGGGCCGGCAGGTCCTCGGGGTCCGGGAGGAACAGCAGGGCGCGGGCGAGCAGGGGATCCGCGTGGTCCCCCTTGACCGTTCCGCCGTAGGAGGCGAAGACCTTGGTGGTGTACCAGTTCGGCCGCCCGTGCGAGATCTTCTCCGCGGCGTCGGGGAGCGCCAGGCAGATCCGACGCAACCGGGCGAGCAGCGGATCGGAGTCGTCGAACATGATCGGGTGGCCCATGACTACAGCCTCACGTCGTTGTAGGCGCGCTCGTCCTCGATCGGCTCCAGGTGGGTGGTGATGTGGGAGTGCGGGAGCGCGGCGTGGATCTCCTGCTCGACCTTCTCCACCAGATCGTGACCCCGCTCGACACTCCAGTCGCCGGGGACGAGCGCGTGGAACTCGACGAACCGCCACCGGCCGGACTCGCGGGTCCGCAACTCGTGGAAGTCGACCCGACCCGGCTGCCGGTGCCTGTCCAGTACCTCCTGGATCGCCCTGTTGTCCTGCTCGGGGAGTGTCGCGTCCATCAGCCCCATCCCGGACTCGTGGACGAGCCTGTACCCGATGAACAGGATGTTCAGCCCCACCGCGATCGCGACGACCGGATCGAGGAACTCCCAGCCGGTGATCCACACCAGGGTCACCCCGACCACGACGCCGACCGAGGTGACGACGTCGGTGATCAGGTGTTTCCCGTCGGCTTTCAGGGTCGGCGACCGGTGTCGGACCCCGGCCCGGATGAGCAACGTCCCCACGATTCCGTTGATCACGGCCGCCACGACGGAGATCGCGAGGCCCAGTCCGAGGGACTCGATCGGCACGGGGTTGATGAGTCGCTCGACACCCGTGTAGAGGATGAAGGTCGCGGCCACGAAGATCATCGCGCCCTCGACCACGGCCGAGAAGTACTCGGCCTTGGAGTGGCCGTACTGGTGGTCGTCGTCGGCCGGGCGCTCGGCGACGGTGATGGCGATGAGCGCGACCACCGCGGCCACCAGGTTGACCACCGACTCGGCCGCGTCGGCGAGCAGCCCGACCGATCCGGTCACCCACCAGGCCACCATCTTGAGCGAGATGGTGACGATCGACGTGGCCACCGACAGCCACGCGAACTTCTTGAGAGTCGACACGTCATGTGAGCGTAGTCCGCTCGTGGGACGACGTCCCCCCTGCCGAACGCCGGATGTCGGTAGGGTCGTAGACATGCATGTAGGACTTGCCTGGCTCGCAGTTGCGGTGTTGCTCGCCGCCGGTGAGGCGGCGGGCGGGGAGTTGTTCCTGATCATGCTCGCCGGGGGTGCACTCGGCGGGGCCGCCGCGGCCGCGCTCGGCGCGCCGGTCTGGGGGCAGGCCCTGGCGTTCGCCCTCGTCTCGATCATCCTCGTCGCGGGGGTACGACCCCTCGTGCGCCGGCGCCTCCTGTCCGCGCTCCCCGAGCACGACACCAACACGGCCGCGCTGACCGGACGCGACGGCACCGTGGTCGAGGCGATCGGGCCGGCCGGCGGCCTCGTGCAGATCGCGGGGGATACCTGGACGGCGCGCCCGCTCATCGAGGGCGAGACGTTCGACGCGGGGGACAAGGTCCTCGTGCATGAGATCGAAGGGGCCACCGCGATCGTCGTGCGTGGCATCTAGAGAGCGCGAGTCCGACACACAGCCGACAGCACGACACAACAGGAGGAAACCATGGGTGGCTTGATCTTCCTTGCCGTCATCGTCATATTGATCGCCTCGGTGGTGGTGAGCTCGGTGAAGCTCATCCCGCAGGCGGAGGCCGCGGTCATCGAGCGGCTCGGCCGCTATCAGCGCACGGTGAGTGGTCAGCTCACCCTGATCATCCCGTTCATCGACCGGGTCCGCGCGAAGGTGGACCTGCGCGAGCGGGTGGTCACCTTCCCGCCCCAGTCCATGATCACCGAGGACAACCTCACGCTGAACATCGACACGGTCGTCTTCTTCCAGGTCACCGACCCCAAGGCCGCGGTCTACGAGATCAACAACTACATCGTCGCCGTCGAGCAGTTGGCCACCACCACGCTCCGCAACGTCGTCGGTGGGCTCACGCTCGAGCAGACGCTCACCAGCCGCGACATGATCAACAAGCAGCTCCGTGGGGTGCTGGACTCCGAGACCGGCCGCTGGGGCCTGCGCGTGGCCCGTGTCGAGCTGCGGTCCATCGACCCGCCGCTGTCGATCCAGGAGTCGATGGAGAAGCAGATGAAGGCCGATCGCGAGAAGCGCGCGACGATCCTCACCGCCGAGGGACAGCGCGAGGCCGCCATCACCACCGCCCAGGGCGCCAAGCAGGCCTCCATCCTCGACGCCGAGGGCAACAAGCAGGCCTCGATCCTCAACGCGGAGGCCGACCGGCAGTCGCGCATGCTCCGTGCCCAGGGTGAGCGGGCCGCCCGCTACCTCGTGGCGGAGGGCCAGGCGGCCGCCATCGCCCGCGTCAACGCGGCCGTCAAGGCCTCCAAGCCCACGCCGGAGATGCTGGCCTACCAGTACGTCCAGAACCTGCCGGAGATGGCCAAGGGCGACGCGGCCACGATGTGGATGATCCCCTCGCAGTTCGGGGACTCGCTGGAGAACTTCGCCAAGGCCGTGGCCAAGAAGGACGACGACGGGGTGTTCCGCTACGAGCCGCCCGCCACCGATGACGACGCGGATCTGCCGTCGGCCCCCGAGCACTGGTTCGACACCTCGACGGACCCGGAGATCGCCCGGTCCGTCGCGGCCGCCGAGGCCGCCGCGGAGGGGGCGTCGTCGTCCGCGACCGCCACGGAGAAGCCGAAGTCCAAGCCCAAGCCCGGGGTCTTCGACATGGTCCCCTCGTCCGAGGGCGGGATCGCCCCGGACGACACCCCCGCCCTCTCGGGCCCGCAGGGGGCACAGCCGGGGCAGCCCGCCGGCATCGACCCCGGCGTGGATCTCGAGCAGGGCCTGCAGCAGGGCGCATACCCGGTCGACGAGGCCGGCCGGGACCGTCCCTGACCCGATCCGGCCGGGTCGCGGGCGCCGCCACGACCACTGGAAGTAACATGCCCGTGTGGCACGTAACAGTGGACGCGGTGGCGCCCAGCCACCCGATGCCGAGGACATCCGTCTGATCGAGGCGGCGGCCTCGGTGTTCGCGGAACGCGGTATCAAGGGCGCGAGCACCGACGACATCGCCAGAGCGGCCGGGGTGACGCGGGTGACGTTGTACCGCAGGCTCGGTCCGCGCGAGCAGATCCTCCGCGCGCTGTACGCCCATGAGGCGCAGCGACTGATGATGTCGGTCAACGCGCGGTTCACCCCGTTCGAGTCCCTCGAGTGGGATCCGGTCCGGCACGTCGAGGACCTGCTCGTCGGTACGGTCTTCGACATCCGTAGGAGCGAACTGCTCCAGCGCCTCGTCGAGGTGGACAAGGTCGAGGCCATGGCGATGCTCGCCGGTCAGTCCGACTCGGTTCTGGGCGCGATCACCGGGATCGTCGCGGAGTTCATCCGGAGCACCTGGAACGCCGACGTCCACACCCGACCGATGGACGCGGACGAGTTCGACACGCTGTCCCGCGAGGTCGGCAGTGTCGTGGGCCGCTTCCTGCACTCCATCGCCGTGATGCCGGACGGCCCGCCCGTCCTGGAGACCGAGGACGAGATCCGGGCGCTGGCGCGGCGGGTCCTGGTCCCGATGATCCTGCAGCGCTGAGCAGTGCCTCAGAGCGCCGCGGGCACCTTCTCCCCGCCCAGTTCATGGGCCAGCGCGGCCCTGAGCCCGGGGTAGCGGAACGGGTGGTCGACCGCGCGCAGGACCGCCGGGTCGACCCTCTGGTCGGCCAGCGCCAGCTCGTCCGCCCCGCGACTGCCCAGGACCAGGCCGGGCGCGAAACCGGGGACCGGGACCACGGTCGGACGGTGGAGCACCGAGCCCAGGACGCGGGTGAACCGCGCGTTGGTGACCGGTTCCGGAGCGACGGCGTTGACGGTTCCGGTCAGCGACGGGTCGACGACGGCACGGAGGTAGATGTCGGTGAGGTCGTCGAGTGCGATCCAGGACATCCACTGCCTGCCCGACCCCAGTCGCCCACCCAGGCCCGTCCGGGTGATCGCGGCCAGCGGGGGCAGCATCCCGCCCGCTCCGGACAGGACGAGCCCGGTGCGCATGGTCACCACCCGGGCGCGCGAGCTGCGGGCGGGCTCGCAGGCGGCCTCCCACTCGGCCACGATCTCGGCCAGCGGCCCGGGTCCCGGCCCGGCCTCCTCGGTGAGGAGCCGGTCCCCGCAGTCGGCACCGTAGTAGCCGATGGCGGAGGAGGACACCATGGCCGTGGCGCCGTCCCGCGCGGCGACCAGCTCGGCGAGCCTACGGGTGGGCCCGATCCGGCTGTCGCGGACCGTCGCCAGGTGGTGGTCGGTGAAGCGGCCCGCGATGGAGGCGCCCGCCAGGTGCACCAGCACGTCCACGCCGTCCAGGAGCGTCCGATCGGGGTCCGCGGTGTCCCACCTGCGTTCGTCGACCCCGCCCGCCGCGCCACGGACCAGTCGGATGACCCGGTGGCCGGCGACCCCCAGCAGGGCACACAGCGCGGTCCCCACCAGCCCGGAGGCCCCGGTGACCGCGACGGTCAGGGCTCGTCCGCCGTCCGGGCCGGCGAGCCGCCGGATCCGGTCGAGGTCGTGCGCCATCTGGCGGTAGCGGTAGGCGAACACCGGGGAGAGGAGGGGTCCCGGCACGCGGGCGCGCACCCGGTCGCCCAGCACGGCGGTCCCGTCCGGACCCGCGGTGACGGTGTGCTCGTGGACCCACCCCGTGAGACCCGCGTAGGGCTGGGAGACGCAGCGGTCCACGAACCGCTCACCCTCGACGTACCCGGCGGGGTCGTGCTGCGCGACCCATCGCGGGCCGAACCGCGTCCCCAACGGACCGGGGAGCGCGGACCTCGGCTCGAGCACGGCCACACCGTCCCGCAGCGAGTCGGCCTGGCTCACGGGCCGCAGCGGCATGAACGGCGGGGAGATCCGGACGAAGGCACCCGGCGAGGCGAGATAATCCCACGCCTCGTCCGCGCCGGCCCGGATCGTACAACTGAGGTCGATGCTCATCGGTCCGTCTCTCAGGGGAGCAGGCACAGCGGGGTGACGTCGCCCCGCCCACCGGCCATGGGAACGGTCAGGAACGCGCAGGGCCACCAGCCGCGCGACTCGACGACGTCACGGACGGTGGACCACTGGTCCGCCCCCAGGGCGGGGTCCCGGCTCAACACGAAGCCGGAGGACCGGCTCGGGTCGCCGACGACCGCCACCGAGTAGTCGTCGGCGAGGTAGGTGATGCGGTAGTTGACCGGACCGTTCTCGTCCTGGAACGGCACCTGGGGGAAGTTCACGCGCAGGGAGGCGTTGGTGTCGGTGTCGCGGATCGTCGCCTCCCCCTCGATCACCGAGTCGGAGCTGATCGCCGAGCCGCAGGAGTTACGTACCGAGATCGTGTCGGGCGAGATCCGCGCGTACTCGGCGGTCGTGTCGTTGGTGCACTGCAGGGTATACGGCTGCGGGATCGCCGCGACCTGGTACCAGGTGCCCACGAAACGGTCGGGATCCACATATCCGACCTGCTGCAGCTCGGGGCCGCCGATCGACCCCACCGCGATGCCGTCGGGCAGCACCAGCTGCGAGGAGCCCCCGCCGAGGCGGCCCCCGTCGGTGAGGTCCTGGGCCCCGGCTGCGGGGGCGGCCCCGAGCCCCGCCGCCAGGAGCGGAACCACGGCGAGGGCGGTGACGAGTGAACGGACCCGGGAACGGCGCGAGGTGGTCATGGGTGGAACTCCTTCGTGTCGGCGGTGCGGGCTGGAGCGGAGTCGGCCGGAGCCGTGGCTGCGGATGCGGATGCGTCTGGACCGCCGGTGGTGGGCTCGCCCGCGGGCGTGACGCCGCGTCGGGGATCGCCAGGCCACCAGACCCGCTCCCCGACCAGGGTGAACAGAGCCGGCACCACGAGGGTCCTCACGACGAAGGTGTCCAGCAGGACGCCGAGGGCCACGATCACGCCGACCTGGGTGAGCACGATCAACGGCAGGACGCCCAGCACCACGAACACCGAGGCCAGCACGATTCCCGCGGAGGTGATCACGCCGCCGGTGAGGGCGACCGCCCGGACCATGGCCTCGCGGGTCGAGTGCGTGGCCGCCTCCTCCCGGGCGCGGATGATCAGGAACACCGAGTAGTCCACGCCAAGGGCGACGAGGAACAGGAAGCTGTACAGCGGGACCGACACGTCCAGGCCGGGGAAACCCAGGATCTGGGTGGTGACGAAGGTCCCCAGCCCGAGCGCCGCGAGCGACGACAACACCGTCGCGCCCAGCAGCAGCAGCGGCGCGATCAACGCCCGTAGCGCCAGGACCAGGACGACGAACACCACAAGGAGGATGAGCGGTGCGATCAGCGCGAGGTCGCGGAGGTTCCCGTCGGAGGTGTCGACGCCCTCGGCCACCGATCCGCCGACGATCGCCTCGGATCCGGGGACCTGGTCGACCGCGGAGCGCAACGCCACCACGCTGTCCTCCGACCGGTCGGTCGCGGGGGCGGCGTCGAGGGTCACCGTGATGCGGCTCCACCCGGTCCCCGACTCACCGGCCGGCATGGCGGACACCACGCCCTCCACGCCCTCGGCCACCTCCGTGACCTGCGCCTCCGTGCCGGTGCGGGTGAGCACGGTGACCGGGTCCGTGACGCCGGCCGGGAAGTGCTCGGCGGCGGTCTCCAGACCGGCCGCGGCCTCGGACGGCGTTCGGAACTGCTCCGTCTGGCTCAGGCCGATCCGGGTGCCCAGCAACCCGAACGCGAGGATCACGAGGATCAGTACGCACGAGATCAGGACACGGACCGGACGCCTGACCACCCCGGAGGCGATGCGGCCCCAGACGCCGGACGGGACGTCCTCGCGGAAGTCCTCGGGAGTCGTGGGGGCGGTCACCCGGGCGCGTGCGCCGGTGCGCGTGCCCGTGCGCTCGGAGTCGCGGTGCGGCCGGGGGACGAAAGGCCAGAACAACCCACGACCGCACACGGCCAGCGCCGCCGGCAGCGCCACGAGGGCGTACGCCAGGGCGACGAGAAGGCCGACGGCCGCGGAGAGCCCGAGCGAACGGTAGTTGGGCAGGGTCGCGAGCAACAGCATCAGCAGTGCCAGCACCACGGTGACGTTGCTTGCGATGATGGCGGGGACCGCTCCCCGGTAGGCATCACGCAACGCCTGTCGCCGGTTCTCGGTCCGCCGCAGCTCTTCGCGGTACCTGGAGACCAACAGCAACGCGTAGTTGGTACCCGCGCCGAACACCAGGACCGAGACGATGCCGGACGTGGAGCCGTCGACGGTCACGCCGACGGCCTCGCCGACCGTCGCCACCAGCAGGGAGGCCACCCGGTCGGCGACGGCGATCACGACGAGCGGGACGAGCCACAGCACCGGCGAGCGATAGGTGATGATGAGGAGCACCGCGACGACCGTCGCCGTGGCGGCCAGCAGCCGGAAGTCCGCGCCCTCGAAGGCGGCAGCGGTGTCCGCGGCGAAGGCGGGCCCGCCGGTGAGCTGCGCCTCCAGACCGGGGTCGAGGCCGTCGGCGACGGCGTCGCGCATCTCGCGGACGAGCTCGCTGCCCTGCTCGTTGGAGATCGACTCGGCCTCGACCGGCACCAGCATCAGCGCGGCGGCGCCGTCCTCGGAGGGGATCGGTCCCTGGGGCGCGGCGCCGACGACCTCAGCCATCCGCTCACCCGCCCCCACGGCCGCGGCGATCCCCTGCGGGCCCAGCTCGCCACCGTCCTGCCTGGTGACCACCAGTACCGCCGGCACCGACCCCGCGTCGGGGAATTCCTGCTGGATCTGGGAGACGAGGGCGGCCTCGGAGGTGTCCGGCAACGTCTGGGGTGCCTCGGACGCGCCCTCGGAGGACGCGAGCGCGAAGACGGCGCCGGACACGAGCAGGACCGCCGCGAGGATCAGCCAGGCGGTGAGCTTCCCCGTGAGCACGCCGACCCAGCCTCCGGTGGACGCGTCACTGTCCGTCGCGGTGCTCCCGGTTGTCATCGTCTCCCTCGCCCTCACGCGTTGTATTCGGAGAGGAACGCCTCGAGGATGGCGTTGACCTCGTCGGGCCGTTCCATGGTCGGCGAGTGACCCGCACCGGGGATCTCGTGGAAGCTCGTGGTGGCGATGAGCTCGGCGATCCGGCGCGACTTGTCCGGCGGGGTGGCCGCGTCCTCCGCACCCACCACGACCAGCGTCGGAGCGATGATCCGGATGGCCTCGTCCTCGCACGGATCCCGGTCCGCGACCGACTCGATGGCCTTGACCAGACCAGCGCGGTCGGTGCGCTCGAGCATCGCCATCCACTCCTCGACCCAGGGTGCCGAGAGGTTGCGGTCGGCGAGCATGATCGGCGCCACGCGGGACCGCAGCGGCTTCATCCCGGCGACGCGGTACACCTTGGACAGGGTCTTGTACTTGCTGCGGTTGGCCGGCTCCTCCGCGGTGGCGGCGGAGTCGAGCAGGGTGAGGGAGTGCACGATCTCGGGGTTGCGGGCCGCGAGCCGTATCCCGACGAAGCCGCCCATGGACAGGCCGACGAAGTTCACCACGGGGATCTGCAGGTGCCGCAGGAGTTCGCTGACGTCCACCGTCAGCGTGTCCATGTCGTACCCACCGAGCGCGCGGGGCGAGTCGCCCTGCCCACGGAAGTCGATGGTCACGCACCGGTACCTGTCCCGCAGGTGGGCGATCTGGTGCTGGAACATCCACCCGGAGAAGAGCAGACCGTGGGCGAAGAACACCACGGGAGCGTCCTCACGACCGGCGGGCACGCCGGTGTCGGTGTAGGCGATGGTCGTGTGACCGCGCTGGAATGTGGGCATCGGGGCTCTCCTGACAGTCGGACGGCCGCCGTGTCCGGCCGCCACAGTCGTACGATACGGCGACCGGCGCCACGCTTCGGTCACCTAAAGGGGATCGGAAGCCGGGTCACCGCAGCGTGATCAGACCCCGCGGGTCCTCCGGCCCGGCGGCCCGCTCCAGGTGCTGGTGCTCGTTGACCGCGATGCAGGTCATCCCGCCGCGACCCACCACGACGCGGGCCACTCCCGTGTTGACGGTCACGCGTTGCAGGCGGGTCCACAACCCCACCACGCCCTCCGGGTCGGCCAACAGGCCCGCGACCGCCAACGAGATGGTTCCGGCCGAGCTCACCACCACCGTCGTGCGCCCGGACCCGGACCGCGCCGCCGCGTCCGCGATCGCCGCGTCCGCGGCCGCCCGGTAGGTCTCGAACGCCTCGAGCCCGGCCCAGTGCCCGAGCGCCGCGTCGAGCTGACGTTGGAACGCCTGCTTGGCCTCGCCCGAGGAGCCCGCCGAATCGAGGGTGGCGTGCCCGGCACTCACCCCGGCCGCCCGGGCCGCGGTGAGCACCTCGTCGGCGTCGTACTCGGCCCAGCGGTCGTCGCACTCGACCGGGCAGTCCCACCCGGCACCCTCTCCCAGGTCCTCTCCCAGGCCCTCTCGCAGGCCCTCGACCAGGCCCTGCGCGGTCTCGCGCTGTCGCCTCAGGCCGCCGTGGATCACCACGTCGGGCCGCAGTCCGCGCGCCGCCATGTCCCGGCCCGTGAGCCGGGCCTGGAGGTGGCCGGTCTCGGAGAGCCGGTCGTAGTCGCCGCTCCCGAACGAGGCCTGCCCGTGGCGGACCAGGTGGATGGCCCCCATCAACGATCGACCCCCGTCACGTGCGGTTCCCCGTCCCCGGCAGGCCACCGAGGAGCCCGCCGATCTTCTGGCGCGCGTCGTGCACCCCGCCCGCGAGCAGCGGCAGGACGACCCTGGGCACCGCGAGCAGCTCGGGGATCACGTCGCGCGGGCTGATCCGGGTGGGCGTCAGCCGCCCCTCGCCGGTGCGGATGATGCGCAGGCACCGCTGTTCGAGGAACCCCACCGCGGGCCGGAACGCGCGGAACGCCGGGTTCGTCGTCTGACCGTGGAAGAAGCGGTGGTTGATCTGCTGGGCGATCACCGCGAGGCGGAACAGTCCGAAGACCTCGTAGAACCGCCAGTCGTCCTCGCTGATCGCCAGGCCCGACCGCTCGGCGTAGCGCTCGACGACCTCCCACCGGGTGAGCATCCCGGGCGCGTGAGTGGGCTGGCGCCGGAACGCCTTGAACACCGGGCCGTCCCCGTCCTCGACCCAGTAGGCCAGGGCACTACCCAGATCCATGAGCGGGTCACCGACGGTCGCCATCTCCCAGTCCAGGACGCCGATGACGGAGGTGACGTCGCCGGGGTCGAGGACCAGGTTGTCGAAGCGGAAGTCGTTGTGGACCAGGCAGTGGCCCACGTCGTCCGGCTGATTGGCGTCCAGCCACTTCATCACCGGCGCGAAGTCGGGCACGTCGGGGGTCCGCGCGCGGCGGTAGCGGGCCGACCACCCCTCGACCTGCCTGCGCACGTAGCCCTCGCCACGGTCGAGGTCGTCCAGGCCGGCGGCCCGGACGTCGACGGCGTGCAGGTCCACCAGGGCGTCGACCGCCCGTTCGGACAGACGCCGGATGGTGGCCCTGTCCGCGCGGAGTTCCCGGGGGAGGTCCTTGCGCAGGATCGTGCCCTCGAGTCGCTCCATCACGTAGAAGTCGGACCCGATCACCGACTGGTCGTCGCAGAACCCCACCATCCGGGGCACCAGCGGGTACACCGGGCGGAGCGCCGACTGGACGCGGTACTCGCGCTTCATGTCGTGGGCGCCGCGGGCCTTGGTGCCGGTCGGCGGGCGGCGCAGCACCAGGTCCACGCCGGGATATCGCAACACGTAGGTGAGGTTGGACGCGCCTCCCGAGAACTGGCTCACCTCGGGGATGACCGGCTCGTCGTCGTCACCCAGGTCCACTCCCGCCAGGACGTCCGCGTGGTCGGGGGTGACGGAACGCAGCCAGGCCGCGACCGCCTCCACGTCGAACGCGTCCTCCCTGCGCACCACGCCCGCGCCCGGGATCCTGCGGCTCAGGGGCGAGGCCCCGTGCGGTCGGCTCATCGGCCCGACTCTGCATCCGTAGTGGCTCCGGCGGCGTCGCGGTACGGCGCGAGCATCGCCCGGGCGACCACACCGAGGTGGACCTCGTCGGGGCCGTCGGCCAGGCGGAGCGAGCGCGCGGTGGCGTAGGCGCCGGCGAGTGGGAAGTCGTCGCTCATCCCGCCGCCGCCGTGCAGCTGCAACGACATGTCGATCACCTTCTGGGCCATCTTCGGCACGGCGGCCTTGATGGCGCTGACCTCCACGGCCGCCTGCCCCTCGGTGTCGAGCTTCCAGGCCGCGTGCTGCACCAGCAGGCGGGCCTGGTCGATGGCGATCCGGGCCTCGGCGAGCCGCTCCCGGTTCCCGCCCAGGTTGACGACGGGTTTGCCGAAGGCGACCCGGCCCGAGGCACGACGGCAGGCCAGGTCGAGCGCCATCTCCGACAGCCCGATGAGCCGCATGCAGTGGTGGACGCGGCCGGGGCCGAGCCGACCCTGCGCGATCTCGGCGGCCCGCCCGGGTCCGGTGATGATGTTCTCCACCGGCAGACGCACGCCCTCGAGGGACACCTCACCGTGGCCGAGCGGTTCGTCGTAGACACCCTGTGCGGTGAGCATGCGCTCGACGCGCACCCCGGGGGCGTCCATGGGCACCAGGACCATCGAGTGCCTCAGGTACCGGTGGGCGTCCGGGTCCGACACACCCATGAAGATGCCCACCTCGCAGTCCGGGTGGCCGACCCCGGTGGACCACCACTTGCGGCCGTCCAGCACCACCTCGTCGCCCTCGACCCGCGCGGTGGCCGCCATGTTGGAGGCGTCGGAGGAGGCCACCTCCGGCTCGGTCATGAGGAAGGCGCTGCGGATCCTCCCGTCCAGGAGCGGGTCCAGCCAGCGGTCCTTCTGCTCCTGCGACCCGTACTTGAGCAAGACCTCCATGTTGCCGGTGTCCGGGGCGTTGCAGTTGAACACCAGGGGCGCGATGAACGACCTCCCCATCTCCTCGGCGACGGGCGCGTAGTCGGTGTTGGTCAGGCCGGTCCCCCCGTGGGTGCCGTAGCGCTCGGCGTAGGGGCCCTCGTGCCCGGCGGGCAGGAAGAGGTTCCACAGTCCCTGCTCGCGCGCCCTGCCCTGCAGTTCGGTGATCCGCGGATCGACCGCCCAGGGGTCCTCGCCGGCCAGACGGCGGCGGGCGATGTCGGCGTGGATCCCCGGCTCGACCGGGGTGATGTGCGTGTCGATGAACTCGCGGACCGCCGCGGTGAGCTCGGCCGCGCGGGGTGAGGGTGAGAAGTCCATGGTGTGCATCGTGGCACACCCGGGTGAACGGGTCCGTCCCACGGCGGCGGCTCGTCGGATACCTCTGGCAGGATCGCGGGGGTGAGCGAGAACGCGCGTACCCCCCTCGCGGACCGGGTCGACCCCGTCCGCGACTGGTCGGTGCGACGCACCTACCTGGCCGGAGACTTCCGCGCCGAGGACCTGGTCGCGGCCAAGGCCGGTCGGCGGGTGTCCGTCGTGCTCCCGGCCCGGAACGAGGAGTCGACGGTCGGCGTGATCGTCGCCGCGCTCCGGTCCGAGCTGGTCGAGCGGGTGCCACTCATCGACGAGTTGGTGGTGATCGACTCCCACAGCGTCGACGGCACCGCGGAGGTGGCCCGCGCGGCCGGCGCCCGGGTGGTGGCGCAGGGGGACGTGCTGCCCGCCCTGGGGGACGTCCCGGGCAAGGGCGAGGCGCTGTGGAAGTCCCTCGCCGCCACCGACGGTGACGTCGTCGCCTTCCTCGACTCCGACCTGCGCGACTTCGACCCCGCGTTCGCGACCGGCCTGCTGGGGCCGCTGCTCACCGAGCCCGGGGTGGTGTTCTGCAAGGGCGCCTACGAGCGTCCGCTGGACGACGGGCGAACCGTCCTGCCCGCGGGCGGGGGCCGGGTGACCGAGCTCGTCGCCCGACCGCTGCTGGCAGCCCACTGGCCCGCCCTGGCCGGGTTCGTGCAGCCGCTGGCCGGCGAGTACGCCGGGACGCGACAGGCTCTCGAGTCGATCCCCTTCGCCGGTGCGTACGGGGTGGACATCGGGATCCTGGTGGACCTGTTCGAGTCGTTCGGACTGGACGCCCTCGCCCAGGTGGACCTGGGTCGGCGCACACACCGCCACTCGCCCGATTCGGCACTCGCGGTGATGGCGATGCACCAGCACCTCGCGGTGCTCAGTCGACTGCGCCGCCACGGCCGGGCACCGGACGCCCACGCCCCGGGCGACACCCTCACTCTGCACCGCCGCGATCCGGTCGGGGGCGGGTTCCGCGCCGAGACCGTCGACGTCTCCCCCGGCGAGCGCCCCCCGATGTGCGAGGTCCGCGAGGAGTTGGCCCGGTGACCACTCCCGCGCTCTCCGCCCCGACCCGGCCCTCCGCGGTCCTCGCTCCCGGCCGTGCGGCCCTGGCGGCACTCGCGACGTTCCTCGTCGTCGGACTCCCGACGGACATCCTGCCCAACCCGCTGTTCGGCCGGGAGATTCCGGTGCGCTGGTGGGAGTACCCCGTTCTCGCGGCGACGGTGCTGCTCACCGCGGCCTGGTTCGGCATCAGGTCCGCGCGCGAGACGGGCACCGCGGCCCGTGCCGGCGGGGGCGGTGCGGACCGTCCCGGCCTCGTCACGGCCGGAGTCATGACGGCGTGGTTCGCGGTGGCGTGCCCCGTGTGCAACAAGATCGTGTTGCTCCTGCTGGGGACCACCGGCGCACTCGGGGTGTGGGCCCCGCTCCAGCCGTGGCTCGCAGCCGTGTCGCTGCTGCTGTTGGCCGGCGCCGTGGTCTACCGGTGGCGGGCGCGCCCCTGCATGGACGGGGGGTGTGCCGACGGGACGCGTGCCGACGAGGCGTGTGCGGTTCCCGCCCGCGGGGACGGCGCAGACGGCGCGGACGACGCGGGGGCCGGGCGTCTGGTCACCGACGCCGCGCCGAACCGCTGAGCATCGGAGTCAGCGGGAGCACCGGCGGGAACGGTCGGGTCCTGAGTCCGGAGACGTCGAACCCGGCCTCGGAGAGCGTCTGCCCGGTGTCCCGGTTCGGGCGACATCCCCCGCCGAGCCGGCTCCACACCGGCGTGATCCGGTCGGCCACCCGCCCGAGTCGTCCCGCCGCCCGGACGTGTTCGAGCAGTCGTAGTTCTCCCCCGGGAGCGAGTACCCGGTCCGCCTCGGCCAGGGCCGCCGGGACGTCGGGGACAGTGCACAGGACGAGCCCGAAGACCACCGCGTCGGCCTCGCCGTCCGCGAGTGGCAGCGCCTCCGCCACGGAATCCACCACCTCGACCGGCACCGACGCACGGGCCGCATAGCGCCGCGCGTGGGCACGGAGGTGCGGGTCCGGTTCGATCGCCACCACCCTCGTGACCTCCGGTGGGTAGTGCTGGAACGTCACGCCACTGCCCGCGCCCACCTCCACGACCGTCCCCGACAGTCCGTCCACCAACCGGCGCCGGGCCCTGGCCAGTCCGACCCTCTCGAGCACCGGGCCGGCCGCGACCCAGACCCGCGCGAAGAGCGAGACGTCCGACCGTTCGCGAGCAACACCCATGAGGCGATACGGTACCGGGTATCGAGAAGTTCCGGAGCCGCTCGAGGAAAGGAACGCGGAGATGACCGAGACGACCGCACTCCCACGCTGGGGTTCAGTTCTGGCCGTGGTCGCCCACCCCGACGACGAGTCGTTCGGCCTCGGCGCCGTGCTGTCGACCTTCGCCGACGGCGGCGCGGGCGTGGACGTCCTCTGCCTGACCAGGGGCGAGGCCTCCACGCTCCACGGCGTCGAGGGCGACCTCTCACGGATCCGGGAATACGAACTACGCGCCGCGGCGGACGCCCTCGGGGCGAGGCGGGTCACGTTGCGCGACCTGCCCGACGGTGGCCTGGCGGGCCTCGAGTCGTCCGTGCTCGACGACGAGGTCGAGCGTGCACTGGAATGGACCCGGCCCGAGGGCCTCGTCGTCTTCGACTCCACCGGGATCAGCGGTCACCCGGACCACGTGGCGGCCACCGCCGCGGCCACCAGGGTGGCCGACCGGCACGGACTCCCCGTGGTGGCGTGGACCCTCCCGGAGGAGATCTGCGGGAGACTCGCGGCCGAGGGATACGCCGGATTCCTCGGGCGGACCGGCGACGAGATCGACCTGCTGCTGACCGTCGACCGCACGGCGCAACTCGCCGCCGTGGAGTGTCACCCCAGCCAGGCCGTGCCGGGCAGCGTCCTGTGGAGGAGACTGGAGCTGCAGGGCGACGACGAACACCTGCGGTGGCTCCGGCGCCCGTGAATCGAGTCGCCCCCGCCGCCCCGGCCACACCCGGGTGCAGCACCGACGAGACGCGGCGCCACGCAGAATTCCATTGATCAGAAGCAGTATCCCCAGAAGCAGTACCACCCAGAAGCAGCATCGAGAAGCAGTACCGAAAGGACCGCCGCACGTGGACGCCTCCGACTGGAACGCCCGATACCTCGCCCAGCCCGACGTGTGGGGCACCACCCCCGCAGCACGCATCGTCGCGGAGGTGACGGGCGCCGAGGACGCCGGTCTGCCCGTGGACACCGCCGTGGACCTGGCGTGCGGCGACGGCAGGCACGCGCGATGGTTGGCCGCACACGGGTGGCAGGTCTCGGCGGTCGACTTCTCCGAGGTCGCGATCGACCAGGCCCGCGCCAAGGACTCCGACGACGGCCGCAGCGGCAGCGTCGACTGGGTGGTCGGCGACGCCACCACCTGGTCACCGGAGGAGTCCGTGGACCTCGTCGTCATCGGGTTCCTCCACCTCGAGATGGAGAGCCTCACCCGCGTCCTGCGCAACGCCGGCGGATGGCTGCGCCCCGGCGGGCACCTGGTGTACCTCGGGCACGCCGCCGAGAACCTGCGTCGCGGCGTCGGCGGGCCGCAGGACCCGACGGTGCTCCCCGGGATCGCGGACCTGGCCCTCGGCGCCCAGGGGCTCGAGGTGGTCTCGCTGCGCCACGACCTGAGGCCGGCGGGGAAGGCGACCGCGGTCGACGTGCTCCTCCACGCCAGGTCGTGGGTCGACAGGTGAGCCGGGAACGTGGGGACTCCGGGGCACCCGGGGGCACCGCGAACACCGGGGATACCGGGGATACCGCTGCAGCCCCCACCGCGGACCCCGGCGCCGACCCCGTTCAGCTTCACGACCGGGTGCAACGTCGGGTCCTGACCGTCCTGGTCCTGGGGCAGTTGCTCGCCGGCGCGGGACTGGCCGCCGGCGTGACGGTGGGCGCGCTGCTCGCCGAGGACCTGCTCGGCGGACCGGGCCTGTCCGGCCTGCCCTCGGCGCTGTTCACCGGCGGGTCCGCGCTCGCCGCGGTCGCCGTGGGCAAGCTGTCCCAGGCGCGGGGGCGGCGCCCCGGATTGGCCGCGGGCTTCGCGTTCGGGGCGCTCGGGGCGATCGGGATCGTCGTGGCGACGTCCATCGAATCCCTGCCGCTGCTGTTCCTGTCGTTCGTCATCTACGGCTCCGGAACCGCCACCAACCTGCAGGCCCGCTACGCCGGAGCCGACCTGGCGACCCCCGAGCGCCGCGGTCGGGCGCTGTCGTACGTCCTGCTGGGAACCACCGCGGGGGCCGTGGCCGGGCCCAACCTCGTGGGTCCGACGGGCGCTGTCGCCGAATCGCTCGGCCTGCTCCCGTTGGCCGGACCGTTCCTCCTCGCGGCGGTGGCCTACGGCGGCGCTGCGCTCGTCATCTCCCTGCTGCTCAGGCCTGATCCGCTGCTCGAGGCGCGGAGGCGGGAGACGGCGGCGGTGGGCTCGGCGACCCCCTCGCCGTCGTCGATCACGTCGTCCCCCGGGGTCACGACCGCCGCGGTCTCCGGCGCCGCGGTCCCCGGGCCCGCATTCTCCGGCGCCGCGGTTCCCGACATCACGTCCTCCCACGCCGGGGCGGATGCCCCCGCCCGCATCTGGACGGGCGATGTGATCACCGGAGTCGCGGTGATGGCACTGACGCAGTTCGTGATGGTCGGCCTCATGACCATGACCCCGGTCCACATGCGTGCGCATGATCACGCTGTGACCGTGGTGGGGTTGGTGATCTCTCTGCACGTGGCGGCGATGTTCCTGCCGGCGCCGCTGTCCGGCTACCTTGTCGACAAGTTCGGCACGCGGCTCGTCGCCGTCTCGGCGGGTCTGGTGCTGCTGACCTCGGGCGTGCTCGCCGCTGTGTCGCCACCGCAGTCGACGGTGCTGGTCACCACGGCGCTGATCCTGCTGGGGCTGGGGTGGAGCCTGGGCCTGGTGGCCGGCACCACCGTCCTCACCACCTCCGTTCCCACCTCGGTTCGCGCGACCGTCCAGGGCCAGGCCGACGTGGCCGTGGCGCTGTCCGGCGCGGCGGGCGGCCTGCTCTCGGGGCTGGTGTTCGCGTGGATCGAGTTCCGCGGGCTCGGGTTCGCGCTCGCTGCACTGTCGTTGATCGTGGTGGCTGCTGTGCGACCGCGGCGTGCGGCGGGGGCGGCTGGGGCCCCTCGGGTCACGGCGGTCTGACACCCGGGGCGTCCGCCGAGTGGTCGCATATCTGCCCGATCGCCGGAGCCCACCCCGGGGAAACGTGAGCGGGTCCGACCCTTCGGCGAGGCGCGGGCGGTCGGGCGCAAGCCTCGAGGCGAGGCCCGACCGCGGGCGTCAGCCCACAGCCACCTGCTCCGACCGCTCCCCGGGAGACGACTCCCCCGCCCGCTCCGCCAGGTCGACGCGCCACCACACCACGAACCCCCAGATGACGAACGCCCCGTACACCAGGTAGAGCGCCGCCGACGGGTAGTACCCGGCCTTGAGCAGCAGCGGTACACCCACGATGTCGACGCCGATCCACAGCAGCCAGAACTCCGTCCACCCGCGGGCCATGCCGTAGGTGGCCAGGATCGAGCCGGTGAAGATCCACGCGTCCGCCCACGGGCCCCACGACCCGAGCTCGGAGAAGATCCAGCCGAAGACCAGCGTGCCGACGATCATCCCTGCGACGAGCCCCGCCCGCTGCCGGCCCGTGGCCCAGTGCGGATGGACCGCGACGGCCTCGACCCCCGCCTGCCCGGGCAGGGCCGCGCTGATCCGACGGTCCCGCGACCAGCGCCACCAGCCGTAGAGCCCGACGGCGAGGAACATGACCTGCCGTCCGGCCTGACCGTAGAGGTCGACGTCCTGCGGGGTGTGGAAGACGCCGCCGAGGAAGACGGTGAGCAGCGTGAGGTTGCCGACGATCCCCACCGGCCAGGCCCACACCACGCGGCGCATCCCGCCGATCGCGGCGGCCAGGCCGAAGACATTGCCGATGATCTCGCGCCACAGGATCGGCACTCCGCCGATCATCAACTGCGCGTCGAGGAATGAGACGAGAAGGCTCATCGTGTGCCCCTTTCACGGGCTCAACACAGACGGCCCAGGGCTTATGCCGCATCGCCCACGGTTCCACGGCCGGGCCGCGGTCCCTCGGGGACACGTTGTTCTCTTCCATCCGGACTATGACCGTCGGCCCCGGGATCACACCGGGTCTGCTGACCCCCGCGCATGCGGCCTGGCCGGACTCGATGTCCGGCCCGCCGCGTGTGCGGGGCGCTCGCGGGCTCGCCCCCGGCTATGGAGCCGGTGGCATCACCGCCGGTGGGGAATTTCACCCCGCCCTGAGAACGTGTTCCCGTTCTACTCCCACCGAGTGCGACGCCGCAACTACCGCACCCCGGGAGGCGCGGGCGGCACGCTGTCGATATGCGCACCGTCGATAAGAGCGTTCCACGCATTCTCACTCGGCCGACGGGTGCGGAACGCCCTTCTCGACGAGGGGAGGGCGCTGGTGCACCCCGCCGCGGGTCAGCCGATCGTCAGTTGGCCGTTCGACTCGGTCACCGGGACCACGTCGAGCGGACGCGGGGCCGGCGCGAGGGTGTTGCTGCCGTCAGTCGCGTCGTACTCGGCGCCGTGGAGCGGACACCGAAGGTGCAGGTCGCGGACCACCTGGACGGTCCCACCCTGATGGGTGCAGCGGGCCGAGTACGCGACGAACTCACCCTGTGTGGGCTGCGCGACGATGACCGTCGCGTCCCCCGACTTAACCTGCTTGGCGGTCCCGACGGGCACGTCCGCGGCGGGGATCGAGGTGGCCTGCACCTCGGTCGTCTGCTGCACGGTGGACGGCGGCTCCGCCGGCTCGGTCATCCCGCACGCCGAGGCGATCCCCGGCAGCAGGATGATCCCGGGCAGGGCGGCCAGGACGGTGCGGCGCTGCGTGCACGGTCCGACGGAGACGGATGCGGCGGCGGGGTGCTCGGTCATGTGGTCCATCGTATCGGGCGGCGACGGCGGACCTAGGCTGACGACATGACCGTCCGCCGTCTCGAGCCCCACGCCACCACGATCTTCGCCGAGGTCACCCAACTCGCCGTGCGGTTCGAGGCCGTCAACCTGGGGCAGGGCTTCCCCGACACCGACGGCCCCGCGTCGATGATCGACGCCGCCGTGCGTGCCATGCGCGAGGGCCACAACCAGTACCCACCCGGGACGGGGGTGCCCGAACTCCGGCACGCGATCGTCGCCCACGAGACCGGCCACACGGGTCTGGTCCACGACCCGGACACCGAGGTGCTGGTGACGGTCGGCGCGACCGAGGCGATCGCCGGTGCGGTGGTGGGCCTGGTGGAGCCCCACGACGAGGTGGTGGTGATCGAGCCGTACTACGACTCCTACGCCGCCACCGTCGCGATGGCCGGCGCCACCAGGCGCGCGGCGAGGATGGTCCGCTCGGGCGATCGTTTCCGCCTCGACGTGGACTCCCTGCGGGCGGCGTTCTCCCCGCGGACGCGGGCCGTGCTGGTCAATTCGCCGCACAACCCCACCGGAGCGGTGCTGCCGCGGGAGGACCTCGAGCAGATCGCGGCGTTGTGCCACGAGTTCGACGCGATCGCGATCTCGGACGAGGTCTACGAACACCTGACCTACGACGACAACGAGCACGTCTCGATCGCCACCCTGCCGGGGATGGCCGCGCGGACCCTGCGGATCTCGAGCGCGGGCAAGATGCTCAACTGCACCGGCTGGAAGATCGGATGGGTGACCGGGCCGGCCGAGCTGGTCGCGGGCGTCCGGGCCGCCAAGCAGTACATGAGCTACACCGCCGGCACGCCGCTGCAGCTGGCGGTCGCCCACGCCCTTCGTCACGAGGACGGGTGGATCCGGGCGCTGCGGTCGCAGATGCAGGACCGGCGGGACCAGCTGGTGGACATCCTCACGGGGGTCGGGCTGGACCTCGCCGTCACCCAGGGGACCTATTTCCTCACCGCGGATCCGCGACCGCTCGGCGTCACCGACGCCGCGTCCTGGTGTCTGGAGTTGCCCGGCCGGATCGGCGTGGCGGCGGTGCCGTTCGCGCCGTTCACCGACGCCTACTCCGGCGAATGGTCGCACCTGGTGCGGTTCGCGTTCTGCAAACGGCCCGAGGTCCTCGACGAGGCCGGGCGGAGGCTCCGCACGCTGGCGAACTGAGGCGAATCGGAGCACGCTCCGGACGGACTCGCGCACGTGCCTGCCAGGCTCTACGGTAGGTCCCTGACGCGCCGGTCGGTGCGCCCGTGCGTCGACGAGGAGTACCCGAGTGTCCCACTACCGCAGCAACCCGCGTGACCTGGAGTTCGTCCTGTTCGAGGTGTTCGGCCTCGACGAGATCTTGGAGCGGGACGACACAGAGCTCGACGGTGAGACGGTCCGCACCATGCTGCGGGAGGCCGCCGCGCTGGCGGAGGGGCCCGTGGCGGCCTCGTTCTCCGTCGCCGACCGGAACCCCCCCGGGTTCGACCCGGAAACCCACGAGGTCACGCTCCCCCCGGAGTACGTGGCCTCGGTCCGCGCCTGGCAGGACGGTGGGTGGGGCCTGGTCGGCGTGGACCCCGCCGTCGGCGGCGTCGCGGCCCCCCGCATGGTCACCTGGGCGATCACGGAGTTCCTCCTCGGGGCCAACCCGTCGATCTTCATGTACCTGTCCGGACCGCTGTTCGCCGAGATCATGCACACCATCGGCAACGAGCAGCAGCAGAAGTGGGCCGCCCGGATCATCGACCGCAACCACGGTTCGTCCATGATGCTCACCGAGGCCGAGGTGGGCTCGGACGTGGGCGCCGTTCGCGCCAAGGCGATCGAGCAGCCCGACGGCACCTGGCACATCGAGGGCGCCAAGCGGTTCATCACCGGCGCCGACTCCGGCGACCTGTTCGAGAACATCTGGCACCAGGTGCTCGCCCGGCCCGAGGGCGCGGGCCCCGGAACCAAGGGCCTGAGCTACTTCCTGGTCCCCAAGTACCTGCCGGACCCCGAGACCGCGGCGCCCGGTGAGCGCAACGGCGTGTACGTGACCGGGATCGAGAAGAAGATGGGGCTCACCGCCTCCGCGACGTGCGAGGTGGCGTTCGGCGCACACGGCCGGCCCGCCGTCGGCTTCCTCGCCGGGGACTCCCACCTGGGAATCAAGCAGATGTTCAAGACCATCGAGGCCGCTCGGATGATGGTGGGGACCAAGGCGATCTCCACCCTGTCCACGGGCTACCTCAACGCGCTGGAGTTCGCCCGGGAGCGCGTGCAGGGCAACGACATGGCCGACGCCGGGAAGCCCGACGCCGGGAAGGTCACCGTCATCCACCACCCCGACGTGCGCCGGTCGCTGCTCACCCAGAAGGCGTACGCGGAGGGACTGCGCGCGGTGTACCTCTACGCGGCCGCCCACCAGGACATCGTGGCCGCGGAGGTCGTCTCGGGCGCCGGCCCGGAACTGGCGCACACCGTCAACGACCTGCTGCTCCCGATCGTCAAGGGCGTGGGGTCCGAGCGCTCCTACCAGTGCCTGGCGGAGTCGCTGCAGTGCTTCGGCGGCTCGGGATACCTGAAGGACCACCCCCTCGAGCAGTACATCCGCGACGCCAAGATCGACTCGCTCTACGAGGGCACCACCGCCATCCAGGCGCAGGACTTCTTCTTCCGGAAGATCATCCGCGACGGCGGCACCTCGCTCGGTCACATCGCCGCGCAGATCCACCGGACGGTCGACGAGGCCGGCCCCGCCGGGCTCGAGTCCGTCCGCACCGCGGTGGCGGGCGCCCTGGCGGATGTCGAGTCCATGGTCGGAACCCTGACCGGACACCTCATGTCGGCCCAGGAGGACCCGGAATCGCTGTACCTGATCGGGCTCGGTGCGGTGCCGCTGCTCATGGCCGTCGGCGACCTCATGGTGGGGTGGATGCTGCTCCGCGAGGCGACGGTGGCGTCGGTCCGACTGGCCGACGCGACGGGCGACGACCACGACTTCTACACCGGCAAGGTCGTCGTGGCCGGCCACTTCGCGCGGGCCCACCTGCCGCAGGTCGCCGCCGCCCGCGCCACCATCGAGGCCCTGGACCTGGACGTCATGCGGATGCCGGAGGGCGCCTTCTAGAGTCGGCCCCGCCAGCTCGTCGTGCAGAGCGTTCCGCACACATCCGCCGAGAGCGGGGTGCGCGGAACGCTCTTGTCGATGGCGCTACGGCCTCGACGGGGCCATGGGGACGGGTGTCGCTCAGCGTCCGGTGGTGAGCACGATCTTGCCGACCGCGCCACGGCCGTCCATGAGCTCCAGTGCCTCGGCGGCCTTGTCCAGCGGGAACTCGGCGCCGACGATCGGGTCGAGCTTCCCGGCGGCCAGCAGCGGCTCCACCTCGGTCCACTGCTTCTGCAGGTAACCGGGGTTGCTCATCCAGTACTCGCCCCAGCCCACCCCGACGGCGCTCTTGTTCCCGAGCAGCAGTCGGTTGACCTTGACCGTGGGGATCTCGCCGCCGGTGAACCCGATCACGAGGATCCGGCCCTCCTGTCCGAGGGACCGGATGGAGTCGGTGAAGCGGTCACCGCCCACGGGGTCGACGACGATGTCGACACCCTTCCCGCCGGTGAGCTCCTTCACCGCGTCCTTGAACCCCTCCGGCGCGATGGCGTCGGACGCGCCTGCCTTGAGTGCCAGTTCCCGCTTGTCCCCGGTGGAGGCCACCGCGATCACGCGGGCGCCGGACGCGACGGCGAACTGCGTGGCGGCGATCCCGATCCCGCCACCCGCGCCGTGCACGAGAACCGTCTCCCCGGGCTGGAGCCGGCCGCGGTGCGCCAGCGCGAAGTGCACGGTCAGGACGTTCATGGGGATGGACGCCCCCTGGGCGAAGGTCAACGAGTCGGGCAGCCGGAACACCTGTGAGGGCTCGGTGGAGACCACTTCGGCGAATCCGCCGAGGCCGGGAAAGGCGCACACGCGGTCGCCGGCGGCGAAACCGGATCCCTCGGGAGCGGAGCGGACCACGCCGGCCACCTCCGAGCCGGGGACGAAGGGCAGCGGGGGCGACATCTGGTACTTCCCGCGGGTCTGGAGCACCTCGGGGAAGGTCACCCCTGCGGCGTGGACGTCGATGAGGACCGCTCCCGGCTCCGGTTCTGGGAGGTCGACCACCTCGAGGGCGGCGGGTCCGTCATGGGATGAGATGTGGATGGCACGCATGGACCCATAGTGTCAGCCCGGACACCCGCCTCGCCGGGACAGGGCCGACCGGGTCACGGGTCAGAGGACCCGGTTACACGGGTCGGTGGGCCCGGGTTCACGGGTCGGTGGGCCCGGGTTCACGGGTCGGTGGGCCCGGGTTCACGGGTCGGTGGGCCCGGGTTCACGGGTCGGTGGGCACCGGCGGGGTCGGATCGGCCGTCTCCGGGCGGCGGCGCAGGAGATGGAGTGCGAGCCCCACGGCCACCACGACCTGCCCCACCTGGAAGGCCAGCGCCATCACGATGAACTCCCGCCCGAACGTGGTCGGCAGGACCAGGAGCAACGCGCAGATGCCCAACAGCGCGACCGTGAGGATCTGGCCCCCGGCCAGGAACCGTCGCGGGCTGGTGACCAGGCGGCCGCGGGAGAGCAACAGTACCGAGTTCAGTGCCACGAGCAGGCACACCGGCACCCCGATCTGCGCGGGGAACAGGAACAGGATCACGAAGAGTGGGTGCGAACTCAGGGTGACGGTGCCGGTCGCCAGGAACTGCGGGACGCTCCACAACGCGGTGAGAAGTGCGCAGGACACCGTGATCCACGAGCCGCCCACCAGGATTCGCACCGGTCGAGGATAGCCGTGCCGCCCCCGGCGCGGTGCCCCGCCCATCTCGTGAACGACCCGCCCCGGCCGGGTCACCCGCGCGTCACTCCCTGGTCAGTGCCTCACCGATGGGGGTCTCGCCGTCGGAGAACTCGATTGTGCGACCGACGGTGTCCGGCCGTCGCAGTACCGCTGCCGTGACGGCGGCCACGACGTCCCGGCTCGTGGCCCGGTCCTCGCGCTTGTCGGCGCCCACGCCGATCGACTCGCCTCCGGCGTCGTCGGTGAGCATCCCCGGACCGAGGATCGTCCACTGCAGGTCGGACTCCCGGAGATGGGCATCCGCGGCGGCCTTGGCCTGCGCGTACGGGTAGAACGAGTCGTCCTCGGGCACCCCGTGGTCGGTGCGGGCCCCGTCATAGGAGATCATGACGTACCTCTCGACCCCCTCCTCCGCGGAGGCGTCCATGGAGCGGATCGCCGCGTCGCGGTCGACCGCGTAGGTGCGGTCGGCGCTCCCGCCACCGGCGCCGGCGGCCCACACCACGGAGCCGCTGTCGCGCAGCACCTCCCGCAGGCCCTCCACGTCGAGCGTCTCGACATCCGCGACGACGGGAGTCGCGCCCACCTCGCGGATGTCGTCGGCCTGGTCCGGATTCCGGATGACGGAGTTGACCTGGGCACCCGCCTCCGACAGGATCCGGGCGGCGCGGAGGGCGACCTTGCCGTGGCCGCCGATGATGGTCACAGGGCGTTCGATACTCATGGCCTCCGTTGTACTCCTCCGCCCCGCTCCGTGCGCCTCCTCGGTGGCGCGGCGCGGGACCGTGGCCGGCACCCCGCCACCCGAGACGCAGCTCACATTCCGGGGACCTCCCGGCCCGATCCGGTCACAACTCCACAACGACACGCCGGAGGCGCCCGTGTGGGTTCGCGTCGTGTCGGACCCGGCGTGCATCATGTGCACATAAGCCGGTGCTCACCGGTACACCCCCAGTTCTGTCTCGGAGTCACGCATGTCCTTGTCCCGGTCCGGGTACCTCTCGCGCTCGGCGGCGCAGGTCCCCCTCGTCTTCCTCGCCGGGCTACTCGCCCTCCTGCTCATCGCGACCGGATGCACCATCCCCGTCCCCACGGGTTCGGCCGGGGAGACCACCCCGACCGAGACGTCTCAGGCTCCGGTTCCGGCGACACTCCAGGTCACCCCGGTCGACGGGGCCACGGAGGTCGCCGTGGTGGACGGCGTCCGGGCCCGGGTCGAGAACGGTTCCCTGACCGAGGTGGTCCTCACCAACGACGCGGGCAAGGAGATCGAGGGCGAGTTGTCACGGGACGCGACCTCGTGGGAGCCGGCGGTCACCCTCGGGTACGGGCGCACCTACACCCTGGACGTCACCTATCGGGGTGCGACGGGCGGCCCGAGGACCGACACTCGCACGTTCACCATGGCCAATCCTCAGTCCATCATCAGCCCCACACTGGTCACCCCGGGCGGTGGCGCACTGGAGTCGGGCCGGGAGTACGGCGTCGGGATCATCGTGGGCGCCAGATTCGATCAGCCGGTGGCCGACCGCGCCACCGTGGAGAAGCACATGACGGTCACCACCGAGCCCGCGGTCGAGGGCAACTGGTTCTGGCTCGACGACACCACCGCGCACTGGCGCCCGAGGGACTACTACGCCACCGGCACCCGGGTCCACGTGGACCTGGACACCGAGGGCCGGAACCTCGGCGGCGGCCAGTGGGGCGGAGAGGGCGCGGAGGTCGACTTCACCATCGGTGACCGACGGGTGGCCATCGCCGACGACGTCACCAAGACGGTCTCGGTGTTCCACAACCAGGAGCTGGTCAAGACCATGCCCACGTCGATGGGCAAGGGCGGGTGGGCGACCTACAACGGTGTGAGCATGCACTTCTGGACCCAGCGGGGCGTCTACACGGTCCTCGACAAGGCCAGCTCGGTGCTCATGGACTCGTCGACCTACGGTCTGCCGCTGGACGTCGGCTACAAAGTGACCGTCGACCACGGGGTCCGTCTCACCAACGAGGGCATCTACTTCCACGCCCTCGCCTCGTCGATGTGGGCCCAGGGCAACACCAACGTCTCGCACGGATGCCTCAACCTCTCCCCGGACGACGCGTCCTGGTACTTCGACCAGGCGGTCGCCGGGGACATCGTCGAGGTCCGCAACACCGGCGGCCCGGAGCAGGGGATCTGGCAGAACGGCGACTGGGCTGTCCCGTGGAGCACCTGGCAGAAGGGTTCCGCCGACTGAGGGGCCGGTCGACACCGTTGCCGGTCGGATGGTCGGCACGCTAATTTTGCCCGATGGAGCCCCGCACACCCCGGACCCGCCTGCCCGGAGTCTCGATCGGCCACTGGACGGACCCGTCGGCGATGACGGGGTGCACGGTGGTGCTCCTCCCCGAGGGGGCGGTGGCCTCACGAGAGGTGCGCGGTGGCGCCCCGGCGACCCGCGACCTCGACGCACTCGCCCCCGACAAGGCCGTGACCTCGATCGACGCGGTCCTCCTCACCGGCGGATCGGCGTTCGGCCTGGCCGCCGCCGAGGGGGTGATGCGGTTCCTCGAGGAGGCCGGGCGGGGTGTGCCCACTCCCGGTGGACGCGTCCCGATCGTGCCGACCCTGGCGCTGTTCGACCTCGGGGTCGGCGACCCGAAGGTCCGGCCGACGGCGGAGGACGGCTACTCCGCCGCGGTCGCGGCGAGCGGGCCGCGGTTCGAGGTGGGGCAGCTCGGTGCGGGGACCGGGGCGTTCACGTCGCAGTGGCGCGGGGTGGAGAACCTCCGTGCGGGCGGGATCCGGTACGCGGAGAGCACACTGGGCGACCTGGTCGTGGGGGCGCTGTGCGCGGTGAACGCCTACGGGGACGTCGACCCGGGCGGCACCGAGGTCGACCTCGACAGTGTCGCGAACCTGGTCCCGCCGTTCGACTACACCTCCGATCGGGTCCACACCACCATCGGAGTGGTGATGACCAACGCGAGGTTGGACAAGACCGCGTGCTTCGTCGTCGCACAGGGCGCCCACGACGGGCTCTCCCGGGCGCTGACACCGCCGCACACCCGGTACGACGGTGACGGTTTCGTCGCCGTGGCCACCGGCGAGGTGGCCGCCGACGTCGACACGGTCCGCCTGATGGCGCTGGACGCCGTCTCCCGGGCGATACGCTCCGCCGGCCACTGACACGCCCGGCGACGCCACACGCCGGAACGGAGTCGACATTTCCGGCGATGGGCGGGACAATCGGTAGTCACCCCGGGCACCGGCCCGTGGGCGACCCCGACGAAAGCGCAGGAGCACCTCCAGTGAGCCGAGCCGATACACCGGCCCGATCTATCAGCCCCCTTCTCGGAAGGGGGAACACCGGATGAGCATCGCGCTCTCACTACTCGTCGGAGTCGTGGTGGTCCTGGCGATCACCGCGCTCACGGGCTACTTCGTGGCCCAGGAGTTCGCGTTCATGGCCGTCGACCGCTCCCGGATGGGGGCCGCGGCGGAGAAGGGCGACCCGGCGGCGGCACGCGTCCTCGGCGTGACCAGACGAACATCCTTCATGCTCTCGGGCGCCCAGCTCGGTATCACCGTCACCACCCTGGTCGTCGGTTACGTGGCCGAACCGCTCATCGGCCGCTCGATCGGCGAACTCCTCGGCCTGGCGTCCGTGCCGCAGGGAGTCGGCGTGGTGGTCGGCACGGTGCTGGCACTGCTCTTCTCGACGGTCGTGCAGATGATCTTCGGCGAGTTGGTGCCCAAGAACCTGGCCATCGCCAAGCCGGAGCCGGTCGCACGCTGGCTGGCCCGGTCCACCACGATCTACCTCGCTCTGTTCGGCTGGCTCATCGGTCTGTTCGACAAGGCGTCCGAGGCGCTGCTCAAGGCCGTCGGTATCGAGCCGGTGCATGACAAGGAGCACTCCGCCACCGCCCGCGACCTGGAGCACATCGTCGCCGAGTCCGAAGAGACCGGCGAGTTGTCCGAGGAGCTCAGCGACCTGTTGGACAGGATGCTCGACTTCCCCGGACAACCCGCCGAGCACGCCATGATCCCGCGGAGCCGCACCGATGTGGTCCGCGCGGAGGACACGGTCAACGAGGTCCTGTCCAAGATGGCCACCGGCCACACCCGCTACCCGGTCGTCGGCGACGACTCCGACGACGTGATCGGCATCGTGGACCTCCACGATCTGCTCTCGGTGTGCGACGACGACCAGGCCGATCTCACCGCGGTGTCCGCCCTGATGCGCGCGCCGATCATCGTGCCCACCTCCCTGCCCCTGCCGGAGGTGGCCGCCCGCCTGAGCGCCGAGAAGTCGGAGATGGCCGTGGTGGTGGACGAGTACGGCGGCTTCGCCGGCGTCGTGACGATGGAGGACATGGCAGAGGAGATCGTCGGCGAGATCGCGGACGAGCACGATCCCCAGCTCGCCGCCGGGACCCCGGTCAGCGAGGGTCTGGGCTGGCTCCTGTCCGGCGACACCCATCTCGACGAGGTGGAACGCCTGCTCGAGATCACCCTGCCCGAGGTGGACGCCGAGACGCTCGGCGGGCTGGTGGTCGAGACGACCGGTGACCTGCCCGAGCTGGGCGACCGTGTCGACATCCCCCTTCCCGACACGGACGTGTTGGAGGAGTTCTCCGCGGACCGGGTCCTCCGGACCGAGGTGCGCCGGATCGAACGACGCGTGCCGGCCGAACTGCACGTCGTGGTCGAGGAGGCCGCGCGATGAACCCCACCACCACCCTGCTCGCCGCCGAGGCCGGATCGGGCCTCATGAGCAACCCGCTCGTCGTGGTGCTCGCCACGATCGTCCTCATCGCGGCGTCCGCGTTCTTCGTCGCCGTCGAGTTCTCGCTGATCTCCGCGCGTCGCCACCGCCTCGAGGACGCGGCGGCGTCGAGCGCCTCCGCCCGGGCCGCCCTGCGCAACGCCTCCGAGCTCACGCTCCTGCTGGCGGGATCCCAACTCGGGATCACGCTGTGCGCACTGGCGCTCGGCTCCATCACCAAGCCCGCTGTCCACCACTGGCTCACCCCGGTGTTCGCCGGCTGGGGCCTGCCCTACTGGACGGCCGACGTCATCGCGTTCGTCATCGCCCTGCTCATCGTCACGTTCCTGCACCTCGTGGTGGGCGAGATGGCTCCCAAGTCGTGGTCCATCACGCACCCCGAGTACTCGGCCACGCTGTTGGCGATACCGATGCGGGGCTTCCTCTGGATCACCCGCCCGCTGCTGGTGATGCTCAACACCCTCGCCAACCGGATCCTCCACCGGATCGGGGTGGAGACCCGCGACGAGGTGGCCTCCGGGCAGGACGCCGACTCCCTGCGGGAGCTCGTGCGCCACTCCGGTGAGGCCGGCACGCTCGACGACACCCACCACCGGCAGCTGCTCAACGCACTGGAGCTGCAGGAGCTCACCGTCGGTGACCTGCTGGGCGAGCGCGGCGTGGACACCCCCGCCGCCCCGGAGGAGATGTCCTCGGTCGACGTGGACGCCTCGCCCGAGGAGATCCGCGAGACGGCCCGCCGCACCGGTCACCTGCGCCTGCTGGTGATGGACAGCGACACCGCGGTGGGCGTGGTGCACGCGCGGGACGCGATCAACATCCAGGCGGCGGCCACGGCGAGGGAGCTCATGCGGCCGAGCCTGTCCCTCGAGCACGACCTCTCGGTGGCCGAGGCGTTCCGCCGGATGCGTGAGGCGCGGGCACACCTCGTCGTCGTCGAACAATCCGGCGGCCACCCCGGCACCCACGTCTCCGAGGTGAGGGGGGTCCTCACGCTGGACGACGTGGTGCGGCGCCTCCTGCCCGTGACCTCCGTGTAGGCCGGGGGCTGCGGGTCGGGGACCTGTGGGCCGGGGGCTGCCGGCCGGGGGGTCGGGGGCCTGCCGGCCGGGGTCAGAGCAGCCCGATCACCCTGAGCAGGCCCCACAGCGCGAGCCCGGCCATGCCGATCAACACCAGCAGCATCAGACCCACCGCGCCGACCGCGCGGAGCAGGTAGCCGCGGGCGTCGGTGTCCACGCGCCTGCCCTCGGCGATGGTCCGGTCCACCAGGCGCAGGTTCTTGGACGTGGCCTTGTGCGCGGCGTCCGCCACGTCGCCCACGAAGGGGATCACGCCGAGCACCGCGTCGACGAGGTAGTTCCAGCCCATCCGGAACAGGATGTGGACGGGGACCCGGTTGCGGATCGCCTCGGCCAACACCGCGGCCGCGACCACGGTCCCCAGCGCGTCCCCCACGACGGGCACCAGACCGATCACCGGGTCCAGCCCCATGCGGTACCTGGTGCCCGGTATCCGCACCAGGTCGTCCATGACGCGCGCGAGGCCGGAAGTCACGGGGGACGAGGCGGTCCGCACCACCTCGGGAGCGGGCCGCCCCGCCGCCACGGGATCGGTCACCGGGTACCGCACCGGGTCGGGTCGACTGCTGGTCATGGGGGACGAGCCTACGGGGACGGGGGCGCCTCGCCACCGCGGCCCGGCGGCGGCCCGCCGGGCATGCCCGCACCACCGGGCGGCGATCCACCGGGCCCACCGGCCCCGCCGGCGGCGTTGTCCTCCGCGGCCGCGACACCGATCGTGATCGCCACCCGGTAGCCGTCCGCCGGGGACCCGACGACCTCGGGCATCTGGGCGTCCCACCCGTCGGAGAATACGGTGTCGGACTCCAGGCTCACCCCGGCCATGTTCCGGACCGAGGCGCTGTACCCGGGATCGTGGGCGTAGACGGCGTCGGAGACGTCGGCGGGAAGGGCGATCTGCGAGGTGAGCCGGGCGTTCTCGCCCGCGACGGCCGAGGCCAGGGTGTCGTAGACCTCGAAGTGCAGGTGCGGCCACCGGCCCGAATAGCAGGCCGGGAAGATGCTGGTGAACTCCACCCGGCCGGACTCGTCGGCGGTCTGGACTCCCCGGAGATAGTTCTGGTCGGTGACGCCCTCGCTGTAGAGGGAGTAGCGGCCCTCGCGATCGCAGTGCCAGAGGTACACCGCCATCCCGGCACCCGGGGCGCAGTCTCGTGTGAGGTCCTGCAGGTCGACGGTCAGGCGCATGGGGACACCCTCCGCGGTACCGGTCATGCCCCCGAAGCTCGAGGTGATGTCCGAGCGGTGCACACCGGATTCGATCAGCACGTTGGGCCCGTTGGAACCGTCTCCCGGGTAGGGGCCGGCGGTCTCCCCCGGCGCCGCCTCGACGCACTCGCCCACCGACGCCCCGGACGAGCCGTCGGACGCCGTCGTGGTGGCCCCGGCGGTGGCGTCTGCCCGGGTCGGGTCCGTCGCACACCCCACCGTCAGGCCCACCGCCCCCACCCCGGCGGCGCCGAGGATCCCGCGGAGCGCCGCACGCCGGTTCATCACGGCCAGATCGTGACCGAGGCCCAGATCGTGCTCGTGCACCGCAGGGTCGGGGGTGTCGACCGCGCGGGATCGTCGGTAGGTGAACATCGGGACCTCCGGGGTGTGGTGCGCCGGCTCCTGCCGGCGGGACTGGTGAGGACGCTAGGGATCGATGCCGGGAACCCGCTGCGGGTCCGCTGGGAGTTCCCTGTACGCCGGGTGATCGTCCGGCCGGTCCGGTGCGGAGGGGCGGGGTTTCTGGTTTCGTGGGGTGATGACGCCCACGACACCGCGCCGCCCCTGCCCCAGCAGCGCCCGCCGCCGACCCCGCCCCGTCGCCGGACTCGTCGCGGCGGCCCTGACGGTGGCCCTGACCGGTACCGGGTGCGCGGCGTTGACCGGTGACACCGGCACCGATGAACTCCAGCAGTTCCTCGCGGCGCTGAGCAGCGGCGACCTCGCGGGGGCGGCCGCGCTCACCACCGATCCGGCCGCGGCGCAGGAGACCCTCGAGGCCAACGTGCTGGCGATGGGATTCACGCCGACCCTCTCCGCCGGGACCCCGGACGGGGACCGCCGCCCGGACCGCGACCCCGTGACGGTCGAGATCACCTGGGACATGGGGACGGCCGGAGACGACGAGGCCGACAACGACGAGGCCGACGGCGACGAGGCCGGCTCCGACCCGGCCGGCGGGACCCCCGGCACGGAAGGCGCCGCCCGCATCGTCACGACCACCGGCGAGGCGCGGACCACCAGGGTCGGCGAGGACTGGAAGGTCGAGTGGGCGCCGACGATCCTCGACACCCGCCTCGAGCCGGGGGGCACCCTGGCCTTCTCCGAGATCCTGGACTACGACACCTCGGTCCTCGACCGCACGGGCGAACCGCTGCTGCAGTGGACTCCGGTGACCGCGGTGACCCTGGCGCCGGGGGCGGTGGAGTCGGCCGACGCTGTCGCGGCGCTGGTGAACCCCGTGGTGCAGACGATCACAGGGCAGACGATCCGCGAGGGCATGACGGAGGCGGGGGACCAGCCGTACCAGATCGTCGCGCTCCGCCCGTCCGACATCGACCCGATCCGCGAGCAGCTCGCCGCCGTCCCGGGGGTGAGCCTGCCCGAGCAGGGCCAACTCATCCGCACCGACCGGGACCTCGACTCCCCCGCTCTCACCGGGTTGCCCGACGCCTGGACCGAGGCGCTGCAGGAGGAGGGCGGCTGGACCGCGGAGATCGTCAATCCCGACGCGGAACCGATCGAGCTCGGCAGCGCCCCGGTGGGCCAGGTCGACGACCTCGTCTCCACGCTGCAGATCTCGATGCAGCGGGCCGCCCAGCAGGCGGTGGACTCCTCCGCCCTGGGCGCCTCGATCGTGGCGATCCAGCCCTCGACGGGCGGAATCCTGGCCGTGGCACAGAACTCCGCCGCCGACCGGCAGGGGCCGGTGTCCATGCAGGGCCGCTTCCCACCGGGGTCGACGTTCAAGATCGTCACCACGGCCGCGGCGCTCGAGGCCGGCGTCGTGGGCCCGGACGAGGTCGTGCCCTGCCCGGCCTCGGTCACCGTGTCGGGGCGCACGATCCCCAACGACGACGACTTCGAGCTCGGCCCGGTGCCGCTGGAGACCGCCTTCGCCCGGTCGTGCAACACCAGCCAGGCCGTCATCAGCGACCGGCTGACGCCGGAGGCCATGAAGGACACGGCCGCGAAGTTCGGCCTGGGCGTCGGGTTCTTCGCCCCCGGCCTCGGAGCGGACACCTTCACCGGGTCCGTGCCCGTCACCGAGCAGGGCCCGGCCCGCGTGGAAGCGGCGATCGGGCAGGGCGAGGTGTTGGCCAGCCCGTTCGGGATGGCGGTCATGACGGCCTCGCTGGCAAACGGCGGGCGGATGATCCTGCCGCACGTCGTCGACGGGATGACCGGCGACGCCAACGACGCACCGGAACCGCTCGACCCCGGAGTCGTCGACACCCTGCGCCGGTACATGGAGCAGACCGTCCGATCGGGCACCGCGACGGCCGCCAATTCGATCCCCGGACTCGGGGGCAAGACCGGCACGGCCGAGGTCGGCACCGGTCCCGCCCACGGCTGGTTCGTCGGTTCCACCGGGGACATCGCCCTCGCGGTGCTCATCGAGGGAGCCGACTCCTCGGGGCCCGCGGTGTCGATGGCCGCCGGGTTCCTCGGCGCCGCAGGACAGCCCGCACCCCTCGCGCGCGGGTGAGACGGTAGTTTCGCGTCATGCGTCTCCCCCGCCTCCCGCTGTCCGACCTCCCCGTCCCCGGCCTCGCCCGGTTGCCGTTCGTCTCCTCCCCCTCCCCCGCGGACACCAACCGCCGGGTGCTGGTCACCGGCGGGGCGTCGGGTCTCGGTCTGGCGTTGGTCACGGCGTTCCTCGAGCGCGGCGACCGCGTGATGGTCGCGGACCTCGCGGCCACCGACGACCGGCCCGCCTCGGTCCCCGGGGATGCGCGCTATCTGCGTCTGGACGTGCGTTCCGAGGAGGAATGGCAGGCGGCGCGCGCGGAGATCGAGCAGATCTGGGGCGGCATCGACGTGCTGGTCAACAACGCGGGCATCGCCCAGGGCGGCCGCATCGAGTACCTCACCGAGGAGGACTGGCGGCTCATCACGGACATCAACCTGCTGGGTGTGGCGCGGGGCTGCCGCACCTTCGTGCCGATGCTCAAGGCGCAGGGCCACGGGCACCTGGTCAACACGGCGTCTCTCGCCGGGCTCGTACACCCGCCGACCATGGCCTCCTACACGGCGGTCAAGGCGGCCGTGGTGGCGATCTCCGAGACCCTGCGGTGGGAGCTGGAGCCGTTCGGGATCGACGTGTCCGTGCTGTGCCCGTCGTTCTTCCGCACCAACCTGGCCTCGAGCCTCAACTCCTCGGACCCCGCCGCGAGCGGATTCGCGAGCAAGCTCATCGACCGCTCCGAGCGCGGCGCGGACGAGATCGCCGCCGAGGTGATGACCGGTCTGGACGCCAAGGAGTTCCTGATCCTGCCCGACCCGGACGCCCGCAAGGCCTACCGCGGCAAGCGGTTCATGCCCGCCGCGTACGCCAGGACCATGCTCGGGATGGGGCAGAAGTTCGCCCGCGCCACCGGCGGGAGCTGACGGTCCCGCGGGCCGCCCGTCCCGGTTCCGCCGGGCACGGCCCGAGTCGGCACCGCGCCCGGGGCAAGTACCCTGCGGTGCATGACTCCCTCGCTCCCCCTCCCCTCCACCGTGATGTCCCGCGCCGATCTCGACTTCCTGCTCCACGACTGGCTGCGGGTGTCCGAGCTGTGTGGGCGTGAGCGGTACGCGGACCACTCCCGCGAGACCATCGACGCCGTGGTGGACCTGTCGGCCGAGCTCGCCGAGAAGTACTTCGCCCCGCACAACCGCAAGGCGGACCTCAACGAGCCCAGGCTCGTGGGCGAGGAGGTCGAGCTCATCCCGGAGATCGCCGAGGCGCTGCGCCGCTTCGCCGACGCCGACCTGGTGGGCGCCGCGATGGACGAGCGGGTGGGCGGGATGCAACTGCCCTACACCGCCTACCTGGCGTGCATGGCGTGGTTCTACGCGGCCAACGTCGCCACCGCGGCGTACCCGCTGCTCACCACCGGCAACGCCAACCTGTTGATCGAGCACGGTTCGGACGAGCAGATCGAGCGCTACGTCAAGCCGATGGTCGAGGGCCGGTTCACCGGCACCATGTGCCTGTCCGAGCCGCAGGCCGGCTCCAACCTCGCCGACATCACCACCCGCGCCGAGCCGCAGGACGACGGGACCTACCGGCTGTTCGGGCAGAAGATGTGGATCTCCGGCGGCGAGCACACGATGTCCGAGAACATCGTGCACCTCGTACTGGCCAAGGTGCCCGGTTCGCCGGCCGGTACCCGCGGCATCAGCCTGTTCGTGGTGCCGAAGTACCTGGTCGACGAGGACGGTTCGATCGGGGAGCGCAACGACATCGTGATCACCGGCCTCAACCACAAGATGGGCTTCCGCGGCACGGTCAACACCATGCCCACCCTCGGCCAGGGCATGCACACCCCCGGCGGCCGGCCGGGCGCGGTCGGATACCTCGTGGGCGAGGAGAACACCGGCCTCAAGAAGATGTTCACCATGATGAACGAAGCCCGGCTCGGCGTGGGTCTGGGCGCCACGGCCCTCGGGTACACCGGGTACCTCAAGTCGCTCGACTACGCGCGCAACCGCCCTCAGGGGCGGACCGTCGGTGCCGATCCCTCCTCGCCGCAGGTCATGCTGACCGGGCACGCCGACGTGCGGCGGATGTTGCTGGCCCAGAAGTCCTACGTGGAGGGTGCCCTGGCGCTGGGGCTGTTCTGCGCGAGGCTCGTCGACGACGAGAAGACCGGGTCCCCGGAGGAGGCCGCAGCCGCCTCCACCCTTCTCAACGTCCTCACCCCGATCGCCAAGTCGTGGCCGTCGCAGTGGTGCCTCAAGGCCAACGAACTCGCGGTACAGGTACTGGGCGGGGCCGGGTACACGATCGACTACGACGTCGAGCAGCACTACCGCGACAACCGCCTCAACCCGATCCACGAGGGCACACACGGGATCCAGGCCCAGGATCTGCTCGGGCGCAAGGTCCTCGCCGGGGGTGGTGCCGGACTGGCCGCACTGAGCGAGCGCATCGCCGCCACCTGCGACCGGGCGGATGCGGCAGGCGGCCCGGCCGAGGAGTTCGCCGCGCTGCTCCGACCGCGGGTGACGCGACTGATCGAGGTGACCACCGCACTCGCCGGGCTCGGGGCGACCGACCCGGAGGCGTTCCTGGCCGACGCCACCGAGTACCTCGAGGCCGCCGGTCACATCGTGATCGCCTGGATCTGGCTCGAGCAGGTCCTCGCCCTGGGAGGTCGGATCGACGACGACGCCGACGGGTTCGCCGCCGGGAAGCGGCAGGCCGCGGCGTACTTCCTGCGGCGCGAGCTGCCCGTCGTGGACGCGAAGTTCGACCTGCTGGCCGCGGCCGACCGCACCACCCTGGACATGCGCGACGACTGGTTCTGACCAGCGGTGCCCCCGCCGAGCAGGCGGTCCTCAGCGGGCTGTGGACGATGCGAGCACGCCGTCCAACTCCTCGAACGCCTCGGTCCAGCCGTCGTAGACGCCGTGTTCGGAACCGCGGTCGTCGGGGTGCCGGGCCATGTGGAAGGTCATCAGGGTGCGCCCCTCGCCCGCCTCGGCGAGGTCGACGGTGATGACGGGGACCTCGTCCCCGCGCTCGTCGTCCGGGCTGACCCAGGTGAACCGGAGCCGGTCGGGCTCGCGGACCTCCAGGTATTCGCCCGTGGCCGGCCACTCGCCGCCGTCCGGGTCGATCATGAGGTAGGCGTAGCTGCCACCCACGCGGAGATCGATCGAGACGCTCTCGGCAGGGGTCGTGACCTCGTGCGGGTGCCACCAGCGAGCGGCCAGTGTCGGATCCGTCCACGCGCGCCAGAGGGTCTCGCGCGGGGCGTCGAATGTGCGGGTGATGGTGAATTCCGGGACGGACATGATGTCGTCACTCCTTCGATCGAGGCGTGCGACCTCGATCCGTGGGGTCGGCGTGCCCGGGCCGGATGTCGGTGAGCACGTCGTCGAGTCGGTCGAACTTCTGCTGCCACAGCGCGCGGTTGCGCTCGACCCAGGCCGTGGCGGCGTCCAGCGGTTCCGGCCGGAGCGTGCACACCCGCCACTGGGCGCGCGTGCTTCGCTCGATGAGACCGGAGGTCTCCAACACCCGGAGGTGTTGCGAGATGGCGGGTGCACTGATGTCGAACGGTTCCGACAACTCGCCCACAGTGGCCGGCCCGGCGCTGAGCCGCTCGAGGATCCCGCGACGCGTGGGATCGGCGAGCGCCTGGAACACCCGGGACAGCGGATCACCGGCCTGCTTCAATTCACTCATTCCTTAATTAGGCGATAGCTTAAGTATGCACCGTGACGCGCCTCTGTCAACCCCTCGTCCACGATCACGCCGACCGGAACACTCTCGCGGCGCGGGTGCCGGTGGTCCGGCCGCGGGACCCGACGAGGCCCGGGCCGACGCTCTCGCGTCGACCCGGGCCTCGGTGCTGCCGGAACACTCAGGAGGTCAGGGCCTCCCGGGGTCCAGTGGGATCACTCCTCGGGAACCATGACCTCATCGATGAGGTAGACCGTGGCGTTGGCGGTCTGGACGCCACCACAGATCACGTTGGCACCGTTGACGGTGAGCTCGTCACCGGAGCCCATGACCTCGACGTCCGCGCCGTTCAGCGTGGTCTGCATGCCCTCGATCTCGTCAGGGGTGATCTGTCCCTCGACAACGTGGTAGGTCAGGATGCTGGTGAGCAGCTCGGGATCGGTCTGCAGCGCCTCCATCGTGGCGTCGTCGACCTGCGCGAACGCGTCGTCGACCGGCGCGAACACGGTGTACTCACCGTTGTTGAGCGTGTCGACCAGGTCGACCTCCGGGTTCACCCCGCCCGACACGGCGGCCGTGAGGGTGGTGAGCAGCGGGTTGTTGGAGGCGGCGGTGGCGACCGGCTCCATGGCCATACCGTCGACCGAGCCCGGCCCGTCCGGGTTGGCCTCGGCGTAGTCCGCACACCCGGGACCGACCAGCATGCCGGCCGGCTCCGCCATGGGAGAGGTCTCTTCGGTGGTCATTTCGGAGGTCATGGGGGCGGACGTGGTGCCCTCGGCCTCCATGCCGCCTTCGTCGTCCGCGCAGCCGGCCAGAACGAGGCCGCTCACGGCAGCCGCCGCCGCGATCGATGCCATACGGCGGGAGATCGTCATGCTCATGGTGTTGGTCCTTTCAACAGAGCCTTGCGTGCTGGGTCACAGGGTTCTTCGGCACTGCTGTCGAACCGGATGGGTGGCGCCCGAAAAAATCTTCCGAACCGTCCGGCGAGGCCTGAGCTCCGAACTCCTGATGTGGACACCACCCAGCCCAGACCCCGCGTGACGGCCCAGATCTCCGCGGGGATCCTCTCGACCGGTATCGCCCTCGCGGTCGGTCACGCGATCGCGGGACTCATCGCCCCCGGGTCGTCACCCTTCCTGGCGGTGGCCGACTCCGTGGTCGACCGCGCACCCGCGGCCGTCCGCGAGGCGACCATCGACGCGCTCGGGACGGCGGACAAGCCCGCGCTGCTGATCAGCCTCGCCGGCATCCTCGCGGTGCTCGGCGTGGTGGTCGGCCTACTGGAGCGTCCGCGCCGCCCCATCGGTTCCCTCATCATCGTCGCCCTCGGTCTCACGGGAACGCTCGCGGCGGTGACGCGTCCGACGGCCGGACCCGCGTGGGCGCTGCCGACCCTCGTGGGCACCGTCCTCGCCGTGGTGGCGCTGCGTCTGATGATCGGCGCGTTGTTCCCCGCACCCGCGAGCCCGTCCGGAACCGCGGACGCCGAGCACCCGGTCCCGGGCCCGGGCCCGGATCGACGTCGCTTCCTGGTGCTCGCCGGGTCGGCCGTGGCCGTGATCGCGGCGGCGGGCGCGACCGGGGTGGCACTGACCCGCCGCGCGGCCGACGCGCTCGCCGAGCGCACGGGCCTCCAGCTGCCACGGGTGTTGAGCCGCAACGCCGCCCCACCGGTCCCGGAGGGGATCGTTCCCGATGCCCTCGGGGTCACCCCGTTCGTCACGTCCAACGAGGAGTTCTACCGCATCGACACCGCGCTGCGCGTCCCCGCGCTGACCACCGCGGACTGGCGGCTGCGGATCCACGGGATGGTGGAGAGGGAGATCGAACTGGACTGGCAGTCACTGACGAGCAGGGAGTTCCTGGACCGGATCGTCACCCTGACCTGCGTGTCCAACGAGGTCGGCGGCAACCTCGCCGGCAACGCGACCTGGACCGGCTTCCCGATCGCCGAACTGCTCGCCGAGGCCGGCCCCCTTCCCGAGGCCGACATGCTGCTCTCGACCTCCGTCGACGGGTGGACGGCGGGCACCCCGCTCGAGGCCCTCACGGACGGCCGGGACGCCCTGCTGGCCGTCGGGATGAACGGCGAACCCCTGCCGCTCGAGCACGGGTACCCGGTCCGGCAGGTCGTGCCCGGCCTGTACGGCTACGTCTCCGCCACCAAGTGGGTGGTGGACTGGGAGGTCACCCGATTCGACCGCGCCAGCGCCTACTGGACCGACCGGGGGTGGGGTGAGCGGGGACCCATCCTCACCGCGAGCCGGATCGACAGGCCCGCCCCCCTGGCCCAGCTGGAGCCCGGCCCCGTCGTGGTGGCCGGGACGGCATGGGCCCAGCGCCGGGGCATCGACCGGGTGGAGGTACAGGTCGACGACGGTCCGTGGAACGAGGCGACGCTCGCCGAGGAGTACTCGATCGACACCTGGCGCATGTGGTCGTGGACCTGGGACGCCGAGCCCGGCCTGCACACGCTGTCGGTCCGGGCGACCGACTCGACCGGTGAGGTGCAGACGGAGACTCGACAACCGCCGATCCCCACCGGGGCCACGGGCTGGCACAACCGCACGTTCCGGGTGTCGGGGACATGACCGTCCTCGACACACCCCTCCTCACCACCCGCCCGTCCCGTGCGTTCGGACCACCTCGCATTAGACTGTCCCCCGTGTCCGAGCCCACCGCCCCGTCGCTGGCCGATCCGGGGCGCCTCCTGGAGCTCTCCGCGGCCGGGGATCTCGATGCCTTCGCCCGCTTCTACGACCTCATGGCGCCCCGTGTGCACGGTCTCGCACTCCGGGTCCTGCGCGACCCCGGGTACGCCGAGGAGACCGTCCAGGAGGTGTTCCTCCAGGTCTGGAAGCAGGCCTCGGGGTACAGCCCGAAGCTCGGGTCGGTCCACTCCTGGGTACTGACCATCGCCCACCGGCGAGCGGTGGACAGGGTGCGGTCCGAGAGCTCCGCGGCCCGGCGCGACGAGGCGGACGCCGCCGCGGGGATCACGCACTCCGGCGACATCGCCGACCAGGTGACCGAGGAGATCACCCGGGAAGAGGACGCCGCGGACATCCGTCGATGTCTCGGGGAACTCACCGAGAACCAGCGCGAGTCCATCGAGATGGCGTACTTCTCCGGGTTGACCTACCGGGAGGTCGCCGACCAGCTGGGGTCCGCACTGCCCACGATCAAGTCACGAATCCGCGACGGCCTGCGCCGTCTCAAGAGCTGCCTGGGAGGTGAGCTGTCATGACCGTCCGACACCACGATCACCCGGGGTCCCCGGACACGGTTCATCCCGAGGACCTCGACCTCTACGCCCTGGACGCGCTGGACCAGGAAGAGGCGGACGCCGTCGAGCAGGCGCTCGTCGCCGCGACCCCGGATCAACGCAGCTCGATGCTGGCCCACATCCGGTCCACTCGGGAGGTCGTGGCCGATCTGGTGGCCGACGCCGACCTCGACGTCCCGCCGCCGCCATCCCTGCGCACCAGGGTGCTCGACCTGGTCACGGCGGAGGCCGGGACCGGACACGATGCGCCCACCCCGGATGCCGACGACACCGGTGACACCGGGGGCGCGGCGGTGGTCGACCTGAGCCAGATGCGCGAACGCCGGCGCCCCGGGACCTGGACCTTCCTCGCCACCGCGGCGGCGGCCATCGTGTTGGTGGCCGCGGGGGTGACCATCGGGCGACTGACGGGCGACGCGGGACCGGAGGACAACCTCCCGGTCGCGTCCCCGCCCGCCGCGACGATGCCGGACGAGGTCACGTCCCTGCTCACGGCGCCCGACCTCGAGGTCTCGCGCGGTCAGGTGGGCGGCACCGGCAGCGCCACCGTGCTCGCGTCCAAGACGGCCGACATGGCGGTCATCTCCATGACCGGGATCCCGGAGCCGGCCGAGGGCCGCGCCTACCAGCTGTGGCTGATGGGTCCGGACCACGACCCGATCCCGGCGGGCACGATGGAGTCCGGCGAGGTGGGCCCGTCGCCCTCCGCCGAGCTCAGCGGGATCCGCAACTCCGCCCAGATCGGGATCACCGAGGAGCCCGCGGGCGGCTCCCCGGCCCCCACGGGTGAGGTACTGCTGGCCCTCGACCTGGCCTGAGCGCGCGACCCGGCCTGAGCGCGCGACCCGGCCCGAGCGCGCATCCTGGCCCGAGGGGCGCGACCCGGCCCCGACGGTGTCCGGGCGGGATCGGCCGCTCAGGCCCGGCGGCTCACGGCCGCCACCACTGCCGCAGGGGAACGTCCCAGGTCATGGTGTCGCCGAGCCGGACGGCCAGGATCTGATGGAGCTGGATCTTGTTGTGCTCGAAGCCGTACTGGCAGGCACCCATGTAGAGCCCCCACAGCTTGGCCATCGGTTCGCCCACCTCGTCGACGGCCTCGTCCCAGTGCTCGACCAGGTTCGCGCACCAGTCGCGCAGCGTGAACGCGTAGTGCTGGCGGAGGTTCTCCTCGTGGACCACCTCGAACCCGGCGTTCTCCGCCTCGAGGTGGACCGTCCCGGCACCGGCCAGTTCGCCGTCGGGGAAGATGTACCGGTCGATGAAGGCACCCGCCTTGACCGAGCGCGAGTTGTCCGGCCGGGTGATGCAGTGGTTGAGCAGCCGACCCCCCGGCCTCAGGTAGCCGTGCAGCCGGGTGAAGTAGTCGTGGTAGTTCCTGCGCCCGATGTGCTCGGTGATGCCGATGGAACTGACCGCGTCGAAGTCACGCTCGGGAACGTCGCGGTAGTCCATCAGCCGGACCTCGGCGAGGTCCCCCAACCCCTGGTCCCGGATCGCGGCCTGTCCCCATTCGACCTGCTCGCGCGAGAGCGTCACGCCGATCGCCCGGACCCCCCGGGCGGCCGCGTACCGCACCATCCCGCCCCACCCGCAGCCCACGTCGAGCAGACGGTCCCCGGCCTTCAGTCCGAGCTTGTCGAACACCAGCCGGTACTTGTTGTCCTGGGCCTCCTCCAGGCAGACCCCGGCGTCGGGGTAGCACGCGCAGGTGTAGGTCATGGAGGGCCCGAGGATCCACTCGTAGAAGCGGTTGGACACGTCGTAGTGGTAGCTGACCACCTCCGAGTCCCGCTTCTTGGAGTGCCTGCGCATGCCGTGCGCGACGCGACGCCACGCCGCGGGCACCTCCTGCTCGGGAATCGGCAGCATCGTGATGTTCTCGCGCCCGATCGAGCGGGCGATGCGCGCCATCGTCCGCAGGTCCGGCGTGTGCGTCATGGTCTTGCGGAAGACCTCGAGCGCGCCGAACACGTCATGCGGCGCACCGGGATGCACCCCGTCGACCTCGAGCTCGCCCATGAGGTAGGCGCGGGCCAGTCCGAGGTCGCCCGGCGCGGTGACGAAGTACTGCAGCGCCCTCCGGCTCGTCAGGCGTAGCACCAGCTCGCTGTTCTCCGGGCCGAACGCCGACCCGTCGTAGGCCTCGATCCGCAGGGGCGGCTCCCCCGTCGCGAACGCGGCGACGATCTCGCCGATGGTCATCCTGTCCGTTGTCACCGTGCACCCACCGACTTGTCATAGAGGGTCGCGAAGCGGCCCCGGGGATCGAATCGCGTCTTGAGATGTGCCGCGTGCTCGCCGCCGTACAGCTGGTCGAACTCCTCGCGGGAGTAGAAGACCTCGGAGTAGAGCGACTTGTGCCCGCCGAGCCGGGAGACCTCCTGTTCGATGCGCCGGTTCCACGCCCCCTCGGCCATGCCGGGCTCGATCGGCGCGGAGGACCAGAACCCGATGTTGACGTACGTGGTCTCCGGCGCCAGCGGATACAGCGGCCACGGCCGGTCGGAGCCGGGGCCGCCGCCCACACCCGGCGCGGGCGTGGACTCACGCAGCCGCAGCGGGCAGATCCACAGCGGCTCGATGGGCACCTCCCGCAGGAACCACTCGAGGAACTCCTCGGTCCGGTCGATGGTCACCTCGACGTCCTGCACCACGCGCTCCCGCGGGCCCTCGCCCTTGAGCGCGCCGATCCTGTTGCCCAGGTCGTATCGGTGGTCCAGGCCGATGATCTTCCAGTACGCCGACGACCTCAGCAGCTGTTGCGGCCACCACCGGCGGATGCCGGGGTTCTGCACCCCGAACGCACGCGAGCACCAGAACCAGTCGGTGTCCCAGCGCCACAGGTAGTCGCGGATGGTCAGCCGGTCGCGGGCCACCGAGCCGGCGGGGCCGCCGTGCTGGATCGACCGGTAGTAGATCGCCTGCTTGTCCCGCACCCCCGTGTAGTCCGAGACGGGGCCGGGCTCGTCGGTCCGCCGGCCCAGCGTCAGGTAGGACTCGCCCGCCGAGAAGACGACCCCGTCCAGGAAATCGACCTCCTCGTCGTCGTACGACCCGGACTCGCCGATCCGCGCCAGCCCGTCGGTCAGCGCGGCGAGGGAGTCGAACCGGACGTGGCGCAGTCCGACGTACCGCTCGACCGGTTCGAGCGCGATGCGCAGCCGCACCGCGTACCCGAGCGAGCCGTAGGAGTTGGGGAACCCGCGGTACAGCTCGCGCTCCCGGTCCGTGCCGTCGGGGCGGGCGGTGACGATCTCGCCCGTGCCGGTGAGCACGTCCATCTCCAGCACCGACTCGTGGGGCAGTCCCAGCCGGAAGGAGCTGGACTCGATGCCCAGTCCGGTCACCGCGCCGCCGAGGGTGATGGTCTTGAGCTGCGGCACCACGTACGGCATCAGCCCGTACGGCAGGGTGGCGTCCACCAGGTCCTCGTACGTGCACATGCCCTGGACGTCGGCGGTGCGGGCGTCCGGATCCACGGAGACGACGCGCGTCAGGCCGGTGGTGTCGAGGCCGGGCGACGACGACGAGGCGCGCGGCCTGAAGAGGTTGGACGTCTTCTTGGCCAACCGGACGGGCTCACCCCGGGGGACCGCCTCGAAACTGGCCAGGAGCCGACGGACACCCTCCTCGTGGCGCCGGGGCCCGACGATCAGCGATCCGGACAGACGACCATGAGTGCCCATGCGTCCCACCCTAGTAGCGGTCGGCCACCATCGGAGTTGATCCGGCCGCGGCTCACCCCGGTGGTCCGGACACGGGTGTCCCGTCACCTCGGCGGGCGGGGAGCGGAGACCGCGTGGGTCCCGTCTCGAACACGTCTCGATTGGGACACCGGTCATCTCGGTCGGGCCAAACGATCCCGAGCCCGGTGGCCGGATACGTAGCCTTCCCGGCAGACCGACCCCCGCACCCGTCTCCACCGCCACGAGCAGACCGTGCATCCGCACCACCCTGTCACCGACACCGAGGAGGGCCCGCCATGACCACACGAGAGCACCGAGCCGACCAGGCCACCAGGAGCGCCCGCGGGGTCCGTCCGGTCCGCCGTCGTGCCGTCGCGGCGGCATCGGGGCTGGCCGCGCTCGCCCTGATCCTCGGGGCGTGCGGTGAGGAGGGCACGGCCGAGGAGGCGGTCGGGGAGGCGACCAGCGCGGTGGGGTCCGTGGCCGCCGAGGCCACCTCCGCGGTCGGGGACGCCACCGACGGCGACGGGCCGACGACCGGCGAGCAGCCGGCCCCGGACGGGGACGGCGGCGACGACCGGTCTCCCGAGGAGCAGTTCCTCAGCGAGATCAGGACCGTCGGCGTGGACGCCGAGGACGAACAGGGTTATCTCACCCGGGGGCGCGACGCCTGTGCGTCACTCGACGGCGACATGGGCTACGTCGACGTGGTCCGGCAGTACAACGACGCCCACGCCGATGCGCCGGTGACCGAGGCCCCGGTGGTGGTGGCGGCCGCGGTCAGGGCGTTCTGTCCCCAGCACCTGCCGCAGGTCGGCCAGGACGAGGGCGGAAACCAGGGCGGCTGAAGCCGAGAGGGGCCCGTCTCACAAGCCCTCCCTGTCCAACGCCTCCGCGGTGAGCCGACGGCCGAGTTCGATCATCTCCTCCGCGCGGTGGAAATCGAAGGCCGAACACGAGTCGGACGGCACCTCCACGAGGACGTCGGGGCGGTTCCCCGCCATCCGGTAGCCGGTGAGGATGCTCTGCATGGCCTCGATCGACTGGGAGACCACGTCGAAGATCCGCAGCGTGCCCGGGAGGGACTCGAGGCTCCGATCGTCCGCCTGGGCGTCGGCCCGGACCTCGCGTTCGCCCTCCTCGACCGCCTCCTCGACCTCCGGTGACGGCTGCGCCGACCCTCTCGGGGTGGCGTCGTCCCCGGTCCGGGAATCGCCCCCGGCGCCCCGCCCGGTCGGGTCGATCCCGGGTGCGTCCAGCCCGGCGGTGTCAGGACCGGCGGTGTCCGGACCGGCCGCGTCCGCCCCGGAGGTGTCCTGACCGAGGCGGGCCGCGACCAGTCTGACCAGGTCCGCGTCCCGCACGTCCGCCGCCGCCGTCCGGATGCGTCCGGAGAGCCTGGCGGTGGTCGCGGTGACGGTGCCACCCTTCTTGGACATCTTCGGATCGGCCACGGCCGAGGGCTCATCGGGGTCCGAGCTCTCCTGGAAGGTGGACCCGCGGATCCCCGCCCGACGCCCGGTCAGCGACACGGCCAGGACCAGATCGCTCTCCACGGAGGCGAGTGGCTCGAGCGGGACCGGGTTCGTCACGCCGCCGTCGATCATCAGGCGCCCGCCCACGATCGCCGGGGTGACGATGCTCGGGATCGCGAACGACGCACGGACGGCGATATCGGCCGGGCCCCGGGTGAACCACACCTCGCGCCGCGCCCGCAGGTCGGTGGCCACCGCGGTGTAGGGGATCGCCAGATCCTCGATCCGCACGTCATCGAGCATCTCGCCGATCACGCCCATGATCTTGTTGGCGCGGATCGCTCCCCCGCCGGCGAAGGACACGTCGAGCAGCCGCAGGACGTCCCGCTGTGCCAGACCCCGCACCCATTCCTCGAAACGGTCCAACTCGCCGGCCGCGAGCAGCGACCCCACGACCGCCCCCATCGACGCCCCGGACACCCCGACCACCTCGTGCCCGCGCGACTCGAGCTCGCGTATCGCCCCGATGTGCGCGTATCCGCGCGCCCCACCGGAACCCAGTGCCAACGCGACCTTCATCCGATCCCCCTCCGTCGTCCTCACTCGTGCCCGGTGCCCACACACCGGGGCCGTCCCCTCAGCGGATTCGCCTCCAGTGTGCACCGGCGCGGCCCGCGCCATCCCGGCACCGGGCCGACCGTGTCGTAGGCGCGGTCTACCTTCACCATCGTATCGAGCACCTGTTCGATACCCACGATCACCGAACACACAACAGGAGTTCCCGTGTCCCACACCGTCATCCGGTTCCGCCCCGTCGCCGCCATTGACCCCGACATGGCGCGCGTCGCCGCCGACATCGACCGGTTCGGCCTGCACCTGGTCCACGTGGGCGAGGGCTGCGCCTGCGAGGACTGCGAGTCCGCCCCACTGCCACCCGACCAACGGTTCGGATACACGGTCGGGCTCACCGATCGCGGACACCCGGAACTCCTGGCCCGCGGCCTGGGCGCCCGGGAGACGGCCGCGTTGCTCACCCGGTGGGGCGGGTCCGTCCTGGACGGCCGGGTTCTCGACGCCGGCCACCTGCTGTGCGAGGGCCCCGACGGACCGACGTGGGAGCTCGTACCGGTCCGGCGCCCCTCCAGGACTCTGCGGTGGGCGGGTCGCTACTACCGCACCACCGGTACCGGCGGCCTCACCGCACTCGAGCTGGTCCCCGCCGGGCGGCCCTGCCCGTGCGACGGGTGCTGCTGAGACCACCGCACCGGTGGGGCCGTCGTAGGGTCTACTCATGCCCCGCCATCGGCTCGTCCTGGACGCCCGTTCGCCCTCGATCATCGTCCCGCTCACGGGTCGGGATCTCACGGAGCTCGCCGAGCAGATCGGTGCGCTACGCAGCGCCGACTCCGAGTTCCGGAGCACTCCCGTGAGAGGGACCCCTCCGGCCGGGGTCTCACCGGACACGGACCGACTGGTCGACGTGGTCGAATGGCGTGTCGACCTCTACGGACCCTTCACCGCCGGGGCCGGGAGTGATCCGGACCCGGCGGTGCAGGCCCTGGAGCAGATCTCGGCTCTGTTACCGGGACTGCCGGTCCTGGCCACGTTCCGCACCAGGTCCGAGGGCGGGGGTGCGGAGATCTCACCGGAGGCCTATGTCGCGCTCGTCGAGGCACTCGCCTCGACGGGCATGGCGGCCGCGTTGGACGTGGAGTACCGGCACCCGCACGCAGAGGACGCGATCACCGCCGCCCGCCGACACCGCACCCCGGTGGTGGCGTCCAACCACGACTTCGACGCGACCCCGCCCGCCGAGGAGATCGTGGCGCGGCTCACGGCCATGGAGGACGCGGGGGCGGACGTGGCCAAGATCGCCGTGACGCCGCGATCCGCGGCCGATGTGGTGACGCTGCTGTCCGCCACCGAGGAGCGATACCGGGCCGCTCGCATCCCGCTGATCACCATGTCGATGGGTGGCCTGGGGGCGGTCACGCGGCTCGGCGGTGGCCCGTTCGGCTCCTCGGCCACCTTCGCCACGGTGGGCGCGGCATCGGCGCCCGGCCAACTCCCGGCCGAGGGGGTCCGCCACGCGCTGGATCTGCTCAGCGGACGGTCCGCCCCTCGGGGGTGATCACGTCCGCGCGCTGGTGGCTCCTCCGCGCGAGGGTCACCAGCTCACCCGCCGGGCCGGTCAGCTGACGCGGCGGCCGCCACACCGCGCGCAGTTCCCGTCGCAGGTCCAGCCCGTCGATCTGGATGATCTTCAGGGCGCCCGAGGCCACCTGATCGGCCACGGCGAGCGTGCTCATCCCCGCCGGTCCCACCCCGTCCAGGACGCTGGTGCGGATAGCGGCCGCGCTGGCGAGTTCGAGCAGTGGAGCGGGGCGCTCGTACTCGTGGAGTGCGCGGTCCAGGGTCGTCCGGGTGCCGGACCCCGGTTCCCTCACCACCAACCGTGTGGCCGCGAGCTCGGAGATGGTCACCGGGGTGCGGCGCCGGGCCCACGGATGGGTCGGCGCCGCCACCACCACGAGCCGGTCGCGCGCAACGGTACTGGTGTGCAGACCGCTGGGAACCGTCGGGGACTCGACGAACCCGACGTCACAGGTGCCGTCCAGAACGAGTTCGGCGACCCTGACGGAATTGTGGACCTGCAGGTGGATGTTCACCTCCGGCAGCACGCCCCTCAGTGCCCCCAGCCAGCGCGGCATGAGGTGTTCTGCCACGGTCATGCTCGACCCCACCGTCAGCGTGGCGGACCGCTCGGACTGCAGGCTCTGCGCCACCTCCAGTAACTGGGTCGTCTCGGCGAGGACCCTCCGCGCCCAGTGGGCGAGCACCGTCCCGTGCGGGGTCAACGTGGCGCCCCGCGGGTGCCGACGCAGCAACGGCGTGCCGAACCGCCGCTCGAGATCCTTGATCGCCCTGCTCGCGTTGGGCTGCGCCATCCCGACCCTCCGGGCCGCCGCGCTCAGGCTCCCCTGGTCGTCGACGCCGATCAGCAGCTCCAGGACGGCCAGGTCGGGCCACCTCCGTGTCATGCAGACAGCATATGGCTCCGCTTCGGGCCATGCCTGTGAGATATGGACGGATACCGGACTGCCGGCTACCGGACGGGCCCGTCCGCGTCCATCCTGGAGACGTGACCACCCCCCTGACCGCCCGGCGACGCGAGCACGGCCACGCAGCGGTGTCGCGGGCCTCGGACTCGGCGACGTCCGGACTGACCGGCGTGCGGGTCAGGGCACGAACGCTCGCCCCGGGCACCGCGTTGACGCTCGCCGGAACAGCGGCGGCGCTGGGGGTCGGCCACCTGGTCCCCACCCTCAACCCGATGCTCGTGGCGATCGTGCTGGGTGCCGCACTCGGCAACACCGTGCGCCTGCCGGCCCGTGCCACCGCGGGCCTGGCGTTCTCCTCGCGCACCCTGCTGCGGGTCGGCATCGCCCTGCTGGGTCTGCAGCTCCTGCTCGGGGACATCACCGCGCTGGGGTGGCAGGTCGTCGCGCTCGTCGTCGTCATCGTGGTCCTGGGAATCGCCGGCACCATGGCGCTGGGGGGCGCGCTGGGTCTCGGCTGGACGCAGCGCCTGCTCATCGCCTGCGGGTTCTCGATCTGCGGCGCAGCGGCGGTGGCGGCCGTGGACAGCGTGTCGGACACCGACGAGGAGGAGGTCCTCACGGCGATCACCCTCGTCGTCATCTTCGGCACCCTGATGATCGTCGCGGTCCCGGTTCTGTCGGGGGCACTGGGCCTGTCGGACACCGCGGCGGGCATGTGGGCCGGCGGATCGATCCACGAGGTCGCCCAGGTGATCGCGGCAGGCGGGGCGATCGGCGGCGGCGCCCTGGCGGTCGCCACCGTCGTCAAGCTGGCCCGGGTCCTGCTGTTGGCCCCCGTGGTCACCGTGATCAGCCTCCACCGGCGACGGACGACCGGTACCGACGCCCGGGGGACCCGGCCGCCGCTGGTCCCCGGGTTCGTCGTCGCGTTCCTCGCCCTGGTCCTCCTGCGCTCGTCCGGGCTCGTCCCCGACCCGGTCGTCGACGCCGCCTCGCTTGCGCAGACCGTCCTGCTCACCTGCGCCATGTTCGCCCTGGGGATCGGTGTGCGGGTGGCCGCGATGCGCAGGGTCGGCGCACGCCCGGTCATCCTGGCCGCCGCCTCGACGGTGTGGGTCGCCGGCCTCGCGTTGGCCGGTGTCCTGCTCATCGCCCCGACGCTCGGCGGTTGACGGCCGCGACCCGGGAGGTACCGTCGACCGGACTGACGGGCTCGGGCGAGGAGGCCGGAATGCGGATCGTCATCATCGGCGCGAGCGGGAACGTCGGCACCGCGCTGCTCCGTCGTCTGCGCGAGACGCGCTCCGGCGACCGACTGGTCGGGCTCGTGCGACGGCCACCGGATCCCGTCGGCGAGTACCGCGGAGTCGACTGGCACGCGCTGGACGTCTCCGGTCCGGACGCGGCCGGCGAACTCGGTCGACACTTCGTCGGGGCGGACGCCGTCGTCAACCTGGCCTGGGGTTTCCAACCCACCCGCAACATCGGCTACCTCGAGAGCGTCGGGGTCGGCGGGACCGCCGCGGTGCTCGGTGCCGCACAGTCGGCCGGGGTGGGCCTCCTGGTCCACATGTCCTCCGTGGGGACCTACGCGCCGGGCCGCCACGGTGAGCACGTCGACGAGACCTGGGCGAGGACCGGGGTGCGGAGCTCGGCGTACAGCCGACACAAGGCCGCGGCGGAGACGCTCATCGACGACCACGAGAGTCTCCTCGGGGCCGATGCCGTGCCCGTCGCCCGGATGCGCCCGGGCTTCATCGTCCAACGAGCGGCGGCGAGCGGACTGACCCGGTACGGACTGCCCGCCTATCTGCCGGCGCATCTCGCGCCGCGGGTCCCGCTGCTGCCGGTCGACAGGAGCCTGTGCCTGCCCCTCGTCCATGCCGACGACGTCGCCGACGCCGTCGTGCGAGTGATCGAGCAGGGCGCCACCGGCCCGTTCAACCTCGCGGCCGAACAACCGCTGACCAGTGACGACCTCGCAGAGGTGCTCGGGGCCCGGGCGGTCCACATCCCCCTGCCGCTCCTCGGGGCCCTCGTCGGTCTGACGTGGCGGGCGCGCCTGCAGCCGGTGGACCGCGGATGGCTGGACCTGGCGTACGCCGTGCCCCTGCAGGACTGCGCCCGGGCCCGCGACGAGCTCGGATGGGCACCGGCCTGGGCGCCGACGGAGGCCATGGCCGACCTGCTCGACGGCATCGCGCACCTCGCCCACACCGGGAGCGCACCACTGCGTCGCAGATCCGTGCCCGACCTGGTGCGCCGCGATCTGACCGACGGACTGATCTCCTCCCGCCGGTTCTCCTGACCGGATCCCACCCCCGAGGGCTCGGGGCGGATGATCAGCCGTGCCGCCGCAGGACCTCGTCCCGCAACCCCGTGGTGGCCACGTCGGCGATGTGCTTCTGCGCCTTCTTGACCACGGCACCCGGCAGCTTGATCTTGAGATCCACCTCGAGGTCGAAGACGACCTCGGTGGTGCCGTCGCCGTTGTCCGTGAGCACGTAGCGGGCGTTCTGGACCTTCTGGGAACCGCTCTCGACCAGGGACCAGCTCACCTCGCCGTCGTACCACTCGTAGCGCACGACCATCTCGTCGGTGACGCCGTACTGGGACACCCGCTCCCACACGACGATCGGCCACCCCTCGTCGTCGGCCTCCCTGACCTCGACCGCACGGTGGGCGCTCGACCAGTCGACGAGGGACTCGACGTCGGCCAGGACCTCCATGATCTCGGGGACGCCGGTCTCGATCTTCACAACGGACTGAACTGACACTGCCATGGCGGGAAAGCTACCCGCGCGGGCCTGCCCCGGGAGGAAGATCGGGACATGAGTACCGGATCGGCGGGCCCACACGCCGGGGAGCATCGCAAGGTCGTGCTGCTCCGCGGGATCAATGTCGGAAAGAGCAACCGGATCGCGATGCCCGACCTGGTCGCGTGCACGGAGGCCGCGGGCGGGACGTCGGTCACCACGGTGTTGGCCACCGGCAACGTGCTCGTCACCGATCCCCGACCGGTGACCGGACTACGCGCGGCGCTCGAGTCCGCGTATGCGTAGAGGTTCGACTACACGGCGGTCGTGCAGGTCCTCACCCTCGACGCGGTGGCGACGGTGGTGGCCGCGTACCCCTTCGACGCGCTGCCCGAGCACCACGACTACGTGGTGTTCTCGGACGACCCGGAGGTGACGACCCGGGTGACGGTGGCGATGCGCGCGGCCATCCGGGAGGTCGGCGAGGCGGCCGCCGGCGCCGACGCGCATGCCGGGGCCGGGCCGGCCACCGACAGTGAGACGACCGTCAGCACGGAAGCGGTCGCCGAGGGCGCGGGCTGTGTGTACTGGCGTGTCCCCCGCGGCTCGACGCTGACCTCCGACGCGTACAAGGTGCTCGACGGCCGGGAGAACAAGCGTCACCTCACCACCAGGAACCTCAGGACCCTGGACAGGATCCTCGCCGCGGGGTGAGTCAGGGACCCGGTGGAAGCCAGGGACCCGGGTGGGTCAGGGGCCCTCTACGGACGCCCCGATCGTGTCGACCAAGCCCGCGAGGGGCCCGAAGATCGCCGGGAAGATCCCGTCCCAGAACATCTGCAGCTGGCTGAAGTCGATAACGGGCATCAGTAACACTCCTCGCACCGGGGTGGTGAGCGGACCCTCCGCGGCCACCGGGTTCCCCGGAACACAGGATCGCGGCACGGACGCCGAATGCGCAACCCCACACGCCCCGCGAGTCTCTGAAGCGAACCCGCGAACCGCCGCCTGGCAGACTGCCCTCGATGCCCCATGACCCCGCCCGACCGCTCCTGGCCGCCGCGGCGCTGCTCGCGATCGCGGCCGCGACGGGCTGCTCGGATGCCGGGACCGGGCCGGATGCGGGCCCTTCCGTGGACCGGACCACCTCGTCGTCGTCGCGGGACCTGCCACCCCCGGCAACGCCACCGACTCCCGGGACCCCGACCTCCGCGCTCCCGCTCATCGCCTCGGCCACGTGGGCGGACTCGGACTTCGGCGTCACGCTGATGGTCGCGCCCACGCCGGCGGGCCGGGAGGCGTCGGGCGTGCAGGACGCGGACGCGGCCTGGCGGGAGGTGCTCGCCCTCGCTCCCGACGGGGACACTCCCGGGATGCGGGAACAGTTCGACTGTCATTGGACGTGGGCGCGGATCCTCGAGCCGGACAAGCCCACCTGGAACCTGGAGCCGTGGCGTCCGGTCGTGGCGGACGAGCAGATGCTGGCCGAGGGCTGCAACCCGGGAGGACCGGAGGTGTGAGCGCTGCCGCCGCTGGGCGGAGGTCAGGCCGGGCGGAGGTCAGGCGGGGACGACGGCTCGGCCCGGCGTGGCTGCGGGCCGCTCCCCGTCGTCCGGGTCCCTCGGCCCCGCCACGCCTCCCCGAGCACGCGGCCCCGGCCCGTGGAAGGACCGCCGGACCAGGCCCGCGCACAGTTCGTCCAGCCAGCCCCCCACCGAGACGCGGGCCCGGTCGGTGTCCGGGTAGCGGCACCGCACGTGCAGACCGGAGCCGTTGACCACGAACCACACCATCACCCCGTCAGTGCGGATGGCCGCGGACACGTGCTGCGGGCCCAGGCTCAGGTCCACGTCGATCGGCAACCGGCGGTGGTCCAGCCAGGAGATGGCGAACATCCCGGGCGTGTGCGGCATCCCGCCGTGCGGTTCGAGGATCGGCCCCAGGGCGTGTGACCCCAGCTCGACGGCGTCGCGGACCGCGGCGGCGCAGGCCCGCGGGTCCGGATCGGAGCATTCGATCACCGAGTTGGTGATGAACCAGCCCACCGAGTCGTGCCACCTCTCGTGGTGGCGTGAGTGGACGGGGAGCACCGCCCGCAGGCCCACCCCTCCCCGCCGACGGAACACCGCCGTCATCTCCGCCATCGCCAACGCGACCATCCGGACGCCGCCCGCCTCCGCCTCGGCGTCGAGCGCCGCCACGCCGTCGGGGTCGAGCACGTCGCGGACCTCCACCACCTCCTGCCGCGGGGACGAGATGTCGCCCAGGTCGAGCGGGAAGACCGGCATCCCTCCACCGGCGAGGATCTGCGCCCACCTGTCGTGCACCCGGGGCGGGGCGGGCGGACGCTCCGCCAGCTCCCTGGTGTGCTCGGCGAACGCGGCCACCGGGGCCAGGCAGGTGCCGGGTTCGAGTCCGCACGCCAGATCGTCCAGACAGGAGCAGAAGTCCCGCAACAACACGAGCAGCGACCACGCGTCGACGTGCGAGTGGTCCAGCCCGATCACCACGACCGGCCGCTCGTCCCCGCCCTCCGGCTCCACCAGGCACAGCGCGTGGGACGGCGTCGCGAACGGGCAACAGGCCTGGTCGAAGACCCGGCGCACCACCGATCGGGAGTCCTCGTCCCGCCGCGCCGACTCCACCCGCCAGCCGATCGGGTGCACGGCGACGGGGCGCAGCCGCAGCTCGTCGTCGTCCTCGTCTCCCCCCACGAGCACCGTCCGCAGGGTCCCGTGCCGGGCGATCACCGCGAGCCACGCCCGCGCCACCTGGTCGCGATCGGCGGGGAACGGCAGCGCGAACGCCACGGCCATCCACGACCCGGCGCGACGACCGAGGGAGGCGTGGCGCGCCTGGTCGAAGGACGGCGCCGTGTCCTCGCCCTGAACTGGGGTGACGTGCGTCGCAAACCGGTGCACGACGCCGGGCGAGAGCGACATCCGCGTTACGGTGGTGAGCCTCATGGTCCGCACGGTAGGAGCGGCGTGTTACGGGGAAAGGCGCGGAGTGTGACGACGACGAGACGGCCGTACACCCCGGCCGGCGGCAGCGGGACGACCCTCGCCCACGATCTCAGGGGCGACGGGCTCCCGGTCGTGCAGCTGCACGGCCTGTCCTCGAGCCGGCGACGCGACGAGGTGTTCGGGCTGGACCTCACGGCGGGCCGGGACGGTCTTCGCGTCCTGCGCTACGACGCCCGGGGGCACGGCGGGTCACCGGGGTCCACCGATCCCGCGGACTACACGTGGCCGGCGCTGGCCCGCGACCTGCTGACGATGCTCGACGAGATCTTCCCGGGTCGCCGGGTGCACGGGGTGGGCCAGTCGATGGGGGCGGCCACCCTGCTCACCGCCGCCGTGGCCGAGCCGGACCGGTTCGCCTCGCTCACGCTGGGGATCCCGCCGACCGCCTGGGAGTGGCGGCGCGAGCAGGCGACCCTCTACGACCTGGCCGCCCGCCAGGTCACACGCTGGGGAGGGACCCGATGGGCCGAGACGACCCGGCAGCCACCCACCTCCCCGGCGATCGACCCCGACCGGCCGTTCACCGTCCCGGACGTCGCGGACGAGTGGTTGCCGGCGGCGTTCCGGGGCGCGGCCCTCTCGGATCTCCCGTCGCGCGCCGAGGTCGCGGGGGTCGGCGTGCCGGTGCTCCTGCTGGCCTGGCCGGACGACGCCTCGCACCCGCTCGCCGTGGCCGAGGAGCTGCTGGGCCTGCTCCCGGACGTCCGCCTCGAGGTGGCGCGGTCGCCCGCCGAGGTGGCGGCCTGGCCGCGGATCGTCGGCGAATTCGTCCACGACGCCGGCGCCTGACCGATCACCCCACCCGGCGCCGGGGGTCCACGCACCGAGGGTCGTCCGGTGGCAGTCGCGCCGGCATCGCCAGCACACTGGGCCCATGCGCGCGACACAACGACAGATCATCGACGCCCTCGGCGTCCGTCCCCGGATCGACCCCGCCGAGGAGGTGGAGCGCCGGGTGCGGTTCCTGGCCGACTACCTGGGTGCGAGCGGGGCGAAGGGCTTCGTGCTCGGGATCTCGGGCGGCGTGGACTCCTCGTTGGCCGGCCGCCTGGCACAGCTGGCGGTGGAGAGGGTGCGCGCCGACGGTGGCGAGGCGGTCTTCGTGGGGATGCGCCTGCCCTACCGCGTGCAGCACGACGAGCACGACGCGGTGGCGGCCGTGGAGTTCGTGGGGGCCGACGAGACCCTCACGGTGAACGTCGCCCCGGGCGTGGACGGGCTCGACGGCGAGATCCGGCAGGCCGCCGGCGAGGAGCTGACGGACTTCACCAAGGGCAACACCAAGGCGCGCCACCGCATGGTCGCGCAGTACGCCGTGGCCGGGGACCGCGGGCTACTGGTGATCGGCGCCGACCACGCCGCCGAGAACGTCACCGGGTTCTTCACCAAGTTCGGCGACGGTGCCGCCGACCTCCTCCCGCTGTCCGGGCTGGACAAACGCCAGGTCCGGGAGCTGCTCCGTCACCTTCAGGCGCCGCGACAGCTGTGGGACAAGGTGCCCACGGCCGACCTCCTCGACGAGGCCGAGGGCCAGACCGATGAAGAGGAACTGGGTATCAGCTACGACCACATCGACGACTACCTCGAGGGTCGCGAGGTGCCCGAGGACGCGGCCCGGCTGATCGAGGAGGCGTGGCACCGCAACCGGCACAAGCGCACCACCCCCGTCGAGGTGGCCGACACCTGGTGGCGGCCGGCCGGGAGGATCGGCGACCAGGCCGGCGAGCAGGCCGGCCGGCGGACGGCGCTGGTGGTGATCGACATGCAGAACTCGTACTTCGAGTTCCCCGAGCTGGCGGCGGTGCGGGACGAGCTGGTCGGCTCGGTCAACGAGCTGATCCGCGCCGCCCACGAGGCCGACCGTCCGGTGGTCCTGGTGCGGACCGAGCACGCCGAGGACCGCTCCACCTGGACCCTCAACATGCTCGAGGACGACCAGGGCTTCGCGTTCCCCGGCACCGAGCAGGCCCGGTTCCTCGACGGGCTCGCCACCGGTGACCACGTGGAGGTGGTCAAGACCCGGGACAGCGCGTTCTTCCGGACCGATCTGCGGGCGGAGCTGGACCGGCTCGGCGTGGGCCACCTCCTCGTGTGCGGCGTGTCGACGCACAGCTGCGTGGCGCAGACCGCGATCGACGGCTTCGCCGAGAACCTGCACGTGGCGGTGGCCCGCGGTGCCATCTCGTCCGACAACCCGCCGCTGTCGGAGGCGCTCCTGGAGTTCCTGCAGGACCAGATGCGCCAGCCGCTGCTGGACCGGGCACAGAGTCTGGAGCTGCTGCGCACGGGCCGCTGGCCCGACTGAGCGGCGGGCCGGGCGGCTCAGCCGGAGCCGCGCCCGGACGGGCTCAGCCTGAGACGACCGGCCGCTTCTCGCTGCCGTCCGGGTAGCGCGCGAAGCGGGTCTCGCCGTGGGCGTGGACGGGGTCGTTCCGGTCCAGGTGCCAGGTACCGAACACGCCGGCACGGTACTCCTCCATGGCGGTGACGATGTCCTGGCGGGTGTTGCCGACGAACGGACCCTGTTGGACCACGGGCGCCCCGATCGGCCGGGCCTGCAGCACGAGGAACGCCGCGCCGTCCTCGCCCGCGCTCACGGTGACGGCCTCGGGGGCGAGCACGGCGGCGTCGTAGCCGAGCCGCTGCCCGTCGGCGGTCAGCTCGCCGCCGTAGTTGTACAGGACCCGGGAGGCGGACGGGTCGAACGCCGGGAGCTCGGTGCTGACCCCGGGGTCGAGGGTGACGATCCAGATGGCGAGGTGGCTGTCCGGGCGCGCGGCCCAGGAGTGCGGTGGCGGGTCGAGTGCCCGGATCCCGTCGATCTCCCCGGCGATCACCCGGACGCGCGCGGCGGCCCCCTCCTCACCGCGGACGACGACCGGGGTGTCCTCGGACCAGAACATGTCGAAGTACGGCTCGGCGGACTTGTCCTCGGGGGCCAGGTTGAGCCAGATCTGGAACAACTCCATGGTGTTGGTCGCGTCGGGATCCAGCAGGGGGAACATCTCCGAGTGCGAGATCCCCGCACCGGCGGTGAGCCACTGTGTGTCACCGTGACCGAAGCGGGCGGCGGCGCCCAACGAGTCGGAGTGGTCCACCACGCCGTCGAGCACCACGGTGACGGTCTCGAAGCCGCGGTGTGGGTGCTGGGGGAAGCCGGGCACCTCTGAGCCGTGGTACATCGACCAGCCGTCCTTGCCGGAGAAGTCGCCTCCGATGGACCGGCCCTCCAGGGAGGCCGCGGGACGCATGGTCTCCCCCTCGGCCGCGGGGAACTCGTCGCGGTGGTGGACCGCGAACAGGAACGGGTCGACACCGGGCCACTGCGCGCCGAGCGGGACTACCTGACGGATGGCGGACACTGGCCTCTCCTCTGACGGGACGGTAATTGCTGTCGCGTCATACAACTCCGGGCCCTGGCGGTTTGTTCCCTCCCGCGGCCGAGCCCGGGTCAGCCCCGGGCCACCACTCCGGTCACCGGAATCCGGCCGTCGACCGCCTGGCGGAAGTTGAGCACCGCACGCTGGACGTGGTCGCCCGTGGAGACCACGACCGCGCCGGTGGTCCCGCGCTCGCGGAAGATCTGGTCGGTGAACCGGGCGTTCTGGACCGTCGAGTTGGAGTTGCCCTCCTCGGTGATCCGCCACGGTGCGATCCCGGCGCCGCGGAGCCAGTCGCCCATCGCGCGGGCCTCCGTGCGGCCGTTCTGCGGGACTCCACCGGTCACGATGATGCGGGCTGTGGGGTACTCCCGCGCGAGCCGGAAGCCTGTCCTCAGCCGCTCCTCGAGCACCGGCCGGATCCCCCCGTCGGGATAGAGGCCCGCGCCCAGGATCACGATGTCGGTGGTGAACGGATTGACCGTGAGCACCGCCGGGTCGTCGCTCGTGAGCGCGTCCAGGCCGCCGCACATCTGCAGCATCGACTGGTCGACATACTGGCAGCCCACCATGGTCAGCCCGTTGTAGAGCGCGGTGCCCGACGGGAGCTCCGCCGAACCCGCGGATGCGGTCCCTGCACCGGCCCCCAGCGCGAGCGCCGCCGTGGCCGCGACCGCTGCGAGACGGATGTGTGTCCTACGCACGATGGCGTTCCTCCCCCGAGAAAAGTGTGTGACTCATTTCGTGACCCGATAGTTATCGGTAGCCACGGTACCGCTGTTACCCGTGAGGCAGGATGGGTCAGAAAACCGCCCGGTACCCTGCTCGTATGCCCGCAGGATACGACAAATCGGCCGCGGTCCGATACCTCTCCCGAGCGGACCCCGAGCTCGGACGCCACATCGAGACCGTCGGTCCGTGCACCCTCGCGCCCGCCCCGGACGCCGGACCGCACACCCTGTTCGACCGCCTGGCCTCCTCGATCCTGTCCCAGCAACTGTCGGTCAAGGCGGCCGCGAGGATCGCCGGTCGCCTCAGGGAGCGGGCGGCCGGGCCCCGGCATCTCGACCCCGGCCTCCTCACCACCCTCTCCGACGACGAGATCCGTGCCTGCGGGGTCTCCCGACCCAAGATCGCCGCGCTCCGCGACCTCGCCGACGCGGTGGGGACCGGACGGATCCCCACCCTGGCGGAGCTGGAGGAACTCGACGACGAGGAGGTGGTCGCCTCCCTGACCACCGTCCGCGGGGTGGGCCGGTGGACGGTGGAGATGCTGCTGATCTTCCTGCTGGACAGGCCCGACGTGTTCCCCGTGGCCGATGTCGGCGTCCGGCGCGGATTCGAGCGGGTCACGGGACTCGACGGACCCCCCACCGCCACCCGGATGCTCACCCGTGCCGAGAGCTGGGCCCCCTACCGGTCGGTCGCCTCCTGGTACCTGTGGCGGGCGGTGGACCAGACCGGCCAGGCAGTGCCAGCGCCGCCCGCGCCCGCCGTCCGGTAGAACGGACGCATGGCAACCACCGCATTCAAGGGAAATCCCGTCACCACGTCCGGCGAGCTCCCCGCCGTCGGCACCACCGCCCCGGCGTTCGAGCTGGTCGGCACCGACCTGTCAGCCGTGACCTCCGAGTCGCTGGCGGGCAAGAACGTCGTGCTCAACATCTTCCCGAGCGTCGACACGGGCGTCTGCGCCCAGTCCGTCCGCACCTTCAACGAGAAGGCCACCGGCCTGGACAACACCGCGGTCGTCAACGTCTCGGCCGATCTCCCCTTCGCGCTCAAGCGTTTCGCCGCCGACGAGGGCATCGAGAACGCCTCCGCCGGTTCCACCTTCCGCAGCGATTTCGCCTCGACGTACGGCGTCACGATGGCCGACGGCCCCCTGGCCGGCCTGTGCGCCCGCTCGGTCATCGTTCTCGACGCCGAGGGCAAGGTCGTCTACACCCAGCTCGTCGACGAGATCACCACCGAGCCGGACTACGACTCCGCGCTCGCCGCTCTCAACTGATCACACTCACGACC
>NZ_BAAAQG010000010.1:88092-294413 GCF_039531545.1 Dietzia cercidiphylli
CCTCCGTGTGGAGGCGGGCCGGCGGTCGTTGACCCGTCGAGAGTCGGGCGCGTCGAGCCCTAGGCGCTGCCCGCGGGGATCGGCGCGAACCGACGGACCGCGTCCTCGAGCTGGTCGAAGAGGGTGGAGATCTCCCCCGCGCGCCGGTCGTTCGGCTGGAGACCCTCCGGGCCGAACTCGGTGAACAGGCTCAGCGACACCTGCTGCCGGACGCCGAACATCCGGAAGTTCGCGACGATCTGGCGCCACTGCTCCACGGCCCGTACCCCGCCCTCGGCGCCGTAGGAGACAAAGGCGACCGGCTTGTCCGCCCACTCGTCACCGAGGGAGTCGAAGGCGTTCTTCAGAGCGCCGGGAACGCCGTGGTTGTACTCGGGGGTCACGAAGATGAAGGCGTCGTAGGAGTCGATCGCCTCACTCCACCGGGTGACCCGCTCGTCGTCGTACTGCTTGTTCGCGGCACCCGGCACGGTGGCCGAGGTGAGGAGCGGGACGTCGAAGGACTTGAGGTCGACCAGGTCGTAGGTGGCGAGCTCCCGCGATGACGCCTCCGCGGTGACCCAGTCGGCCACGGCCGCGCCGCCCCGCTCGTCACGGACACTGCCCAGGATGATGCCGATCTTCACTCGCGTCTCCTCCGTCGATCGATGTCGTGGACACCTCGACCGTACTTGAGTGACACGGCAACAATCTACCGCCTGCCGTAGACAGTGACCGACGCCACCGCACACACCCGGCCGCGGGCGTCCCGCGTGACCGCCTGCGCGATCCCCCAGCTCCGACCGTCGTGGAGCGCCTCGGCGCGCACCGTGACCGGGCCGACGAGCGGGATCTGCCGCACGTACCTCACGTCGAGCGAGGACGAACTGACGTCTCGCTCGTGCGGGAACACCGCGGCACCGGCCACCTCCGCGACGGCCGCGAAGACCCCGCCGTGCAGGTTCCCCAGCGGGTTGGCGAGCGCCGGTTCGGGGGCGATCACGGCCTCCACCGCGCGGGTGTCCCCCGGGCCGTCATCGTGGTGGTCCACCGTCAGGCACAACACCTCGGCCAGCGTTCCCGGCGCCAACGCGGAGGGCCACGGCGGCTCGTCGTCGTAGTCATCCGGGTCCACGACCCCCGCGATCTCCATCGACTTCACCAGCCCCGCGGCGACCACCTCGCCGTCGTCATCGAGGACGTCGCCCCGCGTGGTGAGGCAGTGGCCGTCGTCGCCCAGGTGGTCCGTGCGCACGCCCAGTCCGGTCGACCCCTCACGGGGGCGCGCCAGCAGATCCAGGCGGAGTTCGGTGGTGACGGTCCACATCCCCTCGGGACGACGGCGGTGGTTCTCGGCCCCGAGACCGGAGTCGACCAACACCGCCAGGGCCCCCGTGGCGAAGCGCCCGGACGGGTCCACGAACTGGTCGGCGACCGGCTGGTGCCAGCTCACGGTGCCGTCCCCGTTCTGGCTGAAGGTCAGTCCGAGCCGGGGTTCCGGGCCGTGGTGCGTCGATTCCCTCATCTCGCGACGCTAACACGTGTTCCAGTCCTGCCCGTCGGGCCCACGTGGCCGCACAATGGAGCCGTGCCCCCACGAGCAGAGCCCCCCCGGACAGCACCCCTGAGCAGCGAGGTTCTCGCGACGCCCCGACGCTGGCCGATCCGCACGGCCACCACCGTGATCGCCACCGCGATCGTCATCCTGGTGCTGGCCGCCGCGGCGGGGGGCGCGTGGCTGCTGCTGCGCACCGCCGCGCACAGCGCGATCGACACGGTGGACCGGGGTCGGGCGGTCGACGTGGCGGGGGCCCTGTCCGCGCGCGGACCCCGGGCCGCCCTCGACCTCGTGGCCGAGCCGCTGTCCGGTGTGGACCTCGTGCGGATCGTCGGGCCGGGGGACCGGCTGCTCGCCGCCCAGGTCACCCGCGGACTCGAGGACGTGCCCCCGGTGCCCGCGCCCGCGGCCGGGGAGATCACCCGGCACCAGCTGGAGTCGCCCAGCGGGGCGGACCTGCGGGTGACGTCGGTCGGCGTGGACCTGGGCGGCGTGACGTTCGCCGTCGAGGTGGGCACGGACACCGACCGGTACGACACCGTGCTCGCGGCGGGCGCGATCCTGTTCCTGTCCTTCGTGCCCGTGGCCGGACTGGCGACCGCGGTGTTCGTGCACTACGCGATGGGCCGCGTGCTGCGGCCGGTGGAATCGATCCGGTCGCGGGTGGCCGAGATCTCCGCCTCGGGGCGGGGCGAGCGGGTGCCGGTGCCCGAGGCGGAGGACGAGATCGCGCGACTGGCCCGCACGATGAACGCGATGCTCGCCCGCCTGGACGCCGCGAGGACCGCCCAGGTGGCCTTCGTGGGCGATGCCTCGCACGAGTTACGCAGCCCCCTGTCCACGCTGTCGACGCTGTTGGAGCTGTCCTCGACCTCCGGCACCCCGGTCGACGTGGAGACCGTGGACGACCTCCTGCTGCCCGAGGTCCAGCGGATGCGGTCGATGGTCGAGGATCTCCTCCTGCTGGCCAAGAACGACGAGCGGGGTGTCCCGCTGCGTCGCGAGGACGTGGACCTCGACGACATCGTCCTCTCCGAGGTCGGGCGGCTCCGTGGACTGGGCGGACTCGAGGTCACCGGCGCGGTGGAACCCGCCCGACTGGTCGGCGACCCCGACGCCCTGCTGCGGGTCGTGCGCAACCTCGTCGACAACGCGCGGCGGCACGCCCGTGAGGCCGTGATGATCGGGCTCACCGTGGATCGCACGGACCCCGCGGGACCGCGCGCCGTGATCACCGTCGACGACGACGGCGAGGGGGTGCCACCCGAGCAGCGTGACACGGTGTTCGACCGCTTCGCCCGACTCGACGCCGACCGCGCCCGCGGCACCGGGGGGTCCGGCCTGGGGCTGGCGATCGTCGCCGAGATCACCCGCTCCCACGGGGGATCGGTCCGGGTCGAGGACTCCCCCGCGGGCGGAGCGCGGTTCGTCGTGGACCTGCCGGTCGAGACCATCGGGGAACACCCCGACCAGCCGTGACCGACCCGGGCGGCCGCCGCTGCGGCGCCGCGCCACCGGCCGGACCGTGAGCGGATAGGCTCGGCTGTCGTGTGGGCCCGCCTGAACCGCCTCTTCGACGCCGAGGACGCATGGACCCGACCGTTGCCGGAGAACTACCTCCGGGCCGACGCGGTCCTCGCCCTGGCCATGTTCGCCTGCTCGGCCGTGGGACTGGAGATCCTGCGGAGCATGGGCGTGTTGGGCGGCGAGAGCGCTCCGCTGTGGGCCCAGTACGCGGCGATGGCGAGCGCGGCGGCCCTGCTCGCCATCCGCCGCCGACTCCCGCTCCTGACCGGCCTCGGCGCGACCGCGCATCTGCTCATCATCGGCAGCGTCATGCCGCTGGTGATGGGGCAGGTCTCCCAGCAGGTGCTGTACTTCATCGCCGTCTACTCCGCGGTGGCATGGGCCCGCGACCGCAGGGCTCTGGTCGGTGTGGCGGTGGGGATCACCGCCGCCCTCGTGGTGTGGATGATCTGGTACCTCGCGCTGGGATCGGGGATGCAGCAGATCCTCGACTCCCTCGATGACACCGACCGCTCGTCGGGGCTCGTCCCTCCCGTGCCCGCCTACCTCGTCTACACCGCGCTCATCAACATCGTCTACTTCGGCGGCGCCGCCGCACTCGGGATCGCCTCGTGGCGGGGTGCACGGCGCCGCCACTCCCTGGCCGAGCAGGCCGAGACCATCGAGAACCAGGCCGAGGCACTGCGAGACCGCGCCGTCGTCGAGGAGCGTCTGCGCATCGCCCGGGAGCTGCACGATGTGATCGCCCACCACGTCGCGGCGATCGGCGTCCAGGCCGGCGCCGCACGACGGGTCATGGGACTCGACCCCGACGCCGCCGCCGGCGCCCTGCGGACCGTCGAGGAATCCTCCCGCTCCGCGGTCGGGGAGATGCGGGCCCTGCTCGGCGCCCTCCGGTCGGCCGACCGGCTCCCCGCCACGGCCTCCGCCGGCGACCCGGCCCCCGCCGGCGACCCGGCCTCCACCGGCGATCCCTCCCGCTCCGCGGGGCACGGGGTCACCGACATCGAGCGGCTGGCCGCCTCCCACGACTCAGCCGACTTCTCCACCAGCGTCTCGGTGGTCACCGGCACGGGCCACCCGCTCGAAGAGGTCCCGCCGATCGTCGGTCTGTCCCTGTACCGCACCGCGCAGGAGGCACTGGCCAACGTCCGGCGACACTCCACCGCCGACCGCGCGGGAGTGGTCCTGCGCACCGGCGAGAACCCGGGCGGGAACCCGTACGCGGAGGTCGAGATCACCGACGCCGGACGCCCCCGGGCGGGGACCTCGGGGAGCGGACTGGGACTGCTGGGCATGCGCGAACGGGTGCGCTCCCACGGCGGCGAGTGCGAGATCGGCCCCCGGGTGACCGGCGGCTACCGGGTGCGGGTGCGTCTGCCCTACCGCCCCGACGTGGACGCCGACCGGGAATGAGCGACACCGGGGCGGGACCCGACTCCGCGGTGGGCGAGGACTCCACCGCGGTCCTGCGGATCCTCGTGGTGGACGACCAGGCGCTCATGCGCTCCGGATTCTCGATGATGCTCGGCGTGGAACCGGACCTCGAGGTGATCGGCGACGCCGCCGACGGCGCGGAGGCGGTCGAGATGTGCCGGCGGCTACGCCCCGACGTGGTGTTGATGGACGTGCAGATGCCCGGCACCGACGGCATCGAGGCGACGCGGCTCATCACCGCAGAGGCCCTGTCCAAGGTCCTGATCCTCACCACCTTCGACCGGGACGACTACCTGTTCGACGCGCTGCGGGCCGGGGCGAGCGGATTCCTGCTCAAGAACTCCGACCCGGAGGACCTGGTCGACGGGGTCCGGGCCGTGGGCCACGGTCACGCGCTGCTCGCGCCCGAGGTCACGCGTCGGGTCATCGAGAGGCTGACCACTCCTGTCCCGTCGGATGGCCGCGCCCCGTCCCCCGCCGGCGCAGGATCTCGTCCGCCCTCCCTGGACCTGCTCACGGCCCGGGAGACCGAGGTCCTGCGTCTGGTCGCGCGGGGGCTGTCCAACGCGGAGATCGCGCAGAAGCTGGTCGTGGGCGAGGCCACGGTCAAGACCCACGTGTCGGCGTGCCTGTCCAAACTCCACCTCCGCGACCGCGTCCAGGCGGTCGTCCTGGCCTACGAGGCCGGTCTCGTCCAGCCCGGCGAGTGACCGCGACGCCCCCGGCGGCCGTCCGCCGACCGTCTCCCCCCTGAGGGGGAGTCCCGCCCGACCGACCCCGGAGATGTCATCCTCCCGGCTGATCCGCCGGGCCACCCGTCGGCCATAGCGTGGACCCGGTACAGGACACCAGGGAGGACACCATGCTGGAACTCGACGGGCTCACCCGACGCTTCGGGGAGACCCTCGCCGTGGACGATGTCGGATTCGAGGTCCCGCGAGGGGCGATGACCGGCTTCGTCGGCGGCAACGGCGCCGGGAAGACCACCACCATGCGGATGATCATGGGCGTGCTGCAGCCCTCCGCCGGCACGGTCACATGGCGTGGCCGGGAGGTGACCGTCGCGGATCGTCGCACCTTCGGGTACATGCCCGAGGAACGCGGGCTGTATCCCAAGCAGCCGATCCTCGACCAACTCGTCTACCTCGGCAGACTCCAGGGGCGCAGTCCGGAGGGGGCACGACGCTCGGCGACCGAGCTGCTCGGGCGGTTCGGGCTCGGCGACCGCACGGCGGACAAGCTCGAATCGCTGTCACTGGGCAATCAGCAGCGCGTCCAGATCGTCGCGGCGGTCATCGGCGGACCGGAACTGCTCGTCCTCGACGAACCCTTCTCGGGTCTCGACCCGGTCGCCGTCGACTCGATGGTCGACCTGCTGCGCGAGTACACCAGCCAGGGTGTGCCCGTGCTGTTCTCCTCGCATCAGCTCGACCTGGTGGAACGGCTCTGCGACCACCTCGTCGTCCTGGCGCGCGGGCGGGTCGTCGCCCGCGGGACGGTGGACGACCTCCGCCGACGGGGGCGCGTCCTGCACCGCCTCGTCGTCGGCACCGACGCCGGGTGGGTCCGGGGGCTGCCGGGGGTCCACGTCGTCGACGTCGACGGCCCCACCGCCCTGATGGACTTCGACCGCCCCGAGGTGACCGATCTGGTCCTCCGTGAGGCGATGGCGCGCGGCAGCGTCCGCGAACTCGCCGAAGTCGTCCCGACCCTGTCCGAGATCTACCGCGAGGTGACGTCATGACCACCACGACCCCAACCCGGCCGCCGGCGACCGATTCCGCGTGGCGCATCGTCGCCGGTCGCGAGATCATGGTCAAGCTCCGCGACCGCAACTTCATCATCTCCACCCTCACCACGATCGCGATCTTCGTCGTCGCCTTCGGCCTGTCGTTCCTCCTCGGCGGGCGCGACGGCGAGAAGACCGTGGCCGTCGCCTCGAACGACGCCGCGGCCATCGTGCAGGCCGCCGGTGCCGGGTCCGCCGCGAACGGCGGAGGCGCCGACGAGGGTGCCGGGTCCGACTCGCAGCCGGTGGCCGGTTCCACGATCGAGCTGTCCGTCGTCGAGGTCGCCGACCCCGACGCCGCCGAACGTGCGGTGCGGGAGGGAGACGCCGACGCCGCTCTGCTCGGTGACCCGGGCGCGTGGACGCTCGTCGGGTCGGACGGGGTCGACTCCGACATCGCCGCCGCGGTGGGTTCCGTGGTCGCGGCCGACGCTCTCGAGCGCAATGCCGCCACCGCGGACGTCTCCGTCGAGGAGCTCACCGCCGGTTCCGTCGTGCAGGAGCGCCTGCTCGATCCTGACGGGGCGGCCAACGAGGGCGTCCAGCTGATCGCCGGGTTCGTCTTCGTCTTCCTGTTCTACATGGCGGCGATCCTCTTCGGGTACGCCATCGCCAACAGCGTCGTCGAGGAGAAGCAGTCGCGGATCGTCGAGATCCTCGCCGCCGCCATCCCGTTGCGCCAACTCCTCGTCGGGAAGGTCGTCGGCGCCACGGTGCTCGCGTTGGGCCAGATGGCGATCTTCGTGGCCATCGGACTGATCGGCCTGACGTTCACCGAGTACTCCGCGCTCCTGCCCTCGGTGGCCGGCGCTGCGGGCTGGTACCTGGTGCTCTTCGTCATCGGTTTCGTCGCACTGGCGTGCCTGTTCGCCGTGGCCGGCGCCTTGGCCACGCGGGCGGAGGATGTCCAGTCCACCTCGTCCCCCCTGCTCACGCTGATCATGATCGCGTCCTTCGCGGGACTGTTCCTCCAGGGCACCTGGCAGGTGATCGGCTCGTACGTGCCGATCATGTCCACGGTGACGATGCCGATCCGCCTGGTCGAGGGCACGGCCGAGTGGTGGGAGCCGGTCATCGCGGCGGTGATCACCCTGGTCGTCGCGGGGGCCGTGATGGTGGTCGCGGAACGGGTCTACCGACGGTCGATCATGCAGACGGGCGGCAAGCTCACCTACCGTCAGGCGCTCTCGCTGACCGAGTGAGCGGAGTGGATCACCCGCGGGTCCGGTGACGCGGACAGGACGAGAGAGTCGGAGCCAGAGCGGCGGGGTGTCGGGGCGTCAGCCCCCGGCCCCCGCCATCTCGCTGTCGACCAGTCGGTAGCCCTGTCCTCGCACGGTCTCGATCGCCCGTGCACCGAAGGGGGTGTCGATCTTGCGACGCAGGTAGCCCACGTAGACCTCGACGATGTTGTCGTCCCCGTCGTACGCGGCATCCCAGACCGCCCGCAGGATCTGGGGCTTGGAGACCACCTGGTTCCGGTTCCTGATCAGGTACTCCAGCACGGCGTACTCCCGCGCCGTCACCGGGATCCGCTCCGGGCCCCGCCGCACCTCCCGCGCGGCGGGATCGACCTCGAGGTCCCCGGCGACGAACGAGACGGGACGCTCGGGCGCTCCGCGCCGGACCAAGGCCCTGAGCCTGGCTTCGAGGACGACGAACGAGAACGGCTTGACCAGGTAGTCGTCGGCGCCCAAGTCGAACGCGTCCGCCTCGTCGTACTCCCCGTCCTTGGCGGTGAGCATGAGCACGGGGGTCCAGATCTCGCGGCGGCGCATCTCGCGCACCACCTCGTAGCCGCTGCGACGCGGCATCATGATGTCCAGGACCACCACGTCGAAGTCCCCGTCGGCGGCCATCTCGAGACCGATCTCCCCGTCGGGGGCCGTTTCCACGGCCCATCCACCGGCGACGAGCCCTCTGCGCACGCTCTCGAGCAGCGCCGGTTCGTCGTCGACCACGAGTACCCGCATACAGTGCCCCTCCGCCGTGTCTCGTTCGACCGCGTGGCCCGCGACGCCTACTCGGCGCCCGGGTCGATCTCCTGGTCCATCTGTTCCGCGGGGACCAGCGAGTCGGCGTGATGCCGGACCACCCTGGCCGGCACCCCGGCGACGGTCGTGTGCGGCGGAACCTGGTGGAGCACCACTGAACCCGCGGCCACCCGCGAGCAGTCGCCCACGTGCACGTTGCCCAACACGATGGATCCGGCGGACAGCAGCACCCCCGAGCCGATCTTGGGGTGGCGGTCGCCGTCCTCGTTCCCCGTCCCACCGAGGGTGACGCCCTGCAGGATCGAGACGCCGTCCCCGATCACGCAGGTCTCGCCCACCACGATGCCGGTGGCGTGGTCCACCAGGATCCCGGAGCCCACGCGCGCGGCCGGGTGGATGTCCATCGCGAAGACCTCGGACACCCGACTCTGGAGGAACGAGGCCGCCATCACCCGTCCCGAGTTCCACATCTCGTGCGCGACGCGATGGATCTGGAGCCCCAGAAAGCCCTTGGCGAACAGGTAGGGAACCAGGTAGTTGGGATAGGCCGGGTTACGCTCGAAGCTCACCACGAGGTCGGCCGCGACCGCCTCCAGGACGTGCGGCTGCTCGACCAGGATCGCCCGGATCTCCTTCTCCAGGACGTGCCGGCCGATCTCGGGGGTCGCGATGCGGGAGGCGGCGAGCCTCGCGAGGGATTCTCCCAGGTCGTCGCATCCGTCGACGAGATCCAGGACCAGACCGGCGATGAGGGGTTCGTCGCGACTCTGCGTGGCGTCCACGGACAGTCGGTCCCAGACCGCGCGGACGGAGGAGTCGGCCTCCGTCTGCGGGACGCAGGGGTTCTCGATGCTCAGCTCGATGGTCACCCGGTACAGGGTAGGCCCGTTCTGCTTTCCGGGTCGAGTCACCTCGGTATCGGGTGCGGGGGCAGCGGGTGCGGGGGGATCGGGTGCGGGGGCGCAGCACTCGACGAGGTCGCGCCGGCCCGGGCAGGATGGGGCCATGATGCTCATCAACGTGAGATTCGACGTCAAGCCCGAGTTCGCGGACTCATGGCTCGAGATCACCCGCGACTTCACCGAGGCCACCAGGGCGGAGCCCGGCAACCTGTGGTTCGACTGGTACCGCTCGTCCGACGCGGAGACCACGTTCCTGCTCTGCGAGGCGTTCCGCGACGGGGACGCGCCAGCCGAGCACGTCGGGTCGGCCCACTTCAGGGAGTTCACCGGCTCCGCCGCGCAGTACCTCCAGCGCACCCCGCGGATCATCAACACCACGGTCGACGGCGAGGAGTGGGGAACGATGGGCGAGATCACCGTCGACTAGCCCGACCGGGCCTCGACCCGCCGGTCACCGGCCGCGACCGCCGTTCACCGGCCGCGCCCCGCCGCCCCCGGCGTACGAGGCGACCCGACTCAGCCCACGCTGCCCAGCGCGGCGCCCACGAGCGCGGCCGGGTCGGTCGGCCACCACTGGCCGTAGTCGAGCGCGTAGACGCGGTTGAGGTCGGAGACCACACCGCCCACCGTCACCTGCTGGCGGATCGGGAGCTGGTGGATGGTGGCGCTCGGGTTGAGACGCCCACCGGAGCCCCAGTCGTGCTGCCAGAAGTACTGACCCAGACCCCGCTGACGGCACCAGTCGATGGTCGGCGCGTTGGCGTACACGCCCAGCTTCATCCCCGCGCCGTGCAGGTGGTGGCGGAAGCGCTCGAGGTACGGGGCGATCAGGTTGTCGAACTCCCAGCGGGTGGGGTTGTCGTCGATCGCGGCGTACAACGGGACCCCGCGGGGACCGCCGGCGGCGAAGTGGATGCCGATACCGATCCTGGAGTGGTGGTCGCCACCCGCCGCGCCCGCGCGCCAGTCGGCGGTGGTGTCCCTGCCGAACTGATAGCAGGAGACCATGTTGAGGCCGTGCGCACGGAAATCGTCGACCTCACGCCGCAACAGCGGCTTGCCGGTCATCCACTCGGCGCCGGGTCGGCGGTTAGAGCAGTACCGCACCGCGCCCATGTGTCCGGCCGCGCGGACGGAGGCCGCCGACGGCGGGCCCGACGCGTAGTCGAGCAGCGTGCCGATCGGGACCCCGGCACCCGCGCCGGGGAGTGCACCGAGCGGTGCGGGGATGGACGACTGGGCACCGACCGCGGGAGTGAGCCCCGCGGCGAGGGCGCCGGCCCCGGCCGCGCCGAGACCGGCGCGGCGGAGGAAGGAACGGCGGTCGAACGTCATGAGGGAACTCCGAGATCTCGGTCGAAGACGAAAGGCGTGTGTGACGCGTGGGATCTCACCCGCCTCACGCGAGTGTGTCACAAGAACATCGCGGCGTCTCCCCCGGCGTTACCACACGGGTGTCCGACCACGGCGCAGGCGCGGCTGGTTGACTGTCACACATGAGCCGCACGCCCAGATGGTCCGCCTCCGACGTCCCCGACCAGACGGGACGGACCTTTGTCGTGACCGGGGCCAACGCGGGGATCGGCCTGGCCACCACACAGGCACTCGTGGCCCGGGGCGCCCGGGTGGTCATGGCGTGCCGGAACCTCGAGAAGGCCGAGGCCGCCCGGGCCACCCTGCCGTCGGGGACGCGTGACCTGGCGCTGGTCCGTCGCCTCGATCTGGCGGACCTCGACTCGGTGGACGAGTTCGTCGCCGGGACCGCGGATCGGGTGGATGTCCTGATCAACAACGCCGGCGTCATGAACCTCCCGCCCTCGCGGACCGCCCAGGGTCACGAGATGCAGTTCGGCGTGAACGCGCTCGGTCACCACGCCCTCACCGGCGGCCTGCTGCCGCGGTTGACCGATCGCGTGGTCTGGCTCGGCTCGCTGGCACACCTCCGCGGGCGCGTCGACACCGACGATCTGAGCATGGACCTGCGCGGATACCGGCCGATGGCGGCCTACGCCAACTCGAAGCTGGCCTGCATCATGCTGGCCTACGAATGGCAGCGCCGACTCGGTCGCGAGGGCGGGGAGATCCGGTCGATGGCCGCCCACCCCGGGTACACCGCCACCGAGCTCCTCCGGCAGAGCGGCCGCCCGGCCGCCGACCGGTTCTTCGAGCTGGGCAACTCGATCTCCTGGGCCGGGCTGACACCGGAGATGGGAGCTCTGTCCGTCCTCTACGCCGCGACGGAGCCGGACCTGCCGGGCGCGACCTTCGTGGGCCCCGATCGCCTCGGCGGCCTCCAGGGGTATCCGAAGATCGCCAGGTCGAGCGGCCGTTCCCGCGACGAGCGGGTCGCCTCCGCCCTGTGGGAGCGCTGCACCGAGATGTCCGCGTTCCGGTAGTCAGCCCGCGGCGGGGTCAGGCCGACCCGTAGGGGTCAGGCCAGTCCGGCCGCGGCCAGTCCCTCACGGAGCCGGTCGAGGTGCTCCGGCGGGCCCTGGAGCAGCGGCATCCGCAGCTGGTCGGAGCCGAGCAGCCCCTGCATCTTCAGCGCCGCCTTGATCTGGATGGCCCCCTGCGAGGTGTGCATGATCGCGTCGACGGCCGGGATGAGGCGGGTGTGGATCTCGCGGGCCCGGGGGAGATCACCGGCATCGACGGCGTCGATCATGGCCCGGTAGTCGTCTCCGGCCACATGCCCGACCACCGAGACGATGCCTGTGGCGCCCAGTGCGAGGAACGCGAGGTTGAGCACGTCGTCACCCGAGAACCACAGCAGATCGGTCTCGGCCATGAGTCGGCTGGCCTCGAAGAGGTCGCCCTTGGCGTCCTTGACCGCGCGGAGGCCGGGGATCTCTCCCAATCGGCGGATCGTGTCGGAGGACAGGGCCGTGCCGGTTCTCCCCGGGATGTCGTAGGCCATGACGGGTCGCCCTCCCGCCTCGGCGACCATCCGGAAGTGCTCGACGATCCCGTGCTGCGTGGGCTTGTTGTAGTACGGCGTCACCACCAGCAGCGTGTCGGCGCCGCGCTCGACCATCGCGGCGGCCGCCCGCATCGAGTGCTCCGTGTCATTGGTCCCGCAGCCGGCCATCACCGACACACGGTCGCCGACCGCCTCGACGACCGCGGCCACGGCGTCGTAGTCCTCCTCGTCGGTGGTCGTGGCGGACTCACCGGTGGTGCCGTTGACCAGCAGGCCGTCGTGGCCGTGGTCGGCGAGGTGGACGGCGAGTCGCTGCAACCCGTCGAAGTCGATCGAGCCGTCGTCGTGCATTGGGGTCACCATCGCGGTGATGACCCGACCGAAGGGATTATCCGACATGGGCACCAGGATAGGCGGTCCTCATTGATCGTTGGCCCAGTGCGGTCACCGGCAGCTCCGGCGGGGACGACCGGAGGCACGCGGGCCCCGTCGCGGTTAGGGTCGTCACCACCCCACACGCACGACCCAGGAGGACCACATGAGCTCGGAGACACCCCCGGAGACCCCAGAGGACCTGGGCAACACCATCGACGGAACGCGTGTCGGTGACGGAAGTGCGCCGGATCCGGCAGCGGACCAGGGAGCGACCGGAATCGACCCGGACGCACCGGGCAGCGGTGGTCACAGTGACGGGCAGAGCGTCGGCAACGGCGACGGCACCGCGACGACGGGAACTAGGGACCTGGAGGAACAGAAGCGCATCTATCAGACGCCGGAGCAGCCGGACCACGCGCTCGGTGGGAGCGAGGGAACAGCCGACGGGATGTAGGCCGCCAGCAAGCCGCGCTACGGCGCGGGAGCGGGGAGGACCGTGACGGCGCGGCCCGAGGGGAGGGTCAGCGAACCTTGTCCGGGTTGGTGTCGAGGAAACGGCCCAGGGTGTTGTCGACGACGATGTGAGCCACCTCGTTGGTCGTGGCCACACCCACGCGCAGCGTGGCGGCCAGAGCATTCTGCAACATGGAAACCTCCCGACAAGTGGTGTGACTCGCGTCACTGACAACCGTCACCCTACGCTCGGCCGCGGGAGACCGTAGCCGTATCAGCGAAAAACCCGGATGACCGTCCTGCACAGGCGCCCCGGCCCGGGCGAACCGCTCGAGCGTATTGTTGTTGCGTCATCCAGTCAAGGGGTCGTCATGCTTAATCCACTGGTCAGGATCCATCGGTCGGCCACGCGCTCCCACACCGGTGGCGGCTGGCTGGACTCACGTCACTCGTTCTCCTTCGCCCGCCACCAGGATCCGATGAACACGCATTTCGGGAGACTCCTGGCGAACAACGATGACCGGATCGCACCGGGTTCCGGGTTCGACACCCACGGCCACCGGGACATGGAGATCGTCACCTGGGTACTCTCCGGTTCGCTGGTCCACCAGGACTCCGAGGGCCACAACGGGATCATCTACCCCGGCCTCGCCCAGCGGATGAGCGCGGGGTCCGGGATCCTGCACTCCGAGCGCAACGACGCCTGGCGGGACGGATCGATCCAGACCCCCGAGGCCCCGGCCGAACCGGTCCACCTGGTCCAGATGTGGGTCGTCCCCGACTCCACGGGAGGGAATCCGGGGTACGAACAGCGCGAGATGGACCCCGCCGAGCTGGAGGACCACCTCGCCGTCGTCGCGGGCGGTCTCCGCTCCCACGCCGACCGGGCCGCCATCCGGATCCGCAACAGCACCTCCGCACTGCTCGCGTCGCGGCTACAGCCGGGGCGGTCCGTCCAACTCCCCGATGCGCCGTACCTCCACCTCTACGTGCCCGTCGGCTCGGTCGACCTGGAGGGCGAGGGCGAGCTTGCCACCGGTGACGCCGCGCGGCTCACCGCCACGGGCGGTCGCCGGGTCACCGCCGGCGTGGACGGGGCCGAGATCCTCGTGTGGGAGATGCACGCGGGGATGACCATGCTCGACGTGAGAGGGCACTGAGCCCACTGGGCCCCCGGCTCAGGTCGCGTCCGACTTCGACGGAGTCGGGGCGCCGTCGTCCTGCTCGGTCTCCGGGATGTGGTGCAGCGGGCCGACCGGCTCGGGGGACGGCGCGTCCTCGTTCTTCTCGAGCGCCTCCGCGGAGTAGGCCCGCCGCCACTGCCGCGTGACCGTGGGCGGCCGCTCCCCTATGTCGTTGCTGATGCCGCGGACGAGGCTGTACATCATCACGAAACCCATCACGAAGAACGGCAGACCGATCACTGTGATGACCTCTTGCAGGGCGGTCAGTCCGCCCTCGCCGGTCCCGGCGAGAATCGTCGCCGCCACCGCGCCCATGAGCACGCCCCAGATGATGCGCTGGTGGGCCGGCGAGACCTGGACGTCGTCCCCCTTGCCCGAGGCGATCATGTCGACGACCATCGCCGCTGAGTCGACCGAGGTGGTGAAGAAGATGACAACGACGAGGATCGCGATCCCCGAGACGAGGGTCGACAGTGGGTAGTTCGACAGGAACGCGAACAGGGCGCCCGGGATGTCGCCCTCGTCCACGACCGCCTCGGTGAGCCCGCCCGGGCCGAAGAGCTCGATGTGGAACGAGGCCATGCCGAAGATGCCGAACCACAGGACGGAGAACGCGACCGGGAGGCCGAGGACGCCGAACACGAACTGGCGGATGGTCCGGCCGCGACTGATGCGGGCGATGAAGATGCCCACGAACGGCGACCACGTGATGGTCCACGCCCAGTAGAAGACGGTCCACGTGTTCTGCCACCCGGCCAGGTCGTCGTTGGCCGGGAAGACGTTGTTCCACAGCGCGAGCTCCGGAAGCATCGTGAGGTACACACCGAGCGACTCGACCGTGCCCTTAAGCAAGAACAGAGTGGGGCCGGTCACCAGGACGAAGACCAGCAACCCGACGGCGATAGCGATGTTGAAGTTGGAGAGCCGCTTGATGCCCTTCTCCAGTCCCGCCGCGACGGAGATGCAGGCAATCACCGTGACGACGGAGATCACGAGAACCTGGACCAGCGGGGACATCGCGATACCAAACAGCTCGGACAGCCCCGCGTTGATCTGCAGGGTACCGAGCCCGACCGAGGTGGCGACTCCGAACACCGTGCCCACGAGCGCGACCACGTCGATGGTCCGGCCGATCGGTCCGAAGATCTTGTCCCCGAAGATCGGCGCGAAGATCGAGCTCACCCGCGGCGGCATCTTGCGCTTGTAGATGAAGTAGGCGAAGGCCAGGGCGGGTAGCGCGAAGATGGTCCAGGTGTGCAAGCCGAAGTGGTACAGCGTGAAGCCGATGGCCTCGCGGGCGGCGTCCGCACTGGCCGGCTCGACCCCACGGGGCGGCTCGGCGAAATGCGAGATGGGCTCGGCCACACCCCAGAACATGAGGATCGAGCCGATGCCCGCCGCGAACAGCATCGCGAACCAGGTGAGGGTCGAGTGCTCGGGCTCCTCGTCGTCGCTGCCCAGCCGGACATGGCCGAAGCGGCTGATCGCGATCCACACCAGGAAGAACAGGAAGGCGGTGACGCCGAAGATGTAGAACCAGCCGAGATTGGTCATGATCCACCCGGAGGCGGTGCCGAAGACGCTGCCCACCCACTCACCGGCGAAGAACGTGATCACCACGAAGGCCAGGATCACGCCCACCGTCGTGAGAAAGACCCCCGGGTCTGTCCTGAGCCTCAGTGCGCGTGTAATCCGTTCGGACATGGTCTCCCTCGTCTGTTCGGCCGTGCTTGGCGGGTCGGTCATCCGGGCTGACCTCAGTACGCGAAGTTGTGTACCACGAACACCTTGCCACCGGCGGAGTAGGCGATTCCCATTCCCGCCGAACGGTACCCGGGGTCAACCAGGTTGTCGTTGTGGCCGGGTGAGTTCTTCCACAGGTCGACCAGACACACCGGTCCGCAGTGTGTACCGGCGGCGACGATGTTCTCCCCGTGGCCACGGTTCAGCAGCGCCTGGTTGTGGTAGACGGCGTCCTGGGCGGCGAGCCGGTCGGCCCACGTCTGCGCCTCGCGGTCAAGAGCCGGGTTGGGGGCGAGGACCCCGAGCCCCCTGGACACCCGGTAGGAGTCGATCTCCCGGACGATGCCCTCGCGCAGCCCGCCCGAGACGTCCTGGTAGATCATCCCCGTCGACCCGACCGCCGCCCACACCTCGGCGGGCACCGCGGCACGGGCCTGGGAGACGAGCTCGTCCACCACGTGCTGCGGGATGAACGACGGCAGAGCCTGGGCGGAGGCCGTCGCGCCCCCACCACCCATCAGAGTGGCGGAGGTGACGGCGATGGTCGCGAGTGACGCGGTGAGCCTGGAGCGCATGGAGGTGATCATGCCGTCTCGGCGAGCCTGAAGCGAACCAATTGGCGGATGAGGTATCGACTACGTGTAACCCCCGTGACCTGCGTAAGTCAGTGTTACGGGTGAGACTGAAGTTAACGTGGCACCAGGAACAAGCCGGCCCCCTCGAGGACCTCGACTGTCACCGGGAGCGGCGCCACGGCGTCACCGTCGGCGAACGCCTCCACGTCCTGCGCCTCGATCCGAACCGACCTGCACCGCCGCATGGTCACCCCCCGGAGCCCCACGTGGGTACCGGTGTAGATCCTGCGGAAGTGCCACGCCAGCCGGAGCTTGGAGATCCTGCCGACGTAGCAGACGTCGAACAACCCGTCGGACCGGTCGGCATCGGGGGCGATCCTCATGTCGCCGCCGTAGCTCCGGGTGATGGCGAACGCGCTGAGCAGGACCTCCGTCTCCACCGTCTCCTCCCCCGCCACACCGGCGTCGAAGGTCATGCGGAACCGACGGGGCCGGTACGTCGGGAACTCGATGATCGAGGCCAGGACGTAGCGCAGGGGCCCGCCGAGGATCGTCATCTCGTTGACGCGCCGGTTGACCGCCGAATCGAGCCCCGCACACAGGACGGAGGCGAAGAGGTGCGGGGCACCGCCGTCCGGGGTGGCACGGCCGAGGTCCACCTGCTCGACCCGGCCGGCGGCGATGACGTCCGCGGCGGCCTCCGGGCTGTCCAACGGGACGCCGTACTCGCGGGCGAGGTCGTTTCCGGTGCCTGCAGGGATGATGCCGATCGGGACCCCCGAGAACGCCTGCGCCTGCACGGCCAGCGAGACCATCCCGTCCCCGCCGCACACCGCGAGAGCGTCCACCCCGTCGGCGATCGCCTGCCGGGCCAGATCGAGGGACTCCTGCGCACTGGCCCCCCGAAGCGCGTGGACCTCGAGCCCGTGCGACCGCAGCCTCGCGGCCGCCCTGTCGGAGACCCGGTCACCCCGTCCTCCGCCGGCGGCCGGGTTGGTCAGCAGGGCGACCGTGCGGATCCGACGGTCGGACAGCCGCGCGTTCACGGGATCAACGTCCCCGGGTTACACACGCCCTTCGGGTCCACGGCGTGCTTGACCGCACGCAGCATCCGCACACCCACCTCGCCGATCTCGGCCTCGAGATAGGGCCTGTGGTCCACCCCGACCGCGTGGTGGTGGGTGATCGTTCCGCCGGTGGCCATGATCGCCTCGGATGCCGCCCGCTTGGCCTGCGTCCACTGTGCGACAGGGTCCTCGCCCCGCTGACCCGCCACCACGGTGAAGTAGAGCGACGCGCCGGTGGGGTAGACGTGACTGATATGGCACATCACCAGCGCCGGAGTGCCACTGACCTCGAGCGAGGTGGTCAGCGCCCCGGCGACGGCGTCCCGCAGTGCGGGCAGGTTCGACCAGTCGGTGGCGGTCTCCAGCGTCTCGACCAGCGCGCCGTTGTCGAGCAACGCATCACGCAGAACCGGCGCACCGAAGCGGCCGTGCTCCCACGCCTCGGCCGGACCGGAACCCAGCGACACGCCGCCGTGGGCCAGCAGCACCGCCCGGGTCTCGGCATGACGCGACCCGGCGTGTTCGGGCGTGCCCTCGAACAACGTCAGACACAGGCAGCCGCCGGCGTCACCGCCCGCACTGTCACCACCGCCGCCACTGCCGCCGTCGCCGCCCGCACCCTCCGCGCCAACACCCCCTGCGCCAACACCCACTGCGCCCGCACCCTCCGCGCCCGCACCCTCCGAACTCACGCCCTCGGCCCGCTCCCCGATCGCCTCGGTGGCGGTGGCCAGGTTCACGGCCGTCTCCGCCTCGTCCGACAACCGGATGACGGTGGGGCCGGCACCCTGCTGTTCGACTGCGCGCAACGCCGCCGCGCCGGTGGCGAAGTCGGGGAACCGGAACGCCTCGTGTCGGACCGTCTGCGGCACCGGGTGGATCCGCAGCCGCACCCGTGTGCACACCCCGAAGGCGCCCTCGGACCCCATCAGCCACTGCCGCAGGTCCGGTCCGGCGGCCGACGCGGGGGCCCGGCCGGCTTCGATCACGCCGACCGGCGTCACCACGGTCAGCCCGCGGACCATCTCGTCGAAGCGCCCGTACCCGGCCGAGGCCTGCCCGGACGAGCGGGTCATCGCGTACCCGCCCAGGGTCGCGTACGGGAAGGACTGCGGGAAGTGGCCGAGCGAGAAGCCGTGTTCGGCCAACAACTCCTCCGCCCGGGGACCGGACAGGCCCGCCCCGAGGACCGCCTCACCCGAGTCGGGATCGATCGACTCGAGGGAGTCGAAGTGCGCGAGGTCCACCGAGATCACGGCCCGGTGGCCGCCGGCGTCCGGGGTGAGGCCCCCCACCACGGAGGTGCCGCCGCCGAAGGGGACCATCGCGACCCCCTCGCGTCCGCACCACGCCAGCAGGGCCGCCACCTCGTCGTCGTCACGTGGTGCGACCACCGCGTCGGGGCAGTCCACCTCGGGACGCAGCCGCCAGGACAGCAGATCGGGTGTCGATTTGCCCCTGGCCCGGGGCAGCCGCTGGGTGTCCGCGGTGGAGAGGTTGCCCTCCCCCACGATGTCGGCGAGGGCCGTCAGGTCGGCGTGGGTCAGTCGGGACGGGGAGGCCACCACGGCGGCCGGATCGAAGTGCAGGCCGCTCTCGGCGGTCACCCCGAGCACGTCGCGCAGCAGGCCGCGGATGCCCTCGCCCAGGTCCCTCGCCTCGGCCTCGGTGCCCCACCGGGACAGGGCCATGGGCGGCAACGGAAGGTTGTCAGAGGAAGTCATGTCGCTCATACTGGAACAGTAAACCTCAATCTGTTCCGTTTTCCACGATCTCCGCACTGACGGGTACCCGACCCCCGGACGATCGCCAAGGGCGCCGCGCGCCAGTCAGGAGCTCCGGTGACCTCGTCCGCCCCGGCACTGTCGACCGACCGCACCGCCGCCACCCGCGACCGCGCGCTCACGGCCGCCCGCGACTCGATCCTCGAGATCGGTGCCACGCGGACCACGATGGTCGAGGTCGCCCGTCGCTCCGGGGTGGGACGGACGACCCTCTACCGCCACTGGCCGGACATCACCGCCCTCTTCGCCGACCTGCTCACCCGCGAGCTCACCGCGGTCGTCGAGCGGGTGGATCCCGCGCTCACCGGCTCGGCTCTGCCCGGCTCAGCACTCCCCGACTCGGCACCCGGCGACGCGGACGAGCTCGTGCGGTTGCTGTGCACGTTCGCGGACGAGGTGCGGACGGACCCGCTGCTGGACGCGTTCCGCAGGCACGAGTCCGAGATGCTCTCCGAGTACGTCTTCCACCGGCTCGGCACCTCGCAGCGCCGGCTCATCGACGTCCTCCGCGGACTGCTCGCGCAGGCGGTGGCGAGCGACCCCAGGCTGGCCGGGCGCGACGCCGACAGGACCGCGACGATGCTCTTCCTCGCCGTCCAGGGGCTGGTCCTGTCGGCCCCACTCGCCGACCCGCCGCTCGACCCGTCCACCTGGCGGACCGAACTGAACCTACTCATCAGGGGGTACCTCGGCCTATGACCGGTCAGAGCGATCGCGTGCACACCACGCCCGTCCACACCGCGCCCGCCCACACCACGCCCGTCCACACCACGCCCGCCCACACCACCGCACTGTCCGCCGCCCGTCGGGCTCGTGAGCTTGCCGAACTGCGTGACCGCGACACCCCCGTGGATCTGGTGGTGATCGGAGGGGGCATCACCGGCGCCGGGATCGCGCTCGACGCCGCCTCCCGCGGGCTCGAGACCGTGCTCCTCGAGGCGCACGACCTGGCGTTCGGCACCAGCCGATGGTCGTCCAAGCTCGCCCACGGCGGCCTGCGGTACCTGGCCACCGGCAACGTCGGCATCGCCCGCCGCTCGGCCGTCGAACGCGGGATCATGCTCGACCGCACCGCCCCCCACCTCGTCCGGCCGCTCGCCCAGGTCGTCCCCGTCTTCCGCGACACACCGCCGCTCGGTGCGGTGCTCCCCGGACTGGGGTTCGTCGCCGGGACGCTGCTGTCCCGCCTCGCCGGGACGCGGGCCGACAGGCTGCCCGGCGCTCGGATCCTGGGCGCGGGGAAGGTCGCGCGGTACGTGCCCGGGGTCCGACGCGACGGGCTGGTGTTCGGGCACCTCAACTGGGATTGCCAACTGGTCGACGACGCCCGGCTGGTCACCGCGGTGGCGCGGACCGCGGCCGGTCACGGAGCCCGGGTGATCACCCGCGCGCGCGTCCTGGAGGCCAGCGGGACGCGGGTCACCGTCCGCGACGAGCTCGGCGGAGGCGACGGGAAGGACGGTGACGACGACGACTTCACGATCGCCGCGCGGGCCGTCGTGAGCGCCACCGGCGTCTGGGCCGGCGAGACCACGCCCGGGGTGCGCGTGCGCCCCTCGAGGGGCACGCACCTGGTCATCAGTGCGGCCGCGTTGGGCGATCCCGAGGGCGCCCTCACCGTGCCCGTCCCGGGCGAGACCAACCGCTTCTGTTTTGCCATCCCCGCCGATTTCGGTCGGCTCCACGTGGGCCTGACCGACGTGGACGCCCCCGGTCCGGTCCCCGATGTGCCGGTGGCGGGCGAGGACGAGATCGAGTTCCTGCTCGACGTGGTCAACCGAGCACTCCAGACGGCACTGACGCGCGACGACGTGCTGGGGACGTTCTCCGGGTTGCGGCCGCTGGTCGACTCCGGCGACGGCGACACCGCGGACCTCTCGCGCGAACACGCCGTGCTCACCTCGGACAACGGCCTTATCACCATCACCGGGGGCAAGCTCACCGAGTACCGGCTGATGGCCGAACAGGCGGTGGACCTGGTCGTGCGGCGGACCGGCGTCGACTCGGCACCGTGCCGCACCACCGACCTGCCGTTGGTCGGCGCACCCGGCCACCCCGAGGTCGCGCGGCCCGGTACCGGACCGGGCGCGACCCGCCTGCCGGCGTCACTCGTGGCGCGCTTCGGACAGGAGGCCGCGACCGTGGTGGCCGAGAGCATGCTGGACCGGCCGTTGGAGCCGGTGGCGCACGGACTCGACGTGACCCGCGCCGAGTTCTCCTACGCGGTCACCCACGAGGGGGCACTGACCGTCGACGACATCCTCGACCGCCGCAGCCGGGTCGGGCTGGTGCCCGCCGACCGCGCCGCAGCCGTACCCGCCGCCCGCGAGGCGCTCGCCACAACCCCCCGGGACGCTCCCTCCTGAGCCGGTGGGGCGGCGCTCAGGGCGCTCAGGGGAGGGTGCGGGGTGCCTGGAACTCGGCCTCGAACCGCTCGAAGGAGAACGTCGCCAGCGCCCGCGCCCGGTCGAGCCCGAGCTCGCGGACGGCCTCGGCGATCCGGGCGATGTGGGGATCGCCGTCCTGGGCCCCGGAGGCGATCGCCACCCGCGCGCCCCCCAGTGGCCGGAACCGACCGCCCGCGACCTTGGCGCCGGCGCGGACCAGGACCGGCTTGCCGTCGAGGACCTGGATGCAGTTCATCCCCAGGGAGTGGCGACCGGGGAGCGGCACCCCCAGGCGGGTGTCGAGCTTCAGGTCGATGCCACCGGCCCCCGAGGACCCCACGGCTCCGAGACGGGCGTCGTCCAGGGCTCCACCGGCCGTCCCGACCATGTCGCCCTTCCACTTGGGAAAGCCCCAGAGTTCGTTGCCCGCCGCGAGCGTGAAGTCCTGGTCGACCGGCAGCTCGTGGATGTGCTGCTGGACACCGACCCCCGGCACCTTGACCTGGAATGCCAACCCCACCTCGTGATATCCACCGAGGACGTTGCCCGGGACGTCGTGGTACCGGACGTGGATCATCGTGACCGGCGTACGACCACCCGGGAGGGACACCGGCTCGGCCCCCGCGGAATCCAGGATCGCGGACTGGGGCCCTGCGGCGATCAGCCGACGGGCGACGGCCGTCCGCGACAGGAACGCGGCGCCCGATATCGAGGCGGAGACGACGGGGACCGGGAACGTGATCTGACGGCCCGCGACGACGCGGGTGGTGGGAGAACTCATGCCCCGACGTTAGCCGCTACGGTAACAGGTTTCAGCATATTTCGGGGCTAACGTCCCGGGGTCGACCACGGATAGACCAGGTAGAGACGGGCACACGGTCCGCCCACGCGGCACAGACCGCGTCGACACCCACCGGGAGCACACCATGTTGAAGGCACTCGCCGACTTCTTCGCCCAGTTCGATTTCACCGTCGGTTCGTCCGCCGCGATCAACGGCTTCATCTCCGGCTCCACCGCCGCCCTCGAGCAGTCGTTCGGATTCGACAGCTCGATCGGACAGCTCGCCGTGAGCAGCATCGGCCGGGTCGGCCCCGTCGAGAACGGCGCCTGACCCGACTCCACCGACACCGGAGAACCCCCGGTCACCCCCTCGGGTGGTCGGGGCGATCCGCGTCTCGGGTGGGGTCCGACAGGTCGTCGGGAGGCGCGGCTGCCAGCTGACCACTCGACTTGCCCTTGTACCGGGGCCGCAGCAGATTCGCGGGGGACAGGATGTCGTCGACCTCCTCCGCCGAGAGCAGGCCCATCTCCAGCACGACCTCGCGGACGCCACGGCCCGAGCGCGCGCACTCACGGCCCACCAGGTCGCCGTTGTGGTGACCGATCACGGGATTCAGATAGGTGACGATGCCGATCGAATCCATGACGTTGCGGCGGGCCACCTCGACGTTGGCCGTGATACCCCGCACGCACTTCTCCGTGAGCGTCTCGATCGCCTTGGTGAGCAGGGAGATCGACTCGAACATCGCCTGCGCGATCACGGGCTCCATCACGTTGAGCTGCAGCTGCCCCGCCTCGGCCGCCATCGTCACCGTGACGTCGTTGCCGATCACCTTGAAGCAGACCTGGTTGACCACCTCGGGGATCACCGGGTTCACCTTGGCCGGCATGATCGACGACCCCGCCTGGAGCTCGGGGAGGTTGATCTCGTTGAATCCCGCGCGCGGGCCGGAGGAGAGCAGACGCAGGTCGTTGCAGATCTTGGACACCTTGGACGCGGTCCGCTTGAGAGCGGCGTGGACGTTGACGTAGTCGCCGGTGTCGCTGGTCGCCTCGATGAGGTTCATGGCCCCGGTGACCGGCAGACCGGTCACGACCCGCAGGTGCTCGACCACCGCACGGCGGTAGTCGGGCGGTGTGTTGACGCCGGTGCCGATGGCCGTGGCGCCGAGGTTCACGTCGAGCAGCATCCGGGCCGCCGCGCCGAGGACGTGGAGTTCCTCGTCGAGGGTCACCGCGAATCCACCGAACTCCTGGCCCATGGACATGGGAACGGCGTCCTGCAGCTGCGTCCGGCCCATCTTGAGGACCTCGCGGAACTCCTCCGATTTGTCGTAGCAGGCCTCCCGCAACGCGACGATCGCCGGCTCGAGCCGCTCGAGGGAGTGCCACAGGGCGATCCGGAAACCGGTCGGGTAGGCGTCGTTGGTGGACTGCGACCGGTTGACGTCGTCGTTCGGACTGATGACGTCGTAGGCGCCCTTGGGGTGACCGGTCCGCTCCAGCGCGAGGTTGGCCACCACCTCGTTGGTGTTCATGTTGACCGAGGTGCCGGCCCCGCCCTGATAGACGCACGAGGGGAACTGGTCCATGCAGCGGCCGTCCAGCAGGATCTCGTCGCACGCACCGACGATGGCCTCGGCGATGTCCGGGTCAAGGACTCCCATCTCGAGGTTCGCCAGCGCGGCGGCCTTCTTGACCATGACCATCCCGCGGATGAAGTCCGGGATGTCGCTGATGGTCTTCGAATCGATGGGGAAGTTCTCGACGGCGCGCACGGTGTGGATCCCGTAATAGGCGTCAGCCGGGACCGCCTTCTCACCGAGCAGGTCTCGTTCCACACGGGTCTGGGTCATACGTCCTCCGCTGATCGGGTCGACACGATCCACAGTAGACACGGCCCGCGGTCGGCGCGCGGTCTCACGGTTCGCGGGGATCCCCCGCCGCCGCGCGACCTTGCCTAGGGTGTGGGCATGTCGCGAACGACGACCTCCCGCCGCAGCCGGACCCTGTCCGCGGCGAAGGACGTCCTCCGGCCGCTGACCCCCTCGGACGGGGTCCTGGGCAGCATCGTCGACAGGGGCCAGGTGCCCCTGCCGCGCGGGACCTGGGCGGTGTTCGGCGTCGCGTTCGCCGGGTTCGCCCTCCCGGTCATCGGGTTCGTCGAACTGGCCGAGCGGATCAGTTCCGGTGCCAAGCTGCCCTTCGACCGGCCCGTCATGCTGTGGTTGCGCAGGCGACACACCCCGCGCAACACCCGGATCGTCAGGGCGGTCACCGAACTCGGCGGGGTCACCGCCGTCCCGGTCTTCGCGCTCGCCGCCGCGGGTTACCTGGCCTACGTGCGGGGCAGCCGCCGACCGGCCGCGTTGCTCACGGTCTCCCTCGTCGGGTCCACCGTCATCAACTCGGTCCTCAAACTGATGTACCGGCGGGACCGCCCCACCTTCTTCACCCACATCGTCGAGGAGAAGAGCTACTCGTTCCCCAGTGGGCACGCCATGGCGAGTGCGGCGCTCGCCGGCTGCGCCTGCGTGCTCGCGTGGCCGACCGGGTGGCGCTACCCGGTGATCGCCGGGTCCAGCGCCTACGTCCCCGCGGTCGGCGTGACCCGCATGTACCTCGGCGTGCATTTTCCCAGCGACGTCCTCGCCGGCTGGTGCGTGAGCCTGGCCTGGGTGGGCGAGGTGGCCACGATCATGTGGCTCGTCGACCGCCTCGACTACGCCCCTCCGCTGCTCTCGCGTCCGGAGTCGTGATGGGCACCCACGCCCGGATCGTCCTGCACCACGGGGACATCCCCCGACTTCCGGCGGACGCGGTGGTCGACGCCGCCGCCCTGCGCCTGGCCCGGTCCCTTGTCGACTGAGGCGACCTCGCGAGCCGGCGCGGGACCGTCGAACGACGCGACCGCCGCCCCGGCAGTGGTCCTGACCGAGGTCTTCGCCCCGTGGGTGGTGCTCACAGCCGGCTCGCTCCACCTCGGCCACCGGGTGGGCTCGACCGGCTGGGGGGCGGCGACCGCAGCCGGACTGGGGGTGTTACCCCAGGCGGCGATCGCCTGGCGGGTGCGACGCAAGGCCCTGTCCGATCACCACGTCACCCGCAGGGAGGACCGCCCTCTGGTGATCGCCGGAATCGCCGCGTCGGTGGCCACCCTGATGGTGGCCCAACGTCGCCGCGAGGCGCCAGTCGAACTGCAGCGGATGACCCGGGCGGCTCTCGTGGCGCTGGGCGTGGCCGGCGCCGCCACCATCCGGGTCAAGGTCTCGTTCCACACCGCCGTGCTCGCCGGTGTCGTCTCGGTGCTGGCCCGTCAGATCTCGCCCGGATACTGGCGGCTGCTCGTTCTGGTGCCACCCGTGGCGTGGGCACGGGTCCGGATCAGCCACCACACCCCGGTCGAGACCGCACTTGGCGTGCTGATCGGGGTGCCCTGCGGCTACTGGGGCGGAGGCGGGATCGCCGCCCCACCTGCCCGCTCGACCGCGAACTGAGGACTGCGCACCGAGCGCCACCGCCCCGCGGGACCGGGTGCCCGCGGGGCGGCGAGGGGACGGCCGGCGTCAGATCCGGTCGACCAGCAGCTTGGCGAAGGCGGCGGGGTCGGCGAGCGTGCCCCCCTCGGCCAGGACGGCCGCGCCCGAGAGCAACCGCGCCGTGTCGGCGAGGCCCGGGGTCGACGGATCCTCGGAGTACTGAGAGCGCAGCCGCTCGACCAAGGGATGCGAGGGGTTGAGCTCCAGGATCCTCTTGCTCGCGGGCAGTTCCATGCCCGAGGCCCGGTACATCGCCTCGAGCTGCGGGGTCATGTCGAACTCGTCGCCCACCATGCAGGCCGCGGACTCGGTGAGCCGCTGCGACAACCGCACCTGCTTGACCTCGTCGGACAGCTCCTCGCCCAGCCACTCGAGCAGGCCGGTGAACTCCGCGGAATCCGCCTGGCCCTTCTCCTCCTCGACCGGGGAGCCGATACCGGACAGGTCCACGTCGCCCTTGGCCACCGAGCGCAGGCGTCTGCCGTCGACCTCGCCGACCGCGTCCACCCACACCTCGTCGACCGGGTCGGTGAGCACCAACACCTCGACGCCCCGCGCCCGGAAGGCCTCCAGGTGCGGGGAGTTCTCCACCGCCGCGCGGGACGTGCCGGTGAGGTAGTAGATCTCCTCCTGCCCCTCGGCCATGCGGGAGACGTACTCGGCGATGGTGGTGCCCACCTCGTCGTCGTCGCCCCCGGTGGCCTCGTCGGAGGCTGCACGAGTGGACGCGAAAGTGCTCACGGCGAGGAGCTGCTCCCGGGCGTCGACGTCGGAGATCAGGCCCTCCTTGAGAACCGCTCCGAAGTTCTTCCAGAACGAGCGGAACTCCTCCGGACGGTCGGTCCTGATCTGCTCGATCGTCTGCAGGACCCGCTTGACCAGGCGCTTGCGGATCGCCCTGATCTGGCGGTCCTGCTGCAGGATCTCGCGCGAGACGTTGAGCGAGAGGTCCTGGGCGTCGACGATGCCCTTGACGAAGCGCAGGAACGGCGGCACCAGCTCCTCGCAGTCGTCCATGATGAAGACTCTGCGGACGTAGAGCTGGACGCCGCGCTTGGTATCCGGGGAGAAGAGGTCGAACGGCACCTGCGTGGGCAGGAAGAGCAGCGCCTGGTACTCGAACGTCCCCTCGGCCTTGAGGGTGATGGTCTCCAGCGGCTCGTCCCAGGCGTGGGAGACGTGACGGTAGAACTCCGAGTACTCCTCGTCGGTCACCTCGGAGCGGGGCCGCGTCCACAGCGCCTTCTGGGAGTTGAGGGTCACGGTCTCGGTGAGGGTGTTCTCCGCGGCGGGGTCGTTCCCCTCGTCGTCGTCCCCCGTCGGCTCCGGTGCCGGCCTCTCGACCTCCATCCGGATCGGCCAGGCGATGAAGTCCGAGTAGGTGCGCACGACCCGGCGCAGCGTGGACTCCGCGGCGTAGTCGGGCAGCGCCGCGTCCCCACCGGCCGGCTTGAGCTGCAGGATCACCGAGGTGCCCTGCGGGGCGTCCGGTGCCTCCTCGATCGTATAGGTGCCCTCGCCGCCCGAGGTCCAGCGCGTACCCGTGGCCTCGCCGGCCTTGCGCGTGACCAACGTGACCGCGTCGGCGACCATGAACGTGGAGTAGAAGCCGATGCCGAACTGGCCGATGAGGTCCGCGGTGACCTGCTCACTGGCCTCGCCCGACTCCTGAGCCGCGCGGGCCGCGGCGAGGGCCTCGCGCATCTGACCGGTGCCCGACTTGGCGAGCGTGCCGATGAGGTCGACCACCTCGTCGCGGGACATCCCGATGCCGTTGTCGCGGATCGTCAGCGTCCGTGCCTGCTCGTCGGGGATCAACTCGATGTGCAGGTCCGAGGTGTCGACCCCCAGCGAGGAATCCTGGAGAGCGGCCAGTCGCAGCTTGTCCAGGGCGTCGGAGGAGTTGGAGATGACCTCTCGGAGGAAGGTGTCCGGGTTGGAGTAGATCGAGTGGATCATCAGATCCAGCAGCTGCCGGGTCTCTGCCTGGAACTCCCGGGTCTCGGCTGCGCCGGAGGTCTGCGGGCTCATGGTGGCGAGGGTTCCTCTCTCTGTGATGGGCGGGTATGTGGGATGGGCGGGCGCGCCCCGTGAGGGCACCCCCACCGGACTGATCACGACGTGCTGTTCACGACGACACGATCAACCTACTGTGGGGTCCGGACATTCCGGAGGAGCCCCCGTGACCGAGAACCCGCTGCCCCACGACCACCTGGCCGTCCTCGACGCCGCCACCGAGCTGTTCGGGCGGGCGCTCGCCGACGGGCTCGACGGCGACTGCGGGTCGTGCCCCGGATGGAGTCGCCGGGACTGCGCCAACCACGTCCTCGGAGGCGGTCTGCGGTACGCGGCCTATTTCCCGCGCCTGCCGGAGTCCGAGATCGGTTGGACCCGGACAGCGGACCATGCCGGCGACGACCCCGTGGGTGCGCTGTCCCGTACCTCCGCCGGGCTTCGTGACCGGCTGGCCTCGGCCCCCGACGCCGATGAGCTGGTCGCCCACCGGCTCGCGGAGATCCCCGTCCGGGACCTGCTGGCGCTGCGGGTCTTCGAACTCCTCGTGCACGCCCACGACCTGCGCGGAGAATCATGGGAGTCCGACGAGGCCGAGACGCTCGCCGGCTGGGTGCTCGAGAACGGGCGGGACGTGGTGGAGCTCATGCGCACCTTCGGGGTGCTGGCCCCGGCGCGATCCGTGGGACCCGATGCGGACGCGCGTGCCGGGCTGCTCGCGGTGGCGGGCCGCGACCCCGGTTGACGGACACCGCCGCCCACCTTGCGCACACGCTCACCCCGGTCGGCGGAGGGCGATATTTCTCGTGACTGCGGCCGGCGACCGGTCTAGCGTCGATCATGCGGAGAACGCCTCAGGCACGGGCCGGGGCGCGCAGGCGAGAGGATCCGCGATGGCCATGCAGTCCAGCCCCTACATCTCCTTCCCGGGTAACGCCTCCGAGGCGTTCCCGTACTACCGCGACCTCTTCGGTGGCCGACTCGACCTGATGACCTACGACCAGATGCCGCCGATGGAGGGAATCCCGTTCACCCCGCCGTCCGGGTCGGTCGCCCACGCGACGCTGGAGGCCCCGGGCATCACCCTCACCGGCGGCGACGCCATGGGCGAGGACCTGCCCCGGCTCGCCAGTGACGTCTACTCGTTCCTGCTCGCCTTCGACACCACCGACGAGGCCCGCACCTTCATCGCCACCGTGGCCGACGACGGGGGCGAGCTGGCGATGCCGTTCGAGGTGGCTCCCTGGGGCGACCACTACGGTCAGGTCCGGGATCGGTTCGGCATCCGCTGGGACGTGGTGGTCGACGGATCGGCCGGGTGATTTCCGGCTGACCGCCCCGTGACACCCGTATCGATCACCTCCGCTTGTTACGGTTCAGCCATGGATATCTCCGGAGCAAGTGCAATCGTCACGGGCGGTGCGTCGGGAATCGGCGCCGCCGTCGTCCGTCAGCTCGCCGCGCAGGGTGCGAAGGTGGTCGTCGCCGACCTCAACGCCGAGAAGGGTGAGGCCCTCGCAGGCGAGGTCGGCGGCGTGTTCGTGGCCGTCGACGTGACCAAGACCGAGGACAACATCAAGGCCGTGGAGGCCGCGCTCGAGCTGGGCCCGCTGCGATACCTGGTCAACTCGGCCGGCATCGGCTGGGCGCAGCGCACGATCGGCCGGGACGGCGAGTTCGCCTCGGCCTTCGACATCGACTCGTTCCGCAAGGTCATCGACATCAACCTCGTCGGCTCGTTCGACATGCTCCGACTGGCCGCCACGGCCATGTCCCGCGGCGAGGCCGACGAGGACGGCCAGAAGGGCGCGATCGTCAACATGGCCTCCGTCGCCGCGTTCGACGGGCAGATCGGCCAGGCCGCGTACTCCGCGTCCAAGGGCGGCATCGTGGGCCTGACCCTGCCCGTGGCCCGTGACCTGTCGGCCGCCGGGATCCGCCTCAACACCGTCGCCCCCGGCCTCATCGACACCCCGATCTACGGCGAGGGCCCCGACTCGGAGGCGTTCAAGGCCAAGCTGGGCGAGAGCGTCCTGTTCCCCAAGCGTCTCGGCTCGGGCGACGAGCTGGCGTCGATGGTCATGGAGCTGCTCACCAACCCGTACATGAACGCGCAGACCGTGCGCGTCGACGGTGGCATCCGGATGCCACCGAAGTGAGCTGACACCGCAGTGGGCTGACACCTCAGTGCGCTGACACCGCAGTGGGCTGACCCCGGGTCGCCCCGGGTACACGACGGCCCCGCCGGATCGGATTCCGGCGGGGCCGTCGTGCGTATCCAGGGCCCGGCGTACGGCCACGCCGCGCCCGTCCCTCACTGTTCACATCCGCCTACCGCAGCCGCTCGTGTCCCTGAACTCTCGCGTGCGCAACTGCGCAGGCCGGTGTTCATCGAGACGGGCGCCTGCCCCGCAGGTGTACAGGCGCGGGAGCAGATGCCCGCCCGCCCGCCCGGGGGTGTCAGGCCCTGGCGCGGCGCTTCTTCAGACGCCCCTCGAGGTAGACGGCGAGCTTGGTGAGCGTGTAGTTGATGATCACGAAGAGGATGCCGGCCACGATGTACGCGGGAACGGTGTTGGCGTAGGCGGAGCCGAGGGTCTTGGACCAGTTGAGCAGCTCCAGGTAGGTGATGCCGTACCCCAGTGCGGAGTCCTTGAGGACGACGACGAGTTGGCCGACGAGGGCCGGGAGCATGGCCGTGAGCGCCTGGGGGAGCTGGATCGAGCGCAGCACCTGCCCCGGGGTGAGCCCCACCGCGAGTCCCGCCTCGGTCTGCCCCGAGGGCAGACCGTGGACTCCCGAACGGACGAGCTCCGCGATGACGGCACCGTTGTAGAGGGTGAGCGCGGTGACCACCGCGGCCAGCGGCGCGTGCTGGTTGGGCACGATGTTCGAGGTGGCGAAGTACCCGAAGTAGGCGAACACCATCATCAGCAGTACCGGGACCGAGCGGAAGAACTCCACGATCACGCTGCAGAACCACCGCAGTGGGGCGAACGGCGAGAGCCTGCCCATGCCGAAGAGCAGCCCGAAGATCACCGCGAGGACGATCGAGATGGCCGCCGCGGTGAACGTCCCCTTGAGACCGGGGATCAGGTAGGAGGTCCACACCTCCGGGTCGGTGACGAACGGCTCCCACATGAACGCCTGCAGCTGGCCGGCGGCCTCGAACTGGATGTAGACCACGTAGGCGATGCCGACGGCGATCAGGGCACCGATCACCGTGAAGATCTTGTGGCGGAGGCGGGCCTTGGGGCCCGGGGCGTCGAACAGGACGGCCTGGGTGCTCATCGCTTCACCGACAGCTTCCGTGAGAGGGACGTGGTCCAGAGTCCGATCGGGAGGGTGAGGATCACGAACACCATGGCGAAGAAGAAGAACGTCGGCAGGCTCGCGCCCTCGTTCTCCGTGATCACCTGGAGCAGCCCCGCCGAGTCGCCCACGCCGATGACGGCGGCGACCGTCGAGTTCTTGATGAGAGCGATGATCACCGAACCCATGGGTGCGATGGACCCTCGGAACGCCTGCGGGAGGATCACCTCCCGCAGCGACTGCCCGAACCCGAGTCCGATGGACCGGGCGGCCTCGGCCTGGCCCACCGGGACCGTGTTGACACCGGAGCGCAGGGCCTCGCAGACGTACGCCGCGTGGTAGACGGCGAGCATGATCGCGGCCCACCAGAAGGCGTTGCGGGCGAAGTCGTCCGAGACGGACAGCTGGAGGATGAAGGACAGGCCGAGGATGCTGAACACCATCAGCAGCGTCAGCGGCAGGTTCCGGAAGATGTTGACGTAGGAGGTGCCGAGTCCGCGGAGGACGGCCACCGGGGAGACCCGCAGGATCGCGATGATCGTCCCCAGCACCAGTGCGCCCACCGTCCCGAGGAGCGAGAGCTGAATGGTGACCCACACCGCCCCGAGGACGTCATAGTCGGCGAAGATATCGCCCATGGTCCACCTTCCGTCATGAGGTGTGGAGGGCCTCCGCGCCACCGTTCACCGGTGGCGCGGAGGAGTTGTCAGGTCAGATCAGGCGCAGGCGTCCGGGTTGGGCGGGTTGCCCTCTCCCGGCTCGAAGCCCGCCGCTCCGAGGTTCTCCTCGACGGCCGCGTCCCAGCTGCCGTCGGAGATCATCTCGCGGATGGCCTCGTTGATCTGCTCGCACTTCTCCGTGTCGCCCTTCTGGATACCGATCCCGTAGAGCTCCTCGGAGAAGGGGGATCCGACCACCTTGAGCTGACCCTGGTACTGGTCCTGCGCGGCGTAACCCGCGAGGATCGTGTCATCCGTGGTGAGTGCGTCGACCGCGTTGGAGACCAGTGCCGAGACGCACTCGGAATAGGTGCCGAACTCCTGGAGGTTGACCCCCGGGACCTCCTCCTGGACGTTCTGCGCCGAGGTCGACCCGGAGACCGAGCACAGACGCTTGCCGTCGAGCGACTCCGGCCCGGTGATGCTGTCGTCGTCCGCACGGACCAGGAGGTCCTGGCCGGCGATGAAGTACGGTCCGGCGAAGTCGACCTTCTCCTTGCGGGAGTCGGTGATCGAGTACGTGGCCACGATCATGTCCACCTGCCCGGTCTCGAGGAGGGTCTCGCGCTGCGCGCTCGGTGCCTGGACCCACTCGATGTCCTCGGCGGGGGTGCCGAGCTTCTCGGCCACGTAGGTGGCCACGTCGACGTCGAGCCCGTTGTAGTCGTTGCCCACCTTCAGCCCCAGGCCCGGTTGGTCGAACTTGATGCCGATCCGGAGCTGGTTCTCGCCCCCGTCATCGTTCCCGCACGCGGTCAGGCCGAGAGCCAGGGTGACCGCCGCTGCGGCCGATCCGATCCGTCGGAAGTTCATGTGTTCTCCTCGTGAAATGGGTGGGTCGAGATCTGGGGGAGGTGATTCTGGAACGGGGGCCCGGTTCGGGGGTGGTGAGCGGACCCGAGCCGACTCAGTTGGTCAGGATCTTGGACAGGAAGTCCTTGGCACGGGCGCTCTGCGGGTTGGTGAAGAACTCCTCCGGGGTGGCCTGTTCGACCAGTTCCCCGTCGGCCATGAAGATGACGCGGTCGGCGGCCTTTCGCGCGAATCCCATCTCGTGGGTGACCACGACCATGGTCATCCCGGACCTCGCCAGCCCGGTCATCACGTCGAGGACCTCGTTGATCATCTCCGGGTCCAGGGCGGAGGTGGGCTCGTCGAAGAGCATGACCTTGGGGTCCATCGCGAGGGACCGCGCGATGGCGACACGCTGCTGTTGACCACCCGAGAGCTGGGCCGGGTACTTGGACGCCTGGTGCTCGACACCCACCCGCTCCAGCAGTTCCATCGCCCGCTTCTCCGCGACGGCCTTGGACTGTTTGCGCACCTTGATGGGGCCGAGGGTGACGTTCTCGAGGATCGTCTTGTGCGCGAACAGGTTGAACGACTGGAAGACCATGCCGACGTCCGCACGGAGCTTGGCGAGCGCCTTGCCCTCCTCCGGCAGTTCCTTGCCGTCGATGGTGATCGAGCCCGACTCGAAGGTCTCGAGCCTGTTGATCGCCCTGCACAGCGTCGACTTGCCCGAGCCCGAGGGGCCGATCACGACGATGACCTCGCCCTGATCGATGGACATGGTGATGTCCTTGAGCGCCTGGAAGTCACCGAAGTGCTTGTTCACGCCTGAGATCTCGACGAGTGCCATGGGAGGGATCATAGGCGGCTGAGGATTCATCGAGGATCGACTCGCCGATTGGACCTTTCCGGTCGACAACTCCACCGGCCCTCCGTACCGTCAACCCATGGCGATATCAGACGTGAAGGAATACGCCCATCTCTCCGCCGAGGACGTCGAGGCGATCGGTGAGGAACTCGACGCGATCCGCCAGGAAGTCGTGGACTCGCTCGGCGAATCCGACCGCCGGTACGTGCAGAACACGATCCGTCTCCAGCGCGGACTGGTGGCCGGTGGCCGGGCGGTCCTCCTCTTCTCCGGGTACCGCCCGGCGTGGCTGGTGGGGACCGGGATGCTGGCCGCGGGCAAGATCATCGAGAACATGGAGCTCGGCCACAACGTGATGCACGGGCAGTGGGACTGGATGAACGACCCGGTCATCCACTCCACCACCTGGGAGTGGGACATCGTGGGCACCTCCGAGCACTGGAAGGCCACTCACAACCATCACCACCACACGTACACCAACATCATCGGGATGGATGACGACGTCGGGTACGGCGTGGTCCGTGTGACGCGTGACCAGCCGTGGAACCCGGCGTACTCGCTGAACCTGGTGTGGAACACCATCCTGGCGTTCACCTTCCAGTGGGGCGTGGGGGTCCAGCACCTCGAGATCGCGCCGGGCACCATCAACTCGTCCGGCCGGGCCGAGCAGAAGCGGCGCATCGGGCAGTTCCTGCGCAAGGCCCGCCGTCAGGTGGGCAAGGACTACGTGTGGTTCCCGCTCCTGTCGGGCCCCAACTGGAAGTCGACGATGGCCGCCAACGCCACCGCCAACGTCATCCGGAACCTGTGGTCCAACGCCGTGATCTTCTGCGGGCACTTCCCGGACGGTGCGGACAAGTTCACCCTGGAGGACCTCTCCGAGGAGACCCAGGCGCAGTGGTACCTGCGTCAGATGCTCGGCTCCGCCAACTTCACCGGAAGCCAGCTCACCCACTTCATGTCGGGCAACCTCTCGTACCAGATCGAGCACCACCTCTTCCCCACCATCCCGTCCAACCGGTACGGCGAGATCTCGGAGAAGGTCCAGGACGTCTGCCGTCGCTGGGATCTGCCGTATACGACGGGTCCGCTGTACAAGCAGTACTGGCAGTCGTGGCGCACGATCGCCAAGCTCTCGCTGCCCGACCGCTTCCTCAAGGCCACCACGGACGACGCGCCGGAAACCAGGTCGGAGCGCATGTTCGAGGGTGAGCCGCGGACCTACGACGATCACGCGGGCCCCCGGTCGGGCCTGGTCACCGCTCTCAAGCACCGGACCGACCCGAATCAGCTCCGGCGCCTGACCCGCACGGTCTGACGGTGGCGGACGACCGGCCGGACGAGGGAGCTACCTCCGGCGACCGGACGCCGAGCGTCGACGAGACGCATCGGCGACCACCCGGCGCGACCGACGCCGAGGTGGAGGCCGCAGGCACCGCCACCGAGGCACTGGAGTACGTGGAGCGGGCCCGGGGGCACCTCTATGACCTGCACCAGCTGATCGGGCGCGCGGACATCCTCTACCAGCAGGCCGCGGATCAGCTGGAGGCGGTCGGCCGGACCGAGCTCGCGGAGCTGATCCGGACCGAGATGGTCGGGGTGAACGTCCTCCACGGGCGGTGGACGTTCCAGATGGTCGAGGAGTTCGACGACGGGTTCTGGACCACTGCCCGAGAGGTCAGCAAGGCCGTCCGGGACGAGGTCACCGACGGGCGTCGCCACGTCTACGAGGCCGAACTCAAGGAGCGGAACCGGTCCGCGGGCACCACGGGTCATGAGGCGACCCCGCGGGAAAATCTCTGACCTCCGCGGGGTCGGCCGGTGTCAGCCGGTCCGGTGTCGGCCCGCCATGGCGTGCCGTTCGGACTCGGTCGTCCCACCCCAGACCCCGTAGAGTTCCTTCGATTCCATGGCGAACTGCCGACAGGGGTCGAACACCGGGCAGCCCTGACAGACGGCCTTGGCCCTCTCCTCCTTGCGACGGCGTTCGCCCTTCGATTCGTCCTCTGCGCTGTAGAACAGGTCTTCGAGATCGATGCAGGCGGCATCGTCCCGCCACGACCAGAACTCCGCAGTGGGTTCGAGGTTCCTGTATCTGGGCACGGCGCCTCCTTCCCGCGACGCTGAAGTGCCCTGCCATGAGCCCTGGATGTTCAGAACGCGGTTGACTCCATCCTGACAGTCGACGCGGCGAGGTCAAACGGAAATTAGCGAGCGTAGGCTAACCTTTCTCGGCAAAAGTCGACGGGGGCTGCGCTTTTCGGAGCCTGTGGCCAGAGGTTAAAGTTCGGCAATTCTCCGGGGCCGACTCTTCATCTGCTGAGACGAGTGGCGGAAGTGGGCCTCGTCAGCTGCCGAACCGGGCCGTCGTCGCCCCGCGGATCACCTCGGCGGCGCGGGCCGCCGCACCGTCGACGCCCCACCACGCGCGGATACCTCCGGTCTCCCCGTCCCGTGCCCTCTCCAGTTGTCGGCGGACGGCGTGCCCGACGGCGGTCGGCCCGTCCCCGTAGCGCAACACGCTCACCGCCGGGATCGAGTCCAACGCCCCCGCGGTGGCGTCCTGCTCCCCGTACGGCCGCCGGCCCGGGACCACCACGAGCGGCACGTCAGCGCAGGCGGCATCGGCAACAGACGACTGGCCCCCTCCGGTGACCACCACGTCGGCCGAACACAGTTCCGGCCAGGGGTCCGCGTGCCATTCGCCGTCCGGGCCGCCCACCTCGAGCCAGTCGGCCACTCCGAGCTCGCGCGCCGTCGATCGGACCGCCCTCCAGAAGCGGTGGTCGCCGCCGGAGCCGGAGCCGTTGAGATGGACGACACGGGGACGACGACGATGCCGTGTCTCGCGGACGCGCCGCTCGAAGCGGGACACTCCGCCGATCTCCGCGACGGGGTTCTCCGTCCGCCGCAGGGTCGCCTGATGCGCTCCCGGTGGCCACGCCCCGATCAACCGCTCCGCAGCACGAACCCGCAGCAGGTGGGGCTCGTCCTCCCTCACCCCGGGCGGCAGCGTGCTGACCATCGGGATGCCGGTCATCCGCGCGGCCAGCGACATGGCGGGAGACGAATCGACCCAGAAGGCGCGGGGTCGTGCGTGGTCCATCCACGCGACGGCGGCGCGGCGCGCGGAGAGGGTGAGCTCCTCGGCGTCCTCCTCGTCATCGATGCCGGACGGGAGGTGGACGACGCGGGTTCCCGGGGGGAGGAGCGCGTCGTCGAACTGGCCCGAGATGAGCATCGTGACGTCCAGTCCCCGTTCCCGCAGGGCGCCCATCACCGGAATGGCCCGGTGGAGATGACCGCGCCCCCGGTGGTGGACGTAGACGCCGATCATCGAAACCCTCCCTCGGTCCGTCGGCTTATTCCGCTCCGCGGATCGCGCCGAGTAGTGCGTCGCAGAAGGCGGGGAGGTCGTCCGGGTTGCGGCTGGTGAACACGCCGTCCGAGCTGACCAGCTCCTCGTCCACCCACTCGGCTCCGGCGTTGACCAGGTCCGTGCGCAGGCTCGGGTAGGAGGTGACGCGGCGCCCGCGGACGACGTCGGCCTCGATCAGGACCCATGGCGCGTGACAGATGGCCAGGACGGGCTTACCCGCCTCGACCATCTCGCGGACGAGGGTCAGAGCGTGCTGGTCCTGGCGCAGAGCGTCCGGGTTGGCGACGCCGCCCGGCAGGACCAGGACGTCAACGTCGGCGGCGGTCACGTCGGCGCTCGTCCGGTCGACCGCCTGGGTGCCGGCCGGGGTGAGGTGGTCGACCAGGTCGACCTCGCCGTCGGATGTGCTGACCAGGAGCGCCGTGTGACCGGCTTCGGTCACGGCCCCCCACGGCTCGGTCAGCTCGACCCGTTCGATCCCCTCGCCGGCCACGAGGAATACGACGGTTCTGGTGTCAGTGCGTGCGTCCTGGGTCTCGGTCATAGCCTGATCGTGGGGCCGGACCCCCCAGGCCCGCAACCGGACCGCCGGTGGCCCCCGGCCCGACGGTCCGGCACGATACGTGGATGCGACGACGAGACCCGATCGACCGACGAGGACGGCGCGACCGCCGGCGAGGCGGCTGCGGCTGCTCCCTGCTCGTGCTGCTGCTCCTGGTGCTGGGGCTGGCCGTGGCCGCGGAGTTCGGCGCCCGGTGGTACCTGGCGGACCGGGCGGAACGCGAGGCGTCGGCGCGGCTCGGAGCCCCGGTGTCGGTGGGATTCGGACCCACACCGATCCTCTGGGATCTGGCCACCACCCGGGCCATCGACACGGTCCGGATGACCTCCCCCGGTGACGCAAGGGTGCCCCGGATCGACGTGACCGGCTACTCGGTCACGATGGTCGACGGCGCGATCCTGGCCGCGTCGGCGGACGGGACCGCCATCCTCAGTGGCGACCAGCTCGCCGCCGCCGCGGCGGAGGGCAACCCGGCCGGCGACTCCCCGGTCGCGGGGCTGACGGAGGTCCGGTCGGTCCGTCCCGACGCGCAGGCCGGCCTGCTGCGCGCGGACATCGGTGGCATCGCCGAGATCGGTGTGGCCCCGGGGGTCTCCGACGGCCGACTCACCCTGACCCCTGAGCAGACCGAGCTGATCGGCATCCCCCTGCCCGACGGGTTGTTCTCCGGCATCACCGGCACCGTCGACTCGACGGTCGCCGCACTGCCCGGGGGGGTGTCGATCCACGGCGCCCGCGTGGTCCCCGACGGCCTCGAGGTCGCGCTCATCGGCACGGACGTCACGCTGAGGTAGCGCCACCGCCGTGGTCCGCCGGGTGGTCGTCGCGCCCGGCGGTGACGGGCACGCACAGCTCCGTGGCATCCGACCGACCCCGGACCACCTCTGATCCGACCCGGTTCCACCGAGCGGCCTCGGCGTCGCCCGCCTGCGCGACCGCGGTGCCGGAGGCCAGGACGAGACCGGACTGGTTCTTGGCCAGCTCGCACAGCCGGGACGCCTCGTTGACCGCGTCGCCGATGACCGTGTACTCGAAGCGGTCGTCGGCGCCGACGTAGCCTGCGACGACGCCCCCGTAGGAGGCCCCGATCCCGGCCCGGCATCCCGGCACCCGGGCCGGCAGCCGCTCGCCGAGCACCCGGGCGCAGGCCAGTGCGGCGGACGCCGGGTCGTCCATCGCCCGCGGCGCACCGAACACCACGAGCGCGGCGTCGCCGAGGAAGCTGTCCACGACGCCGTCGTACTCCTCGACCGTCTCCACGACCACCCGGAAGAACCGGTTGAGGACGTCCACCACCTCCGAGGCCTCGGACCGCACCGCCATCTCCGTGGACCCGATGATGTCGACGAAGACGACGCCGACCTGGGAGGCGCTGCCGCCCAGTTCGGGGTCCCGCTCCTCGGCCGCCTCCGCGACGTCGCGACCCACGTGGCGGCCGAACAGATCCCGGAGCCGTTCGCGTTCCTGGAGCCCGGCCGCCATCCGGTTGAACCCGCGCTGGAGCTCGCCGAGTTCCGTGCCGTCGTAGACCACCACCCGCCGGGAGAGCGTACCGTCCGTGACGTCCTCCATGGCCCAGCGGAGACTGCGTAGCGGGCCGAGGACCGACCCCGTGCCCAGCGAGACGAGCAGGAATCCGGCGAGGAGCGAGGTGGCGCCGAGCACGATCACGATGACGGCGAGGCGTTCCAGCGACAGGGCCCGGCCCGCCAACGTGTAGATCGCCACGATGATTAGTCCCGCGATCGGCACCCCGCTGCCGACCGCCCAGGCCACGCGGAGCCGCGTCATCGCACCCAGGAACCGGCCGCGGGGAACCGGACCTCCGGCCAGGGCGACCGCGGCGACGGGACGCAGTCCGAAGTCCGCGAAGAGGAACGCCACACCGCAGACGACCATTCCGGAGAAGACGATCGTGAACCCGACCGACGGGATCGCCTCGGGGTCGATCACCCCGAAGGCGGGCGTGACCACGGCCGCGCCCAACAGCCACAGGAACGCCTGGATCAGCGTCATCCGGCCGGGCAACCGGAGGGTCCACACCCGCTCGCGGTCCGTGGGTTCGCGGCCGTCGAGGAACCACCCGACACGCCGGTGGACCGCTCCACGCACCCAGATCGTCCCCACGATCGTCGCCAGCGCCACATACACCGGGACGACGACCGCCGTGGGGACCATGAACTCCCCGGAGGGAAGGGTGGGACCCGGAAGGACGAAGAGGATCAGCACGGCGGCGACGGCCACGCCGACGAGGTTGGAACCGAGTAGCGTCAGGACGAGCAGCACCCGGACCCTCATGGTGCGCAGTCGCGCTGACTCCGTCCCCCGTCCGAGCAGCACCGAGCCCAGTTCCGGGCGGCGCAGCAGGGACAGGTCGAGTCGCACGGTCACATCGTGCCATCTGCGGGCCCCGAAGTGAGGACCTCGTCACACTCGGGGCGGGAACCGTGGTCCGGGGCCCGGTGGGGCGTAGGGTGGGCGAGTCGGCCCGCACCACTCTTGCCTCGGGCCGAATCGGATGTCGACCTCCCGTGGTCGCGCACCGGGCGCGTCGCTTCCGAGCGACGCGGTAACCCAGGAGCGCGCCGGGCAAGACGCCCCATCTATGTACGGAGATTCCTCCCTTGTCACGTTCCTTCGCCGATCTCGGCGTTCCTTCATCCCTGCTCGACGTCCTCACGGGCGTCGACATCGTCACCCCCACCCCCATCCAGTCGGCGACGCTGCCCGACGCGATGTCCGGACGCGACGTCCTGGGCCGCGGCCGCACCGGCTCCGGCAAGACCTACGCGTTCTGCCTCCCGCTGGTCACCCGCCTGGCCGCCTCCGCGCCCGCCGGCGGCCGACGTAAGCGCAACTCCCCCCGCGGGCTCATCCTGGCCCCCACCCGCGAGCTCGCCCGTCAGATCGACGAGACCCTCGCGCCGCTGGCCCGCGCGATGGGCCTCAAGACCACCGTGATCTTCGGCGGCGTCTCACAGGGTCGCCAGGTCAGCGCGCTCGACCAGGGCGTCGACATCGTGGTGGCCTGCCCGGGCCGGCTCGAGGACCTCATGGGCCAGAAGCACTGCCGCATGGACTCGATCGAGGTGAGCGTCCTCGACGAGGCCGACCACATGGCCGACCTCGGCTTCCTCCCGGGAGTCACCCGGATCCTGGCGGCCACGCCTCAGGGTGCCCAGCGCCTGCTGTTCTCCGCGACGCTGGACCAGGGTGTGGACAAGCTGGTCCGCAAGTTCCTCGACAACCCGGTCGTGCACGAGGTCGACGACGGCTCCGCCACCCCCGGCGCGACCGCACACCACGTCTTCCACGTGGACCCGGACGACCGCGTCCGCGCACTGGCGGACCTCGCCGGCGTGAACGAGCGGACCGTCATGTTCACCCGCACCAAGCACGGCGCCAAGCGCCTGGCCAAGCAGCTCTCCGGGCGCGGCGTGACCAGCGTGGATCTGCACGGCAACCTGTCGCAGAACGCACGCGTGCGCAACCTCGACGCGTTCTCCTCCGGCCAGGCGAGCGTGCTCGTGGCCACCGACATCGCCGCGCGCGGCATCCACGTCGACGACGTGGGGCTGGTCGTCCACGCCGATCCGCCCGCCGAGCACAAGGCGTACGTGCACCGCTCGGGCCGGACCGCACGCGCGGGTGCCGTCGGCACCGTGGTCACCGTGGCCACCTCCGACCAGGTCCGTGAGGTGCGCTCGCTGCTGCGCTCGGCCGGCGTGACGGCGGGCGAGATCGTGCTCCCGGTGGGCGCCAACGCCGCCACCGCGCTGGCCGACGCCCCCGAGCCCCCCGCCCACGTCCCCGGGGCCGAGGCCCCCGCGGGCCGCCCGAGCCAGGGCCAGACCCGCCAGAGCCAGAACCGGCAGCGTCAAGGCCGCGCCCAGGGCGGGCAGGGTCAGAACCGCCAGGGTCAGGGCCGCGACGGCGGGGAGCGCGGAGGCCGCGGGCAGGAGTCCGGTGCGGACGGCACCCGTCGTCGTCCCCGTCGTCCCCAGAGCGCCGGCGCCCAGGGTTCCGGTGGCCACGGTTCCCCCCGTCAGGGGTCCGGGGGCCAGGGTTCGGCACGCCAGGGTGCCGGTGGCCAGCGTTCGGCCGCCACCCACACGATCGCCCAGAGCGCGGGCCAGCCGCGTGGCGGCGATCGACGCAGGGCCAGCCGCGCCGCCGGCTGAGTCCCGCCGCCGACCGATCAGCCGCCGGCCGTCACCCGAACACGGTGATGGTCTGGCGGCTGATCGCCGTCAGGGCCCCGTCCGGTCGCCACATCATGGCGTGGGTGTGCGCGTACCCGTCGCGGGAGGCATCGGTGGTCGCCTCGTAGGCGAACAGCGCCTCCGGCGGGATCGTGTCGGGGCCGATCTCCGCCACCAGCTCCAGCGTCCAGGTCAGGCTGCTGGCGGGTGCGAACCCGGACAGCATCTGGATGGTCGCGGGCGGCCACGCGTCCGCGAGCACCAGCAGATGCTCCTCGTGGAACTCCTCCGGGGCCTCGCGCAGCTGCGCCCAGCCCGAGAGGTCTCCGGTCTCGGCTCCGCTGAACGGTAGGGCGCCGCCGACCTGCCTCAACGCGAGGAACCGGTAGAACTCCGGGGTCATCTTCTCGATGTAGGGGAACGGCTCGATGGTCCCGGGCTCGGGCAACTCCGGCATGGGATGCCTCGGGGGCACGACGATGGTCGACTCGCGGTGCTTCCCGAACGCCGCGAGCGCCGTGGCGACGATCGCTCCGTCCTGCCGCAGCGTGGCCTGGGCCTGCGTCACGTTCTTCCCGACCCGCAGGATCTCGGCGTGGACCTCGACCGGGCCCGGCGTGGCGGGACCGACGAACGAGACGGTGAACGACCTCAACGGATGTAAAGACCCCGACGCCGACCCGGCCGCGTCCTTCAGGCGACCCTTGATCGACGCGAGGAGCAGGGCCCCGGTCAGGCCTCCGTAGATCGCGCGGCCCTGCGTCCAACCGTCCGTGATCTCGACGCTCCCGCCGCGCGAGGCGGACTCCAGCATGCTCTTCAGCGACATGCCGGACAGTCTGCCAAAGCGGTCAGCGGACCAGTTGGGGGCGCCCCTTGTTCCGGAACGCGGCCAGGGCCGTCGCCAGGCCCGGCATCTGCGGCATCCGGTCGAACATCTTCTCGCTGCGGGTCTCCGCCGCGTCGTCGGCGGTCCGGTGCAGGTACTTGTCGGGCAGGGAGAGCCGGGCGATGGTGCGCCACGACTGCAGGTACTGCTTCCACAGCGGCCCGCTCACGTACGGCAGGTCGTACCGCTCGCACAGGTCCCGGACCCGCAGCGAGATCTCCGAGTACCGGTTGGACGGCAGGTCGGGGAACATGTGGTGCTCGATCTGGAACGACAGGTTGCCCGACATGAGGTTCATGACGGGGCCGCCGTCGAGGTTGGCGCTGCCGAGCATCTGGCGCAGGTACCACTCGGCCTGCGTCTCGTTCTTCACGTCCTTGGGGGTGAACTTCTCCGCCCCGTCCGGGAAGTGGCCGCAGAAGATCACCGCGTTGGTCCAGATGTTGCGGATGATGTTCGCGGTGACGGTCGCCGTGAGCGCCTGCCGGCCGGACGGCCCCGCGAGCACGGGGAACAGGACGTAGTCCTTGAGGACCTGCTTGCCCGCCTTCCGCAGGAACGCCTTGGCGGTACGGCGGTCGGCGGGCGTGGCACCGGAACCCGGGAACGCGTCCTGGAACCGGACGTGCTGCAGCCCGATCCCCCATTCGAACCCCAGCATCAACACGGTGTTGATCAGGAGGTTGGCGGAGTACCGGGGCTCCCACGGCACGTCACGCGTGACCCGCAGGACGCCGAACCCCACGTCGTCGTCCAGCCCGACGATGTTCGTGAACTTGTGATGGAGGTAGTTGTGGGTGTGCTTCCAGTCGGCGGAGCTGCCGACCAGGTCCCACTCCCACGTGGTGGAGTGGATCTCCGGATCGTTCATCCAGTCCCACTGTCCGTGCAGGACGTTGTGACCGATCTCCATGTTCTCGAGGATCTTGGCGACGGCCAGGGCTCCCGTGCCGAGCGCCCAGGCCGTGCGGTTGCGGGCGCCGAGATACAGGACGGCACGGGCTCCCAGTTCGATCCCCCGCTGCAGCCGGATCACGCTGTGGATGTAGCGGTAGTCCCGCTCCCCGCGAGAGGCGATGACGTCGGCCCTGATCGCGTCGAGTTCCCGCCCCAGCTCGTCGATCTGCTCGGGAGAGAGGTGCGCGTACTCGCCTACATCAGAAATGGCCATGGATCAACTCTAGGCCTGACTGGCACCCACGGCTACCCGGGAGTAGGCACGCGCTGGGAATACGTGACCAACGGCACTCGGCCGCCGACATCTCAGTCGTTCCAGGCCCGGCGCAGCACGTCCAACGTGCCGTGGACCCGCTCGCGGGTCGACCCCACGGGGGCGATCATCAGCTCGTCCGCGCCCGCGCGTCCGGCGAAGTCGCGCAGGTAGTCGCGCACCTCGGGGCCGTCCCCCACGGCGGTGTAGGTGATCATGTGCAGGATCTGGCGACCGGCGGCCGACTCCATCACCATGTCCAGCTCCTCGTCCGAGAAGTGGCGCCCGCGACCGGCCATGAGCTTGACGCGCTGGCGGCGGTACCAGTGCAGTTCGCGGGCCGCGCGCCCGGTGTCGTCGTCGGCCACCACGTTGACCGCGGCGATCATGTACGGCTCGGCCAGCTGGTCGCTGGGCTCGAACCGGTCGCGGTAGACCGCCGAGGCCTGCTCGAGCGCATCGGGCGCGAAGTGCGAGGCGAACGCGTACGGCAGGCCGAACTTCGCGGCGAGCTGGGCGCCGAACAACGAGGATCCGAGGATGTAGAGGGGAACCCTGGTGCCCCGGCCCGGGGTTGCGATGATCCCGCGGGTGCGGGCGAGGTCCGACGGGGAGTCCCCCAGGAAGGCCTGCAGTTCGCGCACGTCGTCGGGAAAGCGCTCGGCGGCCGACGGCTCGCGACGCAGGGCGCGGAACGTCTGCTGGTCGGTGCCGGGCGCGCGCCCCAGCCCCAGATCGATCCTGTCCGGGTGCAGCTCGGCGAGCGTGCCGAACTGCTCGGCGATCACGAGCGGCGAGTGGTTGGGCAGCATCACCCCACCGGAGCCCAGGCGGATCCGCTCGGTCTGGGAGGCGATGTGCGCCATGAGCACCGCCGGCGCCGAGGAGGCGATGGACCCCATGTTGTGGTGCTCGGAGTACCAGACCCTCTCGTAGTCCAGCTCCTCGGCCCTGCGCGCCAACGCCACCGAGTCCTGCAGCGCCTCCCCGACGGACTGACCGGGGCGGACGGAGGCGAAATCGATCACGGACAGGGGCATCGGGGAGGGGGTCATGACCGGTCCAACCCACGCCCCGCGGGACCTATTCCGTCCCGTGTCCGGCCGGGGGCGGCACACTGGGGGTATGTCCGCACCCGGCTCCGGTTCCAGTTCCAGTTCCGTCGACATCGTGCACCTGGTCTCGGAGATGCGCAGGTCCGAACCGCTCGTGCACTGCCTGACCAACTCGGTGGTCCGCCAGATCACGGCCGACGTTCTTCTGGCGGCCGGTGCGGCTCCCGCGATGGTCGACCACCCCGAGGAGGCCGCCGACTTCGCCGCGGTCGCCTCCGGAGTGCTGGTCAACGTGGGCAACCCGACAGCCGAGCAGGTCGAGGGCATGCACGCCGCGATCGGCTCGGCGCGGGAGCACGGCACGCCGTGGGTCCTCGATCCGGTGGCGGTGGGCGGTCTGACGCTGCGCACCGGGCTCGCCACCGGCTGGCTCGACCACGTCCCCGCGGCGATCCGTGCCAACGCCTCGGAGATCGTCGCGCTGGCCGGTACCGGCGCGGGTGGCCGGGGCGTGGACTCGACACACGACGTCGCGGCCGCGCTGCCGTCCGCGCTGATGCTCGCCGAGCGCACCGGGGGCGTGGTCGCGGTGACGGGTGCGCAGGACGTGGTCGTCACCAATTCCGGCGGGTTGACGGTCGCCACCTGGATCACCTCGGGGCACCCGCTGTTGCAGAAGGTGATCGGCACCGGCTGTGCGCTCGGGGCGCTGACGGCCGCCTACCTGGGCGCGGCCCGGGCCGCCGGCCTCCCCGACCACGACGCGGTGGTGGCCGCCCACGCGCACGTCGGTGCAGCGGGGACGGCCGCGGGTCGCGTCGCCGCCGGTCCGGGCCTGTTCGCGGTGGCGTGGCTGGACGCGCTCTACACGCTCACGCCCGGGGAGATCGCGGACTCGGTCACGCTCCTCGACGCCACGCCGTGACGTCCCCGGTCGACTGGAGGCTGTATCTAGTCACTGATCCGCACCTCGGCGGTGGACCGGACGCGGTGCCGCGGATCGTCCACGAGGCCGTGCTCGGCGGGGTGGGGGTCGTCCAGGTCCGGGACAAGGAGTGCGACGACGACGAGTTCGCCGCCCGAGCGGCCGCCGTCGCCGACGCCGCCCGACGTGCCGGGGCCCGGGTGGGCCGCGACGTGCCGGTGTTCGTCAACGACCGTCTGGACGTGGCGCGGGAGCTCGGGCTGCACCTGCACGTGGGGCAACGGGACGTGCCGTTCGGTCGGGCCCGGGCCGCACTCCCGGGGCATCTGATGCTGGGCCTGTCGATCGAGTCCGATGAGCAGCTCGACGTCGCACTGGCCGGCCCCGGTCCCGCGCCGGACGTGATCGGGGTGAGCCCGGTCTGGTCCACCGCCACCAAGACCGACACCGCCGCGGCGCTCGGTCCGGCGGGAGCCGACCGGATCGCCCGCGCGGCCCACCGACGTGGCGTCCCGGCGGTGGGCATCGGCGGGATCACCGCGGCGAACGTCGGCCTCCTCGCCGGCACCGCCCTGGACGGCGTGTGCGTGGTGTCGGCGGTGATGGGGGCGCCTGATCCACGCGCCGCCGCCGTCGACCTGCTCTCCCGCTGGACCCGGGCCCGCGGCTGAACCGGCGCCGAACCGCGCCACCACTCGCGGGGTGCCCGTACCGTCGGGCGCATGCAAGACAGCACCCCGGACCAGATCACGATGGTCGAGTTCCCCAGCTCGTCGATGCCGGCGACCGCCGACTTCCTCTCGACCGTGTGTGGCTGGACCCCCACCGTGTACGGGACGTCGTACACCGACCTCACCGGCGGCGGGATCGAGGTGGGGATCCAGGGCGACGACGACGAGCAGTCTCCGGCTCCACTAATGGTGATCCGGGTGGCCGACCTGGACGAGGCGCGCGGACGGGTCGAGAGCGCCGGTGGCGTGGTGACCCTCGAGCCGTTCTCCTTCCCCGGCGGCCGGCGGTTCCACTTCCGGGAGCCCGGCGGGAACGAGATGGCCATGTGGGTGCCCGAGTAGCCACCGACCGGGTAGCCACCGACCGGGTGGCCACCGACCGGGCTGCCGCGTACTGCAGTCTCATGCGGTCGGTTCGAACCCCTCCGGCAGCGCGAGCCTCGTGAGTTTGGCCGGGTTCGAGTGGAAGTAGACACGCGTGACGCGGCCGTCGACCACACCCAGCTGGGCCACCCGCACGACCCCGCGGGAGACCACCGCCAACGCGAACTCCCCGTTGACCTCGACCGGCGCGATCATGCCGTCCGACAGTTCCGCCGCCTTGATGAGGAAGTACGCACACTTGCGGGCCCCCACGATGTCCCTGCGGGCGGCGTTGACCTTCCCGTCGCTGTCCGAGACCACCCGGGCGTCCGCGGTGAGCACGTCGATCGTCTGCTGGAGGTCGCCTGCCAGGACGGCCTCGACCAGCCGCGAGATCACCGACTCCGGCGCACGCTCCGGCGGACGAAGGTCGGTGTCCAACCGGTGCCTCGCCCGGCTCACCCACTGACGAACCGTGGGCACGGCCGCGTCGAGCGCCTCGGCGATCTCGGAGTAGGGCAGGGCGTAGGCCTCGCGCAGGACGAAGGCCGCGCGCTCGTCGGGACCCAGTTGCTCGTAGGCCAACAGGACGGCGATCCGCAGGTCGTCGCGCTGCTCGGCCAGCTCGGAGGGCAGCAGGGCGGTGTCGACGGGCTCGGGGAGCCACGCCCCCACGTAGTCCTCCCGCCTGCGTCGCCGCAGCCGGTCCAGGCACAACCGCGTGGTGACGGTGGTGAGCCGCGCCTCGGGGTTGTCGGGCGCCGATCCCTCCTCGAGCCTGACCAGGCGGGCCAGGGCCTCGTCGGCGGCGTCCTCGGCGTCGGCCCACGTCCCGGTGATGCGGTACCCGACGCCGAGGAGGCGCCCCCGGACCCGGTCCACCGCGGCCCGGTCGAGTCCGGCGAGCGCACCGGCCGCCGTCACCTCGGGCGAACGGGATCGATGTCCTCCCGGCGCACGCCCTTGAGCGACCCCGGGTCCTTCCGGGTGGCCACTGCGATCCGGTTCCATGCGTTGATGGTGACGACCTCCATGAGGAGCTGTCCAGTGCCCGCCTCGCCCCGGTGCCGGACCACGTCGTCCCAGAGCTCGTCCGAGACCGATTCCTCGCCGCGGATGTGCGTGATCGCGTCCGCGAACCCCAGGACCGCGAGGTCCCCCTCGGACAGCTCACCGGCGTGGGCGGGCCAGTCCTCGGCGGCGACGATCCGGGCGTCGTCCCAGCCGTCCTTGCGGGCGTCGCGTCGGTGCATGGCGGTGCAGAACCGGCACTCGTTCACCGCCGAGACCCGGAGCCTGATGAGGTGACTGTCGGAGCGGGAGACCCGGGCCCGGGTGTAGGCCTCGAGCGCCAGCATGGGTGCCATCGCGCCCGCACTGACCTGTGTGCGCTGTCCGTGGTCGTTCCGGTGTGTACTCATACCCCATCGACGCACCAGCGTCCCCGGATGTGACACGGTCCCGGATTCGACAGCGGATGGGTGCGATCACCCATGGCGGTCGGCGGGGTGCCCTCCTAGCCTGGGCACATGACCGATCCCGATGATCTGTTGCTCTCCGACGCCGAGCGTCTGCACGCCCTGACCGCGCTGGGTGACCACTATGCCGCGGGCCGCCTCGACGATCCGGAGTTCCACTCCCGCTCCGGTGACATCGCGGCCGCGCGCACCCTGGGTCAGCTCCGCGGGTCGTTCAGCGATCTGCCGGGCGGCGTGCCCCTGACCAGCGTTGACGGCATGATCGTCCAGTCGGCCACGGCGACGGGTGGCGAGCTGGTGCGCACCTCGTCGTCGTCACCGGCGGCATCGGACCCGGATCGCGAACTCCAGGATCTCCGCAAGCGCGGCAGGACGGTGGAGACGCTCGACGGGTTGGTGCTGGGGGCGACGCTCGTGGCGTTCCTCGTCCTGCAGTTCGTGGTGGGCTGGGACTACGCGTGGATCGTCTGGCCGTCGCTGGTCCTGACCCTGGGGGTCCCGCGCGCCATCCTGCAGTTCACCGACTCGGACGAGGAGCTCTACGAGGAGCTCAAGGAATCCGACGACGAGGCCCGCAAGGAGCGCCTCCGCGCGGCCACCGAGCGGATCCGCGAGCTCGGCGACGGGCGCGAGACGCGGGACTGACCCCTCCGGGCGGGTCCCGGCCGTCCACGGCCCTACCCGGCGGGGGTGCCCGGCCCGTGCCCGGTGCCCGGACCGCCGTCACCCTCTCTCCTACCGAGCGCCGCGGCCGCCGCGGGGAGCACTCCCAGACCGAGTCCGACCGCCACGATCGTCGCCCCCACGCCCAACGAGGCCAGCACGGGGACCCTGCGTTGGGCGAGGGCGGTGTCACAGGCCTCCTGCGCCTCCGAACTCGGCTGCGGGCGCTCACCCCGGAGCAGGTCCGTCCAGCTCAACGAGGTGAGGGCGTTGTCCTTGTCCCGGGCCTCGCGGTAGTCGGGGCTGAAGTAGGTGCCGCAGTCCACGCGTTGGATCCACCCGCCCGTGGCGACCCCGATGCTGCCCAGCAGGATCCCGCCCAGCACGACGAGCAGGCCGAGAACGGAGACGAGCGCACCGATCACGCGAGGGGTCACCGCGTCATCGTCACATCTGCGGCGCGGCGCCGCATCCGCGAGCTCGGCGACGGGAGCGGGAGTCGTCAGGTCTCCTCGAGCGCGACGCCCTTGCGTTCCGGGAGGGTGAAGGCGGCGAGCGCCGCCACGACGAAGGCCGCCGCGAACACCCCGAAGACCATCGCGGTACCGCCGGCGCCCAGCATGACCGGGACGAGCAGCGGCGCGATGATCGAGGCGATCCGCCCGAACGCCGCCGCCGCACCGGTGCCGGACCCGCGGGTCCTGGTGGGGTACAGCTCGGGGCCGATCGCGTACAGCGCGCCCCACGCGCCGAGGTTGAAGAACGACAGCGCCATGCCCGCGGCGATGATCGTGGCCGGCGTCCCCGCGAGGCCGAACAGGCCCGCGGCGACCGCCGAACCGGACAGGAACACCGCGAGGGTGACGCGGCGGCCCCACACCTCGATGAGCCACGCCGCCACCGCGTACCCCGGTAGCTGGGCAAGCGTGATGATGAGGGTGTAGCCGAACGACCTGACCAGATCGAAGCCCTGTGAGACCAGCAGGCTGGGCAGCCAGATGAACGCGCCGTAGTAGGAGAAGTTGATCCCGAACCACACGATCCACAACGCGCCGGTCCGTCTGCGCAGCCGCGGCGACCAGATCGACTCGCGGGCGGCCTCCTCGCGGGGGGACTCTCCGACCGGGGCGACCCGATCAGGCGCCGCCCGGTCCGGCAGCGGCGTGGTCCCGGTGGTCTCGGCGGCGGGCGGTTCGACCCCGGCCGAGGCCTCGTACTCGCGGACGATCCGCTCGGCCTCGTCGACCCGACCCTTCGACTCCAGGAACCGCACCGACTCGGGTAGCCCGAACCGGATCACCAGCGCGTAGGCGGCGGGGACCAGCCCGATGGCCAGCGCCCAGCGCCACCCGTCGTCACCGGTCGGGACCACGAAGTACCCGATGAGCGCCGCCATGATCCAGCCGACGGCCCAGAACCCCTCGAGGATCACCACCACCCGGCCGCGGATCCGGCGGGGCGCGAACTCGCTGACCAGCGTCGACGCCACCGGCAATTCGGCACCCAGCCCCAGTCCCACGATGAAGCGCAGGACGATGAGCACGGCGATGCCGGTCGACAGTGCCGCCGCGCCCGTGGCCAGCCCGTAGACCAGCAGCGTCGCGGCGAAGACCTGGCGGCGACCGATCCTGTCGGCGAGCAGACCCCCCAGCGCGGCGCCGATCGCCATTCCGACGAACCCGATGGAGCCGATCCAGGACAGCTCGGTGGGGGTGAGCGCCCAGTGCACTGCCAGCGCGGCCATGACGAAGGAGATGAGGCCGACGTCCATGGCGTCCAGCGCCCAGCCGACCCCGGATCCGAGCAACAGCCTGCGGTGCTTGCGGGTGAACGGCAGGCCGTCGAGGCGCTCCGTGCGTGTGGTCATGCGCGACAACGCTACTCCCGGCCCGCGGGCGTCCCACTCGCGTGGCGACCGGCCGACACCTCGAGGCGGCGCCCTCCCGCGGGTGCCCCACGGCGCCCTCGGCGAGCCCTGCGGCGCCCTCCCGCCGGTGCCTCACGGCGCCCTCCGGCGAGTGGTCGCGAATCGCGCCTGAACCGGAAGGTCACCTCGCGGAACGTGAGCGGATGTGACCACGCAAGGAGACGGGCTCACCGGCGGACGGCGGCCGTGCGGCGCAGGAGAAATCGCCACGAGGTCTGGACTTGGACCAGTGTCCGGGTAGCCTGGTGGAGTATGTGTTTCACATCACAGACTGGGGAGTGCCTCGTGGACACCACTGATCACGCCAGCCCGGGCGGCGCCGACTTCGACACCGTGATCCGCGGCGGGACCGTCTACGACGGAACCGGCGCGCCGGGCGTCCGGTCCGACGTCGGGATCCGATCCGGCGTCGTCGCGGCGGTGAGCCCCACCCCGCTCCCGATCTCGCCCCGCACCCGCGTCATCGAGGCCGGCGGCAGATGGGTGATGCCCGGATTCGTCGACACCCACACCCACTACGACGTCGAACTGCTGGTCTCCCCCGGGCTCGGCGAGTCGGTGCGGCACGGGGTGACCACCGTGCTCGTGGGCAACTGCTCCCTGTCCGGGGTCTACTCGGACACCGTCGACGTGGCCGACCTGTTCAGCCGAGTCGAGGCCCTGCCCCGGGACGCCGTCCTCGAGGCACTCGAGCGCACGAAGTCCTGGTCCGACCCGGCGGCATGGCGGCGCGCGGTCGAGGCCCTGCCGCTGGGGCCCAACGTGGCGAGCTTCCTCGGCCACTCCGACGTCCGCGCCTCCGTGATGGGCCTGGGCCGGGCGACCGATCCGGAGCACTCCCCCGGTCGGGAGGAGTTGCGCGAGATCGAACGGCGGGTGGACGAGGCCCTCGACCAGGGTTTCCTCGGGGTCTCCACCATGACCAACCCGTGGGACAAGATGGACGGCGACCGCTACCGCTCGCGGACCCTGCCCTCCACACACGCCTCGTGGAAGGAGTTCCGGCGCCTCAGCCGGATCCTCCGCCGGCGCGACCGGGTCCTGCAGGGCGTACCGAACCTCAACACCAAGGTCGACGTGGCCTTCTACGTGGCCACCAGCACGGGACTCTTCCGCAAGCCGCTGCGGGTCTCACTCCTCGCCGCCGCGGACACCCTCGCCGAGCCGTGGGTCAACCGCATCTTCCGTCCACTGGCATGGGTGGCCAACACCCTCGGAAGGGGCAGGTTCGTGTGGCAGCACCTGCCCACCACCTTCAAGGTGTGGGCCGACGGGATCGACCTGGTGGTCTTCGAGGAGTTCGGCTCCGGACGCGAGGCACTGCACCTCGTCGACGAGATGGCCCGCACCGACCTGCTCGAGCAGGAGAGCTACCGGCGCTGGTTCCGCCGCGACTTCGAGAAGCGCTTCAGCCCGCGGGTGTGGCACCGCGACTTCGACGACGCGCTCATCGTGGCCTGCCCCGACGAGGCGCTGGTCGGCCAGACCGTCGGCGACGTCGCCCGCGCCCGGAAGCTCCACCCGGCGGACGCCTACCTCGACCTCGTCGTGGAGCACGGCGCCGACCTGCGGTGGACCACCACCATCGCCAACGCGCGGGAGAAGGTCGCCAACCGGTTGGCGCGGACCCCGGGCATCACCATCGGCTTCTCCGACGCGGGGCGCACCTGCGCAACATGGCTTTCTACAACTTCGGCGTGCGCCTGCTCGAGCGCGTGCACCAGGCCCGGCTGGGCGGCACGCCGTTCCTCACCACCGAGGAGGCCGTGTTCAAACTCACCGGCGAACTCGCCGACTTCTATCGCCTCGACGCCGGTCGCCTGGAGGTCGGCCGGCGCGCAGACGTTGTGGTGATCGACCCGTCCGGGCTGGACGGCACCTCCCTCGATTACCACGAGGAGACCATGCCCGAGTTCGGTGGAATCCGCCGGATGGTCAACCGCAACGACGCCGCGGTGGCCGCCACGATCATCGGCGGCCGGGTGGTGTGGTCCGACGGGGAGTTCGCGCAGGGCTACGGCCGGGATTTCGCGGCGGGCCGGTTCCTGCCCGCGGGCGAGGCCGTGGGCCCGCGGGAGCGCAGCCAGCGCGTCAACGCGACGGCCGACCTCACTTCCGAGGTTTAGGCGGTTTAGCGCGCTTTATGGGCATCCACCTAAAGCGCGCTAAACCGACTAAACTGCCCCCATGGACCCAAGAACTAATCCGTATACCCCCAACGCGGGCGCCGAACCAGAAGTGGTTGTCGGCCGCGAAGATCAGCTCGAGTCTTTTGATGTACTACTCGCCAGACTGGAGCGCGGCCGCACAGAACAGTCAATGATTGTCACTGGGCTCCGAGGAGTCGGCAAGACCGTCCTACTACAGCAGTTTCTCCAGAAGGCACGGGAGAACAAGTGGACGGTCATGGACATGGAAGCCGAGAAGAACGACACCTCCGCGTTTCGACGTGACCTTGGTTCGCGCTTCTACAGTGCCCTCCTGCAACTGTCCCCCAAGGCCCGGTGGAGTGAACGCGCGAAGCATGCCGCATCTGTCGCGAAGTCGTTTTCGCTCACTGCGAGCCCAGAAGGGCTCGTTACGTTCGGACTAGATATCGCCCCGGCGGAAGGAGTTGCCGATAACGGCAACTTGACCCAAGATCTCGTGGACCTGTTCGTCGCCGTGGGTACAGCCGCACGGGAAAAAGAGACTGGAGTAGTCATCCTCTTGGACGAAGTCCAATTTCTCGACAAAGAGCAATTGGGCGCGATGATTACCGCTCTCCATAAGACCGTTCAGTACAAATTGCCGATCACAATGGTTGGCGCAGGATTGCCACAGATAGCCGAACTAGCCGGAGATGCCAAGTCATACGCCGAACGACTTTTCAAGTTTCCCCGAATCGGAAACCTCTCCAAGACGGATGCAGCTGCCGCCTTATCGGAGCCAGCTCGGAGCGAGGGCGTCCTCTTCAACGACGACGCACTAGAGCACGCCTTCGAGATTACCGAAGGGTACCCGTACTTCATCCAAGAGCTCGGCTACGCCGTTTGGACCATAGCCGATGGGGGCGTAATCACTCGTCAGGATATCGATGACGCAATCGTCGGATACACCGCAAAACTCGACCAGTCCTTTTTTCAGGTACGGCTCGATCGATGTACAGAACTGCAACGGGCCTACTTGCGGGCTATGGCAGACCTCGGACCGCATCCTCAGAAGGCGAATGACGTGGCCGAGCGAATGGGTCGGACCTCACAGAACCAAGCGCCAACTAGAGCCGAACTAATTTCAATGGGACTTCTTTACACTCCTGAGCATGGTTACGCGGCGTATACAGTTCCTCAGTTCGACCAATATATGCTTCGGGCGATTCCCCGATTAGCGGTGCCGGAAAAACGCAAACGCAGGACGCAGCGCGATCAATAACTCCAGAATTGCCTGAGGTTACTGGCCGAGAAGCCTGAGCAGCTGTGACCGCAGCCGCGCAGGCTGCGGACACCCGCAGCACTCACTCCGTGGGCATCCCGGCGTCCTCCCAGGCGGAGTAGCTGCCCTCGAGCTCGGTGACGTCGTACCCGACGCTGCGCAGCGCGCTGGCCACGACCGAGCTACGGGCACCCGACTGGCAGTAGGTGACGATCCTTCCCGAGTCGGGCAGTTCGTCGCGTTCCCACATCACCTGGCCACCGTGCAGCTGGGTGGCGTCCGGGACGTGGCCCTCGTCGTACTCGGACGTGGCGCGGACGTCGAGCACCATCGCGTGCTCGTAGGACTCCAGGTCCTCCGGCGTGACGGTCTCGGGGCGGAATGTGGGCAGGCCGTCGGTGGAGGTGACGTACCCGCGTGTGGAGTCGACGCCGACCCGGATGACGTGACGCCGCAGCTCGTCCGCCGCCTCGGCGTCCTCTGCGAGGAAGACCAGGCCGCGGGCGTCCTTCTCCGGATCGATCGCCCAGCCGGCGTAGGTGCCCGCCTGGCCGGCGGGGAGGTTGATGGCGCGGTCGACGGTGCCGTCGTGGACGTCGTCGGCGGGGCGAGGGTCGACGACGACGAGGTCGCCGGACTCGATGCCGGAGGCGACCTCCTCCGCTGGCAACTCCTGCAGCTCCGGCAACGGATGGCCGAGCACGGAGGGGCCGTCCCGGTTCTCGCGCTTCATCCGCCCGAAGTACGCCGGCGCGTCGGGCTGGCCGTCGAGGAGTTCGGAGATGAAGCCCTCCTCGTCGTCGTTCTCCACGTACTTCGGCCACCACGCGAACTTCCGCTCGTATCCCACCGAGCTGGACGGCAGCGCCCCCAGCGACTTGCCGCAGGCCGAGCCGGCGCCGTGGGCCGGGAACACCTGGACGTGATCGGGAAGGGTGAGGAAGCGCTCGCGGAGGCTGGCGAAGAGCTGCGTGGCGCTCTCGTAGCGGGTGTCCTCGCCGCCCGAATCGCTGCCGCCGGCGGTCTCGTCGAGCAGGTCCGGACGCCCGAGGTCGCCACAGAACACGAAATCGCCGGTCAGCGCGTAACCGGGCTCGTCGGCGAACGCGCCGTCGGTGATGAGGAACATCAGGTGCTCGGGCGTGTGGCCGGGGGTGTGCACGGCCTCGAGGCGGACGTTGCCGAGCTCGATGGTGTCGCCGTCGCGGAGCCGCTCGCCCTCGAAACCGTAGCGCCAGTCCTCGCCGCCCTCGTCGGAGAGGTACGTGGTGGCACCGGTGGCGGCGGCCAGCTCGCGGGTGCCGGACAGGTAGTCGGCGTGGATGTGGGTCTCGGTGACCGTGACGATGGTCATGCCGTGCTGGTCGGCCATCTCGACGTAGGGCCGGAGGTCGCGGCTGGGGTCCACGACGATCGCCTCGCTGCTGCTCTGGCAGCCGATGAAGTAGCTGGCGTGGGCGAGGTCGTAGTCATAGATGCGTTCGAAGAGCATGGTGTGTGTCCGTTTCCGTGGGGAACAGGTACACACTCCACCGTAAAACCCTCGGGGGTATAGCGCCACCCCTCGGCGCGGACGACGCGCACACTGGACCGGAGTACCCGCCACCGACGAGAGGACCGCGCGCCGTGTCTGACTCACACCAGTCCGAATCGCACCAGCCCGAATCACACCCGTCCGAAGCACACCCGTCCGGCTCCCCGCTGACCGACGACCTGCGCCGCCTGCTCGCCCGGCCGAATCCGTGCGTCATGGCCACGCTGCGCAAGGACGGCTCCCCGGTGACCGTGCCCACCTGGTACCGGTTGGTCGCCGACCGCATCCACCTCAACCTCGACGCCGGCCGGGTCCGACTCCAGCACCTGCGGCGCGACCCGCGGGTGGCACTGTCCGTGCTGGACGCGGACGACTGGTACTCGCACGTGAGCATCCAGGGCCGGATCACCGAGATCGCCGAGGACCCGGACCTGGCCGGCATCGACGCGCTGTCCCGGCACTACACGGACCAGCCGTACCCGGTCCGCGATCGCGCCCGCGTCGACGTCTGGCTGGAGATCGAGCGGGTACACACGTGGGGGTCCGCGGCGCGATCCTGATCCGGCGGCGGGCGACGCGGCATAGCCTCTGGGCAGACCTCCAGCCCCTCCAGCCCTGAGCCCCTCCACTGCTCAGTTCCCCGCCCCTCAGCCCGGCGCCCCACCCGGGCGCCCCACTCCCCCGGAGCCGCACATGTCCGACCGATTCCCCCTCGCCGAGCTCGCCGATCTCCCCGACGACCTGCGGGAGCGCATTCTGACGGAGCAGGAGAAGGCCGGGTTCGTCCCCGAGGTGTTCCTGATGTTCGGGCGCCGCCCGGCGGAGTGGCGGGCCTTCTTCGCCTACCACGACGCGGTGATGGACCGCGAGGGCTCGAACATGTCCAAGGCGGACAAGGAGATGATCATCGTGACCATCTCCGCGCAGAACAACTGCCAGTTCTGCGTGGTGGCGCACGGTGCGATCCTCCGGATCGTCAAGAAGGACCCGTACCTCTCCGACCAGTTGGCCGTGAGCCATCACAAGGCCGAGCTGACCCCACGGGAACGCGCCATCTGCGACTTCGCCACCAAGGTGAACCTGCGGTCCGACGAGCTCGTCGACGCCGACTTCGCCGCGCTGCACGCGCACGGCCTGGACGACGAGGACGCGTGGGACATCGCGACGATCACCGGCCTGTTCGGGCTGAGCAACCGGGTGGCCAACGCCACCGACATGCGGCCGAACCCGGAGTTCTACCTGATGGGCCGAGCGCCGCGGGAGAAGTAGGCCGCCGCGGTCACGCCCTACAGCTGCTTGTGCGGGATCCCGTTGATGGTCCCGCCGTCCACCACGAACTCCGTGGCGGTGGCGTAGGAAGACTCGTCGGAGGCCAGGAACAGCACGAAGTTGGCTACGTCCTCGACGGTGCCCAGCCGGCCGAGGGGGATCGGGATCATATCGTCCGGGATCCCCTCGGTGATCGGGGTGCGCACGAGGCCCGGGTGCAGCGAGTTGCAGCGGATGCCGTGCGGGGCGAGCTCGAGCGCGACCGATTTGGTGAGCCCACGGACGGCCCACTTGGCGGCCACGTACCCGTGAGCCCACGGCGTACCGCGCATTCCCTCGATCGACGAGACGTTGATGATCGACCCACCACCGGCGGCGATCATCGTCTCGGTGACGGCCTGACATCCGTAAAAGGTCCCCGTGAGGTTCACGTCCAGGATCTGCTGCCACTTGTCATGCCGGAACCTGTGCAGCTCGGCCCCGTTGGCGATCCCCGCGTTGTTGACCAACACATCGACCCCGCCCCAGTCGGCGACCGTCTCCTCGACGACGGCCTTCCACTGCTCCGCATCGGACACGTCGAGATGGCGGTAGCGCGCGCCCTCCCCCTGCTCGGCCGCCACGGCCTCGCCCTGATCGTCCAACACGTCGGTGAGCACGACCTTCGCGCCCTCCGCGACGAGCCGGCGCGCGTCGGCCTCGCCCATCCCCCGCGCGGCACCCGTGATGATGGCGACCTTGCCCTCGACCCGACCCATGACGACTCCCTCTACTCGTGAACAGCTGTGGTGACGACGTCGGTCGACGCGTCAGCGCGTACCGACGATGCCCGGCGCGCCGGTGAGCGGCAGATCCAGCGTCGTGGTCAACCCCGGCGCCGCGGCCACGACGGCGGGTACGGCGTTGACCACCCTGCCGACCCCGGCGAGGATCGCCGAGTAGTTGTGGTCGCCGTCCGCGCTCTGCGCGGCCAGGTCGAGGACGTACGACGGCTCGCCGATCACCTCGACGCGGTACGAGTGCCCCTCCTGGACCGCGTACGGCCAGTCCGGCCGCAGGTCGTCCCGGGTCCGGGTGACGTGTTCGACCACGATGACGGGCTCGCCCGCCACCATGCCGGTGATCTGGAAGCGGAACCCCGCCTGGGTGCCCTCGGCGATGGTGCAGGCCGCGACCTCGTAGGTCTCCGGGGCGGGTTCGCGCTCGACGTGTTCGGTGATCTCGTCCACCTCCACGCCCAACCCGGCGGCGAGCAGGTGGATCGACGCCCCCCACCCCGCCGTCAACACCCCGGGCAGGAACAGCAGCGGGGTCTGGTCGAGCGGGGTGCCGAAACCCATGACGTCGACCATCGACTCGGTGGAATCGTAGGTGGCGTAGTCGGAGAACTCGGTGCAGCGGACCTGGCGTACCTCGCGGCAGGTGCCGGTGATCGCGAGCGGCAGGAGGTCGTTGGTGAACCCCGGGTCCACGCCGGTGACGAAGAGGGTGGCACCGCCCTCCAGGGCCGCGGCCTCGAGCTTGGCGCGCGCGCTGTCGGGGACGCCCGCGGCGGGGTTGATGAGCGGAGTGGGCGCGGTGCCCGCCACGTTGATCCCGGCGGCGAGGTACTCGCGGATGTCGCGCGCGGCCTCCACCGGCCGGGTGTCGCTCATCGCGCAGTAGACCACGCAGTCGGGCGCCGCGGCCACGATGTCGGCCGCACTCGTGGTGGCGGTGACACCCGTGTCCACCCCGAGACCGGCGAGCTCACCCGCGTCCCTGCCCGCCTTGTCCGCGGAGTGCACCCAGACGCCGACGAGCTCGAAGCGCGGGTCCTCGATGAGGTGGCGCAGGGCGATCGCCCCGGCGTTCCCCGTGGCGATCTGTGCGACCCGGATGGCCATGTGTCCCCTCCCGACCTGAGGCGGCGCGTGGTGACGCGCGCCTGTTCGCGGCGGACGCTACCAGAGCAGGCCGCCTGATCGGGGGGTTATCAGACACGTGACCGGACAGTTGTCCGGTCACGTGTCGGAGGGGGTCAGCCGACGACCACCCCGCAGGCGATCCTGCTGCCTCCGTCGCCGGCCATCAGCGTGTCCTCGTCCGGCCCGTCCGGTGCGTAGCGCTCCGGGATGTGGGCGAGGTTGTCCGGGTCCTCGTGGATCATCACGGCCGAACCGTCGTCGTCCAGCAGGAGCTCCCGGTCCAGCCGGTCTGTCAGGGTGGTGAGGCGGGCGGTCCCGTCGCCGGCGACGTACAGCGGCGGCAGGTCGCCCGCGTGCTCGGGATGCCCGGCCCCGCCGTCCGGCCCGGCCAGATGCCCGCCGGCCGAGAGGAACGCGCCCCTCTCATCGGGGTCGTTGGGATTGGCGCTGTCCGGCTCACACAGCCCGGTCGTGTGGATGTGCAGTCCGTGGAATCCGGGCTCGAGTCCGCTGGCCTCGACGGTGACCAGGGTGCCGCCCTCGGACTCGACGAACTCCACCGTGCCCAGCGGTCCGGCCTCGGGGTCTGTGAGCTCCGCGGTGGCGAAGGCCCGGTCGCCCTGCTCCCCGCCCCCGGCTCCCGCGTCAGCGGTGGTGGCGGTGTCCTGGGGGGTGGTGGTCCCCTCGGCGGCGGGAGAGTCCTCCCCCGTTCCGCACGAGGCGGCCAGCACCGCGGCTGCGGTGAGTGCGACGAAGGCGCTGCCCCTGCGGGCTCGGCGGAGAGTGGGCACGGTCTGGGCGTGAACTGTCTGGTCGGGAACGGTCTGTCCAGGTCGGTTCTGTGCGGTCATCCGGTGGACCTCCTAGTCGGCGTCGTGAATATCGGCGTCGTGGCCGCCACCGTACCCAGGCTCAACGCGGATGCAACCGTGTCTCCGCCCGATCCGAGCCGGAGTCCGCGAAGCGATTCCGATATGACGTGGGGGTGGTTGAATAGGCCCGCACGAAGTTCTGGCGAAAGGTGACCGCACTACCGAAACCGCATTCCTGCGCGATCTCACCGATCGGGTCCGAGGACCGCTCGAGGAGTACCCGCGCGCGGTCCAGGCGGCGGGACAGCACCCAGCGGGCCGGAGTCGTCCCGGTGGCCCTCTGGAACGACCGGACGAAGTTCCGCCGGCTCATGCACGCCCTGTCCGCCAGGTCGTCCACGGAGAGCCTGCGGTCCAGGTTCTCCAGAACCCACTCGATGGCCTGTGCCACCCGGTCGTCTCCACCTGGTTCCGGGATCGGCTGCTGGATATACTGCGCCTGATCCCCGTCCCGGTGCGGCGCCACCACGATGTGTCGCGCGAGTACCGAGGCGGCGGCCGAGCCCAGCCGCGTCCGCACGATGTGGAGGCAGGCGTCCAGCGACGACGCCGTCCCGGCGGAGGTGAGCACATCGCCGTGGTCGATGTAGAGGTCCGCCGAGCGAACCTCCACGCCGGGGTGCCGGCGGGCGAGCTCGTCCGCCACCTCCCAGTGGGTGACCGCGGTTCGGCTGTCGAGCACGCCGGCCGCCACAACGGGGAACGCCCCGAGGCACAGTCCCGCGACCGCGGAGCTGCGGCGTCGCGCGGCGCGGATCACATCGAGCAGGCCCGGATCCGGTTCGCGCAGATCGACGGGCCACGAGGGGAACACCACGAGATCGGCCTCCGCAGCGATTGCGGGCCCGCTGAGATCGTCGAGGTACACCCCCTCCGCGGTCCGGATCCCGCTCCCGTCCGCGCTCCAGGTACGCACCTCCCACCCGCTCGCGAGCTCAAGCCTGGTGACCTCACCGAAGACGAGCAGAGGGGCTGCGAGGTGGAACATCGTGATCCCGTCGAACACGTGGACGGCGATCTTCAACTCTGGCCCGGATCCATCGAATGTCTGCGCATATGCCACTCACGGTACCTCGCCCAGGCGGCGAAGACTGGTGCGCGGCGTCGGCGGCTGCCGGCGCCATCCCGTCACACCCCCTCGGAGGCTCCCGATGACCGAATCCCGCCGCGCCCTCGTCCTGGTCGACATCCAGAACGAGTACTTCACCGGCCCCCTCGAGATCCAGTACCCGCCCCGCGACGCCTCGCTCGCCCGGATCCTGCGTGTGGTCGACGTCGCGGGTGAGGCCGGCATCCCCGTGGCCGTGGTCCAGCACGAGCTCCCCGACGGCGCGCCGGTCTTCGCGGGCGGCAGCGCCGGGTGGGAACTCCACCCGGAGCTGGAGGCGGCCCTCCCCGCCGACCCGGCCCGGTTCAGCAAGAACTACGCCAGCATCTTCGACGGCACCGGAATGGCCGACTGGCTCCGCGAGAATTCCATCGACACCGTCACGCTCGTGGGATTCATGACTAACAACTGCATCATCGGCAGCGCGGTGGGTGCCGAGCCTCTGGGCTTCGCCGTCGAGGTGCTCTCCGACGCCACGGGTGCCATCCATATCTCCAACGAGGCGGGTTCGGCCTCCGCCGAACAGGTGCACACGACGCTCATGGCTGTCCTCAACTCCAACCTGGCGGCGGTGGCCACCACCGACGCCTGGGCCGAGGCGGCAGCGACCGGGACCGCGTTGCAGGGCAGCGACCTCGGCAGCTCCGCAATGCAGGGCCGCAGCGAGCACTGACCAGCCCGAACCCCCGATCTCCGCTGCGCGGTCCGCTGCCCGAGTCGGGTAGCGGACCGCGCAGCGGCGTAGCGGGACCTGCGGCTGGGGCGGCGGGGGTCAGACCGCCGCGCGGAACCTCCGCAGCCGCAGGCTGTTGGCCACCACGAACACCGAGGAGAACGCCATCGCCGCGCCCGCGATCATCGGGTTGAGCAACCCGGCCGCCGCCAGGGGCAGCGCGGCCACGTTGTAGGCGAACGCCCAGAACAGGTTGCCCTTGATGGTCCGCAGGGTGCTGCGGGACAGCCGGATCGCATCGGCCGCGGCGCGCAGGTCCCCGCGGACCAGGGTGAGGTCGGAGGCCTCGATCGCCGCGTCGGTGCCCGTCCCTATCGCCAGGCCCAGATCGGCGGTGGCGAGGGCGGCCGCGTCGTTGACGCCGTCGCCGACCATGGCCACCACCCGGCCCTGCGCCTGCAGCCTGCGGATCACGTCCACCTTCTCCGCTGGCAGCACCTCAGCGATGACCGTCTCGGAGATCGCGGTGTCTGGGCCGGGGTCGATGCCCACCTGCTGCGCCACCGACGCGGCCACCCTCGCGTTGTCGCCGGTGAGCAGGATGGGGGTGAGACCCAGGCCGCGGAACCTCCCGACCGCCTCGGCGGAGGAGTCCTTGATCTGGTCGGCCACCACCAGCACCCCGCGGGCACGGCCACCCCAGCCCACCGCCACCGCGGTGTGGCCGCGGCCGGAGGCCTCGTCGACCGCCCGCTCGAGCTCGGCCGGCAGCGGCATCTCCTGCTCGGCGAGGAGAGCCGGACGGCCCACCACGACCACCTCGTCGTCGTCACGGGTGTAGTCAGTCGGGTCGGCTCCGACCCGTCCCGACACCCCCAGCCCCTCGGTGTTGCGGAAGCCCGCTACGGCCGGTAGGTCACCGACCCGCTCTCGGGCGCCGGCGGCGACGGCCCGGGCGATGGGGTGCTCGGAGGCGTCCTCCACCGCACCGGCGTGGCGCAGCACCTGCGTCTCGTCCTCGCCGTCCGCGGCGGTCACCGAGACCAGCGCGGGCGTTCCGGTGGTCACGGTGCCGGTCTTGTCGAGCACGATCGTGTCGACGCGGCGGGTGGACTCCAGGACCTCGGGGCCCTTGATGAGGATGCCCAGCTGCGCACCGCGGCCGGTCCCCACCATGAGGGCCATGGGCGTGGCCAGACCGAGCGCACAGGGGCAGGCGATGATGAGCACCGCGACCGCGGCCGTGAACGCCATGGAGGTGCCGGATCCGGTGAGCAGCCAGAAGGCGAACGTCGCGGCCGCCAAGACCAGGACGGCGGGGACGAAGACCCCGGAGATGCGGTCGGCCAGGCGTTGCGCGGCGGCCTTCCCGGACTGTGCGTCCTCGACCATCCGCGCCATCTGCGCGAGCTGGGTGTCCGATCCCACGCGGGTGGCCCGGACGATCAGCCGCCCGCTGGTGTTGACCGTGCCGCCGACCACGGCGTCGCCGGTGGAGACCTCGGCTGGCACGGATTCACCGGTGACCATGGCGGTGTCGACGGCGGAGGCGCCGTCGACGATCCGGCCGTCGGTCGCGATCTTCTCGCCGGGGCGCACGATGAACTCGTCACCGACCTGCAGGTTCTCCACGGGGATCCGCGTCTCGACGCCGTCGCGCAGCACCGCGACGTCCTTGGCGCCGAGCTCGAGCAGCGATCGGAGCGCCGCCCCGGCCGTGCGCTTGGACCGGGCCTCGATGTAGCGACCCAGCAGCACGAAGGTGGTGACCCCGGCGGCGGCCTCGAGGTAGATGTCCCCCGCTCCGTCACTGGGCGAGAGGGAGAACTCGAACCCGTGGGTCATGCCCGGCATCCCGGCGTGGCCGAAGAACAGGGCGTACAGCGACCACAGCAGGGCGGCGGACGTGCCGATCGACACGAGGGTGTCCATGGTGAACGAGCCGTGCCGGATGTTGATCGCCGCCGCGCGGTGGAACGGCCACCCGCCCCACACGACGACCGGAGCGGCGAGGGTCAACGAGAGCCACTGCCAGTTGGTGAACTGCAACGCCGGGATCATGGCCATCGCGATCACGGGTATCGACAGCAGCGCGGAGACGATCACGCGGTGGCGCAGGCTCTCCACCCGGTCAGGGGCCGCGGAGTCGTCGGTGGCGTTGCCGGCATGTCCCGTCGCGGCGGCGGCCCCGTCTGCGTGGCCCTCGCCCGGGGCGGCAGGCGTGCCGCGGCGGGACGCGCGGGGCTGTGGCCACCGCGCCGAGTACCCGGCCTGTTCGACGGTGTCCAGCAGGAGCTGCGACTCCACGCCGGGGGCGTACTCCACGCGCGCCTTCTCGGTGGCGTAGTTGACCTCGGCGGTGACGCCGTCGAGCTTGTTGAGCTTGCGCTCGATCCGGTTGGCGCACGAGGCGCAGGTCATTCCCTCGATCTGGAGGTCGACGAAAGTCGTCGCCGGCTCACCGGTGAGGCTGCCGGCAGTGCTGGTGTCGGTGCGGCTCATCGTGGCCACCTCATTCCGCGGCGTCGAGTGTGTACCCGGCCTCGTCCACGGCGGCGCGGACGAGGGCGGGGTCGACGGGATCGGGGGCGACGACGACGAGGCGGCCCGACTCCAGGTCGACCTCCACATCGGTGACGCCGGGGATCTCCGAGACCTCCTCCTTCACGGAGGCGACGCAGTGGCCGCAGGTCATTCCGGAGACGGTGAAGGTGGCGGTGTCGGACATGGGGTTCTCCTCTGATGGTTGCAGACGGGTGGAGGGCGGCTCGGTGGAGCGGACTACGACTTGACCAGGCGCGCGATGGCCGCATTGGCCTCGGTGAGCTTGGCCTGCGCCTCCGGGCCACCGTGCTCGATCGCGCCGGCCACGCAGTGGCCCAGGTGCTCCTCGAGCAGGTTGAGCGAGAGCGACTGCAGCGCCCGGGTCATGGCGGAGACCTGCGTGAGGATGTCGATGCAGTACTTGTCCTCCTCGACCATCTTCTGCAGACCGCGGGCCTGACCCTCGATGCGGCGCAGCCGCTTGAGGTGGTCGTCCTTGTTCGGGGTGTATCCGTGCTCGGCCATGCGAGATACGGTACCCCCCTAGGGTACCTATTTCAAGGCGCGCGACGCCCCGAACCCCGGGACGCCCGCGGCTCAGGCCTGGCGGTCGGGCTTCAGGCCGTGTTCGATACCCCAGGCCACCGCCTGGGCACGCGTGGTCACACCCATTTTCCGGTAGGCAGCACGGATGTAGGTCTTGACCGTGTTCGCCGACAGGTAGCACCGGTCGGCGATGTCATGATTCGACATACCCTGCACGATCAGGCCCACCATCTCGGCTTCGCGGGCGGAGAGGCCGGCCTCCTTGGCGGGCCAGTCGTTGGCCCCCGTGGCGGACAACCCCGGCCCCACCATCGTCACGATGCGACCCGCCGCGATCTCCTCAATCCCCCGGACCAGATCCGGAGCGGACAGGGACTTGGAGAGGAAACCGTTCGCCCCCAACGCCAGACCGTCCTCGACAGCAGCACGGTCAGCGGCGAAGGAGTAGACCGCGACCGCAGCGATCGACGGGTCCTGACATAGCGCAGCCAGGCGGGCGTGCTTCCCCACCGGTGCGGCGAACGTGTCGTACAGGGCCACGTCCACCGGAGCCGCCCCCTTGGAGACCGTGCGCTTCTCCACGACCTCGATGCGGTCGGCGTACTCCGAGAGTATGGCGTTCACCCCGGCTACGACGACGAGGTAGTCGTTGATCACAGTCACCCTGACCGGCATGGACAGACCTTAGCAACGAACCCTCGGATGCCCCGATACGGCGATCACACCCCTGGGGGTGTAGTCCGCCCGCTTTCATACAACGGATGATGGGACGTTGTTCCGCGCACGGTCTTTCGACTCGTCGCCGACCCGGGAAGTGGGATGATCATTTGGCTGAGGCCGCCTCGACCGCAGTGGACGATCGATGGGCATGGGCTGACCGCGGCAACTGCGTCGGCCACCAGGACCTGTTCTACAACGACGACCACGACCTCAAGGGCACGAGGCGGAAGAACGAGGAACTCGCCAAGCAGCTCTGCCGGCAGTGCCCGGTGCTCGACCAGTGCCGTCGGTACGCCATCGAGGAGCGGGAGCTCTACGGCGTCTGGGGCGGCATGACCGAGCTGGAACGACACAAGGCGGCGGGCCGGTTGCGCACCGGCTGACCTGCGGCCCGCAACGCCGACTTCAGCGGACGCGAGCCACCGCGAAGCCATCCCAGCCCTTGGCGCCCACCGTCTGCAGGGCGGTCGCGTCCAGTCGCGGATGACCGCCGAGCAGCGTCAGCACCTCGCGGCTGCCGAGCACCCCGGGATCGTCGGAGCCCGCGTCCGCGACCGCGCCGTGGCGCACGACGTTGTCCACTACGATCACGCTGCCCGGGCGGGTCAACTGCAACGCGAGCTCGACGTAGCCCGGATTGCCGGGCTTGTCGGCGTCGATGGACACCATGTCGAACGGCTCGGTACCCGTGTCGATCAGCGCCCGCGCCGACTCCGAGGCCGGGCCCACGAGTACCTCCACGCGATCGGCCACCCCGGCCCGTCTGAAGTTTGCGCGCGCCACCTCGGCATGCCGCGGGTCGATCTCCAAAGTGACCACCTCGCCGTCGTCCCCCAGGGCGCGGGCGACGCTGGCCGCGCTGTACCCGCCGAGAGTCCCGAACTCCAGGACGCGGCGCGCGCCGATCATCCGGCAGAGCAGCGCGAGGAACCGCGCCTGCGCGGCGGAGACCTCGATCGGGGGCAGGTCCGCCGCCGCGGTGGCCTCACGCACATCCCGCAACACCTGGTCCTCGAGCCCCATCGCCTCGTCGAGGAATGCGTCGACCTCCGCCCATCCGGGCTCATGGTCAGTGGTGTCGGGCGTGGCGGGCGGGTGCTCGGTCATGGCTACGACGGTAGCTCCGGGAGGGTGCCCGACCCACGCGAGAGGGCGGCGACTTAGACTCCGCTCATCAGTGATTCACGACACATTAAGTCCGGGGGGACCGTGTTACTTCGTCGAACCGCGCTGCGCGCTGCCGCACTCGCCACCGCTCTGGCGACCACCATCGGGGGCGGGGCCGCGCTCGCCCCGGTCGCCGCAGCCCAGGGCTCGTCCAACGACCCTGCTCCCGCGTTCTATCAACCGCCCGCCCAGCTGCCCGCAGGCGCGGGAGCACTCGTCAAGACCGAGTCGTTCCCACTCGCCGGCGCCATCCCACCGATCCCCGGGGCGGAGTTCGTCTCGGACGGCGCGGGCCCGATCTCGACCGATGCCCAGCGCATCATGTACACCTCCGCGGGGTCGAGAAACCAGCCAATCGCCGTGACGGGGACGTACCTCCAGCCCCGCGCGCCGTGGACCGGCCCGGGGACGCGGCCGCTCGCAGTGCTCGCACCGGGCACCCAGGGTCAGGCCGACCACTGCGCGCCGTCGAAGACCTTCCAGAACCTGGCCACCGTCCGCACGGACCCGCCCGGCGTGGGCTTCGGCTACGAACTCATCCAGGCCTACGCGTTGCTGGCCCGCGGCTACGCGGTCGCGATGACCGACTACGAGGGGCTGGGCACGCCCGGCATCCACCCGTACGTCCACCGCGAGTCCTCGGCCCGTGCCGTGTTGGACATCGCCCGTGCCGCGCCGCGGATCCCTGGTGCGGACATCGGACCCTCGCCGCGCACCGTGTTCTCCGGGTACTCGCAGGGCGGCGGCGCTGTGGCCGCAGCCGCCGAACTGCATCCGCGGTACGCGGCCGAGGTGAACCTCGTCGGCACCGCCGCCGGATCGCCGCCCGCCGACCTCCTGGCCACTCTCGAGAGGGCAGACGGGTCGGCGATCGCCGGCGTGATCGGGTACTCGCTCAACAGTCTGGTCGACGCCTACCCGGAGATGGACCCGCTCCTCGACGCCTACCTCAACGACCACGGCCGGGCGATGCTCGCCGCCACCTCCGACCAGTGCATCGGCGAGACCGCCATCCAGTTCTTCCAGCAGCGCACCAACAACTTCACGCGGTCCGGCCAGTCCGCCGGGGAGATCGCCAGGCAGGATCCGGCCATCATGGACTACCTGGAGCGCCAACGCATCGGCCGCCTGTCGCCCACCACGCCGGTGCGGATCCTGTCCCCCGTGAACGACGACGTGGTGCCCGGTCACCAGTCACAGCGACTCGGCCGCGACTGGTGCGCGCAGGGTGCGGCCGTCGAGATGGTGATCGACCACACCCCGCCGGTGGCCACCGGGCTGGTCATCAATCACGCGGTGCCGATGCTCTCCGGCCTCGGAGGGACGGTGCAGTACCTGGCCGACCGGATCGACGGCCTGCCGGCCCCGGTCAACTGCGGGACGTACTGAGTCGACGACCCCCGCGGCTACGCGCGTCCTGCCGGGTCGCGCTGGCCTGCGCCCCCCTTCATCGGGAAGAGCGTTCCGAACACATCCGCCGAGAAGCAGGTGCTCGGAACGCTCTTCTCGTTGGGGTGCGCCGGGTATGACGCAGTCGACGACGCGTGGCTCGGTGGCGGCCTGGGCCTCGGGCTCGGTCGCGGCCTTGGCCTGGGTTTCGGTCTCGGTCTTGGTCTCGGTCTCGGTCTCGCAAGTAGATTGCGCAACTTCCTTGTAGAATCGCTTGGGTGGCCCACCAGACCGACTCTGCGAGCAGCTCCGACCCGAGCGACACCCCTGGTGCCGCGGCCACCGCGTCCGCCGCGGCCACCGCGTCCGCCACGAGCACCGCGGCCACCGACCCGGCCGCGCTCGCCGCCGACCTGCGCGAGGCGCTGCGCCCGCTGTGGCGGCGGCTCGGCGAGCACCGGACGCTGTCGATGGGGAAGGTCGGGATCCTGGCCCGCCTCGACCGCCACGGTTCGCTCACCGCGACCGACCTCGCCGCGCACGAGCGGATCAGCCATCAGGCCGTGGCGGGTGCGGTCCGCGAACTCGAACAGATGGGCCTGGTCTCCCGCAGCCCCGACCCCGCCGACGGCCGGCGGGTCCTGATCACCCTCACCGACAGCGGCCGCGCACGTCTGGACACCGAACGCTCGGCCGGGCAGGAGTGGCTGATCCACGCGGTCACCGACGAGCTGAGCGAGTCCGAACGCGCCACCCTGGCGGCAGCCGTGCCCCTGCTCGGCAGGCTCGACGCCGAGGGCACGAGGTGACCTCGACCGACCGCGCTCCCGCACCCCGCTGGTTCCTCCAGACCCTGGTCTACGCGGGGCTCACCAGCGCGATCGTCAGCTCGCTGGGCATGCTGCTCGTCCCGTCGGTGGCAGGCGAGTTCGGCATCACCGTCAGCGCCGCGCAGTGGATGCTCACCGTGAACCTGCTGGTGGGCGCGGTGGCCACCCCGATCATGGGTCGCCTGGCGGACGGCCCCCACACCAGGCGGCTGCTCCTGGCGTCGCTGGCGGTGATCTTCACGGGATCGGTCATCGCCACCGTGGCCACGGACTTCACGATCTTCCTGATCGGCCGGGCACTGCAGGGTCTGCTCTACGGCACCGTCCCGGTCACCATCGCCCTGGCCCGCCGACACCTGAGCTACTCCGAGTCCCAGCCGGCCATCTCCACCCTGTCGGTCACGGTCTCGGTGGGAATGGGGCTGGGGTACCCGCTCACCGGCCTGCTGGCCGCGGGGTTCGGCCACCGGTCCGCGTTCGCCTTCGCCGCGCTGTTCGTGGCCACCGCGGCGGCCGGGGTGTGGCGTTTCGTCCCCGCCGGTCCCGACCCACTCGCCCCGCGGACACCCCTCGACCTGCCCGGAGCCGTTCTGCTGGGCGTCGGCCTGGCCACCCTGCTGCTGTGGATCTCCGAGGCCCAGGGCTGGGGCTGGACCTCTCCGCGCGCCCTGGGGACCCTCGCGGTGGCCGTGACCGCCCTGACCGCGTGGGGCGTGCACAGCGTGCGCACCCGGCACCCGCTGATCAACCTGCGGGTGGTGCGCCGGCCCGAGGTGCTGCTGGCCAACGCGACCGCGATCGGGCTGGGCACCGCCCTGTACATCGGCCTGTCGATCGCGAGCCTGGTGGCCCAGGCCCCCACCGACACCGGCTTCGGCCTCGCCGTCCCGCTCATGTGGGCGGGCTTCATGATGGCGCCGCTGTCCGTCGGCAGTTTCCTGGCCAATCGCGCGGTCAGGGCGCTCTCCCGCCGAGTCGACATGGCGGTCTTCCTACCGGTCGGTGCGGCGGTGATGACCGTGGCGTCGCTGCTGCTGTGGTGGGCGCACGGCGACTTCCTCACGCTCGCCGTCGGGATGTTCCTGTTCGGCGCGGGGATCGGATCCGGGTACGCCGCCATGCCCGCGCTGATCGCCCGGAGTGTGGCCGTGGACCAACTCGGCAGCGCCGTGAGCTTCAACCAGGTCCTGCGCACGGTCGGCGGCGCGGTGGGTGCCGCGCTGTCCGCCGCGGTGCTCGCCGCCCACCCGTCCGAGTCGACCTACTCCACCGACGAGGGCATCACCATGGCGTTCGGCGTGGGCGTGCTGTGCTGCGCCGCGGTGATGGTCGCGTTGACGGGGCACGCCGTCACCCGACGACGACGAGGTGGCGCATCCCCCGGCGCGCGGCGGTGACCGGCGATAGCGTCGTGGGCATGCGCGCACTGAGCTGGGGCCCCGTCGCCGTGGTGACGCTCGTCCACCTGATCGCGCTTCTGACCGGCGCCGACGCGGTGGCAGCGTGGTCGCAGGTGCTGCTCATGCCCGCGCTGGCGGTGGTGCTGCTCGTGTCACCGCCCGATGACCGCGGACCCGCCTGGCCCTGGGCGCTGGCCGCGTTGGCCGCCAGCTGGGTCGGGGACTCGCTACCCAAGGTGATGCCGGAGGACGCGCGGTTCCTGGCGATGATCGGCGGGTTCGCCGTGGCCCAGGTGCTGTGGATCGTCGCCTTCACCCGAGTGGACCGGGGCCGGTCGCCGTTCGCGTGGACACTGCTGCTCATGGTGGTGGCGGTCGCGCTGCTGGCGGTGACGGTTCCGGAGGCCGGGATGCTCGCCCCGGCCGTGGTGGTCTACGGGATGTTGCTTCTCGCCGTGGCGTGGCTCGCGTCGAGCCACGGTTGGGTCGGCGCGCTCGGCGGCGCCCTGTTCGTCTTGTCCGACGGCCTGATCGCGCTGGGCGCGTTCCGGCCCGATCTCGTCGACTGGGCGAACCGCGACCTCGTGGTGATGGCCACCTATGTGGGCGCCCAGGCGATGTTCGTGGCGGTCATCCTGCTCACGCGATCACCCGAACTCACCTGGGGCCGAGCACCCCGCCGGGAGACCCGCACCCGACTCACCAGGTGAGACGCTCCGGTCGGGCGTCGGCCAGGATCTCCTCGCGGTCCTCGGGCAGGAGGAACCCCTCGGCGATGAGCCGGTCCGTGGCCGCGCGATAGGCCGCCAGGTACTGCTCACGCCCCGACTGCCCTCCGCCGGTCTGCCCACCGCCCGGCCACCGCTCCCGCAGCACCTGCTCGGGAAGCTCCACCGTCCGCCCGAGGAGCATGCACAGGGGCTGCGCCTCGGGATGGGGCACGCCGGTGAGCTGCTCGACCGGGGCCTCCACGACGGGGGTCCGCACGCCACCCCTGCCATTGCCCATCTCGTCGGTGACGACCTCGTCGTCGTCGATCTCCACCGGCGGCGCGGCCGGCGGGCGCGCACCACCGGCGACCCAGGACACCAGGTGCCTCAGGGCGGCGCGGAGGACGAACACCTGCTGACCGCTGTTGACCGGGCCGTGGCAGTCGACGAACTGCGCGAACTCACCCAGCTGATAGAGGTCCGCGTGCGCCTGGCCGGCGATCTCCCAGGTCACCACGGACTCCGAATCGGGTTGGCGGGCGGGCAGGGAGGCGATCCGGCCGATCAGGTCGCCCTCCGCCTGCACCACCATCACCGGCGCGCCAACGTCCTCGCGGAGCGTCGCCGGGCCGCGACCGAGGGCGGCGACGATGTCGCTCCCGCGGCCGCGGTCGTCGAAGGGCAGGTACCCGGCTCCACGGCTGTGGAGGAGGAACGCGTCGAACACCCCGGCCCGCGGGTGGACGCCGTTGACGTAGGAGGTCAGCGCGAACGCCGACTGCGACTCGCCCACCGCGATGACCGACCGCGCGCGCAGACCCGCGAGCGGCCCTTCCCCGTCCGGCTCGCGCACGTAGCGCCCCACCTGCGTGACGATGTCGTAGGCGTACGCGTCGCCGGGGTGGTGCAGGTCCCCGTAGCGTTCGGGCCGCTGGGCTCGGAGTCCCTTGGTCTGGCCGCCGAGGCCCACCGCGGCGTCCCCGCCCTCGACCGCGATGAACTGGGCCGACACCCCGACCCAGGCGTGACCCGCCCGGAGGATCTCGTCGGCGAGGTAGGTGTAGTCCGGCGCGGCGTCCTGCCCGCCACTGACGTTGAGCCACTCCACCAGCACCACGCCGCTGAACGACCCAGGTTCCGGCCGCCGCACCAGTACGCGGGTCGCGAACGGCGCGGAATCGGCCTCGGTGAGCTCGACGCGCCCGTCGCCCGGTGTCGCCACCGTGTCGTAGGAGACGGCCTCGCCGCTGCACGCCCACTCCGACTCGCCGAACCCGGCCGCCGCCAGGTCCGGGGCCGCGCGGCCGGACATCGGCGGGAAGGACCTGCCCTGCGTCAACTCTACGAATGTGGCTCGCCGGGATCGGTGCATGGACCGATTGTGCCTGTTAGCGTCGCCCTGGCGACCCCCTTTGAAGGCCAAGGAGACCCGGTGACCGACGGACCCGATCTCTTCCCCGGTTTCCGCTCCCGCGTGATCGAGACGCCCGGCGCCCGGATCAGGGTGCGCGTCGGCGGATCGGGACCGCTGGTCGTGCTGCTGCACGGGTACCCGCAGACCGGGGCGATGTGGCACCGGATCGCCGCCGGGCTGGCCACCCGGCACACCGTCGCCGTTCCCGACCTGCGCGGATACGGCGCCTCGGAGTGCCTCGACGACGACTTCTCCTTCCGCGCCATGGCCGCCGACGTCACCGCACTGATCGGCGAGCTCGGGGGAGGTGGGTCCGGTCCGGCAGGCGACGGGGAACGCGACGGGACCGACGACGACACCGCTGTCGTCATCGGACACGACCGGGGTGCCCGGACCGCGCATCGGCTGGTGCTCGATCGGCCCGGGTTGGTGCGGGGCGTGGCGCTGCTCGACATCCTGCCCACCACCGAGGTGTGGCGGCAGATGTCACCGGAGATGATCCGCGCCTACTACCACTGGGGCTTCCTGGCCCGGCCCGAGATCGCGGAGCCGATGATCGCCGACGACCCGGTGCGATTCCTCCATTCGGCCCTCGCCGGCCTCTACTCCCCGCTGGAGGCGTTCCATCCGGTGGCCCTGGCCGAGTACGAGCAGGCCATCGCTCGACCCGGCGTCATCCACGCGATCTGCGGCGACTATCAGGCGGCTGCCACCGTGGACCTCGCCCACGACGAGGCGGATCTGCACCGCCGGCCGGACCTGCCCGCGCTCGTGCTGTGGGGCGCCCGGGGGAAGGTGGGCGCGGAGGTGGATCCGCTGGAGGTCTGGCGCGGCCGGCTGCCCCGGGCCGAGGGCCGCGCGATCGACGCCGGGCACTACCTCGTGGAGGAGGCCCCCGAGGAGTCATGGGCGGCGATCGCCGGGTTCCTCGAGCGCATCTGACCGCCGGGGGGGATCGACATCCGGCCGGGGAAGATCGCCCTCCCCCCGACGGGGATCGCCCTCCGGCCGGCGGGACGTCAGGGCGCCCGGTCCGCTGCGGCGCCGGGGGCCGCGACCGTCGCCGTGCCGGCCGTCGCTGACCCCGCGGTGGCCGTCGAGGTGTCGGAGGGCGCCCCCGTCGGCGTCTGCGAGGTCGCGGGCGTCGAGGTCGGCATCGACGTCTGCGCCCGGGTCGTCGTCGGGGCCGCCGTGGTCCGGATCGTCGTCGGCGGGGCCGCGCCCCGGGTCGTCATCGCGCGCGGCGAGGGGACGACGGCGGAGGTCATCGACGTGCGGCAGGTGACGAGGTGCCTGCGGGCCATCCACGCCGGGGCGCCCATCGCGATGGCCTCGTCCGGGCAGGTCATGGTGTAGATCGAGACCCCATCGGCCTGCCGCCACCGGCCGTTCCGGAACACCACCCAGAACGGGTCTCCCGAGATGTCGCCGGCCATGACCGCCCAGCCGGCGTCGCAGTCGATGATCCGCGCTCCGCTGTCCGGGTACCCCAGGTCGGTGTTGATCACCCCGGCGTCACACACCGCCGCGGGTGCGGGGACGACCGCGGTGGGCGTGGCGGGAGCGGTGATGGTGGCGCGAGAGGCCCGGGTCGAGGTCGCGGTGGTGCTGGGGCCGGCCGGGGCGGCCACCTCGGGAGACGTCTCGTCGCGCGATCGCATCAGCGCGACGGTGGTGACGGTCGCGACGAGGACCCCGACCACCACGACCACCGCGAGGGCCGCGTAGACCGGCGACCGACCGCCTCCCCGCACTCCGTCGGCCCCGGTCACGTCGCCACCCCGTCGCCCTGGCTAGAGGGTCATCCCGGGCGGTAGCGGACCGATCGGGGTCGCGTCCCCCGCGCCGGCGAACGGGTTCCACACGTAGATGGTGGAGGCGTAGACGGCCTCCGCATTAGGTTGGCCCGCCACCGGCTCCTGTTGCACGCGCAGCTCCACGTGGAAGTCGCTGTGCTGCCCGAGCAGGACACGCGGCGTGGTGCCGGGCTGCGTCGCGACCTGCTCGCCCCGGTGGAACAGCACGACACGGGTGGGCGACGAGACCGTCCCGCCCGCGGTCTCCAGGAACAGGTAGCCGAGTTCACCGCACAGGTTCCCGCTCTGCCCGACCGTCCACCCGACCCCGGGGAACGGCCCGGGGGTCTGCGCGGCGATCCGCTGCACGTCCACCGAACACCCGGCGGGCGGAGGCATGAGGGAGTCGGTGTTGACCGCGGATGCAGCGGGCGCCCAGGACGCGAGCAGGCCGGCGGTCAGGGCCGTGGCGGTCAGGGCCCTGATGTTCGGTGTTCTGACGTTCGGTTTTCTGACGTTCGGTGTGCTGACGGTTCCGGGCATCGAGATCGCCTCTCCGATCGAGTACACCCCATGGTGACACGGGTCACACCGGAGAACCACCGTGAGTGGTGACCGGGCGCCCCCCGACCCCTCGGTACGGTGGGACCACCCGGCGGCGCACCCCTCACGCCGCCCGATGAGGAGAGTGCCGTGACCGGTCGATACGCCCCTGGACACACTCTGGATCAGGCCGTCGCTCTCGAACGCGGCGGCGATAACCTGGTCCGGGGCCGCACGGTCGACGCGTGGGCCAACATGGTCGGGCCGTTCGGCGGGACGACCGCGGCGACGATGCTGCAGGCGATCCTGCAGCACCCGGAGCGACACGGTGACCCGCTGGCTCTGACGTTGAACTACGCGGGCCCGGTGGCCGAGGGCGAGTTCGAGATCGAGGTGCTTCCGACCCGCACCAACCGCTCCAACCAGCACTGGTGGCTCGAGATGCGCCAGGGCGATCAGGTGGTCACCACCGCCACGGCGATCACCGCGCTTCGCCGCGAGACGTGGTCGGAGACCGAGGTCGGCCCGCCCGGGGTCCCCGCACCCGAGGACCTGACCCCGGCCGCGGCGGACCGTGGGGTCAAGTGGGTGGACAACTACGACATGCGGTTCGTGACGGGGGCGTGGCAGTCGGTCGAGGACGGACAGACGAGCCCGGATTCGACGACGACGATGTGGATCCGCGACACCCCGCCCCGCCCCCTCGACCACGTCGCGCTCACCGCGATGTGTGATTCGTTCTTCCCCAGGTCGTTCCTCCGGCTCGGCCGGCCGATCCCCGCGGGAACGGTCACGCTGACGATCCACTACCTGGCCACCACGGACGAGATCGCGGCCCAGGGCACGGACTTCATCCTGGGCAGCGTCCACGCCCACCGGTTCCACGGCAACTACCACGATGAATCGGCGAGACTGTGGGGCCGCGACGGCACCCTGCTCGCCACCAGCCACCAACTCATGTACTTCAAGTCCTGAGTACCGCGGGCCGGAGGAGGACCCAGCACATGTCGACCACTCGGAACCACACCACCCACGAGGTCCTCAACCAGGCGCCGCCGCGCGTGGACGTGGACGAGTACGCGCTCAATCCCGCACTCCGGGAGGCCGTGGGAGTCTTCGCGCCCGGCGCGGTCACCGACCGATTCCACGAGATCGGCCGACACGTGGGCACCGGGCAGTACCAGCACGACGCGGAGCTGGCCAACACCCTGCCGCCGGTGCACCGCGCCCACGACCGGTGGGGCAACCGGGTGGACGAGATCGAGTTCCACCCCTCCTATCACCGGATCATGGAGTACTCGGTGTCCCGCGGGGTGCACACCTCCGCCTGGGCGGACCCGGGGCCCGGCGCCACCGTGGAGCGGGCCACCGGCTTCATGCTGGTGTCGCAGATCGAGGCCGGGCACGGGTGCCCGCTGTCCATGACGCACGCCGTGGTGCCGTCCCTGCGGTTGAGCCCGGAGCTGGCCGCGGAATGGGAGCCGGCGCTGATGTCCAGGGTCTACGACCCCGAGCTGCGCGACCCCGCCACCAAGTCGGGGGTGTTGTTCGGGATGGCCATGACCGAGAAGCAGGGCGGGTCGGACGTCCGGGCCAACACCACCACGGCCACCCCGGTCGGGGACGGCCTGCACGTGCTGCGCGGCCACAAGTGGTTCTGCTCGGCCCCACAGTCGGACGCCTTCCTGGTGCTGGCGCAGGCACCGGAGGGACTGAGCTGCTTCCTCGTCCCCCGCGTCCTCCCGGGCGGCGAGCGCAACCCCTTCCTGGTCCAACGCCTCAAGGACAAGCTGGGCAACAAGTCCAACGCCTCGTCCGAGGTGGAGTTCGACGGCACCCTGGGCTGGATGGTCGGCGATCCCGGCCGTGGGGTGCGCACGATCATCGAGATGGTCGGGCGCACCCGCCTGGACTGCGTCCTGGGCGCCACGGCCGGAATGCGCCAGGGCGTGGCCGAGGCCGCGTGGCACGCACGACACCGGGCGGCGTTCGGGGCGACCCTGGTGGACCAGCCGGCCATGGCCGCCGTTCTGGCGGACCTCCAACTCGAGGCGGAGGCCGCCACCTGGACGGCGACCCGCCTGGCAGCGGCCTATGACGACGACGAGTCCGCCGCGTACCGGAGGCTGGCCACCGCGGTCGCCAAGTACTGGACGTGCAAGCGCGGACCCAACCACGCCTACGAGTCGCTGGAATGCCTGGGCGGCAACGGCTACACCGAGGCGTTCCCGCTGGCCCGCCGCTACCGCGAGCAGCCGGTGCTGGCGGTGTGGGAGGGCTCGGGCAACGTCATCGCGCTCGACGTCCTGCGCGCGATGGCCCGTGAGCCGGAGTCGGTGGCCGCCTTCGATGCCGAGCTCACCGCCCAGACCGGGCACCACGTGCTGTTCGACCGGCACGTCGAGCGCGTCCGCGGGCTCATCGGGCGCGCGGTGTCCGATCCTGCCGCGGCGCCCGCGATCGCACGACGACTCGTCGAGGCCATGGCACTCGCCCAGCAGGGCGCGGTCCTGCTCGCGCACGCCCCGGCGGCGGTCGCCGAGGCGTTCTGCCTGGCCAGGCTCGGCGACGAGCGCTCGGCCGAGTACGGTGCACTTCCCGACGGCGTGGACGTGGCCGCGCTCGTCGCCCGAGCCTGATCACGGCATCTGCCACCACCCCGCTGTCACCACCGCGCTGCCACCACCCCGCTGTCACCACCGCGCTGTCACCACCGCGGGGAGAAACGACACCGCCAGTTTCGCTATTCGGCTGACAGTCGCGTGAGGGAGGTCACAGACTGGAGGGACCCCGACAAAGAGGTGCAGTATGTCAATCGATGGCGATCCGCGCGATCCGGTCTACCGGCCGGGCCCGGCCCCCCTCCGCTCCCACCTGCCGATCCTGGGCGGGACCCTCGAGTACGTCGAGAATCCGCTGGCCACGATGGCCCGCCGGTACCGCGACCACGGGCCGGTCTCCGAACTGAGCTTCCTCGGCGCCACCTGGACCGCGCTGATCGGCCCCGACGCGTGCCAGATCGCCCTGCAGAACGCCGACAAGGCGTTCGCCAACGGCCCCGGCTGGGGATACCTCGTCGGCCCGTTCTTCGACCGCGGGCTGATGCTGCTGGACTTCGCCGAGCACCACCACTACCGGCACCTCATGCAGGAGGCGTTCACCCGCCCCCGGCTCGAGGGATACGCCCGTACCCTGGCCCCGCTGGTCGAGCGCGGGATCTCGAGCTGGACCCCTGAATGGGCGTTCGAGGTCTACCCCGCCCTCAAGTCGCACACGCTCGATCTGGCCACCGAGGTGTTCATGGGCGGCGCCGAATACGCCGAACCCGGGGAGATCGGGCGGGTCAACACCGCGTTCGTGGACTGCGTGCAGGCCGCCAACGGTTACATCCGCTCGACCGCTCCCCTGCCGTTCACCAAGTGGGGTCGCGCGACCCGCGGCCGGCGCCTGCTGGAGGAGTTCCTCCGGCGCCACCTGCCCGCCCGCCGTGCCAACCCCGGTGAGGACCTGTTCTCGGCACTGTGTCAGGTGGCCGACGCCTCCGGCGGGATCGACGACGACGACATCATCAACCAGATGATCTTCCTGCTGATGGCCGCGCACGACACCACGACCAGCACCGTGACCTCGATGGTCTACGAACTCGGGCGCGATCGGGAGTGGCAGGAGCGCTGTCGGAGGCAGTGTCTGGATCTGGGCCCCTCGCCGACCCTCGCCGAGCTGGAGGGCCTCACCGACCTGGACCTGGTGATGAAGGAGACGCTGCGGCTGCACCCGCCGGTGCCGGTGCTGGCGCGCCGGGCGGTCAAGGACACCGAGGTGCTCGGGGTGGCGATCCCCAAGGGACGGCTCGTCTCGGTGATGCCGCTCCTGTCGCACCACATGCCCGAGTACTGGACCGACCCGGAGATCTTCGACCCCGAGCGGTTCACCGAGGGCAGGCGCGAGGACAAGTCCCACCGCTACGCCTGGGAGCCCTTCGGCGGCGGGGTACACAAGTGCCTCGGCATGATCTTCGCCAACCTGGAGTCCAAGCTCGTCCTCAGCGCGCTGCTCCGGCACTTCGAGTGGTCGGTGCCTCTGGACTACGTCCCGCCCATGAAGAACGACTCGCTGCCGTTCCCCGGTGACGGGCTCCCGGTGTCCCTGCGGCCGCTCACGCCGGCCCGCACCGGCTGAGCCGACCCGGCGACTCGCCCGCCCGCGCGACCCGCCCGACCCGCGCGCGCAACCCGCCCAATCGCCGCCGCGACCCGTCCAGCCGCCGCCGCTCCAACGAGAAGAGCGTTCCGCGCACCTGCCTCTCGGGCGATGTGCGCGGAACGCTCTTCTCGTTGGGGCGGGACCGGACCGGTGGGGCGGCCCGACCGGGGGCTACTTCTCCAGGGCGTTGACCACCGTGAGCTCACCGTCGGAGTGCGAGACGCGGATGCGCTTCTTGTCGAGCTTGCCGACGGAGGTCTTGGGGATCTCGTCGACGAACGCGAACTTCTCCGGCACCTGCCACTTGGCCATCCTGGACTCGAGGTGCGCGCGCAGGTCCTCGACGTCGGGGTCGGCCACGCCCTCCTTGACCACGATCGTGGCCAGCGGGCGCTCGTCCCACTTGGGGTCGGGGATCCCGATCACGGCCGCCTCGGCCACGGCTGGGTGCTCGAGGAGGTAGTTCTCCACCTCCACGGAGGAGATCCACTCGCCGCCGGACTTGATGATGTCCTTGGCACGGTCAGTGAGCTGCAGGAACGCCTCGGGGCGGACGTAGCCGACGTCGCCGGTGCGCAGCCAGCCGTCGTCGAACGAGTCGGAGTTCTCCACCTTGTAGTAGCTGCCCGTGATCCAGGGGCCGCGCACCTGGAGCTCACCCACGGACTCGCCGTCCCAGGGCATTTCCTGGCCGGCGTCGTCGACGATCCGGGCCTTGACCCCCGCGATGAACCGGCCCTGCGTGGTGCGCAGGTCGAACTGCTTCTCCTCCGGCAGGTCCGCCTTCGGCCGCGACAGCGTGCCGATGGGCGAGGTCTCCGTCATGCCCCACGCGTGGATGATGTTGATCCCGTAGTTCTCCTTGAACTTGCGGATCAGCGCGGGCGGGCAGGAGCTGCCGCCCACGACCACGGCACGGAAGCTCGACATGTCGATCGGGTGATCGACGCTGTACGCGTCCACGGCCTGCCAGATCGTGGGGACGGCGGCGGCCAGGGTCGGCCGCTCGGAGGCGATCATCGCGGCCAGCGGCTCGGGCTGCAGGAAGCGCTCGGGCATGAGCAGTGAGGCACCCACCAGGAACGCCGCGTACGGCAGCCCCCACGACATCGCGTGGAACATGGGGACGATCGCCAGCACGTTGTCGTCGAGCGAGATGTCCATCCCGTCCGACATGCACACCTGCATCGAGTGGAGGTAGATCGACCGGTGCGAGTAGACGACGCCCTTCGGATCGCCCGTGGTGCCCGAGGTGTAACACATCGCGGCGCCGGAGTTCTCGTCGACCTCGGGCCACTCGAACTCGGTGGGCTGGGCCGCCAGAAGCGCCTCGTAGTCGTGCACCTGCACGCCCTCCGGGGCCTCGAGGTTCGCCGCACCGCCGCCGGTGACGATCACGTGCTCGACGGTCGAGAACCGCGGCAGCAGGGGCTGCAGGAGCGGGATCAGGCTCGGGTCGACGATGACGACCTTGTCCTCGGCGTGGTTGGCCACGAACTCGAGCTGGTCCGGGAACAGCCGGATGTTCAGGGGGTGGAGCACCGCGCCCATCGACGGGATGGCCAGGTAGGCCTCCATGTGCTCCGAGTTGTTCCACTGGAACGTCGCGACGCGCTGGTCTGCGTCGATCCCGAGCGAACGCAGCCCGTGGGCGAGCTGGGCCGCCCGCTTCCCGAGTTCGCCGAACGTGACTTTCCGCGGGCCCTGATCGGTCCAGGTGGTGACGACCGCGTCCGAGTGGACGGTCGCGCCGAACGTCAGGATGGTACTGATGTTCAGCTGTTCCGGCTGCATGGTGCTGCGCATGCGAGGGGCTCCTCACTCAGGGGGTGTCGGGGGTCACTTCTGGACACAACCCTACCTGCCGTCGAGGGCGTCGAAGACCTCCTGGACCGTCTTCATGGCCGAGAGGGCCGCCGGCGCCCCGCAGTACCCCGAGGCGTGGATCACGGCCTCGGTGATCTCCTCGCGGGTGAGGCCGTTGGTCAGGCCGCCGCGCACGTGACCGGCCAACTCGACGTTCGCCCGCAACGCCACGAGCATGCCGATGTTCAACAGGCTGCGGTCGCGGCGCCCGAGTCCCGGACGGTCCCAGATATTCCCCCACACGTTCTCGGTGACCACGTACTGGAGGGCCTCGGAGGCGGTCCCCTCGGCCCGGCCCATCGCGCGGTCCACGAAGGCGTCGCCCATCACCCCGCGCCGGGTCGCGAAACCCCGCGACCGGAGTTCCGCGGCCGAAGGCCCCTCGCCTGAACCGTTCGTCGTCGTCATCTCGTGGTCCTTCCTGTCGGTGGGTGTCGGAGGGTGGTCACGGCCCATCCTGCCGTCGACCCGGGGGTCGGCTACCCTCGGAGGGTCCGGCTCCCCCGCCGGACACCCGTGGTGCCCGGCGGAAGTCGGTGTGAATCCGACGATGCCCGCGCAACTGTGATCCCGCCCCGAGCGGGCGCGCCGGGTCGGCCGGTACCGCGGCACCGTACGAACTGACCTCGCACGAAGGACGGTTGCGTGCCGCGGCGTCCGCGTCGCTGCCGAGCTGCTTTCGTCCTGGCGATCCCCGGAGGATGTCATGCACCTGTCTCGAGCCCGGACCACGCCCCGAGCCCGCTCCCGGTTCGCCGCCGTCCTCACCGCAGTCGCGCTGATCGCCTCAGCCTGCTCCGGGGCGGACGACCCGGAGGCAGACCAGACCGGCGGCGCCGCCGCCTCCGGCGAGCCGCAGGCGATCATCTCGCTCAGCCCCACCACCACCGAGATGCTCTACGCCGTGGGTGCCGGCGACCGGGTGGTCGCGGTGGACGAACGCTCGAACTATCCCGCCGATGCGCCGGTCACCGACCTGTCGGGCTACACCCCGAACCTCGAGGCGATCCTCGGGTACCAGCCGGACCTGGTCGTGGCCACGGACGACACCGGCGACATCGTCTCCGGTCTCGAGAGGTCCGGGGTCGAGGTCCTGCTGCTCCCCGCCGCACGGACCCTGGACGACACCTACACCCAGATCGAACAGGTCGGCGCGGCCACCGGCACGGTCGGCGAGGCCGCCGAACTGGTCTCGCGGATGCGGGGCGAGATCGACGAGATCGTGGCCTCGGTCCCCCGGCGTGAGACCCCGCTGACCTACTTCCACGAGCTCGACGACACCTACTACACCGTCACCGACGACACGTACATCGGCGAGGTGTACTCCCTGTTGGGGCTGACCTCCATCGCGACCGGCGAGGACGCCTACCCGCAGCTGTCCGAGGAACTGATCCTCGAGGCGGACCCCGACCTGGTGATGCTCGCCGACGGGCAGTGCTGCGGGATCACCCCGGAGGTCGTCGCCGAGCGTCCCGGCTGGGGCGAGCTCGCCGCGGTCAGGCAGGACCGCGTCTTCGTGGTCGACGAGGACCTGGCCAGCCGGTGGGGCCCGCGCGTGGTGGACTTCATGCGTGAGGTGGCCGGGATCATCTCCACACTGACTGTGAACGAATCACAGCCCGAGAGGGAACCTGCCTCGTGACCCGTGCGTCGCCCCGCCACGCCCTGGTGTTGGGCGGAGCGACAGTGCTCTTCCTCGTGGCGCTGGTGGCGGGCACGCTGGTCGGTCCCGCCGACCTCACCCCGCGGGGAGTCCTGCTCGAGCTGGTCGGGCGACTGCCGTTCGTGCACGTCGACTCGGGGTTCTCGCCTCGCCAGCAGGTGATCCTGTGGGAGATCCGGATCCCGCGGGTCGTGCTCGGCGGGATCGTCGGCGCGATGTTGGCGATCGCCGGCGCGACCTATCAGGGCGTGTTCCGCAACCCGCTCGCCGACCCCTATCTCCTGGGTGTCTCCAGCGGCGCCGGGCTGGGCGCGACGCTGGCGATCGTCGTGGGCGGGGCCATGGGTTCGGCGATGGTGCCCCCGGCGGCGTTCGTCGGCGGCATGATCGCGGTGATGGCCACCTACACCCTCGGCCGCAGTGTCGGTGGCGGTCGGACCGAGGTCGTGATCATCCTCGCGGGAGTCGCGGTCGCCGCGTTCGCGAGCGCCATCCAGACCTTCTTCATGCAGCGCAACGACGAGACCCTGAGGCAGGTGTACTCGTGGATGCTCGGCCGGCTCACGACCAGCGGCTGGTCCGAGGTGCTGACCGTGCTGCCGTACGTCCTGGTCTCGGTCGCGGTGATCGCCCTGTTCCGGCGCACCCTCGACGTGATGGCGGTGGGTGACGTCGAGGCCTCCACCCTCGGCATCGCCCCGGCCCGGGTGCGGCTGGTGCTCATCAGCGTCGCCACGCTGGGCACCGCCGCGGTCGTGTCCGTGAGCGGCCTGATCGGCTTCGTCGGCATCGTGATCCCGCACGCCGTGCGGATGGTGATCGGCCCGGGCCACCGGTTACTCCTACCGCTCTCCCTGCTGGTCGGCGCGAGTTTCCTCGTCCTGGCCGACATAGTGGCCCGCACCGCGGTGAGCCCGGCCGAGCTGCCGATCGGGGTCGTGACGGCGGCGATCGGGGCCCCGTTCTTCCTGTTCGTCCTGCGTCGGAGCCGGGGGCTCATATGACCTCCACCCCGGACGCCGGCGAAGCCCTGTCCTGCCGCGGTCTCCATGTGGCCCGTGACGCCGTGCCCGTCCTGCACGGGATCGACCTGGTCGTGCCCACCGGGACCTGGATCTCCCTGGTCGGGCCGAACGGCTCGGGCAAGACCACGCTGCTCTACGCCATGGCCGGGCTCATCCCGTCCCGTGGGGAGGTCGAGGTCATGGGTCTGGCGCCACGGAGGGCCGGGCGACGGCGGGTCGCCCGGATGGTGGCGCTCATGCCACAACGCCCGGTCGTGCCCGAGGGCGTGAGCGCACGTGAGCTGATCCGGCTGGGCCGCACACCCCACATCCCCCGCTTCGGCACCGAGTCGCCCCACGACCACGAGGTCGTCGAGGGAGTGATCGACAGACTCGCGCTGCACGACCTCGCCCCGCGCATCGCCACCACGCTGTCCGGGGGCGAGCTCCAGCGGGTGGTCCTGGGCCGGGCGCTGGCACAGGAGCCCCGGGTGTTGTTGTTGGACGAGCCGACGAGCGCCCTCGACATCGGGCACCAACAGCAGGTCCTCGAGCTGGTCGACTCGATGCGACGCGAGAGCGGACTCACCGTGGTGGCCGCCATGCACGACCTCACCTCCGCCGCGCACTACGGCGAACGCGTGGTCCTGCTCGACGAGGGCCGGATCGTCGCCGACGGCACCGGGGAGGACGTGCTCACCGTCGAACGGGTGGCCGAGGTGTACGACGCCCGCGTCGAGGTCCTCGACCGCCCCGACGGCCGCGCCGTCCTGCCGCTCCGGGAGCCGGGGGCCTGATGGAGGTCGTGCTGCTGGGCACGGGTGCCGCCGACGGGTGGCCCAACCCGTTCTGCCGCTGCGACTCCTGCCTCGACGCCCTGCGGCGCGGGGAGGTGCGCGGCCAGACCGCCGCCCTGGTCGACGACGAGCTGCTGATCGACTGTGGTCCCGAGGTGCCGGGGGCCGCGTCGCGTCACGGCCGGACGCTCGCCGGGGTCGGACATCTGCTCATCACCCACGCCCACGCCGACCACCTGGGCCCCCAGGTCCTGCTCTCCCGCTCCTGGGTCCCCGGGGCCGGCCCGCTCGAGGTGGTCGGACCCGCCGCCGCACTCGAGGTGTGCGTGCCCTGGATCGGCCCCGGGGACCCGGTGCGGCTGGTCCCGGTCGCGGCCGGGGACCGGCTCACCGTGGGCGGCTACGACGTGCGCGTACTGCCCGCCCGGCACCGCGTGTTCGACGACGGCGACGCGGTGCTCTACGACGTCACCGGCCCGGACGGCGCCCGCATCCTCTGGGCCACCGATACCGGCCCCTGGCCCGAGGACTGGTTCGCCGCCGTCCGCGGGGCCCGGTACGACGCGGTGTTCCTCGAGGAGACCCTCGGGGACCGCGAGGACATCTCGCAGGCCCACCTCGGTCTGCCGAGGTTCGAGGACCTGATCCGGTCACTGCGGTCCGCCGGGGCGGTCGACGACCACTCCGAGATCGTGGCCGTGCACCTGGGCCATCACAACCCGCCGCTCGATCAGCTGGCCGGGCGGCTGGGCGAACACGGGGCCCGCGCGGGGTTCGACGGCGAGGTCGTCAACTGCGACCCCGCCGCCCGGCGGTGACCCTCCCGGCGCTCACCCGGTCGACGGTGCCCCTCCCGGCGGTGACCCGGTCAGCGAGCTACTCGGTGCCGCGCCGGAACTCCCGGGCCGTGCCGTGCTCGAGCAGGTCGAACGCCTCGTTCAGGTAGTCCGTCGGGCCCTGTGCCCCGGCCGGTCGATGCCTGAGCACCGACGCCCCGGCCGCGAGACCCAGGTCCACGATCACGCGGACCCGGAACCGGCTCAGCCGTGGCGCCCGGCGGCTGACCGCCTCGTACAGCGGATCGAGGATGTCATCGGCGACGCTGGACCTCGCCTCCGCGCTGAGCAGCAGACCGATCTGTTCGCCGACCACCAGGAGGTTCTCGGCCGCGTAGACGTCGTCCGCCGAGCGGCCGGAGATCTCCCGGAACATCGAGCGCAGGACCTCCAGCGGCGACATCCCCGTCGGCGCCTGCTCCACCTGCCGCACCCACTCGGCCACCTGCTCGCGCAGGAAGTGCACGAACGCGTCCTCGCGGTGGGCGAAGTAGTTGTGGAACGTCCGGGTGGAGACCCCCGCCCGGCCGGCGATGGCGGACACCGTCGCACCCTCGGCACCCACGGCGACGAGGAGTTCGACAGCGGCCACCGCGAACCGGGTCCGGGTGTCGGCCTTCTTCCGCTCGCGCAGATTAGGCATCGGTGCGGGTCCCGACACCACCGCCGGCGGCGTGGTCACCGAGCTCGTGCTCTCCCGCTCCTGCGGACTGCTCGGCCACGTCTCCGGACGCGTGCCGGCCGGCGGTCTCCTCCGAGGCTGCGTCGTACTCGGCGGTCTCGAGGGCGGAGCCCTCGACGTCGACGGTCGGGAGGATCTTGTCCAACCACCGCGGCAGGCCCCAGGCCCGCTCGCCCAGCATGAACATCACCGCGGGGATGATCGTCATGCGGACGACGAAGGCGTCGAACAGCACGGCGACCGCCAGGGCGAAGCCCATGACCTTGATGAACTGCTCGTCGATCGTCATGAACGCGGCAAAGACGCTGATCATGATGAGCGCGGCGGCGGTGACCACGCGGGCGCCGTGCTTGAAGCCGTTGGCGACCGCGTTGTGCGCAGTCTTGCCGTGGACCCACCCCTCGCGCATGCGGGTGACCAGGAAGACCTGGTAGTCCATGGCGAGGCCGAACACGATGCCGATGAGCATGATCGGCAGGAAGCTGATGATCGGCTGCGGGTCGGAGATGATGCCCAGCCAGCCCTCCTGCCAGATCGCGACGGTGAGACCGAAGGTCGCCGCCACCGACAGGCCGAAGCCCAGCGCGGCGATCAGCGGGACCCAGATCGACCGGAACACCAGCATGAGCAGGACAAAGGCGAGCGCCAGGACGATGCCGATGTACGGCAGCAGGACCTCGGTCAGTCGCTCGGAGATGTCCTCGTAGATCGGGGTGACACCGGTGACCGAGTAGGTTCCGCCGGTCTCCTGCTCGAAGGTCCCGGCGCTGGCCCGGATCTCCTCGAGGACGTCGGCGGCCCGCTCGTCGATGGCTCCGTACTGCGGGGTGATGAGCACCTGGGCGGCGTCACCGGCCTCGTTGGTCTCGATGATCTGGGCGTTCTCCACCCCGTCGAGGGCCTGGATGTCCGCCGCCGCGGCAGCCCACGCCGCCGGACGCTCCTCCTCCGGCACCTGCAGGGTGTCGACGAGGGCGATCATCGGGGCGTTGCGGCCCGGGCCGAACGCCTCGTCGGTCATGTCGTAGGCGATGCGGTTCGGGGTGTCCGGGGCCATCGTGCCGTCGGACGGCATAGCCAGACGCAGCTGCGCGGCCGGGAGGGCCAGCAGGATGAGGAGGAGGACACCGGCGGTCGCGAAGAGCACCGGGCGGGCGCGGATCTTGCGCACCCACGACAGGCCCATCGTCGGCTTCTCGTCCTCCGGGTCGGGTGCCTTGACGCCCTTCACGCGGGCCGCGAAGAGCTTGGTGCCGACCGCGCCGAGGATGGCCGGCAGCAGCGTGATCGCGACCAGGACGGCGATCGCCACGGTGGCCGCGGCGGACAGCGCCATCGCGGTGAGGAACGGGATGTTGATGATCGACAACGCGGCGAGCGCGATGAGGACGGTCAGGCCCGCGAAGACGACGGCCGAGCCGGCCTTGCCGACCGCCAGTCCGGCGAGATGCGCCCGCTGTTTGACGTCGATGGCCTTGAGCTTCTCCGCGAGTTCCGCGGGCTCCAGGTCGTTTCCGCCGATGTGTTTGACCAGCTCCGTGCGGAATCGCGAGACGATGAACAGGGCGTAGTCGATGCCCACGGCGAGACCGATCATGGACGCCAGGGTCGGCGTCATGGTGTTGATGGTGTCCGTGAAGGCGGTTGCAGCGAAGATGCCGCCGATGCCGATCCCGACGCCGATGACGCCGGTGAGCAGCGGCATGCCGGCGGCGATGAGCGAACCGAAGGTGATCAGCAGGATCACGGCGGCGACCGCGATGCCGATGATTTCGCCGACGGCGCTGATCTCGGACATCTGGAAGGCATTGCCCGAGTACGCGATGGTCAGGTCACCCTCGTGCTCGGCGACGACCTCGGCGAAGGCCTCCCGGTCCTCGGTCTGCACGTCCATCGTGGTCTCGGCCGCGAACTGGATCTCGACCGTGCCGGTGGTCTCGTCGGCGCTGAGCGGGCTCAGGGCGGCGATGTCGGCGGCGATCTGCTCCTCACCGATGCCCTGCTCGGCCTTGGCCGTGGTCAGCTGCTCCGACAGGCCTTCGGCCGCGATCACCGGGCTGACCAGCGCGTCGGTCCCGGTGAGGAACTCCAGCTCCCGCACGTCGGCGAGGAAGGCGTCGACGTCCTCGGTGACCGCGGGGTCGGTGAGGGTGCTGCCCTCGGGCGCCCCGATGACGACGGTCCCGGTCGGCGCGTCGAGCTGACTGCCCGCCCCGGCGAATCTCTCCTGCATCTCCTCCTGCGTCTCGATGGACTCGAGTCCCGGGATCGAGAAGGTGGTGCTGGTCTGCTGCGTCAACGTGGCGGCGGCCGTGCCGACACCGATGATCAGCAACATCCAGGCTGCGATGAACCGCCATCTGAACAGATAGGCGGACCGCCCGATGCGGTAGAGAAATGACGCCATGCGCTGGCTCCTGGTGCGTAGATGCGATTCGCGAACCTTCGCAGTTTTGCACGACATCTGCACGATTGCACAGCCCGTGCAACTAGGTGTGGTGCAGAACACCCTGCATATTGCCGCTCCCGGCTCGTCGCCATCTCGGCCCGTCGCCTCGTCCGGCCCCGGGAACGACCGGCCGTCCGCATACCCTCCGGGGCGTCTTGCGCATACCCCCCGGGGTATGTACAGTCGTGGCACACCCCTCGCAGGGAACACCGACCGACAAGGAGAGCACCATGCTTCTCGAACGCATCTACGACGAGGACCTCGCCCAGGCCGGCTACTTCATCGGCTGCCAGGCCAAGGGGGAGGCCGTGGTGGTCGACGCCCGCCGCGACATCCGCGAGTACCTGGACCTGGCCGCGCGCCACGGCATGACCATCACCGCGGTCACCGAGACCCACATCCACGCCGACTACCTGTCCGGCACCCGCGAACTCGCGGCCGCCACCGGGGCGACCGTCTACGTCTCCGGCGAGGGCGGTGACGACTGGCAGTACCGCTTCGCCGCGGAGCGCCTGTACCACGGCGACCGGCTGACACTCGGCAACATCACCGTCGAGGCCGTGCACACCCCGGGCCACACGCCGGAGCACCTGTCGTTCCTCATCACCGACGGCGCGTTCGCCGATACCCCCGGGTACATGCTGACCGGCGACTTCGTCTTCTCCGGCGACCTCGGCCGGCCCGACCTGCTCGACGAGGCCGCGGGCGGGGTCGACACCCGTTTCGCCGGCGCCAAGCAGATCTTCCGGAGCCTGAAGGACTCGTTCGTCACGCTGCCGGACCACGTCCAGGTCTTCCCGGGCCACGGCTCGGGCAGCGCCTGCGGCAAGGCGCTCGGCGCGCTTCCGTCGACCAGCGTCGGGTACGAGCGTCGATACGCGTGGTGGGCGGGGTACGTCAACGACGACGACGAGGAGGGCTTCGTCTCCGAACTCCTCGACGGCCAGCCGGACGCGCACGCGTACTTCGGGCGGATGAAGCGGCAGAACCGGCAGGGTCCGGACGTCCTCGGACCGCTGGCCCCGCTGCGCCGTTACGACTCCGCGGAGGTGGCCGACGCCCTCGAGACGAACGAGGTCGTCGTCGTCGACACCCGCGGCCAGGACGAGGTCCACGCGGGCACCGTCCCCGGCTCGCTCAACATCCCCGGCGTCGACAAGGCCGCCTCCTTCGGCGCCTGGGTGTACGACCCCGAGTCCGAGGACACGCCCCTGGTGGTGCTCGCCCGGGACGTCGAGATGGCCGAGGCGTTGCGGGATCACCTGCTGCGGGTCGGCATCGACACCGTCACCGGCTACACCACCGGCCTCGAGGGTCTGCCCATGACGACCCCCGAGATGATCGGGCCCGACGAGCTGGACGCGTTCGACGCCGCCATGGTCCTGGACGTGCGGAACAAGACCGAGCACTCCGAGGGGCACATCCCGGGCTCCGACCAGCTCAGCGGCGGCCGGCTCCTGTGGAACCTCGACCGGCTCCCGACCGACGGGCCGATCGTGACGTACTGCCAGAGCGGCGTCCGCAACTCGGTCGCGGCCAGTGCACTGCGTCGCGCCGGCTACCACGTGGTCGAGCTCGAGGGCAGCTACGCCGCCTGGTCCGAGCGCACCCTCGTCTCCGCCTGAGCGGACCCACCGCACACCCCGGGGGCCGGACCACCCGTCCGGCTCCCGGCCGCGCGGCGACCCGCCGCCACTCCGACTCCCCACACGAAAGGGCCGACACCACCCATGCTCTCCAGCCTCACCCACGCCCCGACCATCGCCCCGGCCGACCTGCGCGATGCGATGCACTCGGACACCCCGCCCACCGTCATCGACGTGCGATCCGGCGCCGAGTACTCCTCGGTCCACATCCGCGGCTCCTACAACGTGCCGCTGCCCCTGCTCGCCGAGCACGGGGAGGAGTTCGCCTCCCGCCTGCCCGGACAGGTCGTGTTGATCTGCCAGTCGGGCAACCGCGCCCGCCAGGCGGGCCAGCGCCTCGAGTCCGTGGGCGTGGACCCCGACTCGGTGACCGTCCTCGACGGCGGGATCGCCGCGTTCGAGTCCGCCGGCGGCGAGGTCGTCCGCGGCGCGGGCCCGTGGGCGATGGACCGGCAGGTCCGCATGGCCGCCGGCTCCCTCGTGCTGGTGGGCGTGACGGCCTCGAAGGTGCTCTCCCCGAAGTTCGCCTACCTCGCCGGCGCCATCGGGGCCGGGCTGACCTACTCCGCCGCGAGCAACTCCTGCGCCATGGCCGCCGCCCTGTCGAAGATGCCGTGGAACCGCTCGGCCGACGAGCCCGGACTCGGCTCCGTGCTCGACTCGCTGCCCGCCCGCTCCTGACCCACCCGACCCCCGACACCGGAACCGGCGCCCCGCCGGAGAAAGGCACCTGACATGGAGATCACCACGATCATCGTCGTGGCCCTGGCCGTCCTGGTCGGACTGTCCCTGGGCCTGCTCGGCGGGGGCGGTTCCATCCTCGTCGTCCCGCTGCTCACCTACATCGGCGGACTCGATCCCAAGGAGGCCATCGCCACCTCGCTGTTCGTCGTCGGCGCGACCTCGCTGGTCAGCCTGTTCGGCCACGCCCGCAAGGGCAACGTCCGGTGGCGCACCGGCCTGATCTTCGGCGCCGCCGGCATGGTCGGCGCGTTCGGCGGCGGGTTGGCCGGCGGCTACATCCCCGGCACCGTCCTGATGGTCGCCTTCGCGATCATGATGATCGCCACCGCGGGCGCCATGATCAAGGGCCGCAGGGACCGCGACGGCCAGAGCACCACCCATCACCACCCGCTGTGGCGGATCCTGCTCGACGGTCTCGTCGTGGGCGCCGCCACCGGACTGGTCGGTGCGGGCGGCGGATTCCTCGTCGTCCCGGCCCTGGTGCTCCTGGCGGGTCTATCGATGACCGTCGCGGTGGGCACGTCCCTGCTGGTCATCGCCATGAAATCCTTCGCCGGACTCGGCGGCTACCTCACCTCGGTCAGCCTGGACTGGCCGCTCGTCGCCGCCGTCACCGCCGCCGCCATCGCCGGTTCCTTCGTCGGCATCCGGCTCACCTCGGTCGTCCCGGAGAAGGCGCTGCGCAAGGGGTTCGGCTTCTTCGTCCTGCTCATGGGAGCCTTCGTCCTGTCCCAGGAACTGCCCTTCCCCGCCGCACCGATCATCCTGGGCACCGTCGCCATCCTGGGCACTGCCGCGGCCACCTGCCTCCTCGCCGCCAAGGACCGCTGCCCGCTGAGATCCGCCACTCCGATCGCCGCGCGGGCCTCGTGACGCGGAGCTGAACGGCCCCGACCGCACGGACCACGGCCCGTGCGGTCGGGGCCGTTCCCGTCGACGCCGGTTGTCCTCCGACCGCGGTGCGCGCACCATTCGCGTCATGGATACAACTCTGCTCTGGGACGGCTGGGAACCGGTCGTCCACTCCGTCGTCATGGTCGTGTGCGGTTTCGTCGCCCTGGTCGTGATCCTCCGGGTATCCGGCCCACGCACCATGGCCAAGATGACGCCCCTCGACTTCATCGTGGCGGTGACCATCGGTTCGGCGTTCGGGCGCACACTCACCGCCACCGAGGTGCCGCTGGCGCAGACGGTCCTGGTGTTGGCGCTACTCGTGGGCGTCCAGTGGTTGTTCGCGGCGGTCCGCGCGCGGTCTCCGCGCGTCCGGTCCCTGCTGGACAGCCCGCCGATCCTCCTCTATTACCAGGGACGGATGCAGGGCAGGGCGCTACGGAGCCACCGCCTTCTCGAGGAGGACGTCCACACCGCGGCCCGGCAATCCGGGAAGGGTTCGCTCGAGCAGGTCGCGGCGGTGATCCTCCAACAGGACGGCAGCCTGGGGGTCATCGGTCGCGACGATCTGGGCGACGCCTCGAGCCTCCTGCCCTTCACGGGCCGACACGACATCCGTGACAACGAGGGCTGATCGAGGGATAGCTCGAGGGATAAAGAAATCATCCCCGACCGGTGGCGTGAGGAATATCACATCGTTACGGCGACCCCACTGCGCTAGGGAAAGGCGGGGTCATGGATCAATTCAACCGGAGGGCCTTTCTCGCGCGGGCGTCCCTGTTCGGTGCATTCGTCAGCGCGGGCGTCGCGTTTCCGGGCGCCCTGAACGGCTCCCTCGAAGCGGTGGGACGAGCGAACGCCCAGGGCACGGGGAGTGCCGTCCTCGACGCGGTCGAGGAGTTCTCCCTGGACACCATGCGGGCGCTGTGTGTGATGGTCATGCCCGGACCCGACGAGTGGTCGAGGCAACAGGGCACGCCGCGCGAGGACCCGGGACCGATCGAGGTCGGCGGCGGCGAGTTCATGAAGGACCTGTTCGACAACTACCTCGCGATGGGCGACCAGCTGGCCCGACCGCTCGCGCTGGGACTCGGGACAGCTTCGCCACCGTCGCCGAGGCCGTGGAGTGGATGCGTCAGTCCCGGGTCCAGATCCGGACATCCGGAGACCCGGTCACCGGCACCACCGTCACCGTCCACCTGGCGCTCGACGACCGCAGCGGCGACTCGGCGATCATCGAGTACATCGACGGCGAGCCCCACATCTGGCATGACCGGTCCTACACGGTGATGACCAATTCGCCGCCGTTCGCAGAGCAGCTCGAACGCCTCCACGAGATCGAGGGCTTCGGCGGTGACCGCCCGCTCCCCGGGGGCACGGACGCCGACGAGAGGTTCGCCCGCGCGGCCTTCTACCTGGACCGGCTCCCGGCGCCCGCCGACCGGACGAGGGCTGTCGCGGAGCTGCTGAGCGTGATGCGCAACGCGTCCCAACCGTTCCGCGTGCCGGATCCCGACCACCCCAACGCCTCCACCACCCTGTGGCGGACCATCACCGACCACGTCGACGGTGTGTACGTCTTCGAGGACACCGGTCGGCCCAACATCGTCTGGGTCCGGCTGGACGGCCTCGATCTGTCCGAGGGCGCACCCGTGCGCAAGCTCGACCTGGTCGCCGACACCGGGCTCGAGGGGGGCCTCGTCGGAGAGGTCAGCGCGCACTTCGAGGCGACGGCCCCCATGGAGTTCCTCCGCGCATCCTGAGAACGGCTCCCGGGCGCCCCGCCCGTCGACAGCCCAGCCCGCCGGGTGCCCTGCCCGTCCCCAGCCCCGCCCGTCGGGCGCCCGGGGCGTGCGCGACCCGTTCTCAGAAGACGCCGACCCCCAGCCGTCGGCGCGCCCGCAGGTCCCACAGGTTGAGCGTGTAGACCACGCGCAGCGGCCTGGACAGGACCATGTCGAGCGCGGCCGCGAGGTTCACGAGGACCCGTCGGCGCCTGAGATCCCGAGGGGTGATCGTCCAGCGCATCTCGTCACGGATCCGCTCGGGGACCGCGAACTTGGTCATGGACAGACTCCACGGCCCCAGGGTCTTGTGCGCGAGTGTCCCCAGCTGCTTCATCCGGACCTCGAGGACCGTGAAGTCGGCGAGTGCCTGGAGGTACTCGCGGACGGTGTCGTCGATCCGGACGCCGTCGATGCCCTCGGCGAATCGTCGCTGGTACTCGGCCCAGGTCGACGGCCAGCGGGCCTCGGGCACGTTCAGGGTGGTCCCGAGCGGTCGCGCGAGTTCGATCACCCGGTCGAGCTCCGCCTCCGACAGCGGCCCGTGCACCATCTCCCACTGATCGGTGTAGTAGCGGACCAGACACAGCGCCACCCACGTCTGTGAGGCCGCGGAGTTGGCGTTGTAGCGGACCGGACTGGACCCGGTGGAGTAGACCTGCGCGTGGATCTGCCGCACCGCCTCGTGGAAGAACTTCCGGTCCTCCTGGTTCCCCAACGTGGCCACGGCGAGGTACTGGGCGGTGGTCCTCCCGCGCTTGATCGGGCGGAGGTCACCGCGGCCCCGGTCCACCCGGCTCTCGACCACGCCGTACCCGACGGCGGGGTCGGCGAGTTGCATCACCACGTTCGCGGCGGGGAGCCAGAACCACAGGTGCGTGGACAGGTCCGGGAGGTGCCGGATCCTCATCGGGTCGAGGCCTGCGTCGACGGATCGCGTTCCTGGGTTCATCACGTCACTCCCTGTGCACTGCGCGTGCCGCGCGATCATGTCGTATGTGGCCGAGTTTCAGATCACATATATCTTACATTGGGATGCGAGGGGAAGGAACCCACCGCTCGACCGCTCGACCGGGACGCCGGGACGCCGGGACGCCGGGACGCCGGGACGCCGGGACGCCGGGACTGGCAGGATAGGGTTGCCTAACTTAAGGAGGCCCCCGTGGCAGATGAGCGCAAGCGCCCCACCCCGACCACCCTCACCGTGCTGCGCACCGAGACGGTGAGCGCCCACATGGTCCGGGTCGTCCTCGGCGGCGCGGGGTTCGACGCCTTCGCCCCGCGCGCGGAGACCGACAGCTACGTCAAACTCGAACTGCCCTCCGAGGACGGCCCCGTGGTGCGGACCTACACCGTGCGTCGCGTCGACCTCCCGGCCCGCGAGATCTGGATCGACTTCGTCGTGCACGGAGACGCGGGCGTGGCGGGGCCGTGGGCCCGGACGGTCGCGCCCGGGACCGACGTCACCGTCCGGGGGCCGGGCGGCGGGTACCGTCCCGACCCCGAGGCGGACTTCCACCTCCTCGCCGGGGACGAGACCGCGGTCCCCGCGATCTCCGCCGCGCTGGAGGCCCTGCCCGAGGACTCGGTGGGAGCGGTGTTCCTGGAGGTGGGAGACGACGACGACGAGGTGTCGCTCACCGCTCCGGAGGGGGTGCGGATCACCTGGCTGCACCGCGGGACCCCCTCCACCCACGCCGGCCCCGGACGGATCGACGGCGACGCGCCGCTGGTCGTCGCCCTCCGCGAGATGCCGTGGCCGGACGGCGACGTGCAGGTGTTCGTGCACGGCGAGGCCGAGACCGTGATGAAGCATCTGCGCCCCCTGCTGCGCTCCGGACGCGGCGTCCCGGCCCGGCGGGCCTCGATCTCGGGATACTGGCGCCGGGGCCGCACTGAGGAGGGTTTCCGCACCTGGAAACGCGAGTTGGCGGAATCGGAGCCGGATCAGCAACCCGTGAGGTGAGTCCCGGGTTACGCGGTCGGTGTGACCCGGTACCCTCATGTGCCAGCACTGTTAACGCATCCGGCCCCTCACGCTCACCCGTGACCGTAGACAAGGCATGGCACATGGCATTCTCACGCGCGACGCTCTTCACCGGACTGGTGGCCACCTCGGCACTCGTCCTCGCAGGCTGCACCGGCGGCTCCGACGATGACGCCGCCGGTGGCGGCGGCGAGTCCTACACGATCGGCATCAACCAGCTCGTCCAGCACCCCGCTCTCGACGCGGCCACCGCGGGCTTCAAGGAGGCCTTCGCCGACGCCGGTGTCGAGGTGGAGTTCAACGAGCAGAACGCCAACGGTGAGCAGGCCACCGCGCTGACCATCGCGCAGCAGTTCGCCGCCGACGACCTGGACCTCGCGCTGGCGGTGGCGACCCCGGCCGCCCAGGCGATGGCCCAGAACATCATCAACATCCCACTGCTGTTCACCGCGGTCACCGACCCGGTCTCGGCCGAGCTCGTCGACTCGATGGAGGAGCCGGGCGCCAACGTCACCGGCACCTCGGACGCCGCGCCGATCGACGAGCAGCTCGAGCTGCTCAAGGAGATCGTCCCCGACGCCGAGCGCGTCGGCATCGTCTACGCCTCGGGCGAGGTCAACTCGCAGGTCCAGGTGGACCAGGCCGAGGAGGCCGCCGGCCCGCTCGACCTGGAGATCGTCACCCAGACCGTCACCTCGGTCAACGAGATCCAGCAGGCCGTCGAGGCGCTCGGCGACGTCGACGCGATCTACGTACCGACCGACAACATGGTCGTCTCCGGTATCGCGGCTCTCGTCCAGGTGGCCGAGAGCAAGCAGATCCCCGTGATCGCCGCGGAGGAGGGCACCGTCTTGGGCGGCGCCGTCGCCACGCTGGGAATCGATTACACCGAGTTGGGCCGCCAGACGGGCGAGATGGCGCTGCGCATGCTGCGCGACGGCGAGGACCCGGCCACGATGCCCGTGGAGACCGCCGCCGAGTTCACCTACGTGGTCAACGAGGACGCCGCGGAGCGCCAGGGCGTCACCATCCCGGAGGACATCCTCGCCGAGGCTGAGAAGAAGTGATCGGCGCCGTCGAGGTAGGCCTCATCTACGGGGTCATGGCGCTGGGGGTCTTCCTGACCTTCCGCGTTCTCAACTTCCCCGACCTCACCGTCGACGGCAGCTTCACCACCGGTGCCGCCACCGCGGCGACGGGCATTCTCGCAGGCTGGAACCCGGTGCTCGCGACCCTCGCGGGTTTCGTCACCGGGTTCCTGGCCGGGATCATCACCGGCCTGCTGCACACCAAGGGCAAGATCGACGGCCTCCTGGCCGGGATCCTCACCATGATCGGGCTGTGGTCGGTCAACCTGCGGATCATGGGAAGCGCGAACGCGCCGTTGCTGCGGCAGGACCACGCGTTCACCCCGCTGCGCGAAGCCGGCATCCTCGGCACCTGGGGTGGCGTCGCCATCCTCGCGGTGGCCGTGGGACTGCTCGGCCTCGTCGTCGTCTGGTTCCTCACCACGAACCTGGGACTATCGATCCGCGCCACGGGCGACAACGGTCCGATGATCTCCTCGTTCGGTGTCTCCACCGACTTCACCAAGACCCTCACCCTCGCCCTGTCCAACGGCCTCGTGGGCATGTGCGGCGCGCTGTTGGCGCAGTATCGGGGCTTCGCCGACATCTCGATGGGCATCGGCCTGATCCTCGTGGGTCTGGCCTCGGTCATCCTGGGCCAGGCGATCCTCGGCCAGCGCAGGCTGTGGCTCGCGGTGTACGCCGTGATCGTGGGCGCGGTCCTGTACCAGCTCATCATCGCCATCGCGCTCGAGGTGGGGCTCAACCCGAACGACATGAGGGCGGTCACGGCCGTGCTCGTGGTGATAGCGCTTCTCGCGCCCAAGTGGAAATCCATGGGTGGTCGGTTCGGGCGCAAGCCCACGACCGCGGTCGCCGCGAACGAGCGCGCGGTGGCGGGCGCCGGGACCGCCGTCGACGCCGGGCCCGAGTCCGCCGACACCGCCGCGACCGGCGCCAAGGAGACCTGACGATGCTGACAGTCACCGATGTGTCCAAGACCTTCTTCCCGGGCACCGTCAACGAGCGCCGCGCACTCCACGGTCTCAGCCTCACGATGGCCGAGGGCGACTTCGTCACCGTGATCGGCTCCAACGGCGCCGGCAAGTCGACCCTGCTCAACGCCGTGTCCGGCCGGTTGATCGCCGACGGCGGCAGCATTCAGATCGACGGCAAGGACGTCACCCGGTTGCCCGATCACAAGCGCGCGAAGTACGTGGGCCGCGTCTTCCAGGACCCGCTGGCCGGGACCGCGCCCACCCTCACCATCGAGGAGAACCTGTCGCTCGCGGTCCTGCGGGGCAGGCGACGTGGACTCGGCCCCAGCCTGAACAAGAAGCGCCGCGCGCAGTTCGCCGACCAGCTCGCCATGCTCGAGCTGGGTCTCGAGGACCGGCTCACCGCCAAGGTCGGGTTGCTCTCGGGAGGCCAGCGACAGGCGCTCTCGCTCCTCATGGCCGGGTTCACCCAACCGCGGATCATGCTGCTCGACGAACACACCGCGGCCCTGGACCCGCAGCGGGCCGAGCTGGTCACCACGATCACCGAACGGATCGTCCGCGAGGGCGGGCTCACCACGCTCATGGTCACGCACAACATGGAGCAGGCCATCCGGCTGGGCAACCGGCTGATCATGATGCACGAGGGCCGGATCGTCTACGAGGCCGACGACCAGAAGAAGGCGTCGCTCACCGTGCAGGACCTGCTCAAGGAGTTCGCCAACATCAAGGGCGCGACGCTGTCCGACAAGGCGTTCCTGGGCTGAGGCCCCGCCTGGCCCCGCCGCCTCGGCCGGCCCGCCGCCTCGGCCGGCCCGCCGCCCGCCCGGCCCCCATCGAAAAGGGCGTTCCGCACACCCCCCTCTCGGGCGATGCGGTCCGAACGCTCTTCCCGTCGGGGTCAGCCCTCGATTCCGGGGCGGTGGTCCTCAGCGTGCCGATCTGCGGGCACCGCCTCCCAGCCGTCGCCGCGACGGCGGACCAGGCCCCTCCGCTCGAACTCCTCGAACCACCCCGGGGCCGGCCACTCACCCCACCGCTCGGCGTAGTGGGCACCGTTGCGCAGCAGGTCCGCCAGGTGCTCCACCGGCGGAGACGACACGGGATGCCACCGGTGGTAGGCGTGGGCGCCTGCCACCAGCACCACCGGGACCCGCCGGTACAACAGCCGGCGCCCGAAGTCGGTGTCCTCCGCGCCGTAGCCCGTGTACTGCTCGTCGAACCCGCCGAAGTCCGTGCGGAGCCGTGTCCAGAGGTCGGTGTGCAGGGCGAAGGACAGCGACCAGAACATCCCGAACTCGTCCGCCTCGAGCCGCCGGACGCCGTGCTCCGGGAACGGCCGCGCAGCGTGCGGGTCGGTGAGGCCCGCCAGATCTGCGGGGTCCGGTGCCCCCGCGGATTCGGACAGGTAGGTGACCGGGCCCACCCCCACCGCATCAGACGGGAGCTCGGCGTACCGGGACCCCAGGTCCGGGCCCGGCATGCAGTCGACGTCCAGGAAGACGACCAGGTCGGCGCCGGCCTCCACCGCCCGGTCCCCGCCCGTGTTCCGGCAGCGGGCCACCGGCAGGTCCTCCCCCGCCGGGACCTCGAGTGGATCCGCGCCGTCCGCGACGAGTTCGGTCGCCAGACCCGCGCTCCCGGGCCGTTCGGGCAACACCACCACGTGGCGGGCGTCGGGTAGGTGCGCGGCCAGTGCCCGCCGCTGGGACCACAGATGCCCGGCCCGCGCCGGCGTGCACACGGTCACCACGGCAACGGACGACGGGGCGGGATCGGACGTCATCGGGCACCGACCTCCGAGTCCGCCGCGACCGTCTCCAGCACCGCCGCCAGACGCTCGGCAGCGCCGTCGATCTCCCACGCCTCCCGCAGACCGGAGCCCGCCCCGGGCGTCGACCGGGACCGTTCGAGAGTCCGCCGCACCGCGCTGACGAGGTGCTCGACGGAGGAGTCACGTCCGACAACGGCGCCGTGTCCGAGGGCCTCGAGTCTCCCGGCGGTGTCATCCTGCTCGGCGAAGGGCCGCTCCTCGGGGACCGCCACCACGTGGGCGTCCGCGGCGGCGAGGTCGGCCACCGAGCTCTGGCCGGCTGCGCTGATCACCACGTCGGCACGGCACAGTTCGGTCCACGGGTCGGCGACCCAGCGGCCGCCGGGGCCGCCGAGCTCGACCCACTCCACCTCGCCGAGCTCCGCGCGGACGGCATCCCACCGCTGGTCGCGGCCGGATCCCCCGCTACCGCGGAGGTGCAGCACCCGCGGTCGACCCTGCCCCCTGCCGGCCGGTTCGGGCGTGCGGCCGGCGAAGCGCGAGACCCCGCCCACCGGAATCACGGGCTCGGTCGCCCCGGCGGGAACGGGCGCCCCCGCCGAGCGCGGCCACCCGGCGACCAGCGCCGAGCAGACGCCGTGCGCCAGGGTGTGGGGGGCGTCGTCGCGCCGGCCGGGGAGAACGGTGGAGACCACGGGCGTTCCCGTCAGGCGGGTGGCCAGCGTGACCTCGACCGAGATGTCGGTCCACATCACGGTCGGCCGGTGGGTGTCGATCCACCCGGTCAGCAAGGCCGTGCGCCGCCGCAGACCCGACTGGCGCAGCGGGGCCCAGTGCAGGCGTCCACCGGCGGTCGGCTCGAGGGCCGGGTCGACGGTCCCGGCCACGGCGCCCGGACCGTCGTGGTCCAGGGGAAGCGGAAGTACGTGGATGCGAGAGGGATCCGGGTTCCCGCCGGCGCCGACGTCCGCGGAGGTGAGGATGGTGACGTCGTCGTCCATCGCGGCGGCCACGGCGAACGCGCGCTGGAGGTGCCCGCTGCCGTGGTGGTGGGCGTACACCCCGATCACGAGGCGGCCCCGACCGGAAGTCCTCTCAGCTGCGCCTCGACCCGGTCGATCCGCCGCTCGTGGGAGAACGCGGCGGCGGCCGCACGCGCTGTGGCCACCCGGTCGAGGGTCAGGGCCGCGGGGATGGCCGCGGACAGGGCGGAGGCCGGGTCGCGGCCCGGGTCGACCAGCACCACGCCGGGTTGGCCGCTGAGGATCTCGCGGATCCCGCCGCGGGCGAGTGCGACGACCGGGGTCCCGCAGGCCAGCGCCTCGACGGCGGTCAGCCCGAAGGGCTCCTCCCAACACGGGGTCACCAGGGCCACCGAGGCCCCCGCGACCAGCGGGACCAGCGAGTCGCGCCCGAGCGTGCCGTGGAAGCGGACCGATCCGCCGGCGTCACGAAGTCGCGGCGCCAGGACTCTACGCATGTATCGGTCATCGCCGATCCGACCGGCCAGGTCGAGGGTCATCCCGGCGCGCAGCGCGGCGTCGACCGCGAGGTGCGGCGCCTTCTCCGGCACGATGCGCCCGGACCAGACCGCGCGTGGCGGGGTCGCGCTCGTGGCGCGTGGCCGCCAGATCCGCGTGTCCACCCCGTTGGGGACCACCTCCGCACCCTGGGGCACCCGCCACGAGCCGAGGACCGAACGACTGACGGCCTGGACCATCCCCGTGGACCCGCCGAGCCGGTCAAAGGCGTCCTGCATCGGGGCGAGCCGCGGGCAGTGCAGCGTGGTGATCATGCGGGCCTCCACGTCCGCGGCCCGGGTCAGGGGGACGTGGCTGAGGCTGTGGTTGAGGATCACGTCGAACCCGGAGCCGGCGAGGTGGTCCATCAACCTGTGGAACTCGTCGGCGTCCGCCTCGTAGCCGCCCGGGGGGTAGAAACTGTCCCCGAAACCGGTGACGCCGGACATCGCCGTGAACTCGAACCGGGGATCGTGACCCTCGCTACCGGCGGCGGCGAACAGGGTCACGCGGTGCCCACGCGCTCTCAGGGCGGCGACCTCCTTGGCCACCACCACCTCGAGCCCACCGGCGTAGGGCTCGCGGATGGGGAACCGCGAAGGGCCTATCACCGCGATGCTCATCGGGTCGTCGTTCTGGGCGTCCACGGGCCCCCTCTCGCTTCTGTCCTGCCGGCCGCTCCGGCGGGTCCGGGTGTTCCCGATCTCGGTCGGTTCTCCCCGATCTCAGATGGTGACCCCCCGGGGGGCCTGCCGCCACCGGAGGGGCGGCGGCGGGGTCACCAGCCTCCGACGATCCGCTCGAGCCGCACCCCCTCGCCGTCCGCTCCGAACGGCGTGACCCCCAGGTCCGCGGCCGGGATCGCGACCGGTTCGTCGGGGCGATCACCCCAGAAGTGCTCGCGGGCCAGGGCGCGCGAGGTGCGGACCCGCGCGAGGACGCGGCCCTCGTCGTCGTCGAGGGTGACGCTCCCCACGGGTGGGCACAGGGCGCGCAACCGGTCCGGGTCGAGCCCCCCGAGCGAGCAGGGACGGAGGATGTCGACCAGGACCTCGGGACGACGACGAGGTCCCGCCCCACTCGTCCCCGGTTCCCACCACCGGCCGCGCGCGGCGAGCCTGACCCGGGGGTCGGCGGCGAAGAGTCCGGCGATCTCCGCCGCGTCGGTGCCCGCGGGGTCGGCGGTCACGGACACGTCGCCCCAGCGCAGCAGCGAGGCGCAGGTCGCCGCCTCGGCCCCGCTCCCCGCGTCACCCGCGTGGACGTGCGCGGCGACGAGTGGGACCTGGAAGATGCCGCCGGCCGGACGGGTGAGCGGGGAGACGATGAGGGGTGCCAGGCGGGCGGTCTCGGCGTTCTTCTGGGCGAGGTGACCGGGGTCGTCCTCTGCGCGGCCACCCCAGTCCGGGCCGTCGTGCCAGGCCACGGCGTCGGGGACGTAACGCAGCCGGCCGCCGGCCTGTTCGCAGCGCCAGGCCAGGTCCCAGTCCTCGCCGCCGTAGCCGACGATGTCGGGATCGAACCCGCCGGACAGGTCGTAGAGGCGCCGGTGCAGTCCGCACACCGCCGAGAGGACGCCGCGCCACAGGCCCGCGCGCCACCCGCCGGCGTCGTGGGTGAGGTCGTCGGTCTCGGCGTAGAACGAGGCGGGCCAGGCGGGGTCGGGCAGGACCTCGGTCGGCTCGGGGTCTGGTGTCGGGGGGTCGGTCAGCTCGGCGTCTGCCAGCGCGGCGTCGGACCTACCCGGGGCCGCGAACCGCCCGTACCGCCTCCGCCCCACCACCAGCAGGTCCGGATTCTGCTCGAGCGCGGCGAGCAGGGCGGCCACGTAGCCGGGGTCGGGGACGGTGTCGCCGTCGAGGAACAGGATCACCTCGCCGTCCCCGGCCCGCGCCCCCAGATGACGTGCGGCGGAGGCCCGGAACCCCAGATCGTCCTGCCTGACCACGGTCACCTCGGGCGGGACGGTGGGCGGGGTGGGTGAACCGTCGTCGGCGACGATCACCCGCGGCGTCCGGGCGAGGCCCGTCTGGCGACTCAGGGCCGCCAGGATCCGATCGAGCATCCGCTGGTCCCGGTAATACGGGATCACCACGTCGACGCTCATCGGTCGCGTTCTCCTCGGTCCCACGCTCATGCGGACCAGCTCTCCCACGCGCGCAGGTACGCCCGCCCCAGCTCCGCCAGCTCCGGTCCGGGCGGGTCGACGCGGGTCGGGGCGGGGTCGTCGAGCAGTCGTTTCAACTCACCCGGGAGGTCGGTGGCATCGGTGAGCAGCAGGGATCCGGGCCGCCTGCGCTCCATCTCCCGGGTGTAGTCCGAGGCGCTGACGAGCGGGCGGCGGCCGGCGGCGGACCAGGTGTTGATCGACCCCGAGGCCGACACGTTGCGGAACAGCGCGACGGGCACGGTCACCTCGCCGAGGACGCGGGCGAGGTCGTCGTCGTCGATACGTCCGGTCAGCTCGGCACGACCACCCGCCGCCCGGACGGTCTCGAGTGCGGCCCGCACGTAGTCCTCGTGGCCGTCGGCGGGCGCACCGAGCAGGCGCAGCGTCACCACGTGGTCACCGGCGGCGGCGAGCTCGGCGACCGCCTGTGCCACCAGGTCCACGGCCTTGCCGGGATGCAGGAAACCGAAGACGCCCACGGACCGCTCGTCCGGCCGGCTCTGGTCGGGGGACGAGCCCGCGCGGCCGAGGTCGGGGACCGGCAGGGGGATCACAGCGTCGACGGCGATGCCCGCCGCCTCGCAGAGGTGGCGCTCGTGCTCGGAACTCACCACCACCAGCCCCGCGGCCGCCGCGATCCGCTGGTAGGCCCGGGCCCGGCGCCGACACCGCTCGGCGCCCTCGGCCGGCTGCGGGAGGTCGTGGAGCGTCACGGCCACCGGGCGGTCCCGGGCCATCGATTCGACGGTGTCGGCCGCCTCGTCCGGCGTCGGCCCGAACAGCGCGTCCGTGATGTGCAGGTGCACGGGCCCGCCGGGGTGTGCGGCCAGGGCGTCGGCCAGCCGGGCCACGTCCGGCACCTCGAGCAGTGGGGTCCCGGCGGCGTGCGCGCAGTCGGCGGCGAACCTGGTCACCCCGTGCGCCGGCGGGCCGAGAGCGACGGTCAGCGGCGGGGACGGCGGGTCGGCCGACTGCGGGGTCTGCGGGTCGGCCGACTGCGGGGTCTGCGGGTTCTGCGGGTCGGTCACGTGAGCCCCAGCAGTTCGATCCGGTCGGCGTGGCGCCGCAGCCCCTCCTCGACCACCCCCGGGGTGGACGCGTACCAGGCCAGGTGCGCCTGGGTGACCTCGTCACCGGGGACGCTGACGCCGTCGACCACCCAGTCGCGGGGGCCGGTCTCCGGGAGGCCGAGTTCACGCTCGACCGCCGGGTCCACGGGCGCCCGCGTGGCGCCGAGCGGCTCCCGGTCGCCGATGCGCGGCGGGTCGTCGATCAGCCCCGGGGGCAGTGCCGCGAGGACACGGTCGAACACCTCCTGCAGGGTGTGGCGGTCCGGGTGGTTGATGGTGTGCCAGCGTGGGACGCCCTCGAGCAGATCCGAGGCGATCAGGGTGCCGTGGGCCTCCTCGCGGGTGCGCAGCGCCTCCACGGATTCCCGCGCCGCCGCGAGCGCCTGACCGGGGTCGGGCGCGGCGCCGAGCACGTCCAGGTCGCCCGTCGCGGCGGCCACGATCGCCCGGAGGTCGTGGTACGGCGCGATCGGCGGCACGAGTGAGCGATCGTGCGGCGGCCGGACCAGCACCTGGTACGGGTGCAGCCCGGCGTACCGCAGGACCGGCACCAGCACCACGGTCGCCGAGGCCGGCAATCGTGCGGAGAGCTGGCGGTGGCCGAGGGGCAGCTCGCGGTAGTCATCGCGGACGGGCTGGACGATGAGCACGTCGGTGCGCGCGAGGTCGGCGTGCAGGTCCGGCAGGTCGCGGGCCGTCATCTCGTACACCGGCCGCACATCCCTCACCGTCAGGCCCTCGGCGGAACGCAGCAGGTCACGGTAGACGTCGGCCTGGCAGTTGCCGATCACCATGACGGAAGGCTGGGTGGGGGTGGTCACCGAGCCGAGCGTAGGCAGGGCCCCAGGTGGCGGCAACCGGCGGACGTGGCACGGTGGCGGGGTGACCTCCAGTACCTCCCCGACCTCGGCCCCGCTGCGGGTCCGGTCGATCCCCGCCGGCCACGACTACGTGCGCCACGCTGTCGGCCGCGCCGCCGACCCCACCAGCGGTGGAGCACCCGGAGTCGCAACGGACCCCACCAGCGGTGCCGCAACCGACCCGGCGGGGATCGTGGTGCTCGCCGATCCCCTGCTCGATCCGGCCGAACCGTCGCGGTGGTGGCCGCACCCCGCGCTCGAGGCCGCTGAGCGTCCCGAGGTGCTGGACGGTGCCGACCTCGTCCACGTGCACTTCGGCTACGAGCACCGCAGCCCGGCTCAGGTGGCGGAGTTCGTCGCCGCGGTCCGGTCACGGGGGTCACCCCTGGTGGTGACCGTGCACGACCTGACCAATCCCCACGAGGCGGACCCGGCCGCGCATCTCGAGCGCACCGGGCACCTGGTGCTCGGAGCCGACGCGGTCGTCACGCTGACCGCGGGCGCGGCGGGCGAGATACGTCGGCGTTGGGGGGTGGACTCGCAGGTCATCCCGCATCCCCGGCTCATGCCGGTCGGGGTCACCGAGCCGTACCGGTTGCGCCGCCTCGAGCAGGCCGGTCACCCCGGGCCGCACACCGCACGGCCACCCGGGCGGCGGACCGTCGGCGTCGTGCTGGGCTCGCTGCGTGCCGGGGTCGCCGCCGAGGGCCTGCTTCCACAGCTGGCGGACGCACTGCCCGCCGGTGCCGACCTGGTGGTGATGGTTCGCTCGGATGCCCTCGCGGCAGCCCACGCTCCCGGCCACGCCCGGCATGAGGCGGCACTCGCCCTGGACACGCTCGCCGAGCGTCCGGACGTCGAGGTCCGCTCCCACGACCTGCTGACCGATGACGAGCTGTGCCGGGCCCTGGCGGGGTTCGACGCCCTGGTCCTGCCCCACCGCCACGGGACGCACTCCGGATGGCTGGAGCTGTGCCGGGATCTGGGCCTGCCGCCGGTCATCCCGCGCGTCGGCTACCTGGTCGAGCAGTGGGGTTCGCCGGCGGGCTCCTACGACCCCGCAGACCCGACCGTCACGGAACTACGCCGGGGACTGTCGACCGCCCTGGGCGGCCCACCGGTCCCCGCTCGGGCGGCCGATGCCGAGGACGGTGCGGTCGCCGCGGCCCACGCAGCGCTCTACCGTGCCGCGCGCGCCGCCGTCGCCTCTCGTCGCGGGGTCGATTCCGATCACGTTTTCCCAAGAGACTGAGCCGGATTGCCCACGTTTGCGACCACTCGCCGCGGGGGCCGGCCGGGCGGGCGCGGCCGGGCGGGCGCGGCCGGGCCGGGCGCGGCCGGGCCGGGCGGGCGGGTGCTGGCGCCGGGCCGAGCGAGGGCGAGCGCCGGGACTCAGCCCCCGGTACGGCGCACCATCTCGCCGATCCACTCCGGCGCGTAGGGCGAGGTGCAGCCCGCGGGCGTCGGGTAGTCGCGGAGCACCCCGAGTCGCTCGCCGATCTCCAGCGCGCGCGCCCGCAGGTCTACATTCCGGATCCCGATCTGGGCGAGGCACGTGTTCATCTCCCACTGCAGCCGTTCGTGCGCGTCGGCCATCTCGGCCTCGATCGCGTCCAGCAGCCCGGACGAGTCCAATCCGTCCGGCTTCTTGACCACCCTGTCGGCGGTGAGCGCCCACCCGGCGGCGGCGACCACCGGATCGGGATCACCCAGCCACTCCAGGCGCAGTTGTTCGGCGTGCGGTCCCTTCATCACCACGTACCCGACCAGCCAGTCGTGCACCTTGCGGGTGCGGGCCTCGCGCAGCATCGCGTCCAGCTGACCCCCGGAGAACTCCTTGGGGCGGCAGATCAGCAGCGCGAGCAGGCGCGCCGCCGAGTCGCCGGTGGCCCACAGTTCCTCCGCGAACGACTGGTTCTTCTTGATCCGCTTGGCCACCCCGCGCAGCGTGGTCAGGTTGACCCCGTGGTCGTCACCGTGCCGCTCGTTGACTGCCAGGATCCTGGGGTCCTCCAGCGCGGCCAGCTCGGCCATCACCTCGTCGAGGTCCGGCTCGCTCGTCGTGGTCATATCGGTCTCCTCCTCCGCGCCGCCCCGCGCCCACGGTCCTATACTCGCCGGATGCGCCTGCGGAGCATCCGTCCCGACCTGCTCGACCGCGCCGCGCCGGTCGCCGGGTGGCGTGAGGGACTCCTGGCTCAGAAGGTACTCCGCGGGCTCACCGAGGGCCATCACCGTCGCCCGCGGCCGGGACGCGTCCGCGCGATGCCGGATCCGGCCCGGCTCGGCCGACTCACGTCGCCGCGGCCCCACCCGACGTTCGATCTCGTCCCCGGCCCGGTCGCGGCCCGGGATCGCCCACCCCACCCGGAGGCCTGACCCGTGCTGCCGCTGCTCCTCGTCCCGCCCGCCCTCTCCACCGCCCTGGCCCTGAGCCCGGTGCGCGCCCCGTTCCCCGCCGCGGCCGCGGGGTGGGCGATCGGCCTCCCGGCGTTGGAGATGCCTCTCCACGTGGGGGTGGGCGTGGCGGCGGTGACGGCCACGCGACTGGCTCGCCGCCCGGTCACCGGAACCGACCTCGCGGGAGCGGGGTTGGCCGCCCTGACCTGCGCCGGGCTGGCCTTGGTGCAGGCCAGGCAGCTCGCCGCGCGCGGCGCCCTGGAGCGGGCGATCGACGAGTCCGCGCGGGCGGACGCGGGGCCCGGCGCGTCGGCACCCGACGGGCGGCCCGGGTCGGTCCCCGTCGACCGACCCGAGCCGGGAGACGCCGGTGGGGCGACGAAGACGAGGTCCGCAGCCCGCCACCGCACGCCGTGGCGGACGGTGCTCCTCCAGCCGTGGCCCCTCCGGCCGCGCGGCGTCGAGGCCCGCACCCACCTCGCCTACGGACCTGACGCCCGCGCGACCCGGTTCGACCTCTACACCGGGAGAGGGACCGAGAGCGTGCGCGGGGTGCTGATCCACATCCACGGCGGGCACTTCCGCGCGGGCGGGCCGAGCCGGGAGTCGCGGGCGATGCTCTTCGACCACGCGCTCCGCGGCTGGGCCGCGATCAGCACCACCTACCACCTCTCGTCCACGCCGGAGGCGGGCTTCCCCCAGCACCTGGTGGACGTCAAGAGGCTGATCCGCTGGATCCGCACGGAGGGCCCCGCGCACGGTATCCCGGCGGACGCCCCGATCGTTGTGGCGGGCAGCTCGGCCGGCGCGCACATCGCCATGATGACCGCTCTGACCGCCGGCGACCCGAGATTCCAACCCGGCTTCGAGGACCTGGACACCTCCCTGGCGGGTGCGATCGGGCTCTACGGCTACTACGGCCGTCTGGGCGCGGGCACGAAGGACGTCTCCGACCCGGTCCGCCACCCGGCGGAGGGCGCGCCCCCGATCGCGATCATCCACGGTACCGACGACATGTACACCCCGGTCAAGGGTTCGCGCAGGCTGGTGCGGCACCTGCGGGGCGGGTCGTCGAACCCCGTGGTCTACGCCGAGCTCCCCGGCGCGCAGCACGGGTTCGACGCGGTGCAGTCCGCCCGCTACCTCGCGGTGATCGCGGCGCTCCGGAGGTTCACCGAGCCCCTCGCCGGGTCGGGCGTAATGTCGCCTCGGTGACGACCCACCGAGCGGGATCGCACTGACGAGAGAGGCCATCATGCCGTTGTCCGGCGAGTACGAGCCCAGCCCCAGCACGTGGGTGCGGGACCAGGTCGAGCAGTACGAGAAGAGCAACGGGGCGTCGGGCTCCGAGCTGTCGGGCATGCCGGTGGTCATCGTGACCACCGTGGGCAAGAAGTCGGGGAAGCTGCGCAAGACTCCCCTGATGCGGGTCGAGCACGACGGTTCCTACGCCGCCGTCGCCTCCCTGGGCGGCGCACCCACCCATCCGGTCTGGTACTGGAACATCAAGGCCCACCCGCACGTTGAGGTGCGGGACAAGGACCGGGTCGGTGACTTCGTCGCCCGCGAGGTGACCGGTGCGGAACGCGACCTGTGGTGGGATCGGGCGGTCGCGGTGTACCCCGACTACCGCGACTACCAGGAGAAAACCGAGCGGACGATCCCCGTCTTCGTGCTCGACCCCCGGGACTGAGGTCCCTCACCACCGCACCCACCGATCCCGGTGCCCTGCCACCTCAGGAGGCCTCGAATGACCCGAATCGCCCTCGTCCTCGGATGCGGTGGCACCATCGGGGGCGCCTGGACGATCGCGGCCATGCACGCCCTCGCCGAGCAGACCGGATTCGATCCCCGCGACGCCGACGTTCTGCTGGGCACCTCGGCGGGGGCCGAGTTGGTGACCATGGTGGGCGGCGGCGTCGGGGTCGACGAGTTGGTGGACATGCAGCGCGGACGGGCCCGGGACCCCAGGCTCCGCGAGCACATCGCGTCCACCCCGCCCGGCAGGCCGCCGCTGCCCCGGCCACCCCTGCTCAATCCCGGACTGCTGCGCACGCACTCCGGCCTGGCCGCCTACGCCGGGATCGCCCCCAGCGGTCGAGGCGACATGGGATGGCTGCAGCGGTTGGCCGAGGGGTTCGAGGTGGGCTCCTGGTTGCCCCACCCTGCCGCCCGGATGGTCGCCTACGACATCCGCGCCGGTGAGCGGGTCGTGTTCGGCGCACCGGGTTCGCCGATCGCGACCGTCGGCGAGGCGCTGCGCGCGTCCTGGTCGACCCCCGGGTGGATGACCCCGGTCCCCATCGGCGACCGCATCTTCGTCGACGGCGGGATGGGCTCGACCGCCTCCGTGGATCTGCTCTCGCCCGAGGACGCGGACCTGGTGTACGTCATCGCCCCGATGGCGTCGGCGCCCGGCGTCCGCGTGCCCGGCCCCGGCGGCCGGCTCGAACACCGCCTGATCCGACGACCGATGTCCGCGCAACTGGCCGCCGAGATCGCGGTCGTCCGCGCGCGGGGCACCACGGTGGTCCCGATCCTTCCGACGGCCGTCGACCTGGCGGGGCTGGGTGCCCACTTCATGAGCAGTACCCGCCGGGTGGCGGCGTTCGAGTACTCGATGCGGACCGCGCCGGACACCGTCCGCACCGCGCTGGCCGACGCCGGAGTGGGCGCGTGAACCCGACCCGACGACGCGTCAGCGGGCCGCCCGCCGGGTGACCGGTCGGGACCCGTCGCCGAGGTCCGGGTCGGGGAGACGGCGGCCGGGATCCGCGAGCCCCACCGGGTGCCCGTCCAGCGACAGCCGCCGCATGGACTCGAGCAACATGCGACGCGCGCTCGCGTTGACCGAGGAGACGCGGCTCAGATCGAGGGTCACCTCGCCGTCACCAGGTGGGATCTCGGCCAGCTGACGCAACACCTGCTCGGCGCTCGCGAACGTCATCGGCCCCTGGAGGCGGAACGTGCGCCTGCCGGTGATCTCGTCGAACCGCACCGAACGGACGGCCTCCACCTCGGTCACCGTGGTGTTCATCAGGTGGAGTTCCAGGTCGCGCGAGAGCCGCTCGAACGTCCGCACCCCCTCGACGCTGTGTCCGTGGTCGTCGAGTCGCGGCGAGAATACGCCGAGACCCACCTGGCCGGGCAGGGCACCGAAGATCCCGCCGGACACCCCGCTCTTGGCGGGGATCCCGACGGTGGACATCCAGTCGCCCGCCGCGTCGTACATCCCGCAGGTGGCCATGACCGCCAGCACCTGCCGTGCCACCGGCGCGGAGACGACGCGCTCGCGGGTGACGGGGTTGATCCCGCCGGTCGCCAGGGTCACGGCCATCACCGCCAGGTCGCGGACGGTCACCCGGTAGGCGCACTGGCGGGTGTAGCCGCGCACGGCCTCGTCGGGGTCGTCCTCGATGATCCCGCTGGCACGGACCAGGTTGGCCATCGCCCGGTTCCGGAACGCGGTGCGCAGCTCGGAGTTCATGACGGCCGCGTCCACCTCCAGGCGCCGACCGGCGAACGACGACAACCCTGCGGCCAGCGCCTCGTCACGCTCGTCCTCGGTGGCGCCGACCGGCCCGACCAGGGTGTGGGTGGTGATGGCTCCGATGTTGATCATGGGATTCCGGGGCCTGCCGCTGATCCTCTCCAGGGAGATCTGGTTGAACGCGTCCCCGGACGGCTCCACGGCCACCTTCTCCAGGACCGCCTCGATCCCGCGGTCGCGCAGTGCCAGCGCGTAGGCGAACGGCTTGCTCATCGACTGGATGGTGAACTCGGCGTCCGCGTCGCCGGCGGTGTAGACGACGCCGTCCATCGTGCAGGCGGCCACGGCGAACCGGTCCGGGTCCACGGCCGCGAGTTCGGGGATGTAATCGGCGAGGTGCCCGTCCGCGCCCGTCGAGCACAGGTCGCGGATCTCGAGTAGGTAGTCAGGTACCGGGGTCTTCACGACCTCAGGGTGTCACGGCGCCCTCCGGTCGCGCGCCCCGACGAGTCTCTCCCGTGGGATCGGGGATGCGTCCCCGAGGTTAACGGCAGTACAACGATTGTGTCTCACCGGTTACATCTGTCGCATCAGTCCCGTCACACTGGGGTTACCCCCGACCCAAGACGAAAGGTTGCTCATGAAGCGGACGATCGCAGTAACGGGAGCTATCGGACTCGCAGTGTTCATGGGGGCGTGCGGCACGGACGACACGGCCGACGACGCCACCACCACTGAAGAGACCACCATGACCACGGAGATGACCACCGAGGAGACGACCGAGGAGGAGACGACGGAGGAGCCGGCGGCCACCGGCAACATCGTCGAGACCGCGATGGCCGCGGGTAACTTCACCACCCTCACTCAGGCCCTCGAGGCCGCGGGCCTGGTGGAGACCCTCGAGGGTCCCGGCCCCTTCACGGTGTTCGCTCCGACCGACGAGGCCTTCGCGGCGCTGCCTGACGGCCAGCTCGACGAGCTCCTCGCCGATCCGACCGGTGACCTGGCCCAGATCCTGCAGTTCCACGTGATCGAGGGCGACGTCATGGCCGAGGACGTCATGGGGATGGACGGCGAGACCGTCGAGACCCTCCAGGGCGGCGAGTTCACCGTCGAGGTGGAGGGCGAGACCGTCATGCTGGTGGACGGAGCGGGCAACCGCATCACCGTCATCCAGACCGACGTGCCCGCCACCAACGGCGTCATCCACGCCATCGACGGGGTCATGATGCCCCCGGCCTGACAGGCACGACAGGGCCGATGACACGACTTCGCCCCGGCTCGACCCGTCACGGGTCGGGCCGGGGCGTAGCTCTGTCCCGGGTGGTCGTGAGAACCCCCGGCGACTTGGACGTTCGTCCAATCCGGGGGTCGGGTCAGGCCTCGTCGTAGCGCTTGAGATCCCGGGTCGCAGGCCCCTCGAGCAACTCGCCGCACGCCGAGAAGCGCGACCCGTGCCACGGGCAGTCCCAGGACCGCTCGGCCTCGTTCCAGCTCAGCGCGGCGCCCATGTGGGGGCACAGGAGCCCGACCCGGCAGGTCCGGCCGTCGTCTCCGGTCGCCTCGCCGATCGGCCGGAGGGTCGGCCGGGGAGGACGGAGGGTCGCCTGCACGGCGGTGGCCGCGAGCTGCACCGGGAGGTCCGCGTACAGGGAGACCGACGTGCGGAGCACACCGGTGAGCGAGGGCTTGCCGAAGGAGACCCGTGGCTCCCGTCCGCTGAGCCGGTCCACCATGATGCCCGCCGCCGCCGGTGCGCCCGTGAGGCCCCACTTGCTGTACCCGCCGGCGAAGTGCACACGCCCCTTCCCCCACGGCATCGGGCCGGACTTGGGCAGCAGCGTGACCGGGTGGAAGTCCTGCGCGGACCAGCCGTGGGTGAACTCGGCACCGGGGAAGTGCTTCGCGGCGTACTCGCGCAGCGAGTCGATCTTGGAGTCGGTGCCCGCGGCCGTCCCGGTGCGGTGGCCGTTTCCTCCCACCAGCAGGACCTCGCGGTCGCCCACGGGCACGGTCCGCAGCGAGCGGACCGGGCTCTCGACCGAGCCGTACATCCCCTCCTGCAGACCGCCGGGGTACTCGAACGCGCAGAGGTAGGACCTCTCGGCCTCCATCGACGCCGCGGTGGGGCCGCGGTCCAGGGCCGGGGACGCGGTGGCCAGGACGACGTCCCGCGCCGAGCAGGTGCCGCCGTCGCTGCGTACCTCCACCTGGGCGTCCCCGTCCTGCCCGCGCACGTCCAGGCCCGTGACCCGGGAGTGCTCGACGATCCGCACGCCGAGCGCCGTCGTCGCGCGGACCAGTGCCCCGAGTGCCTCGACCGGGTCGAGCTGCATCTGGTCGGGCAGCTCCACGGCGGCCCGGGCGGGGAACGGCACGTCGATCCGGTCGTACCACCGGGCGGGCAGTCCGAGGGCGTCGAGCGTGCGCTTCTCCGAGCGCAGAGTGCTGGTCCCCTTGAGGCTGCGCGAGAAGGTGACCGCCCGGGGTCGCTGCACGTCCACCCCGTGGGACCCGCAGAACTCCGCCCACCAGTCCAGGCCGTACTGGTTGGCCTCCGCGTAGGCGCGGGCGGTCTCGAGACCGTGGTGCGAGCGGATGGTCGACAACCGGGTCCCCTGCAGGACCGAGACCTTGGCCGTGGTCGAACCGCTGGCGCCGGCGCCCACGGTGTGGGCCTCTAGCACCACCACGGAGCTGCCCCGTGCGGCCGCGATCAGGGCGGTGATCAGGCCGGTGAAACCCGCCCCCACCACCACGATGTCGACGTGTTCACCCTCGGGGAACTCCGCCACCGGGGGATCGATCGTCGTGCGTCGCCAGAATGATGTGCCCATCGTGCGTCTCCTCTGAGCTCGGTACGACCCTCGCGGCCACTGTAAGGCCGCACTCCTCGGCCCGCACCCGCTGAGGCGAACCGCCCCGGCGCACCTGCCGCCGATCCGGCGCCGCCGATCACCTGTCGTCGATCACCTGCCGTCGATCACCTGCCGCAGCCGCGCGGCGAACTCGTCCGCGTCGCGTGCCACGAGCCGCGAGTAACTCAGCACCAGCCCCGACACCGGGTACTGCGCCGACTGCCCGCTCAGCGACCGCGTGCGCCATCCGGCCCGCTCGAGCTCGCGCACCACCTCGTCGTCGTCGTATCCCGGCAGCAACACACACAGGTGCAACCCGGCCTCTACACCCGTCACGTCGAGGTGGGGACACTCCCGCGCGAGCGCGGCCACCAGGCGGTGACGGCGGTCGCTGTACACCCGCGCCGCCCGCGCCAGATGGCGGTCCATCGCGCCGGAGTCGATGAACGCCCCCATCGCCTCCGCGGGCAGCGTCGACGGGCCGCGCCGGTGCACGACGAGCCAGCGCTCGACCTCGCGGCGTAAGGCGGCCGGCGGCAGGCACCACGCCACCCGCAGGTCGGGGGCCACCGACTTGGACGACGTCCCCACGTACGCCACGTGGTCGGCCGCGGCGGGCAGGGTGACGAGCGCCGGCAGCGGGGCGACGCCGTAGCGGAACTCGCCGTCGTAGTCGTCCTCGATCACCAGCGACCCGGTGCGCCGCGCCCAGTCGACCAGCGCCACCCGCCGGTCCACGCTCATGCGGTGCCCCAGCGGGAACTGATGCGCGGGGGTGGTGAAGACGATCGCCCGCTCGGAGCCCAGCCTCGCCGAGTCGAGACCGCCGGGCTCCGCGGGGTGGAACCGCACCTCGAGGTCCTGCTCACGGGCCATCAGCAGCGCCCCCCGGTAGCCGGGGTCCTCCGTGTGGAACGCGACCGGGCCGTGTGCCGCGACGAACGCCGAACACAGGGCCGCGATCGCCGAGCGCGAGCTGTCGAACAGCAGCGGGTCCGCGGCGGCGATGCCCCGGTGGCGGCGCAGGTGGTCGGCCAGCGCGGCCCGCAACGTGGGGCTCGGCTCCTCCCACGGGTTGAGGCCCGCCAGCCCCTGCGTGGCGGCCACCCGCACCGCGGAGCGCCAGGCCCGCTCGTCCACCAGCGCGACGTCCGGGATCCCGGGACGCAGATCGCGCGCCGACCTGCCCCTACGGGGCTCGGGACCCGGCGACGACCGTGACGTGGAGGATCGTGAGGACGACGAGTGCGACGACGACGAGGTGTCGCCCCCTCCGCGCGTCCGCGCCCCGGCGCGCGCCGCCTGACCCGCCCCGGCGGCGACCCGGGTGCCCGAGCCCTGGACGGAGTCGATGAAGCCGGCGGCCGAGAGTTCGTCGAACCCCCGGACCACGGTGCCGCGGGAGAGCCCGGTCTGCTCGGCGAGCGTGCGCGTGGAGGGCAGCCTGTCGCCGTCGGCGAGGGAACCGTCGGAGATCAGGTCGATGATCGCGTCCACCAGATCCGCGGTGCCCGAGACCTCGCCCAGGACCAGGGATCCGGGACGGGCGGTGCGGGCCATGCGCTCAGCCTAGGCGCGCGAGGCCAAAAGTGGTCTCACGGGTCTGCGTGAAGTGGACCTTTCCGCCAGTCCACTTTGGCGATGTGATGGTCCACATGCAGATCTACCGCCAATCCCGACGCCTCCGCGACGTGCGCTACGACGTCCGCGGTCCGATCCTCACCGAGGCCATGCGGCTGGAATCCGAGGGCCACGACATCCTGCGACTGAACCTGGGGAACATGCACCCGTTCGGTCTCGAGGCCCGGCCCGAGATCGTGGATGCCGTGGCCCGCGAACTCGGCGCGGGCCAGGCCTACTCGGATTCGCGGGGCATCCCGCAGGCACGGGCGGCGGTGGCCGAGCACTACCGGCGCTGGGGGGTGCCCGGGATCCGCGCCGAGGACGTGTTCCTGGGCAACGGGGTGAGCGAGCTCATCACCCTGGTCCTGCAGGCGATGGTCGATCCGGGCGACGAGATCCTGGTCCCGGCACCGGACTACCCCACCTGGACCGGCGCGGTGAACCTCACCGGTGGCGTGCCCGTGCACTACCTGGCGGACGAGTCCGACGGCTGGAACCCCTCGCTGGCGGACATCGAGTCCAAGATCACGCCGCGGACGACCGCGCTGGTGGTGATCAACCCCAACAACCCGACCGGCGCCGTCTACAGTGCCGAGACCGTCCGGGGGATGGCCGACATCGCCCGTCGGCACGGGCTCGTCCTGCTCAGCGACGAGATCTACGAGAAGGTGATCTTCTCGGGCGCCCGCCATCACCACGCGGCGCTGGCCGCCGGTGACGACGTGCTCTGCCTGACCTTCGGCGGCCTGTCCAAGGCGTACCGGGTGTGCGGATACCGGGCCGGCTGGGTCGCCGCGACCGGGCCCCTCGAGCGGGCGCAGGACCTGCTGGAAGGGCTCACCCTGCTGGCAAACATGCGGGTGTGCCCCAACGTCCCGGGCCAGTACGCGATCCCGGTCGCGCTGGCCGAGGACTCACCGTGGGGTGCCGACGTGATCGACCCCGACGGCCGGATCGAGCGACAACTCGCACTGGCGACCGAGCGCCTCAACGCCATCCCGGGCGTGAGCTGCGTGGCGCCCCGCGGTGCGCTCTACTGCTTCCCCCGGTTGGACACCGAGAGGTTCGGCATCGGCAGCGACGAGGAACTGGTGCTGGATCTACTGCGCTCCGAGCACGTCCTGGTGACCCACGGCACCGGCTTCAACTGGCCCGAGCCGGACCACTTCCGGATCGTGTGCCTGCCCGACGCCGAGGTGCTCGAGAACGCGATCGGCAGGATCGCCGGGTACCTCGAGCGGCGTGCCGGCCTCCACCGGCAGCCCGGCACTCCGGCGCGGAACCCGCTGCCCGCGTGAGCCCGGCCCGCCCCCGGGGCCCGGGCGCGACAGCGAGCGGGCCCGTGCCAACGAAAAGAGCGTTCCGCACACATCGCCCGAGAAGGGGGTGCGCGGAACGGTCTTATCGATGATGGGAGCGAGCGCGAGGGCGCCGGGGCGAACATGGGGCCATCGCGAGGGCGCTGGGGCGGGGGTCAGTCCTCGAGAGCGGGCTTGATGTGCTCCCAGCCGGCCTCGAAGTTCTTGAGGAAGTTCGGCCAGTTGTGCAGCCCCGTGTCGGAGTAGTCCACCCGGTGGTCGACGTTCGCGCGGTCGAGCGCCCTCTCGAAGGCCTCGGTGCCCTCGCGCACGCCCTTCTCCAGGACCAGTCCGATGAGCAGGTTCTGGACGTCCGCGCCGCCGCCGTACTCCTGCAGGTCCTCCGGGCCGATCTCGCCACTGCCGGACGAGAAGTAGACGGCCTTGCCACGCAGTCCCTCCGGGTGAGAGATGGTGTCGTTCTCCGCCCAGCGCCCGCTTCGGTGCGGACCCCACATGTTGTCCACCTGGCCACCGCGGGTCTCCACGCTGAGCCGGACGGTCTGGTAACCGAGCGCGTCCATCGTGGAGTAGTAGCCGCTGAAGGACATCACGGCGTCGTAGAGCCCGGGGTGCGTGGCGGCCAGGTGCATGGCCGCCTGGCCGCCCATCGAGATCCCCCCGATCCCGTTCCTGCCGCTCGTCTCGAGCTGCTCGGCCACGACGCCCGGCAGCTCCTCGGTGAGGAAGGTCTCCCACTTGTTGTTGCCCAGGACCGGGTCCGGCTGCTCCCAGTCGGTGTAGTACGAGGCGAACGCGCCGGCGGGATTGACCACGTGCACGTCCTCGTCCGCGAGCCGATCCGCGATCTGGCCCTGGTGGTTCCACCCGGTGCTGCTCACCGGGGCGCCGACGCCGTCGAGCATGTAGAGCACCGGAGCGGCGCCCTCACCCCGGGACGGGACCACCTCGACGGTGATCTCGCGCTGCATCGATTCCGAGGCGACGATCCAGTACTGATACTCCCCCCGCGTGCGCTCGACTCCCCGGAACTCGGTCTCGGTGATGCTCGGATCGACCGGGGAGGGCGTCCCGATGGGGGCAGAGGATCCCTCACCGAGCGGGATGTCCGCGGAGCCCACCGACCCGAGCGAACCGGCGGTCGAGCCCAGAGGGACGGAACCCACGGCCTCGATGATGGTCTCCAGATCGTCCGGCCCCAACGTGGCCGGGTCGATGCTGCCGAGCTGCGCTCCGGCCGGGGCGACCGAACCGAGGGTCAGGGCGAGGGCCAGCGCGCCGGCGGTGGCGGTGGCGGCGAATCGGGGCATTCCGACAGCCATACGGCTCCAGAGTTCTCAGTGATGACTTACGAACCTTAGCCGCAGCAACTTGAATCGGCCCACTCACCGCACGGCCTCACTGCTCCCGCAGCGCCTCCTCGACAGCCTTGCGCAGGTCCTCGGGCTTGCGGTTGGGCCCGAACCTGTCGATCACCCTGCCGTCGCGACCCACGAGGAACTTGGTGAAGTTCCACGAGATCCGACCGCCCAGCAGACCGGATTCCTGCGACTTGAGCCAGCGGTACAGCGGGTGGGTGCCCGATCCGTTGACCTCGATCTTCGAGAACAGCGGGAACTCCACCCCGAAGTTGCGCTCACAGAACGACCCGATCTCCTCGTCGGTGCCCGGCTCCTGGTGCGCGAACTGGTCACACGGGAAGCCCAACACCACGAAGCCCTGGTCGCGGTACTCCTCGTACAGCTTCTGCAACCCCTTGTACTGGGGGGTGAACCCGCATTTGCTGGCGGTGTTGACCACCAAGACGACCTGACCGGCGTAGTCGGCCAGATCCTTCTCGCTGCCATCGAGCAGGCCTGCTCGGAAATCCGTGAGGGTGACATTGTCATCGGGCACGGCGCGTCTCCTCGTCGTCGTCATGACCGGCGGGCTTCACCCGCCGTCCGTCCCGAGGCTTCCAGACTCCGGGGCGCTCACGCACCCGGCATCACCGGGCCGCCGACGCCTCGGGCATTCTCAGCGCCGACACCGCACCGATCAACCCCAGGATCGCCAGGAAGACCAGCGCCCACTCGACCCCCGCCAGCGCGATGACCGAACTGATGCCGCCCACCACGAGCAGGATGATCCCCATGGCCGAGTTGGAGACCGCGACGTAGGTCGTCCGCAGGTCGCCCTCGGCCACGTCCACGACATAGGTCTTGCGCCCCACGCGGACCCCGGAGTGCAACAGCGTGAGCAGGAAGTATCCGCCCACGAAGAACACGGTCCCCAGCGCGGACGAGCCGTCGACGCCGGGGAGCGAGACGGCCACCACGAAACCCAGCGCCACGATCGAGGCGGCGGCGGCCGCCCACGCCATGAGCCGACGACTGGACCGGTCGGCGAGCCGGCCGAAGATCCGCCCCCCGACGAGTGAGGCGATCCCGGAGGCGAGGATGAACCCGCCGAGCCCGGCCAGTGCCCCGGTGCCCGCCGAGACGGACATCGACACGATGAACGGCGGACTCAGCGACGACACGAGGATCAGGCCACGCACGGTGACGAACCTGCGGAACGTCCGGTCCTCGCGGAACATCCGGGCCGCCTCGGCGAACCAGGATCCGCCGCCGTCGCCCTCCGGGTCATCGGCGGCCCCGGCGGCGGCCTCTCCCGCGGGCTCGGTGACCCGCGCGTAGACCAGCGCCGAGAGCACCCACAGCACGGCGCCACCGGCCAGCAACAGGGCGAGGTCGCCGGGGCCCAGATCGTCGCCGCCGAACGCACGGATCGCCAGGCCCAGGGTGACGGCCACGATCCCGGCCGCAGAGGTGGCGAGCCCGATGATCTGGCCCCGCTCGCCCGAGGGGATGGTGCGGCCCTGGACGTCCTTGGAGGCGATCGAGCACAGACACCGCCCCAGCGAGAACACCACCAGCGCGCCCAGGATCCCCACCCCCGCGGCCGTGCCGTGGCCGAGTGCGGCGATGCCGGCCATCACCGCGACCGCCGCGGCCTGGACCCCCGCCCCCGTGACGAAGACCCACTTGCGGTGGGCGACCCGCAGGACGAGCGGCGTGAGCAGCACCTGGGGCAGCATCGACCCCGACTCCCTGATGGGCACCAGCAGACCGACCAACGCCGCGGGGACCCCGAGGGCGTGGAACAGCCACGGCAGCACGGTGGACGCGTTGACCGTCTGGTCGCCCGAGGACTGGAGGGTGTTGGCCGCCACCAACCGCAGGCCGTTGCGGGGGACGTCGCGCTCCACCTGCTCCGGGAGGTCGGTCCCGCGGGAGTGCTCGCGGGTCACGAGGGCGGAGTAGACGGTCTCGGCGGCGGTCACGGTCTGGAGAGCCTAATCGCCGCCGGCCACTGCGGTCGGGGCGCCTGAGTATCGGTGCTCCCGCATCGCCGAGGATGGATGCTCCCGTCGCCGAGCATCGGTGCTCCCGCATCGCCAAGAGCGTCCCGCACACATCGCCCGAGAAGCGGGTGTGCGGAACGCTCTTATCGATGGCGCCGTCTGCGGACGTCGCTCAGGCCAGCGGGCCACCACAGTTGGGCCACGCGCCCGGCCCCTGTCCGGCGAGGACGCGCTCGCCGATGTCGATCTGCTGCTCGCGGGTGGCCTGGTCGGCGGTCGGGGCGTACTCGCCGCCACCGAAGCCGCTCCACGTCTGGGCGGCGAACTGCAGACCGCCGAAGTATCCGTTGCCGGTGTTGATGTGCCAGTCGCCGCCGGACTCACACTGGGCCACCTGGTCCCAGGCGCTCGCGGGCGCGGCGGAGGCGGCGGGGGCCGCCAGCGAGGCTCCACCCGCGGCGATACCGCCTGCGAGCATCGCGCCGGTCAGGGTTCGGACGAGCTTCTTCTGCATCTCTCGTGACCTCCTGAGGTCTCGTGTCGTGCATCGGGTGTCCAGCATCGGCCGTCGACCATCGACGGGGACGGCGGACGACCCTACGAGCGGGGTACGGGGGCGACGCAACCCCGGCGCGGCGAAACCGGGTGATCCGGGTCGGGCTCGGACGGCGGGAGTCGGGACCCCCACGGGGATCGGCGCTGCTCACAGGGTCGGTTCGGTGCGACACCGCGACCGCCGGGCCCTGCGGTGAGATGGCTCACCTCGCCGTCGTCCCGCGTCGCGCTCCCGACCCATAGGCTCGGCGTCATGTCCGATCACATGATCCGCGTCGACGGGCGGCGCATCGCCGTGCACGAGTGCGGCGACCCCGCCGGGCAACCGGTGATCCACTTCCACGGCACCCCGGGCTCGCGTCTCGAGATGGACTTCGGCTCCGACCTCGCCGAACGGGCGGGCGTACGGGTGATCGGCGTCGATCGCCCCGGTTACGGCCTGTCCGACCCCGGGCCGATCAGCCCGGGCGGGGTCGCGCGGGACGTCCTGGCAGTCGCCGACGAGCTGGGGGTGGCGCGGTTCGCCGTCTCGGCCTGGTCGGGTGGAGGGGCGTTCGCGCTGGCCACCGCCGCCGCAGCGCCCGATCGCGTCATGCGGGTGGGAATCGCCGGCGGCCTGGCCCCGTTCGATCGGATGCCCGGGGCGCGCGAGGCGCTGACCGCGGGAGATCTCGAGGCGCTCTCCCACTTACCGGGGGACCCCGCCCGCGCGGCCGAGCTGTTCCGGTCCGGCAACTCCGGGATCCTCGACGCGATGCTCTCGGTCAGGGACGACGAGACCGCGCCGTGGGTCGACTGGATGTGGGCGGACAGCGACGCGGCGGTGATCGCCGACCCCGCGGCCCGGCGGGCCCTGTTCGTGAACTTCCGCGAGGCGCTCCGGCAGGGCACCGGGGCGATCGCGTGGGACAACGTGGCCTTCGTCGGCCCGTGGGGCTTCCGGGTCGAGGACGTCCGCGCGCACGTGCACCTGTGCTACGGCGACGACGACGAGATGGCCCCACCGGCCAACGGGCGATGGCTCGCCGAGCACCTGGGCGCGGCCGACCTCACGGTCTACGCGGGTGAGGGCCACCTGCTGCCGCTGGCCCACTGGGGCGAGATGCTGCGGGCGCTGACCACCTGCGGGAGCTGACGACCACGGAGTGAACGGCTCAGCCGGCCACCGCGGCGGCGAGGTTGGACAGCGAGTCCTCGAGCTGCTGCTCGGACACCAGCGGGAAGGACACCTTCTTGAGGATCTCCTTGTCGGTGACCTTGCCCCAGTCGTAGGTCAGGCGGACCAGCGTCGACTCGGGCCCGCGGCTCTCGAGCTCCCAGACCCACTCCCAGCCGGGGGGCTCGGTGCCGGCGGGAGCGGTCTGCCACGCCAGGATCTTGTCCTTGCCGTAGCCGGTGACGTGGTTCTCGGTGCGGTACTCGCCACCCATGTGCTCACCCTCCATGTCCATGGAGAACACGTCGCCCACCTGCTGGATCCGGTCGGACTTGTAGTCCCCGCGGACGAAGCCCGAGCCGTCCAGCCTGGCGTGGTTCTCCGGGTTGGTGAGGATGTCGAAGATCTCGGCCGCCGAGTGGTCGATCACGCGCTCGACGGTGACGCTCGTAGATGTGGTCATGTCTCCCACCTTGCACGTCGGCGCCGTCACGTGCATCCGGTCGCCGCGACCCGCGCCGGGTCGCCACCCCGGTGTGCTGCCGCTACGGTCGTCACCATGGACCAGTCGACACCGCACCGGACCGAGGCGTCCCCGTCCGAGCCGACCCCGACCGGGGCCCACGCGACCCGGGGCACGGGGTGGGCCATGCCCGTCATCACGCTCCTCGGGGTGGCGGCCGCCATCGTGGCCGCGTTCGTCGGCAGCGGCGCCCTCGGCGGCACCCCGGTGGCCGAGTCCGCGGGCGGGGCGCTGTCCGCGGACGCCACGCCGGTGGCTCCCGCGGGCTCCGCGTTCGGCATCTGGAGCGTCATCTACCTGGGTCTGGTCGCCTACGCACTCTGGCAGCTGACGGCCACCGCGCGCCGGTCGGCCCGGCAGCGGGCGCTGCGCCCGTGGGCGCTGGCCTCGGTCCTGCTCAACGCCGCCTGGATCTGGACCGTGCAGCTCGACCAGATCGCGGCCTCGGTGCTGGTGATCGCGGTCCTGCTCGGCGTGCTGGTCCGCATCATGTATCTCCTCGGCGCACCGCGGACCGGCGGCGTGGTGGAGCTGGTGGTCACCGACGGCACGTTCGGCCTCTACCTGGGCTGGGTGTCGGTGGCCACGCTGGCCAACACCTTCGCGTGGCTCGCGGCCGAGGGCGTCGACCCGGTGACCGGGGTCCCGCTCGGGCTCGTCGGCATCGTCGCCGCGGCGGGGATCGGGCTGGCCACGGCCCTGCTCAGCCGCGGCCGGGTGGCGCCCGCCCTGGCGACCGCGTGGGGACTGGCGTGGGTCGCCGTGGGGCGCACCGAGGGCCGGTTCGAGTCCGGGGCGCTGGTCTGGACCGCCGCCGTGGCCTCAGGCGTGGTGCTGGTGGTGGCCGTCGTCAACTGGCTCCGGGTCCGCCGGGCGACGCCGCCCCGTCAGGACGCCAACCTCCCCGGCAGGTCCTGAGGCGGGTCGTGCCGGGCGCGCACCTCGTCGACGATCCGGTCCCCGAGGATCTCCATCGGAGACCTGCCGTCGGGTCCGGGTTCGGAGTACTGCGCGGTATACGCGCGGTCCTCGTACCTGAGCAGCGCCGCGCGGGCCTCGTCCAGTCGGCGACCGAACACCATGGGCCACTCGGCCGGGTGCTGCAGCACGTGCAGTCGCATGGCGAGCTGGGTGCGGGACTCCGGGAGGTCCTCGAGCACCCCGCGGTACACCTGATCCGGGGTCAGCGGGGAGTCACGGACCGCCGCCCGGAGGAGGCTGTCCCTCTCGATGCCGCTCAGCGGGTCGCCGGGAACGGAGACCCAGAACGTCCGGTCCGGAACCGGGCCCACGCGCCTGCCCGCCACCCCCTGGCCGCCCGGGTCGCCGGTGCCCGGCAGCCACCGGTCGCGGGGACGCAACGGGTCCGAGAGCAGGCCGACGGCGAGCACCCGGTCCAGTTGCTCGGGGTGGGCGTCCAGCCAGTCGTGGATCACGCGGCACCCGCAGCAACAGCCCAGGAGGACGATCCCGTCGGACGGGTGGAGACCCACGAGCCGGGCCAGGTCCGCCACACCGGCGGCCGAGGCGGCGTCCCAGCTCCGCGGACGGTGGAGGCGGGTCTGTTCGGGCTCCGGCCACCGCACCCGGACCGCGGCGCGGGCGCCGAGGCGGAAGGTGAGGTCGTCGACGAAGGCGTCCATCACCCCGGAGGACCGGCGATACGCCCCCTCGCCGTCGGCGATGAGAATCCTCATGATGGCCACCCCTCTGGCGGTCCGCGATCCAGGGGGTCGGCCTGGCGCGGGACATGCCTGTCCGCTGAACGCAGGACAGCTATGTAGCCATGTCAATAAGTTTTCATTGATAACTCGTGTTGGCGACCAACGCCCTTCCCGGCCCCGTTCACTTCACGAGTCGGCACTCGCTCGCCCTCGGACTCGGCGCGGTCGCGCTCTGCGTGGGCGTCGCGGTCCTCACCACCGGCATCGCGATCGAGCCGACGGCCCGGTTGGCGGGTTCGCTCGCGTGGCTGGTGGTCCCGGCCGGGCTCGGGGGTTACGGGGCGTACATCCTCGCCCTGCGCACCCTCGGCGCCACGCGCACGAGCATGCTGCTCTACCTCACCCCTCCGGTATCGGCGATCTGGGCGTGGGCGATGCTCGGGGACCGTATCGGGGCACCACAGGTCATCGCGATGGGGCTGGGGATCGTGGCGGTCCTGCTCACGGCGAGTTCCGGCAGCGGCGGGCGGCCGGTCGCCGACTCTCCGACCAGCCCCGGCGTCGTCCCGGACACCCCTGGCGTGGTCCCGGGCGGGGATACTCCGCGGCCGGACCGGCCACGACCTCCAGCGCACTCACATGCCGGCGGCGGGGCAGCCCCCGGACGTCTGCCCTAGGTTCCGCAGAACGTGACGTGGGGGGAGGCGTCGGGCGGGGCCGGGCTCGCGTACCGCTCCAGCCCGGGACGTTCGGTGTAGGGATCGGTGACGACGACGAGGAGTTCGGTGAACGGCCCGAGGTCTCCCGCCGTGGCCGCGTCCAGCGCCTCCTCCACCAGGTGGTTGCGCGGGATGTACACGGGATTGGCGGTCGCCATCATCTCGGCTGAGGGATCCAGTGCACGCCACCTCGCCAGCCACCCGTCGGCAAGCTCCCCCACCAGCTCGCGTACCGGCGAGGTGTCGCCCGCCGCCGCGGGGATGAGCGCGCGGAAGAACGACGTGAAGTCGGCCCGGGACGCGGTCAGCAGCCGCGAGAGTTCCTCCAGCAGCGGCTCGATCGCATCCGACCCGGCCGCCCCGTCGCCCGACCCGGGTTCGCCCGACCCCTCCGGATCGCCCGACCCCTCCGGATCGCCCGGCCCGGCCGGTCGGCCCAGCGCAGCGGGAAGTCCCAGCTTGGTGCGCATCCCCTCGGTCCAGGCCTCCTGGTAGCGGGTGGGAAACGTCCCCAACGAGGCGGTCAGCGTCTCGACGGCCGCGTTCTCGTCGTCGTCGACCAACGGGACCAGGGTCTCGGCGAACCTCGCCAGGTTCCACTGCACGATGGGCGGCTGGTTGCCGTAGGCGTAGCGACCCTGGGTGTCTATCGAGCTGAACACCGTGGCGGGGTCGAACTGCTCCATGAACGCACACGGGCCGTAGTCGATGGTCTCGCCGGAGATCGTGGTGTTGTCCGTGTTCATGACCCCGTGGATGAACCCCAGCAGCATCCACTGCGCCACCAGGGAGGCCTGGGCGTCGAGGACGGCGGCGAACAGCGCGAGGTACGGGTTCTCCGCATCGGCCGCCTGCGGGTAGTGGCGCGCGATGGCGTGGTCGGCGAGCCTCCGCACCAGCTCGACGTCGCCGGTGGAGCGGGCGAACTGGAAGGTGCCCACCCGCAGGTGGCTGGCCGCCACACGGGCGAGCACGGCGCCCGGCAACGGTTGCTCGCGGTACACGGCCACCCCGGTTCCGACCACCGCCAGCGCCCGCGTGGTGGGCACACCCAGCGCGTGCATGGCCTCGCTGATGAGGTACTCCCGGAGCATCGGCCCGACCGCTGCCAGACCGTCGCCACCACGGGCGAACGGCGTGCGGCCTGAGCCCTTGAGGTGCAGGTCGCGACCGTCCGGGAGCTCGCCCATCAACAGGGCCCGTCCGTCGCCCAGTCGCGGGGAGTAGCCACCGAACTGGTGTCCCGCGTACGCCTGCGCGACCGGGGTGGCGCCGGAGGGGACGTGGGTTCCGGTCAGCAGGCCCAGGCCCTCGTCTCCCCGGAGGTAGGCCGGGTCGATGCCCAGCTCGGCGGCCAGCGGCTCGTTGAGGGCGAGCAGGCGCGGCGTCGGCGCCTCGGCCGCCTTCCATTGCACCCCGAGATCGGGGAAGTCGCGGGCGAAGCCATCGGTGAGCCGTACGCCGGGCCGCTCCTGGGAAGTCATGCCGTCAACGGTACGTCTCCGTCGCGGGGTGCCCCGGCCGGCCGGCCAGGTTCTCCGCGTCGGCACCGAGACGCCCGAGATCCGCGCGCAATGCCGCGATGTCCGCCGACAGCCGGCTGACCTGAGCCTGCGTGGCCGCCTGGTTGGCCTCGTCCACCTCGCTGACCCGGTCCACGATCCAGGAGGCGAGAGTGGCCGTGACGACACCCAATAGGGCGATCCCCGCAAGCATCAGACCCGCCGCGATCACCCGGCCCGTAGGGGTCACCGGTGCGACATCGCCGTACCCGACGGTGGTGACCGTGACCACCGACCACCACAGCGCCTCCCCGTAGGTCTCGATCGATAAGCCCGGAGCCCCGCGCTCGGCGTCCAACATCGCCAGGGAGGAGACGACGAGCAGGACCGACGTCGACCCCGCGGCGTACGCGATCACCTGGCCGCGCACGGCCGTCCCCGCCGAGCGGTGCATGACGCTCAGCAGCATCACCAGGCGGAGAAGGCGCAGTGGCCGGAGCATCGGCAGCGCGATCACCACCACCTCGTACCAATGCGTGAACAGCCACCGACCCCGCTGCTTCGCCAACACCAGGCGCACCACGAAGTCCACCGCGAAGAGCACCCAGGTCCCCACGATCACGACCTCGGTGACAATGCCCCCCCGCGCCGACCGGGTTCACCAGGACCGAGACCGCGTAGGCGACCAGGAAGGCCAGGGCTGCCCCGATCAACGGCCATTCCGTCAGTTCCGCCCACCGTTTTTCCGTCACCGTTCGATGATGACCGATCCGCGGCGCCCACGGCGGACGAAGTGACGGCACGGTTACCGATCAGCCGATCAGGTTCTCTCCGGCGAGAACAGGGCGTACATTCCCGACAATCGGGGACTCGACCCGTCGATCGGCAGATGTAGAGCGACGAGTCGACGTCCACGCCATGCGTCACCGACCGGAACGAGGTTGCACCATGACGGCCAATGCGGTGGGCTTCGCGCTACTCATACTCGGGTTGGCGCTGCTGATCGGAAAGATCATCCGAGTCAAGGTGGGGATAGTCCAGTCACTGTTCCTCCCCAGCTCGATCGTCGCCGGGGCCCTGCTGCTCCTGTTGGGACCCGAGGTGCTGGGCCGGTTCGGGGGTCCGTGGGGGGAAAACGGTCTGTTCACCGAGCCGATGGTCGAGGTGTGGTCCTCGCTGCCCGGGCTGCTGATCAGCGTCATCTTTGCCACCATGTTCCTCGGGCAGAAGCTGCCGACCGCGAAGCGGGCAGTGAAGCTCGTGGGCCCCCAGCTCTCGCTCGGCGTGTCCCTCGCCTCCGGGCAGTACGTCGTGGGTCTGCTCCTCGCGGCCCTCATCCTGGTGCCGACCCTGGCGGCCGCGCCGATGACCGGTGCGCTCATCGAGATCGGGTTCGAGGGCGGCCACGGCACCGCCGCCGGTATGCGCCCGGTCTTCGACGAGCTGGGCTTCGGCGAGGGCGCCGACCTCGCCGTCGGACTGGCCACCGTGGGAATCGTGGGCGGGATCGTGATCGGCATCGCGTTGATCAACTGGGCCGTGCGCACCGGGAAGACTGAGATCGTCACCGGGAGCGCCAAGATGTCCATCGAGGAGCAGAAGGGCCTCTTCCGCGAGGACGAGTACTACTCCGCCGGCAAGATGACCTCCCGCCCCTCCTCCGTCGAGCCGCTGTCGCTCCACATCGCGATCGTCACGGTGGCGATCCTCGTCGGGCTCGCGATCCTGGAGGGCCTGCGCTGGATCGAGCAGGCCACCTACGCGTCGGTCATGCTCGACGAGAACACCCCGTTGGAGATCTTCGCCTACGTCCCCCTCTTCCCCATCGCCCTCCTCGGCGGCGTGATCGTTCAGTACGTCGCCACCAAGGCCGGGTTCGCCCACGTGATCGACGCCCAGATCATGCTCCGGATCCAGGGCTGGGCGCTCGACTTCCTCATCGTCGCCGCCATCGCCACGCTGTCCCTGCAGGCCATCGGCGAGAACATCGGCGTCTTCGCGATCCTCGCGGTGGCGGGGATCGTGTTCAACGTCGCCGTCTTCCTCCTGCTGGCCCCGCGGATCATCGGCCGCTACTGGTTCGAGCGCGGCATCGGCGACTTCGGACAGTCGATGGGCGTCACCGCGACGGGCCTCATCCTGATGCGCGTGGTCGACCCGCAGGCCGAGAGCCCCGCGTTCGAGGCGTTCGGCTACAAACAGCTGGTCTTCGAGCCGTTCTTCGGCGGTGGGCTCATCACCGCCATGGCCGTGCCGATCATCTTCCTCACCGGCGTGTGGCCACTGTTCTTCGTGATGCTCGCGGTCTTCCTCGTGGCCGTGCTCTCCGGATTGTTCTACTTCCGACCCAGGGAGATGAAGGACCGGGCGGAGTGGGAGAAGGAGAAATCCGGCGCGGAGCAACCCGTGCGCGAATAGGCCCTCGACTCGTCAGCCCCGTGGCCGCAACCCGGCCATCGCCCTCACGTCGGACACTAGGATTAAGGAAACCCCACTTCCGGACCGACCCCAGGAGGACCCATGCGGAAGAAGTCGTGGAGCGAGCTGTCCGATGGTCAGAAGGCCACGATCCTGACACTGATGTCCGTGCAGGTGTCGCTGGCGGTCACGGCGTGGACCGATCTGGCGTTCCGGCCCGCCGAACAGGTGCGTGGAAGCAAGGCCAGGTGGGCTGCCATCATCGCGGTCAACTTCATCGGACCCGCCCTCTACTTCGTGCGGGGGCGGCGGAGATGACCACCCGGGGACGGGCGGGGCTCGCCGCCGGTGTCCTCCTCGTCGTCGTCCTGACCCTCGGCGCGTGCGCCGCGGGACCTAACGTCGACGTCTCCCCGGAGGGCCTCGGTTTCTGGTGGGGGCTCTGGCACGGGCTCATCCTCCCGGTGACCTTCATCATCTCCCTGTTCACCGACACCGTGACCATCTACGAGGTGGGCAACAACGGCAACTGGTACAACTTCGGATTCGTCCTGGGGATCGCGTTGTTCTCCGGTCCGGCGATGGCGGGCTCGCGCCGCCGTTGACACCGGCACCTCTGGGGGAACCATCGCGCCCGCGCGACCGGATCCGGCCCGGCACCCGAACCGCGGTCGACGGTGCGGCCGCGGTCGCGCATGATCTCGTCCAGTCGCCCTTCGTCCAGGCCGGACCATTCGACGTAGTCGTCCCACTCGCGCCCGGTCATGACACGGAGAGACCGGAGAGCAGGACGAGCCGCGTCCCCACCGGGTCCACCACCCGGGGCGGTCTGGCTCCGTTCTCGTCGACGATCACGCTCGGCGGGGTACCGATCACTTTCTCTCCTAGGGTCGCGGCGACTGCGATCTCGTGAACGCTAGTTCACCTAGGCCGCGATATGGCCGCCGCGCACGCCAATTCACCTGGGTGAAATGGCACGTGAATCGCCAGCTCGAAGCCGATTGCAAAGGTGCTCGGCGCGCGACGCCCGGGCGGTGCGTGCTCCGGCGGGCGCGCTGGTCGCGGGACTCGCCGGCGGCCGTGACGAGGCGCCGGTCACGAAGCTGAGCATTCCCTTACCTACGCCCCCGGCCGAGCGCATACTTGACCCGTCCACCACCGGCGTCGCCTCTCCGACCCCGGCGGTTCCAGCACGCGCGCCGCCCACGGGAGCACCATGAGCACCGATCAGATCACCGAGAAGACCGACGACCCCGGCGAGCCGTCCCCGCTCGCCACCGTGACCGGTGCGGTCGCACGCGCCGCCCGCCGACTCCCGGTCACCGCGATCGTGCTGGCGGCACTGCTCGTGACCGGGGTGGTGTTCGAGACGCTGTGGCGTTCCGCCCCTGACGCCCCGTGGTTCGAGGGCGTGGCCTACGGCGTCCCCGCGCTCGAGGGCGGCCGCTGGTGGACCGTGTTCGCCGGCCCGTGGTTCGGGATGACCCCTCTCCAGCACGTGTCGCTCCTCGTGCTGGTGGCGGTGGGGATCGGGGTGGGCGAGTGGCGACTGGGGTCGGCGCGGACGGCCCTGGTCGCGATCGGTGGCCAGCTGATCGGCGTGCTGGGGGCGTTCGGCGTCCTCGTCCCCGGTGACGCGGTGGGCTGGGAGTGGGCCACCGAGCTGTCCGTGGTGCTCGACGTGGGGTGCTCGACCGCGGTGATCGCCGTGCTGGCCGCCACCACGGCCACGCTGGTGTCACCGTGGCGACTGCGCGCACGGGCCCTGCTCTACGGCTATGTGATCGTGTCGTTCCTGTTCCTCGGGCGCCTGTCCGACCTCACGCACCTCATCGCCTTCGCGGTGTTCCTGCTTGTGGGCGAGCGGTTCTTCTCCCGCACCGAGCGGGGACTGCGGCCCCGCACGCGGCGCGAGACCAGGCTTGTCGTCTCGGCCGGGATGTGGTTCCTCGCTGCGGTGCACGTGGTGGTCTACTTCGTCCCCGCGGAGGGCCCCCTCGGCCCGACCGAGGCCGACGACGTGAACCTGGCCGGCATGCTCCTGTCCGTCCTGGTCGCCGCGGTGACCGCCGAGCTGCTCCGCCGCGGCTACCGGGTGGCGTGGCTCGTCGCCCTCGTGTACGCGCTCCTCACGGCGGTGGCGACCCTCGTCGTCACCGTCCTGGTCGTGACCGCGGATTTCGAGAGCCTCGGTGCCGTCACCGCGGGCACGGGCCTGCTGTGGACGGGCGAGGCCGTCCTGCTCATCGCCGGCCGGGGCGCGTTCGGGGTCCGGATCCGGCGACGGGTCACCGGCTCCTCGGTCCACTCGGACGAGGTGATCGACCGCGTCCGCGCGCTCATCCGCAGGCATGGCGGCAGCACCATGTCGTGGATGATCACGTGGCAGCCGATGAACTACTTCTTCGGGCCCGGAGCACAGGCCGGTGGGGGCCCCGACGGGGAACCGGACGCCGTCGACACGGGCGCACCGGCCGCCGGCGTGGTGGGCTACCGCCTGCACGTCGGCACCGTCATCGCGCTGGCGGATCCGGTGGCCGCACCCGCCGACCGCGCCCGGCTGCTGACCGAGTTCGTGGACTTCGCCGAGGCGCAGGCCGCGGTGCCGTGCCTGTTCTCGGTGTCGGCCGAGACCGCCGACACCATGCGGGCGCACGGCTGGCGGGCGCTGCAGATCGCCGAGGACACCATCATGGACCTGCCCGATCTGGCGTTCGGCGGGAAGAAGTGGCAGAAGATCCGCAGCGCCATGAACAAGGCGGAGAAGAACGGCACGAGTTTCGTCTCGGGCCTGCTGCGGGAGCAGCCGTCCGCGATCCTGGGGCAGGTCCGCCAGATCTCCGAGCAGTGGGTCGGGGACAAGGAACTGCCCGAGATGGGCTTCACCCTCGGCACGGTCGAGGAGGCTCTCGACGACGACGTCCGCATCGCCCTGGCCGTCGACTCGGGCGGGGTGGTCCAGGCCGCGCTCTCCTGGCTGCCCGTCTACCGCGGCGGCGCCGAGGGCGGCGTGCGGGGCTGGACACTGGACGTGATGCGCAAGCGCAACGGGCCCGGCGCGAACAACATGATCGAGTTCCTCATCGCCCGGTCCGCGCTCGAGTTCAAGGACGAGGGGGCCGATTTCGTCTCGTTGTCCGGTGCCCCGTTGGCGCGGAGTGGCGACGACGACGAGGTGGCCACCCTCGACAGGGGTCTGGACCTGCTCGGTCAGGCGCTCGAGCCGTACTACGGGTTCCGTTCGCTCCACCAGTTCAAAGCCAAGTTCAACCCGCGGATCGAGCCCGTGTACCTGTGCTTCCGCGACGAGGCCGACCTGCCGCGGATCGGGGTGGCGATCGGCCGGGCGTACCTGCCGGGTGCGACGACCCGCCAGCTCGCCGCGCTGGCCCGGTCGGGGAAGTCGGAGACCATCGACGCCTGAGGCCTCCGCCCCCGAGCTGCGGCATCCGCCCCCGAGCCTGCCCGGCCAGAACGCCGCCGCCCCTGGGGATGAACGCTCGCGCGAGCCGCGGCGCACGCGCGAGTTCATCGCCGGAGGCGGCTGCGGGTGGGCCGGGTACGCAGCGGCAGGTCAGGCGCCCCCCGCCATGACGGCGGCACGGGCCTCGCGCGCGGTGTCGCAGTCCAGTGCCAGCGCCGCCAACTCGCGGCACCGCTCGAGCGTCACCTCACCCAGCGCCGCGCCGACGAACGGCAGAGCCGCGGTGGCCACCGAGAGCGAGCTGACGCCCAGGCCCAGCAGCACGCAGGCGAGCTGCGGGTCCGCCGCCGCCTCGCCGCACACACCGACCGGGACCGTCCGCCCGCCCGGCGCCCGGGCCGCCGCCTCCGTGACCGAGCGGATGAGCCGGAGCACCGCGGGCTGCCACGGGTCGGTGAGCGCGGCCAGATCGGAGGACATCCGGTCGGCGGCCATCACGTACTGGGTGAGGTCGTTGGTGCCGATCGACAGGAAGTCCACGTGGGGCAGGAAGCGGTCCACCGCCACGGCCACGGCGGGCACCTCGACCATGATCCCCGGGGTCAGTCCGCGGTCGCGGCAGCGGGCGGCGAAGTCCCGGGCCTCGTCGACCGTGGAGATCATGGGCGCCATCACCCACGGGGAGGAGTGCTGGCCGCCGACCCGCCGGCCGGCCTCGGCCAGGGCGTCCAGTTGGCGGTCGAGCAGCCCCCGGTCGATCAGGTCCACCCTGATGCCACGCACCCCGAGGGCGGGGTTGTCCTCCTCGGTCATCCCGGCGAACGCCAGCGGCTTGTCCGATCCCGCGTCGAGCGTGCGGGTGACCACCTTCGCGGTGGGGAAGGCGCCGAGGACGCGGGCGTACAGCTCGGCCTGCTCCTCGACGGACGGTTCGGTGGGGCGGTCGAGGAACGCCAGCTCGGTGCGGAACAACCCGATCCCTCCGGCCGGCCCCGCCGCCGCGGTCTCGGCACCGGTGGCGTCCTGGACGTTGGCCAGCAGGCTCACCTCGTGACCGTCGGCCAGGACGGCGGGTCCGGTCCATCCGGCGGCCACGTCCCGCAACCGCCGGTCCGCTGCGGCGGCGTCGCGCGCCGATCCCTCGTCGGGATCGACGGCCACCGTCCCGGCGCCGGCGTCGACGAGGACGAGCGCCCCGTCGGCCACCGCCGTGAGCCCCGCTGCGGCCACCACGCAGGGGATCCCCAGCTGGCGGGCGATGATCGCGGTGTGGGAGGTGGGGCCTCCGTGTTCGATGACGATCCCCAGGACCATGGTCGGGTCGAGGCCCGCGGTGTCGGCGGGGGCGAGGTCGTCCGCCAACAGCACGCCCGGCTCGTCGAACTCGGGGATCCCGGGCTCGGGCAGCCCACGCAGCTCGGCCACCACGCGGGCGCAGATGTCCCGTAGGTCCGTGACGCGCTCGGCCTGACGGCCGCCGACTTTGGTGAACATGGCGACGAACGTCTCCGTGGCCGCCATCGTGGCCGCCTCCACGCCCAGACCCTTCTTCAGCTCCTTGACCACTGCCTTGGCCCAGCCGCGGTCGCGCGCGAGCACCGCGTTGGCGGCCAGCACCTCGGCGCTCACCCCGGTGGCCAGCGCCGCCCTCTGGTCCAGCCGCCCCGCGACGGTGGTGGCCGCGGTGACGAAGCGCTCCCGGTCGAGCTCGAGCTGCTCCTCCCCCGGCGGCGGGCCGGCGGGTGCGCCGTCGGGTGCGGACTCCGTCGCGGCGGCCTGCTCGGCTCGACCCACCCACCGGGCGACGCCGTAGGCGAGGCCGGCCACGACGCCGGTGCCTCGGATGGTCGACCCGGTCTGCGTTACCTGCGACATGGGGAGCTCCTTAACGGATCGGGCTCGTCGGCCCGGTGGTGCAGTGTGAATTGTGACGAGAATAACTAATTTCGCTTGACTTTCCAACCGTATCGGGCAGAATCCAACATATTCGGTCACTTGGAGAAAGGTCGGGCCCCCGATGTACGGCAGCGAACGGCGACGACACATCACGGAGGTGCTGGCCGCATCCGGACGCGTCACCGTGGCCGATCTCGCCTCCGGACTGGACGTCAGCGCGGAGACCATCCGCCGGGACCTGTCGCTGCTCGAGACCGAGGGGGTCCTCGAGCGCACGCACGGTGGGGCCGTCCCCGCCGTGCCGGGCGGGCGGGTCGAGCGGACCCTGGCCGCCCGCCGCGCCGAGAACGTGACCGCCAAGTCCGCGATCGCCCGCGCCGCGCTCGCGCTGCTCCCGGCCCCGGGCGGCAGCGTGCTGCTCGACGCGGGGTCCACGACCGCCTGCCTGGCCGAGGCGCTGGCGGAGCCGCTCGGAGAGGGGCACGGCCTGTCGCTCATCACCAACTCGGTCCCCGTCGCGGACGCCCTCCACCGCGCCGGGGCCACCCGGCTGCACCTCCTCGGCGGCGCCGTCCGCGGCCTGACCGGGGCCTGCGTGGGCGCCCCGGTGCTGCGGGCACTGGACACCATCCGCGTGGACGTCGCCTTCCTCGGCACCAACGGCCTGAACGTCGACCGGGGCCTGACCACCCAGGATCCCGACGAGGCCGCCGTCAAGACGGCCATGTGCGGCGCGGCGCGGCGGGTGGTGGTGCTCGCGGACTCCAGCAAGTTCGGCCACGAGTTCCTGGTCTCCTTCGCGGACCTGGACCGGGTCGACGTCCTGGTCACCGACCACCCGCCCACCGGCGCCCTCGCCGCCGCCCTCGGCGACCGTGGAATCGAGGTCGTGCTGCCATGATCGTCACCCTCACCATGAACCCGTCGGTGGACCGCTCGGCCTCGCTGGCCGCCCCGCTGACGCTCGGCGGGGTCAACCGCATCGCCGAGTCCCACGACTCCCCCGGCGGCAAGGGCGTCAACGTGGCCCGGGTCCTGGCCGCGGGCGGGATCGAGGCCACGGCGGTGTTCCCCGCCCCGCGCCACGACCCGTTCGTCACCATGTGCGCCGAGTCGGGGGTGCCCGCCACCGTGGTCCCCGCCGAGGGCCCGGTCCGGGTGAACCTCACCCTCGCCGACCCCGACGGCACCACCACCAAGATCAACGCCCCGGGGCCCGTCGCCACCGCCGAGATGCTCGACCGGGTCCGCGCGGACGTGGCCGGGCTCGCGGGTCGGGCCACCTGGGTGGTCCTGAGCGGCTCGCTGCCGCGGGGCGTACCCGCCGGGTTCTACGCGGACCTCGTCACCGAACTGCGCGGAGCGGGGGCCCGCCTCGCCGTCGACACCTCCGACGCGCCGCTGGCCGCACTCGCCGCGCGGTTCCCCTCCGCCGCTCCCGACCTGGTCAAACCCAACGGCGAGGAGCTGGGCCAGCTGGCCGGGGTCGACGGCGTGGAGTTGGAGCGCCGCGCCGCGGACGGGGACCTGGCACCGGTCGTGGAGACCGCCCGGACGTTGCGCGCCACGGGAGTGGGGGCCGTCCTGGTCACCCTGGGTGGCGCCGGAGCGGTCCTGGTCGGCGGCGGTGATGACGACGACGAGGCATGGTTCGCGACCACCCCGCCCGTCCGCGTGCGATCCACGGTCGGGGCCGGCGACTCCGCGCTCGCCGGATACCTCCTCGCCGACGCCCGGGGAGCCCCTCCCGAGGAGCGGCTCGCGTGGGCCGTCTGCCACGGCAGCGTGGCCGCCTCCCTCGCCGGCACCGGACTACCACTCGGACTCGACCCGGACTCGATTCGGGCCACCGTCCGCCGACTCGACTGATCCCGACCACACCACCGACGACCCCCGATCCAGAGACCCTTGAGAAAACACGGAGGAAGGCCATGAGCCAACCGATCATCGAGACCGCCACCGTGCGGCTCGACGCCGATCTCGGCAGCACCAAGGACGAGGTGATCCGGTCCCTGGCCGGGGCGCTCGTCGACGCGGGCCGCGCCGACGACCTCGACGCGCTGGTGTCCGACCTGATGGCCCGCGAGGGCAAGGCGGCCACCGGGATGAAGGGCGGGATCGCGATCCCGCACTGCAAGTCCGAGGCCGTGGCCGAGCCCAGCCTTGGCTTCGCCCGCCTCGACCCGCCGGTGGACTTCGGAGCCAAGGACGGCCCGGCCGACCTGGTGCTCATGATCGGGGCCCCGGCCGGCGGCGGCAAGGAGCACCTCAAGATCCTGGCCACCCTCGCCCGCAACCTGGTGCGCTCGGAGTTCGTGGACGCGCTCCGCGCGGCCGCGACCCCCGAGGACGCCGTCGCGGTGATCCAGGGGGTGCTCACCCCGGCGCCTGACGCCTCGTCGTCGTCGACCACGGGCTCCGCGTCCGCCGCGACCACCGCGACGACCTCCGCGGCCACGTCCACCACCGCCACGTCCACCACCGCCGCGACCACCACCACGGCGGGCGGCACGGGCGGCGGACAACCCCTCCGCCTGGTCGCGGTGACCGCGTGCCCGACCGGCATCGCCCACACCTACATGGCCGCCGACTCCCTGGACCAGGAGGCCGCCAGGCGGGGAGTCGAGCTGCAGGTGGAGACGCAGGGCTCGGCCGGGGCCACCCCGTTGGACCCCGCCGTGATCGAGGCCGCCGACGCGGTCATCTTCGCCACCGATGTCGGCGTGCGCGACCGCGGCCGGTTCGCGGGCAAGCCCGTCGTGGAGTACGGCGTCAAGAAGGCGATCGACTCCCCCGCGCGGGTCATGGACGAGGCGCTGGCCGCCGCGGGCGACCCCGACGCAAAGCGCGTCCCGGCGGCGTCCGGCTCGGGCGGCGACTCCTCCAGCGGCGGGTCCGGCTCGGACGAGCACTGGGCCCGCGGGCTGCAGCGCGCGGTGATGACCGGCGTGTCCTACATGATCCCGTTCGTCGCCGCCGGCGGCCTGTTGCTGGCGCTGGGGTTCCTGTTCGCCGGGTACGACGTGGCGTTTGTCTGGCAGGAGGTGGCCACCGGGTTCACGTTGACCGACCTGCCCGGCCAGGTCTGGTACCTCGACGGCGAGATCGTCTCCGCCGGGACCGCCGGAGCCGAGATGCTCACCCACGTGGGCCTGCGGTTGTACATCGGCGCCGTGTTGTTCGCGATCGGCCAGGCCGCGATGGGATTCATGATCGCGGTCCTGTCCGGGTACATCGCCTACGGCCTCGCCGACCGCCCGGGCATCGCGCCGGGCTTCGTGGGCGGCGCCCTCTCGGCCACCCTCGGCGCCGGGTTCATCGGCGCGCTCGTCACCGGCATCCTCGCCGGCTACCTGGTGCGGTGGATGACCACCTGGAAGACCCCGCGCTGGCTGTCCGGCCTCATGCCGGTGGTGCTGATCCCGCTGCTCGGATCGCTCGCGATCGGCCTGCTGATGTTCCTGCTGCTCGGCCGCCCGCTGGCCTCGCTGACCTCCGCCATGGAGTCGTGGCTGGGCGGGATGAGCGGGTCCTCGGTGATCCTGCTGGGCATCATCCTGGGGCTCATGATGTGCTTCGACCTCGGCGGACCGGTCAACAAGGCCGCGTACACCTTCGCCACCGCCGGCCTGGTCGCCGACAACCCGGCCTCACTCCGCATCATGGCGGCCGTGATGGCCGCCGGTATGGTGCCGCCGCTGGCCATGGGATTGGCGACGGTCGTCCGCAAGCGCCTGTTCACCGAGGTCGAGCAGGAGAACGGCCGGGCCGCGTTCCTGTTGGGTGCCAGCTTCATCACCGAGGGCGCGATCCCGTTCGCCGCGGCCGACCCCGTCCGCGTGATCCCGTCCATGATGGCCGGTGGCGCGGTCACCGGAGCGCTCATCATGGCATTCTCGGTGGAGTCCTACGCCCCGCACGGCGGCCTGTTCGTGGTGTTCGCCATCAACCCGGTGTGGGGCTACCTGGTCGCCATCCTCGCGGGGATGCTGGTCTCGACCACCGCCGTGGTCCTGGCCAAGAGCGCCCGCCGCGATCCCGCCCCCGTCACGGCCCCGGCGCCCGCCACCGTGGCCGCCTGAGCCAGTGGCCGCCTGACCCGGTGGCCGCCTGACCCCACCCGACCGGCTCGCCGGTTGATCAGCCCCCAGTTCCGCAGTTCACCAGTCACGAGGAGAGACCATGCCCAACACGACCGTCATCGTGGGATCCGCCGAGGGCCTGCACGCCCGCCCGGCGGGGATCATCGCCGAGGCCGCCGAGAAGTACGACACGGACATCGAGATCACGTACGACGGCGAGGAGGCCGACGCCGCCTCGGCCATGCTCATCATGGCGCTCGGAGCCGAGAAGGGGGCCGAGGTCACGGTGAGCGGGGACGACGCCACCGCGGTGGCCGAGATCGCCGCCCTCATCGAACAGGACCTCGACGAGGGATGACCGTCCTCGTCGTGGGATCGGGCGGGTACCTGGGATCGCGTCTCGTCCCCGCGCTGCTGGCCCGGGGGCACCGCGTCCGGGCCGGCGCCACCGATCCCCGGCGGGCCCGGACCCACGGGTGGGGCGACCGCGTGGAGACCGTCCGCTGCGACGTCCTCGATCCCGGGTGCCTCCCGGACGCCCTGAACGGAGTGGACTCGGTCGTCTACCTGGTCCACCGGATGGGGTCCGGGCCCGGCTTCCGGGCCGAGGACGCGGCGGGCGCGTCCGCGATGCGCGACGCGATGGCCGCGGCCGGCGTCCAGCGGTGCGTGTACGTCTCCGGGCTCGCCCCGTCCGGAGGCCCCGGGGAGCCTCTCTCCCGGCACATGTCCTCCCGACTCGAGGTCCAACACCTGCTCTCGGACGGACCAACGCCGGTGTTCACCCTGCGGGCCGGCATCGTCCTGGGCTCCGGTTCGGTGGGCTTCGAGATGATGCGCACCCTGTGTGAGCGGTTGCCGGTCCAACCGGTCCCCCGCTGGATGCGCGGCGGCCGCGTCGAGCCGGTCGCCGAGCGTGACGTCGTCGAGGCCCTGTGTCACGCCCTCGAGGTGGCTCCCCGCACCGGGCACGGCGACCTCGGTTGCGGGGAGGCGCTGACCTACCCCGCGCTGCTGCGCAGGTTCTCCCGGGTCGCCGGGCTCCCGACACTCCGCGTCCCGGTCTTCGGGGTGCCGTGGGATCTGGTCGCGGCGGGATTGTCCCCGCTCATGGACGTGGACGCCGGGACCGTCGCCGGGCTGATCGAGAGTCTCCGCCACGAGATGGTGGCCGCCGGCCCGGCGACGGACCTGCTCCCCCCGGGGTGGGAGATGACCGGGATCGACGACGCCATCCGTCGCGCGCTCGGGGACTGACGGTGTGGTCCGGACGCGACGTCCCGGGTCCCGCCACACCGGGTCATTCCACACCCCGGCGCGAGCGCGCCCGGTGAGGGACAATCGACCGATGCCCGCGAATCTCCCGTTCACCGCCGCGACCTTCATCCGCGCCGCCCTGGACCGCCACGTGCCGAGCGGCACCACGGACGACATCGGGGAGAAGCTCCTCGACGCGGCGGTGCGGCAGTTCGAGCTCTTCGGCGTGACCCGGTCGACGATGGGGGACATCACGCAGCGGTCGGGCCTGTCCCGGATGACCCTCTACCGCCGGTTCGCCAACAAGCAGGAGCTCATCAACGCCGTCCTGCTCCGCGAGTCCGGACGCATCCTGGCCGGGCTGAAGCAGGAGATCGACCGGTACGACGACGTGGAGTCCAAGCTCACCGAGGGCTTCCTCTACACCGTCGAGACCCTGCGCGCCCACGGGCTGCTCAACCGGCTCCTCGAGAGTGAACCCGAGGTCGCCGTCCCGTATCTCACCGTCCGGGCCGAACCCCTGGTCAGTAGCAGTGCCGAGTTCCTCGCCTCGGAGATGGCCACCAGCCTCGACGACTCCCGGTCGCACGACGAACTGCTCGTGGCCGCCGAGGTGACCGTCCGTCTGGTGATCTCATTCGTCCTCACCCCCTCCACGACCATCGATCTGGACGACCCCGACGTGGCCCGGGAGTTCGCCAGGAGGCACCTGGGCCCACAACTCCGCGGTGGGCGGGGACATTCCGACGGTGCGTAGGCGGTAGGCGCCCGGGCGTTGACACGAGGGCCCGCGCTGCCTAGCCTCAGTTACAAAGAGACCTCAAATGTCACTCTGTACTCCGAGGCTCTCTCCGACCCACATCGTCGGAAACGAAAGGGATCGCCATGACCGCACCCACGCCCACCACCGCCCCCTCACCCTCGGCCCCGACTGCGGCCCCGACCCCGAGCAGCTCCCGCGAGGAGTATGACGCCGCCCTCCTCCGCCTGTCCGAGGCGTCGGTCCGACGCCACTTCGACGCGTTCGTCGACGTCCCCTGGGATCACCCCGACTTCCGTGTGGACCGCACCGACGAGCGCTGGGTCCTGCCCGCGGACGTGGATCCGCTGGGCGCCCACCCCTGGTACCAGGCGTTGCCCGTCGAGACCCAGATCGAGATCGGGCTGTGGCGCCAGGCCAACATCATGAAGGTCGGGCTGCAGTTCGAGAACATCCTGATCCGCGGGATCATGCAGTACATCGCGAACCTGGACAACGGGTCGGCCGAGTTCCGGTACCTCACCCACGAGGCGACCGAGGAGTGCCACCACACCCAGATGTTCCAGCAGGGCGTCAACATCATCGGTGCCGACGTACCCGGGTTGCCCCGCTGGATGCGCCGGGTCTCGCCGATCATCCCGTGGTTCGCCTCCCTCACCCCGGTGGGCTTCTTCATCGGCGTCCTCGCCGGCGAGGAGCCGATCGACCACACGCAGAAGCAAATCCTGCGCGGCGCGGACGAGCTCCCGCCCGTCTTGAGCCGCATCATGGAGATCCACGTGGCCGAGGAGGCGCGGCACATCTCCTTCGCGCACACCTACGTCGCCCGCCACGCGCCCCGGATGAGCCGCGGTCAGATCTTCGCGGTCTCCCTGGCGTTCCCCGTGATCATGCGGGTGCTGTGCGATGCCATCCTCAAGCCGACCAAGGAGTTCCGCGACGAGTTCGACGTTCCCCGCGAGGTCATCGACGAGCTGTACTGGGACAGCCCGCGCTCCCGCGAGTTCCTGTCCGACCTCTTCTCCGACGTGCGCATGCTCGCGGAGCAGTCCGGACTGATGAACCCCCTCGCACGGCGTGTCTGGCGGGCGCTGAAGATCGACGGCCGCGCCTCCCGCTACCGCAGCGAGCCGCCCGTCTCGTACGCCGCCGCCGTCTGATGCCCCACGTCGTCACGCAGGCCTGCTGCGCCGACGCGTCCTGCGTCCACGCGTGCCCGGTCAACTGCATCCACCCGACTCCGGACGAGCCGGACTTCGCCACCGCCGAGATGCTGTACATCGACCCGGACGTCTGCGTGGACTGTGGGGCGTGCGTGGGAGCGTGCCCGGTCGGGGCGATCGTCCCCGACGACCGCCTCGCCCCTGGCGAGCAGGTCTTCCTCGACCTCAACGCCGTGTTGAGCACGCCGTCTCGCCCGTACCCGCCCCAGGCGCCGGTCCCCCCGATCCGCCGTCTGGTGCGGGACCGCGGCCCCGCGGGGGAGCCACTGCGGGTGGCGATCGTCGGAGCCGGCCCCGCCGCTCTGTACACCGCCGACGAGCTGCTCAGGCAGCCGGGCGTCGAGGTGACCGTCTTCGATCGCCTGCCCGTCCCCCACGGCCTGGCCCGGCACGGCGTGGCCCCCGACCACCCGAGGACCCGGTCGGTCACCGACCTGTTCGCGCTCATCGAGGCCCAGGCCGGATTCACCTACCGGCTGGGGGTGGAGATCGGCCGGGATGTCACCGTGGACGAGCTCGCCGCCGCCCACGACGCCGTGGTCTACGCGACCGGGGCCAGCACCGACCGCCCCCTCGAGATCCCGGGCACCGGGCTCCCCGGGAGCATGTCCGCCACGGAGGTGGTGTCCTGGTACAACGGCCACCCCGACCACGTCGAGGCCCGGGTCCCGCTCGACCACGAGCGGGCCGTCATCGTGGGCAACGGCAACGTCGCCCTCGACGTCGCCCGGATCCTCGCCACCCCTGCGGAGTCCCTCGCCGCGACCGACATCTCCCCTGTCGCCCTGAAGGCCCTGCGGGACAGTCGCATCCGGGAGATCGTCGTGCTGGGTCGACGCGGGCCCGCCCAGGCCGCGTTCACCCTTCCCGAGCTGGTCGGACTGGCCTCGCGTGACGACATCGACCTGCGCGTCGACGCCCCGGACGGGATCGACCCGGGAGCGGAGTCCGATCCCCAGCGATCCCTCATGCTCGACTGCCTCGCGGAGGTGGCCGCCCGCGCGCCGCGGACCGGTAGCCCGCGGATCGTCCTGCGTTTCCAGACCGCACCCGTGGAGGTCGTCGGTACAGAGCGCGTCGAGGGACTGCGGATCGCGGGGACGGAGTTGACCAGCCTGGACGGCGACGTGCGCGCGATTCCCCGCCCGGGAACCGAGGAGGTCCTGTCCGCGGGGCTGGTCCTGCGTTCGGTCGGGTACCGCGGGGTGCCAGTGCCGGGCGTGCCGTTCGACCCCGTCACCGGGACGATCCCCCACCGCGACAGCCGCGTCCTCGACCACCCCGGCGGGTCCGAGGTCCCCGGCGCCTACGTGGTCGGGTGGATCAAGCGCGGTCCCCGGGGGTTCATCGGGTCCAACAAGACCTGCGCCCGCGAGACGGTCGACGCACTGCTCGCCGACGCCAACGCCGGGCTGCTCGGCCGCTCCGGGGTGCCCGAGGGCACGGGGCTGCCCGATCGCTCAGGACAACCCGATCGTGCGGGGAGCCGGTGGTCGCTCGTCCCTCAGCGTCGGTGACCGGGGCGCCGCACCCTGGGGGCAGGTCGGTGAGGCGCGCGGGCCCGGCTCAGTAGAGGTAGTCCTCGCCGCTCGCCCGGACCGTGATGTCGCTGATGCTGATGCCCCACGGCTGGTCGATCACGTGGACCACCGCGTCTGCCAGGTCGTCGGGCGTGATGAGCCAGTACTTGACCGAATCGGCGTCGGTCAAGTCCGCGGGCAGGTCGCCCGCGGCCAACGCCGCCAGGTTCGATCGGAACGTGTCCGCGCGCTGGCCGACCATTCCGGTGATCGCCTTGTCGTTGACGATCCAGCTCGCGAGGTTGGTGCCGGCGACCCCGGTCGGCTTGACCGTGGTGACCTTGATCCTGCCCTTGGTCTCCATCCGCAGGGAGTCCGAGAGGGTGGTGACGGCGGCCTTGGTCGCGCTGTAGACGCCGGAGCCGGCGATCCCGGCATTGCCGTAGATCGAGGAGATGTTGACGACCTGTCCGCGCCCCTGTTCGATCATCTGGTCGTAGACGGCGGAGATGCCGTTGACGACCCCCTTGATGTTGATGTCGATGGCCTTGAGCCACCTGGGCAGCGCCCGCTCGTGATCGGCGAAGTAGGCCAGCGGCATGACCCCCGCGTTGTTGACCAGGACGTCGATGGCGCCGAACGCCTCCACCGCGGCGGAGGCGGCCGCCCTGACCTGCTCGGTGTCGGTGACGTCGGCGACCCGGGCGAGCGCCGAACCACCGGCGGCCGTGATGCCGTCGACCACGCAGGCGAGTCCCTCGGCGTCGATATCGACGCCGACCACGTGCGCACCGCCCGCGGCGCATTTCTCCGCGATCAGCTTGCCGAACCCACCCCCGGCCCCGGTGATGATGACGACTTTGCCGCTGAGATGTCCGGACACAGATGACCTCCAGAGTGTGTTGCGGCGCGGAGGCGGCCGCATCGTCGCGAGCCTATCGGCCGGGCCTCCCGGCGGGTCCTCCTCCTTCCGACGACCGGGCGGCCGATCACGGGCTCTCCCGAGGCAGGATCGACGGATGTCGCGAGGCGCGGCCCCGTACCCGACCCCGTTGGTCCCGGCGGAGGCGATCGGGCGGATCGCTCTCCACACCGTGCCGGACTTCTCTATTATTGACAGTTGTCAAGTGATGGCGTCGCCGGGCCCGGGTCCGGCACCTCGCCCTCACCGGAGAAGAAGAGGTCCCACGAGATGACGTCATCGGTCGCCACCACGCGCGAGGCGCTGTTCCGCCCCCTGCAGGTCAGGTCCATGCAACTGGCCAACCGCCTGGTCATGTCGCCCATGACGCGGATGGGCTGCCCGGACGCCCTGCCCGACGAGGTGAACCGCGACTACTACGCCTCCCGCGCCGCCGGCGGGACCGCGCTGATCGTCACCGAGGGAATCGGTGTGGACCACCCGACCTCGGTGGACCACGCCTGGATCCCGCGCCTCGACTCACCCGCGTCCGTGGCCGCCTGGCGGCAGGTCACCGACGCGGTCCACTCGGCCGGGGGCCGCATCCTCGCGCAGCTGTGGCACGTCGGCCCGCTCTGGGGCGCCAACGCCCGTTTCGACCGGGCCAATCGGGACCGGCTCATGGAGATGCACCCGATGCGACCGTCCGGACGGTGGGGCACCCCGGGCGTCACCACCTATTCCGAGCGGAGCGTCGCCCGGTGGTCGCCGGAGGTCGCGCCCATGACCGAGGGCGACATCACCGCGGTGATCGACGCGTTCTCCCGTTCCGCCCGGCTGACGATGGAGGCCGGATTCGACGGCGTGACCCTCCACGGCGGTCACGGGTACCTCCTCGACTCGTTCGTCTGGGCCGACACCAACCGGCGGACCGACACCTGGGGCGGCGACCTGGCGTCGCGCAGCCGGTTCCCCGCCGCGGTGGTCGCCGGGGTGCGCGAGGCGATCGGTCCCGACGCCCCGCTGTTCTACCGCTTCTCCCAGCACACCCAGCAGGACTACACCGCCCGCAAGGCCACCACGCCCGAGGAGCTGGGCGTGTACCTGGGAGCCCTCGCCGACGCAGGGGTGGACCTGCTCGACGCCTCCACCAGGCGGTTCAACGACCCGGCATTCCCGGACCTGGAGGGCGACGACGGCGAGGTGTCCCTGGCCGGATGGGCCCGCCGTCTGACCGGGTTGCCGACGGGCGCGGTCGGAGGGGTGGGGATCGGGGCCTCTCTCCGCGAGCAGAAGTCCGGGGCGCCCGCCCACACCGCGGACAACATCGATGCCGTGGCGGGCTGCCTGGAGGCCGGCGAGTTCGACCTCATCTCGGTGGGCCGGCTCCACCTGGCGGATCCGGCGATCGCCACCGTCCTGCGCACCGGGGCCCCGTTGCCTGAGTTCGTCCGCGAGATCCACGAGATGCCGCTGCGCAGCCCCGAGGGCTGAGGCCCTCACGGACGCTGCGGCGCTCAGGACATCGGTGGACCGCCCGGTTCCGCGCCGCCGCCCAGCCGCTCGATCCCGTCGTGCATCAGCTCCACGGCGGTGCGGAAGACGACGCCGGGGTCGATCCCGCGATAGTCGTCCAGGAACGCCGTGGTGAGCGGATAGTCCGCGGCGGGCAGCCCCGCGATCTCCGCCGCGGTGGCCTCGTCCACGGGAGCGACCATCCCGAGGGCCTCCGCCGTGGCCAGTCCGAGGACGGTCGCGTACCAGCCCACCGTCACCGTCACCACCTGCGGACGCGGAACCCCGGCGCCCAGCATCGCCGCGTGGACCACCTCCGTCGTGGCGTAGTCGGCCGACCCGGTGTGGGTGAACTGCTGGAGCAGCGGGAACGTCCGGGGATAGGCCCCGGCCAGAGCGCGGTACTGCTCCGCCAGGTGGCGCAGTGTCGCCCGCCAGGGCGCCCCGGGCGGGGCGGGCCGCACCTGACCGTCGAGCCACGACGCCATGGCCCGGGTAAGTCCCTGCTTGGACCCGAAGTGATAGGCCACCGACATCGCGTCACACCCCGCCGCGCGAGCCACACCGCGCATGCTGAACGACTCCTGCCCGCCCTCCTCCAGCACGCCGACCGCCGCCTCGACTATCCGGGCGGGGGACAACCCCCTGGGCCCACGTCCGGCGTCGCGCTCGACCATCAGTCCCCCCACTTTCGGGCCGACGGGCCCGACACGATTTTTCTACATTGTAGAATAAGCAGAGATCGAGGGAGGAAGTCATGGTGGAAGTCAGACCGGCGGCGGCCTCCGATGCGCAGACCATCGGGGAGATGCTCGGGCAGGCGTTCGGCGCCGATCCGGCGTGGGCACAGTTCTTCCCCGACGAGGCCTCACGGCCAGCGCGCCTGACCGCGCACTACCGGCGCCAGGTGAGTCGACACCCGGACCGGGTCGACGTGGCCGTGGAGAACGGGCAGACGTTGGGGGCGTTGCTCTGGGAGCCTCCCCACCGCGAGGCGGGACGATGGTCGCGGTGGGGAAAGAGGGGCGCGGCGATTTTCCGGCTGCTGATCTCGCCCACCGCGCGCCGTGGAGCGGCCCACACCCGCGCTGTCGACGCACATCGGCCGTCGGAACCGCACTGGTACTTCCACGACATCGCCACCGGGCCCCGGGCCCGCGGGAAGGGGATCGGGTCGGCCCTCCTGCGCCACCGCCTGGACATCATCGACCAGGGTGGGCCGGAGCCGGTGTTCCTCGAGGCGACCACCCCGGGGAGCCGCCGGCTGTACGAACGCTTCGGCTTCCTCCCCGTGGGCACGGTGCCCACGGGGTCCGGCCAGGAATCCACCGCGATGATCCGACCCGCAGGAGCCCAAAAATGAGTGACCCCCGCCTCGCCTCACCGGACGATCTCGCCCCCGCAGCCGAGACCCTGGCCCAGGCGTTCGCCGACTACCCCTGGACCCGACACGTCATCCCGGAGGAGGGATACGCCGAGCGCCTGCTCACACTGCAGCAGCTCTATCTCGAGCACGCCCACCGGCACGGGATCGTCGCGGTCACCGAGGACCGGTATGGCGTGATCGCGCTCCTGCCCCCGGACGCGCCGGACCCCGACGACGCGGCCGTCGATCAGATCGTGGCCCTGCACGGTGATCGCATCGGGAGGCTGGGCGACGGATCGCCGCCGCACGACGGGTGGAGCCTGGAGACCGTCGGCGTACGCCCCGCCGCGCAGGACAGACGGCTCGGTAGCGCCCTGATCGTCTTCGCGCTCGCCGAGGCGGCACGTCGAGGCGCCCGTGCCGTACGGCTGGAGACCTCGGACGAGCGGAACGTGCGGCTGTACGAACGGCACGGGTTCCACGTGACCGGACGCCGCGACCACCCGGACGGGCCACCCGTCTGGGACATGGAGGTCGACGACATGAAGGTCGACGACATGGACGCCCACACCCGCACCACCTGACCGCTCGCCACGGCGGCCGGGGAGGTCGGCGGGGTGAGGGAGCGGTGACGTAGGTTCTACGTCGTGAACGGCTACTGCGACCCGATGGCGCAGTGGCGCGCGGTGGCGGTGGTGCTCGCGTCCGTGCTCACCGCCACGGTCGCGCACACGGCCGCCGGGGGCTCGGCGCCCGGCCCGGGCGGATGGGCCGTCGTGTTCCTGTGCCTGCTCCCGGTCGCCGCGCTCGCCCGCGGCCGGGCCGGTCGGGGGGCGCCGGGACTGGCGGTGGCGGGGCTCCTGGGTCAGGCGGTCGGTCACGTCGCCCTCTCGGTCGCCACGCTCGCCCCCACCGCCGGGCACCCCGGACTCTCCGGCCACCCCTCGCCCGCCGCCGGGCTCCCCTCTGCCGCCGCCGGACACCCCTCTGCCGCCGCCGGGCTGGGCCACGGGCACGGTCTCGGCCATGTCCACGGTGCCCTCCCCCTGCCCCCCGGCACCGGCTGGGGCCTCACCACCCAGGCACTGGCCCACACTGCGCACCTCGACCCGTCGATGCTGGTCGCCCACCTCGTCGGGGCCGTACTGACCGCGGTGCTGGTGACCGCAGCCGCCGAGGGGTTGCGCAAGGTCGCCGCGCGACTGGTCCTACTGGTCCGCGCTCTCCTCGCTCCCAGTACCCCGTTCCCGGGCACCCCGGCGGCCGCCCGCGACAGCGCCCCGGTCCCGGTGCTGCTGTTGACCGCGCGGACGCTACGCGGACCCCCACTTCCCGCCTGATCCACCACACCTCCTCCCCTCGTGCCTTCGCCCGGGGCCGGGTGGTGTGCGAGTCCTTCTCTCATCTCGAACGGCCCCCGACGGTCGCGCACGCACGCGCACCGGCGGCACCCGGGCCGTGGATCAGGAGTGCCCTCCCCATGACCACCACGACCGACCATTCCCGCGCAGGCCACCTCCGCCGAGGCGACACCCGTCCCCCGGGCGTCGGCGGCCCCGTGCGTCAACTCGCTCTCCGCCTGCACTTCTACGTCGGCATGCTCATCGGCCCGTTCCTGCTCATCGCCGCGGTGTCGGGCTTCTTCTACGCGCTGGCACCGACGATCGAGCGGGTGGTCTACGCCGACCAGTTGACCGCCGCCTCGCCGGCGCAGACCGTCCCGCTGGCGCAGCAGATCACCACCGCCCGCACCGCGCACCCCGAGCTCCCGGTGTCGAGGATCGTGCCCGGGAACGACGGCTCCACGACCCGGGTGCTGTTCTCGGACGGGTCACTGCCGTCGGACTCACACTCCCGAGTGGTCTTCGTGGACCCCTCCGACGGTGTGATCCGCGGCGACACCGTCCAGTACGGCTCCGGGCAGGCGCTGCCCCTGCGCACCTGGCTGTCCGGGGTGCACCGCAGTCTGCACCTCGGCGAGGCGGGCCGCCTGTACTCCGAGCTCGCCGCCAGCTGGCTCGCCCCTCTCGCGCTGGCCGGGCTGTACCTGTGGTGGGGCCGCACCCGCCGCGCCGGCGCCTCGGCGCCGAAGTCGACGTCATTGCGGTCGACATCGCTGCGGTCGACGTTGCTGCGGTCGGCGCCCGGGCTCACGGGCCGGGCGCGCCGACGCTCCAGCCACGCCGTCCTGGGGACCTGGGCGCTGGTGGGCATGCTGGTCCTGTCGGCGACCGGACTGACCTGGTCGGCTCATGCCGGACAACGTGTCGCCGACCTCCGTGGGGCCATGGGATGGACCACGCCGACTCTGTCCGCCCAGTCCCCCGAGAACTCCCCGAGCGGGTCCTCCGACCAGGCCGCGGGGGGCCACGACGGTCACGGTTCCCACAACGGTGCACTCGGGACCGCCGCCGCCTGGACCCCCGACGACGCCGGGGTCGCCCTGACCGGCGCACGCACGGCGGGACTGACGGAGCCGGTCCAGCTCATTCCGCCCACCGGTGACGGCGACCTCTGGCGGGTGCAGGAAGTCCGGCGCTCCTGGACCCCCGGCCCCGACGCGGTCAGCGTCGACGCCGCGACCGGCGGGGTGGTCCAGACCCTCCCGTTCTCCGACCACCCTCTCGCCGCCAGACTGACCGACTGGGGGATCCGCCTCCATATGGGGTTCCTGTTCGGGCTGGCCAATCAGCTCCTGCTTGCCGCGGTGGCGGCGGCCCTCGTCGTCGTCATCGTGCGGGGATACGTCCTGTGGTGGACGCGGCGGCCGACCCGCACCGGCGGTCCGGCCCGGCCCCCCGTACGTGGTGCCCTGCTCGAACTGCTGCGCCGACGCCCGGCGGGAACCCTGGTCGGGGTAGCCGTCGTCGCGGCGATCGGGTGGGCCGTCCCCCTCCTGGGGATCTCGCTGGCGGCCTTCCTCGTCCTGGACGCGTTCCTCGGACTCGCGGCACGGCGCGCGCGCGGCTGACACACGACGCGCACGCGGCTGTCAGCGGGGCAGACCGCTGGGGTTACCCTCACTCCCATGGTGTCCAGGAGCGCGGGCGTCCTCTCCTCGGGCGCGCAGGCGATTCGCGCGTCCACCTACAGCTCCCCGGCCAGGTCCGCGCTCGCGGCGTTCGCCTCCGCCATCGCCCTGTTCACCGCACTGCTGATGATGCCGTAGGCCACGTCCTCGGGCAGCTCGCCGGAGCTGCACGACGCCGTCTTCACGGCCACGTCAGCGGTGTCGGTGACGGGTCTGACCACGGTCGACACGGCCGCCCACTGGTCCTCGGCGGGTCAGGTGGTCATCCTGACGGCGATCCAGCTGGGCGGCCTGGGCATCGTGACGATCTCGTCGATGCTGGCACTCTCGGTCACCCGGCAGTTCGGGGTCCGCACCCGCCTGCTGGCGCAGACCGGGACGTCGGCGGGCGGGCTGGGGGAGGTCGGGTCGGGGGGACGGGATCTGGCATGCCGTCTTCTACGCCGTCTCCGCGTTCAACAACGCCGGTTTCATCCTCCACCCCGACGGCCTGGCGGCGGTGGCCCACGACCCCGTGGTCTTCTGGGCACTGATCTGCGCCGTGTTCCTGGGCAGTCTGGGATTCCCCGTCCTGCTGGTCCTGTGGAAGCACCAGTGGCACCTCGGCAGGTGGAACCTCCACACCCGCCTGACCGTCGAGTTCAGCGTCCTGCTGATGCTCGTCGGGGCGCCGGGATTCGCGGCGCTGGAATGGAGCAACGTCGCGACCCTCGGTGGGGAGAGCGTCGCGGACAAGCTGCAGAACTCCCTGTTCGCCTCGGTGATGATGCGATCCGGGGGTTTCGCCGTGATCGAGCCGTCGGACACCAGGTCCTCGACCATGTTCATCACCGACGCGCTGATGTTCGTCGGCGGCGGTTCGGTGTCGACCGCCGGCGGGGTCAAGGTCACCACCCTCGCCGTCATCTTCCTCGCCTTCCTCGCCGAGGCCCGTGGGCAGGAGGACACCACCGCCCACGGCCGCGCGCTGCCCACGTCCTCGGTCCGGGTCGCCGTCTCCGTCGCCGGCATGGGACTGACGCTGGTGTCGGCCTCGGCCCTGACGCTGATGGTCCTCACCGGCGAGGACCTCGGACGCCCGCTCTTCGAGTCCATCTCCGCGTTCGCCACCTGCGGTTTGAGTTCCGGCCTGAGCGCGGAACTCGAGCCCGCGGGGGTGTACGTTCTGTCCGGGCTCATGTTCGCGGGGCGGGTCGGCATCATCACGTTCGCCACCGCGCTCACAATGCGAGCCCAGCGCACCAGATACCGCCTACCCACAGAGAGGCCGATCATTGGCTGACCGCAACCGTCGCCAGTCCCCGGTGCTCATCGTGGGCCTGGGCCGCTTCGGCGTCTCCCTGGCCACCCAGCTCGTCTCCCAGGGGCGCGAGGTGCTCGCGGTGGAACGGGATCACGGACTCGTGCAGAAGTACGCCGACTCCCTGACCCACGTCGTGGAGGCGGACGCCTCCGACATCGAGGCCCTCCAACAGCTCGGCGCGCAGGACTTCTCCACCGCCGTCGTGGGCGTGGGGACCTCCATCGAATCGTCCGTCCTGGTGGCCGTGAACCTCGTCGACCTGGGCGTGGAGCACGTGTGGGCCAAGGCGATCAACAAGGCGCACGGAAAGATCCTCACCCGGATCGGGTGTCACCACGTCGTGTTCCCCGAGCACGACGCAGGTGTCCGGGTGGCGCACCTGGTCGCCAACCAGATGATGAACTTCATCAAGTTCGACGACAACTTCGCGATCGCGCGCATGCTCCCCCCGAGAGACGTCGTCGGTCGCACCATCGACCAGTGCCGGCCCCGCAGCCGCCACAAGGTCAACATCGTGGGGATCAAGCCTCCCGGCCAGCCCTTCCACTACGCGGAGCCGGAGACCTCGATCGGTGCGGAGGACGTGATCATCGTCTCCGGCCACGTCCGGGACCTCGAGAGGTTCGCCGACCACTCCGACCGGAAGCGATAGCTCCGGCGGATTCCCTCGCGGCAAGAAGAATGCTGGTCTTGGTGCGACTCCGGGACTAGATTCCGGACATGACAGTCACCGACGAGCTGCTCGAGGCCGCCACGGCCTACCGATCCGACTTCGACAAGGGCGGCCTGCCCATGCCGCCCGGCCGCAAGATCGCCGTGGTGGCGTGCATGGACGCCCGCCTCAACCCGTACGGGCTACTGGGTCTGTCCGAGGGTGATGCGCACGTGATCCGCAACGCCGGAGGCGTGATCACCGACGACGTCCTGCGCTCCCTCACGATCAGCCAGCGCCTGTTGGGCACCGAGGAGATCGTGCTGATCCACCACACCGACTGCGGCATGCTCACGTTCCGGGACGACGACTTCAAGGACCAAATTCAGGCCGAGACGGGCCTGCGTCCACGGTGGGCCGCGGAGGCGTTTCCAGAGGTGGAGGCGGACGTCCGCCAATCGCTGGCGCGGGTCGAGGCGGACCCGTACCTCTTGTACGGCACCGCTGTTCGCGGATTCGTCTACGACGTGGAGACCGGGGACCTGAATGAGGTGGCCCGCGGATAGGTCCGCCACGCGATAGGGGTGTCCGGGCCCTGGTCGAGTTATGGATGACGGCTGCGCGTCTCGGGTGCCGTCCCCGGCGAGGAGTTCATCGCTTTCTCACGCCGTGTTGCACAGGCCCGCTTCCCTTGGACGCCGCTAATTGTCGTTATGACAAGTAGACGATGCCGAGTTGTGAATCTCGCGAACTCGACCGCTCCCCGAACTGCTCGCACGTTCGTCCGGTCTCGCACTGGCAACTCGGCACCTCAGAACCCGGCGCTTCATCAGCAGGCGCGGGGGCGCGACTGGTGGAGCTGCTCGGTCTGAGGCTGTGCGCGATTCCGTCGCCCCCTGCGTGGGCGTGGTCGGAGACATTCCGAAAGCCGACCTTCTTGCCCCACACGGGCATATCGCCGTCTGGCGGGTTCGCCTGCGACAGATAGTCAACGGCGTGCCACAGGATCTCGTTTTCTTGCCCCTAAGAGTGGAGTCCACTGTGGCCGTCACGCGGCAACGATTCTCGGCGGCTCGCGGCATCGTCCGGCCTCGAAACCAGCGACTTACCATGACCAAGGTCATTGCGGCGTTCCTTGCGGTGCCAATGTCTCGGTGACGCGAACACTCAGTTCCGGCTTGTCGTGGCCTTCGGTGTGGGTGTATGTCCCGAGATGGGACCACATCGAGTCCACGAGCGGCTGGAGGAACAAACGGCCCAGCTGAGTGACGATGACGTCGACCACCTGAACAGCATCGGCGCGGACCCTAGACGCCGCGCCAGATTCCCGCATAGCCGCCACTTCCCGGTGTGTCAGCTCGGTGAGTCGCTCGAGTAACTCACCTCGCTGACCGCCGGGATCTAGCAACGCGCGGCGCAGGTAGTTCACCACCTCGGGACGCCTGACCAGCATGTCGACAACCGCGTCGTTGCGGATCCGGGCGATGTCGGCGCCTGGGATGTCCACGGGCGCCGAGGCAAGTGCGGTAGCGAAATGCTCTACGACCAGTCGCTCGACCGCCTCGCGAAGGCCGTCCTTTGTGCCGTAGTGATGGACCACGAGACCCACCGTCACTCCGGCCGCGGTTGCCACGGTTCGCAACGAAGTGCCGTCCTCGCCGTTGGCGGCGTAGAGATCCAGTGCGGCGTTGCGGATGCGCGCCTTGGCAGTGAGATCCCGGCCCGCGGCGCCTGGTGCGGAACGATTCACGCGGTTCCCCTTCAGTTGCGGTCGAGCCTACGGACCCCAAACTAGACTATACGTCGGTACCGCTTACTGTATGTTCGTACAGTACAAGGTGTCCCGGCTCAGTCGGCCTTGTCGACCTGACTATCGTGCCGTCGACAGCCAGTTGCTCAGGCCACCCGTATCGGGCCTCAGGGCCCCTTGGACGTCCCGGTCAAAGGTTGGGTCACGGGTCGGACGTGCGGGTGTCGGCGATATCTCCGTCGCCACAAGCCGAGGTATCGCACCCAGTACAACTTCATCGACAGGAAGGTCTGGACATGGACACATTTCGCGACAAGGCCGGCGAGCCGATAGGTACCGATATCGACAACTGGGTGGCCTCGTTCACGCGCATGGAATCCGGTTCCTCCGAGCTTCCTCCCCACCACCCCAACTGCCTTGGCTGTGGACCAGAGAACCCGAATGGTCACTTCCTCTCGGTACGGCGTGACGGAGACGGCGTCGTCGCACACCACCAGTTCGACCAGCGCCACGTCGGGGCACCGGGCATTGCACACGGCGGCGCGGTAGCGACCGTGATTGACGACCTCTTCGGCTTCTTGCTGTATTCGGTCGGCGAGCTCGCCGTGACGCGCCGTCTCGAGCTCGAGTATCTTGCGCCAGCACTACTCGACACCCCGTACATCCTGCGCGCTGCAGTTCGGTCTCGCGATGGCCGGAAATTGGACCTCACGTCCACGATGGAGGATGCAGAGGGCCGCACTGTTATTACTGCCACTGCCCTGTTCATCGTGGTCGAGGTTGAACACTTTTTGCAGTCACAGAGAAACTCGAGGGCTTAGGCCAAACTCACCGCCGCGAGCACCAGGCCCGAATACGTCGAGGATGTCGGCGGAGCCTGAAGATATTGAACGCCACGCCCAAAGAACGGGCGAAGCGGAAGGCACCGTGCAATGCCAGTTGCCCTGTACGAGTCAACCAAGTGGCAGCGCTACCTACGACGGAACCCCGTCGGCGGGTGGCCGGTCCAGTGCTTGAAAGCGTGTGAAAAGCTGGCGAGGTCGCTATATCCGAGGTCCGTGGCGATCTCGCTCGCGGACACAGATCCGTCCAGTAAACGAAGAATCGCGTACTCACGAATGACCGACTGGCGCAGTCCGCGATAGGTCATCCCTTCCTCAGAGAGGCGCCGCTTAAGTGTGCTCGTAGAGATGGAGAGTTCGTCTGCAATCCACTGACTTCCACAATCTGCGGGACGCTTCTCTATCAGACGTCTCACCTTGTCCGAATACGAGGCGATTTTACTCCGCTCGTCGAGCCTTCGCTGCAAGTCACTGATAGCGAGTCGATACGCCACGGGGTCAGAGAACCGGCAGACGTGATTGACCGCGTCAACGGGAAAATGCAGAATGGACAGTGAAGCGTCAAATACCAGGCGACCAGCTAACCGATCCTGATCCACGGGCAGACCTTCCGGAGCGGGCCAACCCAGTGAGAGTGTGATGTCTGGTGCATCGCCAACGAGTATATTCAGCAGCCTCAGCAGGACCGCACCACAGTAGGTGACCACTAGGGAGTCTAGGACTCGATCGCCCGTCTGCCCATTGAGCGCGACAGACACTCCGTGTCCACCTGCGTAGAACTGCGCACTCAGGGCTGGGGTTATTAGCGGCAGGTAGGCAAGCAATTCCAATATCTCGCCTGCGGAACCTGCGCTTACTAGTGGGACGCTTAATGGTCCGAAGGACGTCAGATGAGCATGCTGGGCGAACGCCAAACCGAGGGTCGTTGCTTGGTCAACGTCGAGGTCGGGCAAGGCTTCCCTGATCCACCGCAGGGGAACTTGGGCGTTGATGGCGAGAATTGACTCGACGTCGCTTCGCTCACGATCCATGATCTCGCGAAACCGTGCAACGGCGTCTTGCTCCAGAACTGGGCTCTCAAGTAACTGCGCGAACACGAGCGGTGGCACGCCCTCGCGATCAAGATTCATCGCCCCCGCCTTCTGAGCCAAATTAACAAGCTTCTGCCCTCAATCAACCTAGCCGCAGTCGTCGTTGTTAGCAATGCTGTGAGCAGCTATTACCCGAACAACCATGCAGGAGCCAGCGATGACAGTCGTAACCTTCGTCTCACATGAGGGAGAGAAGCACGTGGTGCCCTTAGAGGAGGGGCAGTCACTCATGCGGATCGCCGTCAACAACGCGGTGCCCGGGATTGACGCTGACTGCGGAGGCGAAGCCGCGTGCGGCACGTGTCATGTCATCGTTGATCCGCAGTGGTCCGAACAGGTCGGCCTCTCGGGAGCAAGTGAAGAGGAAATGCTCGCAATGAACCCGGAAAGGCTGCCGACCTCTCGACTGTCGTGCCAGATGACCGCGTCCGCGGATTGGGACGGCCTGGTCGTCCAGGTGCCAGAGTTCCAGATGTAACGACGAAGGGATCAAGAGTCGTGTCAAGCAATCATGTAGAAGTCGGGGACAGAATCCGGTCGGCCATCCCGATGGATCTTCAGATCCGGGGCGCCCATCTGTACGACAGGACTCGGCGCTGGGTGACAAGGACGAATGGGAAGAAGCTCTTCGTAGAGAGTCCCATTCCTCCCGTCGAGGATGTCGAGCTCGCCGACATCGACCTCAGTAATCCCTTTCTCTATCGCCAAGGCCGCTGGCAGTCCTACTATGAGCGCCTGCGAAACGAGGCTCCGGTCCACTTTCAGCCCAACAGTGCGTTCGGGCCGTTCTGGTCAGTGACCCGACATGAAGACATCATCGCGGTCGATAAGAACCATGAGGTCTTCTCCGCCGAGCCGATGATAGTGATCGGGGCCCCGCCTCGTTTTCTCGATATTGAGATGTTCATCGCGATGGACCCACCGCGCCACGACGTGCAGCGAGCAGCTGTGCAGGGGGTGGTGGCGCCGAAGAACCTGCGCGAGATGGAGACGCTCATTCGGTCTCGGGTTCGCGAGGTACTAGACGACTTGCCGGTGAATCAGCCGTTCGATTGGGTCCAGGCTGTCTCGATCGAACTGACAGCTCGAATGCTCGCGACGCTCTTGGACTTCCCATACGAGGAACGTCACAAACTCGTGTACTGGTCAGATATTGCAACTTCGTTCGAGGAAGCGAACGGTGGTCCTGCGGACCTCGACGAGACGTTCGACGGAATGCGCGAGATGGCGAGCGGTCTGAGTTCTCTGTGGTACGACAAGAAGGCTCGGTTAGCAGAGGGGGAGGAACCCGGTTTCGACCTGGTCACCATGCTGCAGAGCAACGAGAACACCAAGGATCTGATCGACCGCCCGATGGAATTCATGGGCAACTTTGTGCTGTTGATCGTCGGAGGGAACGACACGACCCGGAACTCGATGAGTGGTGGCGTTCTGGCGCTGAACCGGTTCCCAGACCAGTTCGAAAAGCTCAAGTCCAACCCTGACCTGATCCCCAACATGGTCTCCGAGATAATCCGGTGGCAAACGCCGCTGGCCTACATGCGCCGAATCGCCAAGACTGACACTATCTTGAACGGTCAGTTCATCCGTAAGGGTGACAAGGTCGTGATGTGGTACGCCTCAGGCAACCGCGACGAGCGTGTGTTCGAGCGGCCCGATGACTTCATCATCGACCGGGCCAACGTCCGCAACCACATCTCCTTCGGGTTCGGCGTACACCGGTGCATGGGCAACCGACTGGCCGAAATGCAGCTGCGGATCCTCTGGGAAGAGCTGCTCCCCCGCTTCGAGAACATCGAGGTCGTCGGCGAACCCGAGTACGTGCAGTCCAACTTCGTGCGGGGTATCAGCAAGATGATGGTGCGCCTCACCCCGAAATCCGGCACATGACATCGCAGCGAGCCCTCATCATCGGTGCCAGCCATGCCGGAGCCCAACTCGCGGCGAGCCTACGGCAGGACGGGTGGAGCGGTGAGATCGTCCTCATCGGCGAGGAGCCCACGGTGCCCTACCAGCGCCCGCCACTGTCGAAGGCGTATCTCGCCGGGAAAACCACCCTCGACGAGATCACCATCCGCAGTTCGGACTTCTACTCCAAGCAGCGAATCCAGCTTCTCAACGCGCACGTGGAGGCGATCGACCGCTCGGCTGGGCACATCGTTATGAGCACCGGCGACACACTGACATACGACAAGCTCGCGCTGTGCACGGGAGCCCGCCCTCGTCAGCTCCGCGTTCCTGGGGCCGATCTCGCCGGGGTCCATTACCTTCGTACCGCCGCAGACGTCGAGTTGATCCGCACGTCCGCCGCCCCCGGGCGGCGGGTGGTGATCGTCGGGGGCGGCTACATCGGACTTGAGACGGCCGCCTCACTACGGGCACTGGGCCTGGAAGTCACCGTGCTCGAGGCGACCACTCGCGTCCTCGAGCGGGTCACTGCTCCCGACGTATCAACGTTCTTCGAGCGGATCCACCGAGAGGAGGGCATCGATATCCGAACGGGCGCCAAAGTCGCAGCATTAGTCGGAGACGATTGCGTCCGGGAGGTCACACTATCTACTGGCGAGTCGATTCCGACTGATCTGGTCATCGTGGGTATCGGTGTTGAACCGAGAACAGAACTCGCCGAGGCGGCGGGCTTGACCCTGAACGATGGTGTGGTGATCGACGAGCACGCCCGAACCAGTGACCCAGCCATCGTTGCCGCCGGAGACTGTGCCAGCAAGTACATCTCTCGATACGGTCGCCGAGTCCGGCTGGAGTGCGTACCCGCAGCAACCGATCAGGCGAAACTCGCCGCGGCTACCCTTTGCGGGAAGTCCAAGAGCGCAGTGTCGCTGCCCTGGTTCTGGTCAGATCAATACGATCTCAAGCTGCAGATCGCCGGTCTCAACACCGGTTACGACGAAGTCGTCCTCAGCGGTGACCCCACCCGAGACCGCGACTTCAGCTGCTTCTACCTCCGTGATGGCGAACTCCTTGCTGCAGACTGCATCAATCGTCCCCGTGATTTCATGCTCAGCAAACAGGTCATCACACAGCAGCGTCCTTTCGTCCGGACCGATTTCGCCCATACGGGTTCTCCCGATTCCTTGCGCAATGGGTAAGCCAGTCCCGAGCGAGACTCGCACGGTCAGCGGCGGAGCCTCGACGAACGGCGCTGACATCCCACTGGCGCAGCAAGAGAGCCCGGTTCGTGCCCGCCTGCCGTTCAGAAAGGAACTCTGATGACTCGCCAGACGCTCATCGAGAACTATCCACATCGGGTCGGGGGGCACTGCGGCTCAGCCGCGATGCGAGACCTCCTGCACTGGCAAGGCCTCGGCTGGGAAGAACCGCCCGATGAAGGTCTCGTCTTCACCCTCGGGGGGTCACTTGGCCTGTCCTACTTGCGCTCGAGCGACCTCTTCCCGCCGCTTTATCTGGTAGGGAGAGACTCCGATTTCGAAGTAAATCTCCCCCATCTACTGGGCGCACAGGTCCAAGTGCTCACGACCGACGATCCCCGAGAAGGATGGTCGTGGATTAGCCAGGAGGTCGATGCCGGAAGGCCAGCCCTGATATGGGGCGACATTGCAGAGTTGCCCTACCTGCGGGTTCGGCTCCAAATGAGTCGCCACGATATCGTGGTAATTGGTTACGACGAGGCGGAGAGGATCGCCTTCGTTGTTGACAACGACCGTGCCGAGGTCCAAAAGGTTCCGTTCGACGCTCTCGCTCGAGCACGGTCGTCGATGTCATTCCCACAACCGACACGTCACACCACGTACCGCATCGCCTGGCCGCATGAGTTACCAGACCTTGCGCAGGTTGCCGCAGCGGCTTTCCGTCAATCGGCAGCGAACATGCGCCACCCAACTCCGCCCGGAGTCGTCGATCTCACGACCGCGGTGAGCGGTTCCGAAGGCTTAGCAGCAGTCGCCCAGCTCGCCGCTGATGTCCGGACTTGGTCCCATCTACCGGCTGACGAACTCGAGATCCTCTTATTCAGCTTGAGCGCTTTCATCGAGAAGGCCGGCACCGGAGGTGGCCTGTTCCGAAAGCTGCTCGCTGACGGCTGCGCGGACGTGGCACGTTTGACCGGTGACCTCGCGACCGAAGATCTCGCCGTAGTCGCCAGACACTGTGCACAGACATGGACGGAAGCCGGAAGGGCCGCAAGCGAGCACGAGGTCGATGTACGTACTCGGCTGGAACGTGTGGCTTCGGCGGTTAGCCTCCTGCCCACGCTCGAGCTTCAACTGGCTGAAGCTCTGGAGTCAGCTTCGCGATCACTTGCAGCAGCCTGACGAATCGGGAAGTCCAAACTGGACGGTAGAAATTCCGGCCGCACTCAGACTGCAGCGGATGGCTCGCCGCAGCACGCACCGAAACGACCGGGCTCTAGGGTTGCCTCGCCACCTCCCCAGCGACCTCGGCGATCGAGCGGTCACACCCATCCGACAAGAAGAAGCCCCGATTTAGCGAGATCCGCCGGCGCCAGGGCGGTTCAGGCCGTGGCTGGATTCGGCCGGGATGGGTTCGCCTCCCTGCTTGCGGGCAGCAAGAAAATCATCAACGAGTTGCACGCATCCGTCGTGGTCGACGGTGCAGAGCCCAGTAAGGCGAGCGAACACGACGGGACCCAGGAGTTGAACGATCGCGAAGGTGGTGTCGACGTTGCCGAGCTGTGCTCGAACGTCAGGCTGTGTGAGGATGCGGTCAAAGGGCTGCCGGTATTCCTCGATGACTCGACTGCGCAGTGAGGTGATCGCGGCCGAATCGGCAGGATCGCTGCCGCCGACTGATCCGATTGACAGCCAAGCCAGAGTTGTAATGTTCAGCGGCGCCTGGTCAATCAGGTCAGCTTGGGCCGTGAGAAGCGCGATGAGTTGGTCGCGTACCGACCCACTGGTGGCAGAGACTTCGACGCGAGGCAACAGCCGCTCGAAGGACGCTGCAAGCAACTGGGCGGTGCCGCCGAAATGCCGATAGAGCGTGGCCCGCGCAACCTTTGATACTCGAGTGACCGCCTCGACGGTAACCGCCTCTACACCGCCAGTGCTCAGAAGATGCGTAGCAGCGTCGAGTAATCGTTTTCGTGAGCGCAGCAGTCGCGGATCGAGCTCGTCGTCGTCCGTAGCGGGCCGATCAGCACTCCAGTCGTTCACGCTCTCCCCCTTCGGCCGACGGTCACTTCTCGTCCAAGCTAACCTGTCCAGCCAGCCGGATACTGTGATACTACTTGTCTCGAAACAAGACCGACCATCTCACAGCAAGGGGCCGGCGATGAACTCGTCCCAACAGACCATCACCGAGTCATCCCGGTGGACCCGAGCCGAATGGTGGATGCTCACGGTGTCGTGCCTGGCCGTGGCGTTGGTGGTCGCGGCCATGGCCGCGCTGTATTCGGCATTACCGCAGATTGCGGTAGAGACTGGAGCGACGCAAGCCCAGCTGACCTGGATCGTCGATGGCTACACGCTGGTACTGGCGTGCCTGGTCCTGCCCGCTGGAGCGATCGGTGACCGCTACGGCAGACGGGCGGTTCTCGTAATAGGTCTGGTGATATTCACCTTGGCGTCCGCACTTCCCCTGCTGCTGTCTGACCCGGCGTGGTTGATCGCTGCGCGAGCGATTGCCGGGGCGGGCGCTGCACTGGTAATGCCCTCGACGCTCTCGATTCTGACTGCTGGTTTTGCCGCCGTTCATCGCGGCCGAGCAGTAGGTGTGTGGGCTGGAGTCGCCGGCTCCGGAGCAGTGATGGGCATCCTCGGCGCCGGGGTGTTGCTTGAGCGCTGGTCGTGGGTGTCGGTATTTGTCGGCCTGACTGCAGCGGGAGCGTTATTGGCCGCGCTGGCGTGCACGATCGCTGAGTCCAGCCAGCATGATCACCCTCCCGTGGACTGGGTGGGCGCGGCGGCAGCTGCAGTCGCGGTTGCGGGAATCGTATTCGCCACGATCGAGTTTCCAGCGCGGGGTTGGGCCGACCCGATCGTTCTCGCCAGCGCCGGGGCCGGCATGTTGGCGACAGCCTTTTTTATCCTGATTGAGCTGCGATCCTCGGCCCCCTTGTTGGATGTTCGGTTGTTCGCCAAGCGCGGCTTCAGCGCCGGCTCGTTGTCGGTGGCCATCCAATTCTTGGTCACTTTCGGGGTATTCCTACTCCTGGTGCAGTACCTGCAACTGATCCTGGGATATGGACCGCTGGCCTCGGCGTTGGGGTTGGTGCCGATGACGGTCCCCCTGATCGTGATCTCGGTGATCGCCCCCCGACTGTCACAGCGATTTGGGCTGCGAGTGATGACCGTCGCTGGCCTGGTGACCATCGCAGTTGGTCTGATGCTGGTGAGCAGGCTGACCGTCGATGCACGTTACCTCGACCTGCTTTGGCCGCTGGTGATCATGAGCGCAGGACTTGGACTATGCACAGCCCCGGCGACCTACGCCATCATCGCCGAAACTCCGGAGAGCAAACACGGGGTCGCCGCCGCAGTCAACGATGCGGCCCGCGAGATCGGCGCTGCGATGGGGATCGCGGTAGCCGGCAGTGTGCTGGCCGCCGGATACACCCGCCACATTCAACCCACCCTTCCCCAGCTGCCCGAACCTGCCCGTGGTCCGGTCGCCGATTCTCTGGCCGCCGCACTAGAGGTCGCCGCACAAGCCGGACCAATGGCGCAACCATTGGTCGACTCCGCCAAAGAAGCATTTGTGAACGGCAGCAGTCAGGCCACGCTTACGTTGGCAATCCTTACCGCCGGCGCCGCAGTCTTGCTAGCGTTCCTTGCCCCGGGCGCTGCTGGCTCACGCGACCACAAAACCATGGCCAGCTCAAAAGCACCGGCTCACCGGGCAGTGGCGGCGGATAAGTAGCCGATCCAGATTCAGACTGCATGGAGAATCTGCCCAAGCTCATCAAGAACCGCAGTTTCTGGTGCGCACGGCCGGGTTCGGCGCGGACGGCCTCCATACGAGCATCCGGTCGCGACTCCCCCGCCAGCTCTCGCTCACGAGCGTCATTCTGCTCGGCAGTCGACAACAACAGATGCGCCACCGCACTACCCGCTCAGACCACGCGGCAGCTTCGCCGCCAGTAACTCCGCCAAGCTTCCAACAGATTCTTCTACTGAGTCGACTTGCCCGCCAGGATGAGCAACCCTGGCCGCGCTGAAGGCGACAGACTTCTCTTCATATCCAGCTGTAGGCATCAAGGCAACGGTGGAGGGCACCGTGGTCGAGGTCGGCGGCCCTTACCTTCTCGACCAGCACGACCGCGATGAACTCCCCCGGCGCGGCACCCAGGAAAGCAGCGAGTCGCACACCTACCCGGCATTACCGCGGAGGATGTCGCCCAGCAATGACTGGTATCCACCGCGAGGCGGGGACAGGACGCATGTGATCCCCAGTCGCACCAGCCTGTCGATGACGTTCTCGTGGTCGTCCACCGCTAGCACGCCGTCATCCGCGAGCTTTCGAAAAGAGGGCGCGAGCGCGCTGGTAATGGTGTCGATGATCGGCGCAGTCTGAAGCACGAGGGCTTCGCCGATGATTCCCGGCTCGTCCGTGCGGACCTTACGGAACAAGGGGTGCTGCTCCACCCGCTCCAGGGCCCGCGCGCAAACGGAAAGCACATCGGGTGCGACAGTCGCGCTGTCGAGCCCGCGAATCACCTCGCTCAGCAGGCGCTCGATCTCGCGTTGCAGAAGGCTCGTCGCCGCGCGATCGACTGAACCAAGAATCCGGTACGCCGTTGTCCTCGATACCCGCGCCACCGCCGCGATGTCGGTCATCCGCGTCCGGCTGACCCCATGGCGCAAGAAGGCCGACAAGGTGGCGTCTAGGTACAGCTGCTGGTCGATTTCACGCCTCCTCGCAGTGGGGAACCACTCGCCTCAATTCTGGCAGGCAAACCGGGTGTACAGTGGGACGAAAGTATTTTACCGTCCCAAGTGGCCCGTCCAGACCGGAGGCCCCAAGTGTCAGAGCTCTACAACCCGTACGACCCCGCCGTCCAGGCAGACCCGTATCCGATTTATCAGGTGCTGCGCGAGGAGTCGCCGGTCTACTGGAACAAGGAACAAGAATTCTGGGCACTATCCCGGTTCGACGACATCTGGGCTGCCACGCAGGACCACCGGCGCTTCTCCTCTGCGAAGGGGATCGTCGTCGGCCAGGACCTCGCGGCAGGCATGGGCGACCTGATGCCGATGATGATCATGATGGACCCCCCACGGCACTCCGCTCTGCGAAAGCTCGTGTCCCGGGCCTTCACTCCCAGGCGGATCGCCGAAATGGAGGGCAGCATCCGGGCTACCGCGCGGGGACTCCTGGGGTCTTTCATCGAGCGAGGTGAGGTCGACTTCGTCCACGAGTACGCCGGCCCCCTGCCCACGATTGTCATGGCGGACATGCTCGGCATCCCGAACGAGGACCGGCAGCAGTTCCGGGATTGGTCCGACCGTCTCGTGCAGGTCAATCCCAACGATCCGGCCTCCGTCGAGGATGCGACGAACGCGGCCCTGGGGCTCTACGGTTACTTCACGCCGATGCTCGCCGCACGCCGCGCCAACCGCAAGGACGACCTCATGTCCGCCCTCCTGGACGCCGAGGTCGACGGCGAGACGCTCACCGAAGAGGAACTCCTCGGCTTCTGCTTCATGCTTCTCATCGCCGGCAACGAAACCACGACGAACCTCATCTCGAACACCGCCCAGATCCTGAGCGAACGCCCCGAAACGCTGCGAACGATCGCCGCGGAACACAGCCTGCTCCCTGCAGCTGTCGAGGAATTTCTCCGCCTTGAGTCCCCCGTCCAAGGCCTCGCCCGGACCGTGACCGAAGATGTCGAACTGCACGGTGAAACCATGCGAGCTGGCAGCAAGGTGATGCTGCTCTACGGGTCGGCGAACCGTGACGAGAGGGAGTACGCTGACCCGGAGTCATTCATTCTCGACCGGAAAACCGAGCGCGGTCTCGCCTTCGGTCACGGCCCCCACTTCTGTCTCGGTGCCGCGCTGGCCAGGCTCGAGTGCCGAGTCGCCTACGAGGAACTCCTGTCCTACGTACCCGACTTTGCACTTGCCGACGGCGCCGAGCGCCTCCTCTCAGGGCCCGTGAGGGGCTACAAGAAGCTGCCGATAACGTTCGAACCGACGTCCATCAGCGCCAGATGAGCCACGGTGGCGACAACCAACAAATAGCGCGTGCCAGCCGCGTTCAATCAGAGCTCACAATTCCATTCTTTGGCTGTTAAAGCGATGGCAGTACGCCGACTAGAGCGGTAACGCGGGCCGCTGACACTGGCCGCTGACCCTGGCCGCTGACACTGGCCGCTGACCCTGGCCGCTGACACTGGCCGCTGACACATACCTGGGGCTGGCAATGACGTTCCGCCACAGCCGGCTGGACGGGCTCTCGAGTCGGCACCGGCAACCAGGTCTTATGACAAGCCGCACCGTCGAGGCTGCGCAGCGAGCGAACTTTCGCCCTCTCCCCCGTCGCGGCATCTGTTCGTCAACCTGCGTCGTAGTCGATTGGGATACTGGATCGGTGCCCTCGCGCGATGAAGTCTTGATGAGTACTTGGCGAATCCATGTCCACTGAACGCGTCCCCTGGTCTCGCCTCGACAGCGGCGAGTTCGAACACACCGTCGCGATGCTGGTGTGCGCCGACCACCCGCTGGGTCAGAAGTTCACACCTGGCCCGGACGGCGGCATCGATGTCTTTGTTCCCGACGGCGACAGCCAGCGCAAGGTGTTTCAAGTCAAGAACTTCCCCCTGAAGTTTGCCAACGCAGAGTTCCGACAAGTGAGGAAGTCGCTCAGGGCGGTCGCCGAAACGTCAAGGCAAGAGGGATGGGCGATCACCGAGTGGCACCTTGTGATCCCCCGCGATTCAAGCCCCGGATACCGCGCTCGAATCGAAGAGGAGGTCAAATCTCTGGGCATCCCGACGTGGTCATGGATGGGCCTGACACGGCTCGACATTTTCGCGGCACGCCACCCAGAGCTCATCGATTATTACCTCAAGGGGGGCAAGGACCGTCTCGCTGATCAACTCGCCGATCTCACCGCCATCATTCGCGGTGACACGACCCTTGGTAGCGGGACTCGTTTGCAACCTGCCGACGTCGGCGACCGAATCAGGATCTTGCAACGTGCAGCAAACAATGACCCTCACTACCGGTACCACTTCGGAACATCCGATTGCCCCCCGCACCAAGTAGATGAGCCCTGGCTGGTTGCTGTCGCAGCCGAGCAACACGGCCCCATGTGGCTCCACATCAAGGTGTATGCAAAGTTCGCTGCCGCCCTCAGCGAGCGTCCGATAACCACTACCGTGCAGGTCGACGTAACCGGCGACCCGGCACTCGCCGAGAGCTTCGAGCAGTTTCTCGATTTCGGAACCGATCTCACGATCCCCTCGTCTGCTGCGTCCGCAGAACTCAACCTCCCCGGCGGGCTCGGCGGCACTATTGACAGTGCTGAGATCCACTTCACCGCCATCACGGCCGAAGCGGGCGGTCCGGAACCCGCATCTAGCATCACCGTTGGAGTCCGAGACGCTACAGGTGATGTCGTCGCCGAACTGCGGTTGGAGCGGAAGAGCTTCACGTCAGGGGTGCGCGGCGGCCAGCGAACCGTATGGGCTGACCGGACCGACAAGGTGGAGCTTGCACTTAGGACCCGCTTCGAGCCTATCGAAGTCGAAGCAGACTTCCGTATGAACTGGGACGCCTATAGCCAATTGCCAGGCGACCTCATCGATGCCGTTTCATTCATGGATGCGGTCGATCGCGGAGTGTCAATCGGACTGAGTCCCAGCCACGGACCGCGCCGTTATAGCTGGACTGTTCCTTACCCTCACGACCGAAATTCGAATCTCCATCTAACGGCGCGGCTCGTACGAGCGTTGAACGTAATCCAGCAGCACTCCACGGATCTGCTTCGCATCCCGAGCGCCCTCTCCGCGGGAGAACTCCGACATGTCTTCGAAGCAGCAACCCTCCTGCAAGGCCAAGCGGCTAGCACCACCTGGTCACCGTTTGAATTCACCATCGATGCCACCGATCGCCCCACGCTCACTGCGGGGTCACGTATCAATGTCGCGGTTACGCAGAGACTCAACATCGAGTTGGACGGAGAAGAACACCACCTTGGCCAAGTCGCAGCGTTCCTTGATGCCGTCGTCGACTCCGTCGACGGCGACACTGTCGCGCTCAGCCCGGGAGACCCGGACGCCCGTGCCACTCGCGTTCTCGCGGAGGGCGAAGAGTACAGAGTCTGGGTGGCGGCGACCGACGCAGAGAGCAAACGTCCCGCGCCCGACGGCAACAGGGATGGGCCAACCTGAACACCCAAAGCCGAACGGCCGCGAAGGGCACTGGGGAGTGTGGCAACTCCCCCATGTCACCATGGGCCGTCAGCCTGGTGTCGCATTTGACGATCCTTCATCGTGACACTGGCTCGGACCGTCGGAATGGTTCCTCGACCTGTGGTCCAGGGTCTTACTGAAGTGTCGTACAAGCCTGCCGCACAGAGCAGGACCAAATGCACCGTACCTACTGCGAGTGGGGAGTAGGTGCAGGAGGATTCAGACATGGAGCGTTCACGCGCCGCACTTCCCGACGACCAGTATCTCGCGAGGGTGGGCGAAGTAGCGTATTCGGTCTCCTACCTCGAGTGGACCATCCTCGGCGATCTGCCCCGTCTTGCTGATCGACTACCAGCCACCCTCGCACTGAAGCACCTCGAACCAAAGACGACTTCGGGCATAGCCAGTGCCGTGAAGAGCGCAGCGAGTGAAGTGGAAGACCCTCAGATCAGGAACTACCTGGTCGCGGTATACAAAGCATTGTTCGCGGTAGCGGCGGTCCGGAACGACGTTCTACATGCACGGCCCGCCACTCACCCCCAACAGGGACAGCGGCTCAACCGCGCGGAGACGAAGAACAACACCGCAACCGGCAAGCGCTTCTGGATCGATGACGGATGGTTCGACGAGGCAATCGGGACGCTGAACGAGAATCTATCCGCCGTTACTCGTGTGAGGCCGCCGCTTCCTAACTGCCGCTAACGTCCGGGCACTTCACCCATCACCTGAGGGAGCGTTGGATCGGCGCCCCCAGTCTCGTTTGCTGCGATTCGATTGCGCGAAACTACCGTCATACGTGCCTCTCAGTTCCTTGGTTGTGGGACGGTGTGATCCGACCCCGGAATCGGTCGACTCCAAAGGAGATCGCATCGACATGTGGCGGTCTTGTGCGATCGCTATATGGTGGTAGCTCTTCACGCCGCTGATGGGGATGGTCTGGGTTACGGGGCGGCTCGGTAGGTCAGATCAATATCCGGGCCGATAGGGAGAGCCTCGATGGGCTCGTGGGCGAGAAGGGCGTCGATGAACTCCTCGGATCCTCCGACGAGAGTGGAGTTGTAGTCCACCTCCGTTGACAGGTACCAACTCTTGTTCTCCGGCCAGAGCAATGCGGGAAAGTCGAAGAGGAAGCCTGACTCCGAGCGAAATGCGTCAAGGAGCGCCGCAAGCGATACCCGAAATAGCACGTAGTCACGCACGCCCAAACGGGCCGTGGGGAAGCTCGTGCCCGGCTCGTGCTGTGGCTGTATGCCATCCCAGTACCCCGCGAAGATGGGGGCCTCCGCGGGAAGGCGTTCGACTATGAACTCGAGGTAGGCAGGTCCGGAGATTTTATCCAGCCCGCCCACGTCCGGGCTGATACTGCGTAGTCGCAGATCGCGTCGAGAGATCTCATACCAGCGCGTATCCGGACGGATCGCAAGGCCGACGGACTGAGCGTAATCAGACCACGGCAAGAACGAGTCGGACAGTCCGCCATCAGACGGGCCGTGAACGCGGTGCAAGATGCGGCAGTACTTTTCGAATCCAGCCGGCACCTGGAAATCGACACGGTGAAGGTCACCCGACTGGCGTCGACTCGCCCAGTCCGCGACCGAGGTGTCCGAGACCAGATCGAACCCTCGTTCACGAAGCTCTCCATACATCCCCACCGCGCCGCTCCCCTCACCAGCTCAATGTCCCCGAGAACATACAGCCGAACGAGACACCAGTTGTCCCCCAGGGGCGAGTGCACCGTGGGGGCAGCAGTCCCTTCTGCCGGTCGGGCCAAACTTACGCGGGCAGAGAAACCTGGTTCCGAGAGCAACTTGCGCGCATACGGTGGTGCCATGAACCTGAATCGGCTGGACGTCCATCTTGAGTCTTACGACACGTCGTCGGTGTCCGGCCTCAAGGGCGTTGCGCTAATCATCGACGGGCTGCCTCTGGCGGAACACGTTCGAGAGATTGAGGCTGCGGAGATCCGGGCAAAGAAAACGGATGGTTCAGCCGGTTCGTACCTACCGATGGCGGTAGCAAATGTGAAGGGCCCTAAGCACTTTCTCGGCGCCCCCGAAGCATCGTTCTTCGGTGACGGGGACACGGTCCTCTTGGGGTGCACCTGCGGGGAGTGGGATTGCGGGCCATTGACCGCGCGTATCGAAGTGCGCAACGACGTCGTCGAGTGGCACGACTTCCGTCGCGGGTTCCGAGATTGGAACTACGAACCACTCGGCCGGTTCATCTTCGACCGTTCGGCATACCAGAAGCAGTTCGAGACGATCGACTGGTCCGATACCGGGATCCCTCCCGGTGGTTGGTGAAACCCTCAGAGCCGCTGCCGGCCCGATGCGCACTGCAAACTGACGCCGTCCCCCTCAGTGCGGACATCAAGCCGACTAGCTCGTCTGACGTTGTAGTGCGCGATACAACGTCGAGCGTCCCACCCCCAGATCACGTGCGATCGCCGATGGTCCCTCCCCTGCCTCAATGCGGGCGCGGGCCTTGTCGATCTGCTCGGCGGTCAGGACACGCTTGCGTCCCTTGTACTTGCCCTTCGCTTTGGCGATGGCGATGCCCTCAGCCTGGCGTTCGCGGATGATGGCCCGCTCAAACTCGGCGAACGCCCCGAGCAGCGAGAGCATCAGATCCGCTCGAGGATCCTGGGCGCCGGCGGCGTAGGTGGCCCGTTCGTGCACGAACTCCACGCTCGCGCCCTTCGCGGTTATCTCGCCAACGATCTGCTTGAGATCAACCAACGAACGAGCGAGACGGTCCATCGACGCAACAACCAGCTCGTCACCATCTCGCAGGTACCTGATGCACTCTTCGAGCTTCACGCGATCGGCGCGCGAGCGAGCCGACTGTTTCTCGATATAGACCCGGTCGCACTCCCCCACCGCCTCGAGCTGACGCGCCTCATTCTGATCCGCCGCCGACACCCGCACGTACGCCACCCGCTGCCCCCGCGGACGCGAGGCCCGGCCAGCCGGCTTCTGATCCGTCTTTGGCTTTTGCTTCGGCTCTGGCGTTACCTCGACGACGTTCTCTGAGTCCGTCGACTCCACCCGAAAGTTCCAACCCAACTCGTCCCGGCGACGGAACCGAGTCCGCTCCTTCCCGCGACTGACGAGGAGCACCTCCTCGCCACCGTCACCCGAACGGTTCAGCAACGTCCCGATCCGATCAGCCATCGACAAGACCCTTTCGCCCGGAATCTGTATCAATACATCTTAGACCCGACGGGACGACGTTTCATTATTGACGACGCCGACCCTGTGACACAGCAGCGTGTGGCTTTCGCCGTTATATGGCGGGGTTCTGTCGACGCTCTGTGGCGGCATCTGCTCATGGCGATACACGCGAGCACCGGTCTGGTCACAGATAGCGGCAGACGGTCGTGGTGTCGCATTTGGTGGGGTCGCTGGTGGTGGCACTGTGGTGAAGGTGCGCGACGGTGTGTCGCAGTGCTTGCAGGTCGGCGATTTGGCGGTCCAGGTCGCCCAGGTGGGCTTCGAGCAGGGCGTGCACGTGCTGGCAGGGTGCGACTCCGGCGTCGCGGATGTCGAGGATCTCGCGAATCTGGGCCAGGGTGAGCCCAGCGGTGCGGCCGCGGCGAACGAAGTCCAGGCGCGCCAGGGCCGCAGGGGTGTAGTCGCGGTATCCGTTGGCGGTGCGCTCAGGCGCAGGTAGTAGGCCGGCTTCTTCGTAGAAGCGCAGCGTCTTGGTTGTGGTGCCGCTGGCCACGGCCAACTCACCGATGCGCACAGTGGCCCCTTTCTCGGCTCTCGTCCATGTTCGCCTTGACCTTCCCCTGCGCTGGAACGTCCACTATGGACGCTGAAGAGGGGTCACGCGAAGGAAGGTGGGCAAATGGGTGTGGACTACGACGTCGATCTGGCCGTGATCGGCTCAGGAGGCGCGGCGATGTCCGCCGCCATCGCGGCCAGCCAGGCCGGTAAGAGCGTCGTGCTGGTTGAGCGCGGTGTTCTGGGCGGGACGTGCGTGAACATCGGCTGCGTGCCGTCCAAGACGCTCCTGGCGGCCGCCGGGGCCCGGCACGCCGCGCTCACCAATCCCTTCAAAGGTGCCCCAACGTCAGCCGCACCGGTGAACCTCGGCGATCTGGTGGCCCAGAAGGACGCACTCATCGAGCGCCTGCGTGATGCGAAGTACGCCGATGTGGCCGCTGCCTACGGCTTCCAGGTCCGCCCAGGCCAGGCCAGCTTCCTGGACGGGGACACCCTGGCCGTCGACGGCCAGGCGCTGCGGGCCCGGGCCTATCTGGTCGCCACCGGTGCCACCCCCGCCATCCCGGAGGTGGTCGGTCTCGACTCTGTGGACCGGCTGACGTCCACCACCGCGATGCAGCTGACCGAGCTGCCTGAGTCCCTGGTCGTTATCGGTGGCGGGTACGTCGGGATGGAGCAGGCCCAGCTGTTCGCTCACCTCGGCACCCGGGTCTCTGTGGTCGGGCGTCTGGCGCCGCACGCCGAGCCGGAGCTGGCCCAGAGACTTCGGGAAGTCTTCACCGACGACGGCATCACCGTGGTCGAAGAGCGCGCGACCACTGTGGCCCGCGAACCAGGCCCCGCAGGAGAGGTGGTGGTGACCACGGACTCGGGCGAACAGGTGCGCGGCGCGCAGGTCCTGGTGGCCACCGGACGCCTGCCCCGCACCGACGGCCTGAACCTGGCCGCTGCCGGTGTGGACGTGGACGAGCGCGGCTTCGTCGTGGTCGACCAGACCCAGCGCACCTCCAACCCGCGCGTCTGGGCCGCCGGTGACGTCTCGGGGGCTCCCCAGTACGTCTACGCCGCCGCCGCCGGCGGTCGGGCCGCCGCGCTCAACGCCCTGACCGAGGACAGGTACCCGCCGGCAGCTCGGGTCGACTACGCCGGCTTTCCTGCGGTCGTGTTCACCCGGCCCCAGCTGGCCTCGGCGGGGTTGACCGAGGACGAGGCCCTCACCCGAGGGCACGCGTGCGACTGCCGCGTCCTGGACCTGTCCGATGTCCCCCGGGCGCTCGTCCAGCACGACACCCGCGGGGCGGTGAAGCTCGTCGCCGACGCCGTGAGCGGCAAGGTTCTGGGCGTGCACGCTCTGGCGGACGGGGCCGGGGAGATCATGCTGGCGGCCACCTACGCCATCAAAAGCGGCATGACCGTCGACGATCTGGCCGACACCTGGGCGCCGTACCTGACCATGAGCGAAAGCCTGCGCATCGTGGCCGGCCTCTTCCGAAACCAGATGCCGACGTCATGCTGCGCCTGAAACCCGCGGCCCCAGCGGGGTGGACGAGGGCTCCCGCGGCGGCCCGCCTGGCGCCGTGAATGTGCCTTAAAAACCTACAGTCTTATGAGACACCAGGCGGGGACCGGACGCCGAGACCGCTTCATGGGCCGATGGGCACCTTCTGCCTCTCGCGAAGTCGTCTCACCGTGAACTGTCGCAGGGTGGTGCTCGGTAGGGGTTTGTGAGTCATAATCATGTCATGAGGCTCTTGGGGTACACCCGCGTGAGCACTGCGAGTCAGGACGCGCAGTTGCAGTTGGATGCACTCGTGGATTCCGGGGTGCAGAAGCGGGATGTGTTCGCGGATGTGACCTCGGGTAGCCGGACCGCGATCGAACGCCCGGGGATGAAGCGCCTGTTGGACTATGCCGAGTCCGGCGACACGGTCGTGGTGTGGCGCATCGACCGGCTCGGCCGATCCTTGATCGATGTCCTCAACACCGTGAACCTGATGCGCGACAAGGGCGTAAAGATCAAGTCGCTTTCGGACGGCATCGACCCGGAGACCACTTCCGGCCGGTTAATGCTGGGCATGCTGGCCACGCTGGCCGAGTACGAGCGCGAGCTGATCACCGAGCGAGTCAATGCCGGCATCGCTGCGGCGAAGCAGAGCGGTACCCGGTTCGGTCGGCCGCCTGTTGACCCGGCGGTGATTGCGGAGAAACTCGACATCGCTCGGGACGCCCGCGCCAAGGGTCGCACCGCCGAGGAAGCCGCCCGATTGGTCGGATGGTCTCGCGCCACGCTGTACCGGCACCAACAGGCTGCCCGCGACCGCGACATGGTCTCCCAGCAGGTGTGACATGGACGGGCCGCAGCGGTGGCGAATCCTCCGGCTTCACGTCGAGGACGGCATCTCGCTGACGACCCTGGCCCGTGACACCGGCACCGGGCTGCGGACACTGCAACGCTGGCACCAGCTTTACAAGACCGGCGGCATCGCGGCGTTGGAGCCGCGGCCACGACGCGACACGGGATCTCGACGCACTCCGGCGGAACTGGTCACGTTTCTCGAGCACCTCGCGCTGACCCGCCCACGCCCGAGCACCGCTGCATTGCACCGGCTCACCACGGCCGAAGCGGGTCGCTTGGGGCTGACGGCCCCGAGCTATGCCACGGTCCGCGCCATCGTCCACGCTTTGGACCCGGCCCTGGTGACGCTTGCTCTGGAGGGGCCGGCAGCATATCGGGACCGCTATGAACTGGTGTTCCGCCATCGCGCCGAACGGCCGAATGTGACGTGGCAAGCCGATCACACCGAACTCGACATCCTCATCACCGGCGCCAGCGGCACCCCCGACCGGCCCTGGCTGACGGTGGTGATGGACGACTACTCCCGCGCGGTCTGCGGGTACATGGTCTTCACCGGGGCGCCATCGGCGATGAACACCGCGCTGGTGCTACGACAGGCGATCTGGCGCAAGACCGAACCGGCCTGGGCGATGTGCGGACTACCCGACGTCCTCTATATCGATCACGGCAGCGACTTCACCAGCCGCCACCTCGAGTACACCGCGGTCTCACTGAAAATCCGCCTCATCTTCTCCACCGTCGGTCGCCCGCAAGGCCGAGGCAAGATCGAGCGGTTCTTCGGCACAGTCAACACCGAGCTCCTGGCCACCCTGCCCGGACATCTGGCACCAGGGGCCAAGACACCTCCATCTCTGGATCTACCTGCGCTCGATCAGGCGATCGCCGGTTTCATCGCCACCTACAACGAGCGGACCCACCGGGAGATCGGGACGAGCCCGAAGAAGGCGTGGATCGGTGACGGGTGGTTGCCACGCATGCCCGAATCCCTCGATGAACTCGACGGACTGCTGCTGACGGTGCCCAAGCACCGCACCGTGCAGCGTGACGGCATCCACTTCCAAGGCCGGCGCTACCTCGCGCCAACTCTGGCACCGTTCGTTGGCCGCCCGGTGACGATCCGCTACGACCCGCGTGACATCTCCGAGGTTCGCGTATACGACCGCGACACCTTCCTCTGCGTGGCCATCGATGAGGCGCACCCGAACCAACGGGTAAGCCTGCAAGAAGTCGAGACCGCACGCCGAGCCCGCCGGCGCCAACTGCGCAAAGACATCAACGACCGCATCCCGCGTATCGCCGATCGGGCCGAACCGCGCACCGCCGCCCCCGGAGCGCGGCCAACCAAGCTGCGCACCTACGAAGAGGACTAAGGATGGCCAAGGACTTCATCATCACCAAGGAACATCGCCGGTTCACCGAATTCGCCACCGCGGTACGCAAGGAACGCACCATCGGCATCTGTCACGGCGACGCCGGCATCGGCAAGACCCAATCGGCACGCCGATACGCCCACTGGGACACCGTGGAACCGTTCATCACCGAATGGGGGCCGCGCACCGAAGACGACGCCAAGCTTTATGCAACTGCGAACCGGTGCCGGACCGTGTTCTACACCCCCGAGGTGCTCCCCAGGCCCAAAATCCTCATGCACGAGATCGCGCACCTGCAGACAAAGCTCGGCATCTGCATCGACGAACACCAGCGCAACATCGGCAAAGTCACCGGCGCCCACTCAGGTCACACCAACAAGTGGGTCGAGCTGCTCATCATCGATGAAGCCGAACGACTGGCCCCGACCGCACTCGAACTCCTCCGTGATGAACACGACCGCTACGACCTGGCGATCATCCTCATCGGCATGCCTGGCATTGACCAGCGGTTTCGCCACTACCCTCAGCTCTACAGCCGCCTCGGATTTTCACACCGATACCGGGCACTAGGACGCGAGGAACTGCTCTTCGTCCTCGATCGCCATTGGAAACGCCTCGGCCGCACTCTTGACCCAGACGACTTCACCGACGCTCAAGCGATCGCCGCGATCGAACGCATCACCCGGGGCAACTTCCGCCTCCTCGAACGCCTCTTCCCTCAGATCGCCCGAGTGCTCAAGATCAACCAACTCGAGACCATCACCGACGACGTCATAGAATCCGCCGCCAGCATCCTCGTGATCGGAAACTAACGCCCCCAAGCGATCACAGAAAACCGCCGCAAAGCACTCAAACCCACAGCAGCGATGGCCGGCGGCATATCGTCCCACACGGGTGTACCCTGTGACCCCCTAGCCTCCGAGGCATCGCCGCTATCAACTGTCACGTCGACGGCGTTGGAGCCATCCGTACGGTCCAGCGGTCGCGCCGCGGTCCGGCTCCGCGGACTACCAGTGCACCCGCCCCCAACCCTCACCGCCTACGCAGAAACCGACGCCGACCATCGCCATCCACAGCGATGATCGGCGTCAGCCGTAGAAGCAGGCTCTAGCCCAGCGCGACCGCCATCTCGTTGGGCGCACCCGGGGTCTGGCCGGACGCGACGACCTCACCGGTGGTGAGGTCGACGGCGTAGACGGTGTTCTTCGCCGGCTCGCTCACGTAGGCGATGTCCCCGTTCACGACGATGGACGGGTGCGCGTCCTGCCACTCCGCCGGCCCCTCCCAGGGGTCGATCACGTCGTAGCTCTCGGAGATCTCGCCGGTGGCCGGGTCGATCACGCGGATGGCACCGTCGGTGCCGAGCAGGTAGGCCATGTCGTTCGGGCCGCGCACGACGTCGCGCCAGGTGTATCCGACGCCCTCCGGCAGGTCCACGACCTCGTGGGTGCCCGCCTCGGTGTCGATCAGTGCGATCTTGGTGAGCAGGACACTCTCGGCATCCGGGTCGTCCTTGTAGTCACCCACCACGAGCGGGCTGTCCTCGCTCACGTACGCGTTGCCCATGCGGCCGTACTCATCGGCGGCCGTGATCTTCTCGAACTCCCCGTCCTGGAAGATCAGGGCGCCGTCCTCACAACCGAAGATCACCGTCTCGCCGGCAGCGGTGCCCTCACCGTGGATGCCGGGGCACTCCTCGTTGCGGGCGATCTCCTCGCCGTCGGCATTGACGGCGAACGCACCCGTGCGGCCCTCGTCGTCACCGATGGTGGTGAGGAAGGTGCCGTCGGTCAACACGATCGAGACACCGTGGTGGGCCTGGTCGCCGGGGATGGTCTCGAACTCGGGGAGCTCGCCGCCCGAGTCGGCGAGTGCCGCGGTGTCAAAGATGAAGGTGTCGCTGGTCCCGTCGTCGTACAGCACGGTCTTGCCGGCGTGGCGGACGACGTGCGCCGGGGTGTCGGCCTCGATCACCAGGTCGGTGAGCTCGGGCACCGAGGTGTCGAGCACCTGGAACCCGTCGGACGTGGTCACCAGCACGGTCTGCCCGTCGCCGAACGCGTTCAGGCGGGTGAACTCCTCGGTCTCGAACTCCTCGATGACCTCCAGGGTCTCGCCGTCGAGGACCGCGATGCCGTTCTCGTACGCCACGGCCAGGCGCTTCTCCGAGGAGCCCGCCTCCGAGGCTGCCGAGGTGGTGGTTGCGGTGTTCTGTGCCTCGGCGTCGTCCGCATCGGCGTCGCCGCCGCCGGTGCCGCACGCGGTGGCGAGCAGCGCTGCCGTCGCGAGCATCGCGACCGCTCCGGCCGCGCGGGTGTGTCGTGTTCTCATCAATCGTCCTTCTTCCAGTAGGTGGTCAGGTGGAGAGCCCGTCGACGATGCGCTCGGTGTTCGCGCGCATCATCTCCAGGTAGCTGGGGGCGCCCTGTCCCGGTTCGGTGAGCGACTCGGTGAACAACTCGATCACCCGGGTGTCGATACCGGCCTCGCTCGCGAGTACCTGCACCAGCCGATCCGGCTGGGAGGACTCGGCGAAGATCGCGGGGACGCCGGCCTCGGTGATCGCCGAGGCGAGCCCGTCGAGGTCGGAGGCACTGGGGGAGGCGAGGGTGGTCCCGCCGGGGATGGCCGCGCCGAGGACGCGGAAGTCGAAACGCTCGGCGAGGTAGCCGAAGACGTGGTGGTTGGTGACGAGGGCGCGGTTGTCGGCGGGGATGGTGGCGAACGCGGTGGTCATCTCGTCGTCGAGCTCGTCGAGCTCATCCCGGTACCGGTCGGCGCCCGCCTCGACGGCAGCCCGGTCGATGCCGTCGACCTCCACCAACTCGGCCTCCAGCGCGTCGACCACGTCGACCATGCGGGCCGGGTCGGTCCAGAAGTGCGGGTCGGCGGTGCCGCCGGCATCCCCTTCCGAGTAGTCGATGACCTCGACCTGCTCCCCCGCGACGAGCATCGGCACGCCGGTGGCCGCCACCCGGTCGAGGTGCTGCTGGAGCCCCTCCTCGAGCCCCAACCCGTTGGACACCACCAGGTCGGCGCGATCCATCAGGCTCGCCTCCTGGGCGGAGATCTCGCACGAGTGCGGGTCGGCGTTGCGCTTCATCAGGGTCGTGACGTCGGCCGCATCCCCCACCACGTTCTCCACCACGTCGCCGAGGATGTTGGTCGTCACGACGATCGTCGGATGGTCGTCCGTGGCGCCGTCCACCATCGCGCACCCGGACAAGGCCAGTCCGGCCGTGACGAGCACGGCGGACAGCACCGAACGCCGCCTCATCGTCCGGTCTCCGCGACGAAGTCGGGCGTGGTGGGCGTGTCCAGGCTCCGGGCAACCCGTGCGTCACCCCGGTAGTCGATCTCGTGGACGACCCCCGCGGCGGGGTCGTTGACATACGCCCGCTCCCGGTCGACCGTGAGCTCGATTCCGGCTGCCGTCTCCGGGGTCGCGACCGCCTCGGCCAGCAGTGGATCGGTGGCGGCGATCTCGGCCCCGGCCTCGCCGTCGTAGACGCGGACCCGGCCCTGACGGTCCACCGCCACCACGTGGGAGTCGTCGTCGCTCGCGGCGGAGACCTGTACCAACGGCACATCCGTCGGTACGAACTGCCACTCGCGTGCCCGGGTGTCGAGCAGCCAGAAGCCCTGGTCCCCGGCGAGCGCGGCAACGGCCGGCCGGCCCTTGCGGCCCCGGAAGTCGGTTGCGCGCGGCGCCTGGGTCCCCTCGGGGAAGGCGATACGCTCGAACTGCGGTTCGCCCTCCTCGTAGGTGGCCAGCAGTACCCCGTCTGCACACCCCACGACCACGCCGATGCGGGTGGTCGCGGCTCCCTGGGCGTCCGCGCAGGGTGCGGTCGCACCGTCGACCGGCGAGCCGTCGGCCCCGTGGAACTCGACCCCGGAGACTGCCCCCGCCTCGTCGACGGTGGTGACGAGCGCGCCACTGCCAAGGGGAGCGGCCAGGCCTTCGTGCGGCTCGGTCTCGAGGCGGAAGACCTCCTCGATCCGACCCTCGGACAGCGCCTCGTTGCTGAGCAGTACCGCCTCGCCCGACTCGGGGAAGAACACCCCGGTGCCGCCGGTGGTCGCGTTTCCGGAGGTCGAGACGACCGCCGGCCCCTCGCCGGCCACGGCTCCCAGAACGCTCGGGGAGGTCCGGTAGTAGTGGAAGTGGTCGACGTGATCCCACGTCCACACGCCGCTGTCGACGATCTCCACTCCGGCACCGGTGTCGGCGAACAGGTACCGGCCGTCCGAGGTGACCGCCGTCGGCGGGTCGATGCTGCCCGGTTCGGTCGTGGTGCCGTCCAGCAGGTTGAGCATCCCGACCGCACCGGTGCGGTCGATGCTCACCAGGTGCAGCTGCGGCTCGGCCACCTCCTCGGCCCCCTCGATCTCGCCGTGCCCGCTGCCGGTCTCCTGCGGCGAGGACTCCTCCACGGTCGCGGCGGACCCGGGCGGGGCGGCGTCCGGGTCATCCGTGCCACCCGCGCATCCGGTGAGGATCAGGGCGACGACGACGAGGGGGGCGATCGATCTCAGGGTGCGCATGCTCTGCTTTCTCGAGGGGTTTCTCACGGGGCGGGCGCTTCCGCTGCGGCCGGGGTGACGGGGTTGACCGGGCTGACAGGGCCGACCGGGCCGACCGGGGGACGGTGGCGCGAGAGCCGGGTGGCGCGAATCGTCTGGCGGACCGCGTGTGCTGACGCCGAGACCCCTGCCAGTGCGATCGCGGAGAACGCGATGGAGGAGCCCGCGGCCGTCCCGGCGTGCCAGGAGGCGAGCAGACCGATCACCACGGCGGCGCTCCCGAACACCGCGGCGAGCGCCATGGTCGACGGGATGCGCCTGGTCCACCGGTTCGCGGCGACCACGGGGGCCAGCAGCAACGCCACCACCAGCAGGGTCCCGACGGCCTGGTACGAGGCGACCACCGCGAGGGTCACGAGTCCGACGAGCGCCACCTGTGCGACCCTCGGCCGCAGCCCCAGGGTCTGGGCGACGCGGGGATCGAAGGCCGCGGCGACGAAGGCCCTGTGGAAGCGAACGGCCACGACCAGCGTGACCGCCAGCGCGGCGGCCAGGGTGATGAGTTCGGGACCGCGGATCGCCAGGATGTCACCGAACAGGACGGCCGAGGCGTCCGTGGCGAAGCTTCCGGAGTGGGACACGATGATCACCCCGACCGAGAGCATGGTGACGAACAGCAGCCCGATCGTGGTGTCGTAGGAGAGCTTGCCGCGCTTCTGCAGCGCCCCGATCGCCGCGCTCATCGCCACCGCACTGACGGCCCCGCCCACCAGGGCCGGGAAGCCGAGAACGGTGGCCAGTGCGACTCCCGGGAGCATCCCGTGCCCGATCGCCTCGCCGAAGAACGCCATGCCCCGGATGACGACCCAGGTGCCGACCACTCCGCAGATCACCGCCACCAGGACGCCGCCGACCAGAGCCCGCGCGACGAACGCGGTGCTGAACGGATCGAGGAGCAGGGACACGAGGACGTACAGTATCCATAACGACATTCATTATCAACAAGGAGGCCGCGAGCATGCCCCCACCGGGACCGGCCATCAGCGCCCACGGGTTGTGCTTCGGCTATGCGGGTCGCGAGGTACTCCACGACGTCTCCGTGGAGCTGTCGTACGGGACCCTCACCGCGTTCGCCGGCCCCAACGGGTCGGGGAAATCCACACTCGTGGAACTGCTCGCCGGCGTCCGCGTGCCCCTGAGGGGCGAGGTGCGCCGCCTCGGCTCCATCTCACTCGTGGTCCAGCGGCCCGCCGCGCCGGAGACCCTTCCCCTCACGGTCCGCGACACCGTCTCCATGGGGACGTGGGGACGACGGATCGGCAGGCGGGAGGCCCGCGGCGTCGTGGCCGAGATGATCGCGGCGGTCGGCCTGGACGGTCTCGAGTCCCGGTCCCTGACGGAACTGTCCGGCGGCCAGCGACAGCGCGCCCTTCTCGCGCAGGCGCTCGCGAGCCGCGCCGACATCGTGTTGATGGACGAGCCGGATGCGGGCCTGGATTCCACCAGTCGGCAGCACATCCACGAACTACTGGCCGACCAGGCCCATCGGCGGGGCGTGGCCGTCGGGTGCGCGTCCCACGACGAGCGGTTCGTCGCCACCGCCGATCGCGTGGTCCGCCTGGAGTCCGGGCACGCCACCACACACGGCACCACGGGAGCACGTGCGGCTACCCTCTGAGCATGTCGAACCCTCGGTGGGAGCGGGCGCGCGCGTCCGCCGCCCGAATCGCAGCGGGCGCCCGCGATATCAACAGACACCCCTCCGCGGTCGAGGCGTTGCGCCGCGCCCGGCGCGCGCTACCCGGCGATTCCGGGTTCGGAGATCCGCTCTCGGCCGCGGGCCGGGACAGCGCGGGGACGATCGCCCGCGTGGCCGGTCGCCTGTTCGACGAGCAGCCCACCGCCTCGCGCGAGTTGTCCCTGGGCGGGTTACAGGTGTGGCACGCACTGACGCAACGGTCCGGCCGAGGCGGCAGTGGGAGCGAGGTGACCATCGTGTTCACCGACCTCGTCGGGTTCTCCAACTGGGCCATGCGCGTCGGCGACGAGGACGCTCTACGGCTGCTGAGGGAGGTCGCCTCGGCCACCGAGCCGGAGGTGCGGAACCACCGCGGGCACGTGGTCAAGCGCCTCGGCGACGGCCTCATGGCGGTCTTCCCGTCGCCCCAGCTCGCATTCGATGCCGTCGTGGCCTGCTCCGACGGGCTCGACCAAGTGGAAGTCGCCGGCATGCGGCCCCGGATCCGGGCCGGTATCCACACCGGGAACCCCCGCCTGATCGGCGGCGACTACCTGGGCGTGGACGTCAACATCGCCGCCAGGCTGGCGGAGAAGGCGGGGACGGGCGAGATCCTGGTCAGCGAGACCACTCTCCCCGGACTGGATGAGTCCAGGGTGTCCACGCGTCGCAAGAGGAGCTTCCGGCTCACCAAGGCCAAGGGAGTCCCCGACGAGGTCGCCGTCTACACCGCGGTCCCCCGCCAGCAGTGACGGCTGCGCGCGCGGCAGCCGCTACTCGGATGGGCCGGGCCACCGCCCGGTGATGAGCTCGGTCATCTCGTCCACCCACGCCTCGTCGAGGGCGGCGTCCCGGCGGACGAGGATGCGAAAGATCACGGTGCCCGCGACCACCTCGGCGAGCATGGGCAGCTGGTCGTCGCCGCGCCGGGACCGGCCGAAACGGCTCTCGAACGCGGTGAGGTTGCCGGCCAGGCGGGCGATCATCTGGTCGTGGACCACGGGGTCGGCGACGGTGTCGGCGATCAGTCCCGGCAGCGCCACGCGCACCTCGGGCCGGTCGAACATCGACCGGATGGTCTCCACCAGCGCCCTGATGTCGCTGCGGACGTCCCCGGAGTCCGCCGGCAACACGACGGTCTCCGCGGACAGCACGGCCTCGTGGACGAGCTGTGCCTTGCCCGACCACCGCCGGTAGATGGCCGCGGTGGTCGTCCCCGCGCGCGCGGCGATCGCCGAGAGGGACAGCGCCGGATAGCCCGTCTCGAGGATGAGCTCCCTGGTCGCGGCGATCACCGCGGCATCGATCCGCCCGTCTCGCGGCCGCCCCGCGCCAGACCGTCCCGCGCCAGACCGTCCCTCGACGGACTTTGCCGATTCCCCGCCAACCGTGCGCGCGTCTGTTGTCATGGGTTCACCCTAGTTCCAATACAGTGCGCATCGTATTATCAGGGAGAGACCCGTGAAGCTCAGCCCGCTCGACGAGTACCCGATCCACCAGACCCACGCGCCGGTCACCTGGCCGGCCACGTCCGACCGGAACTTCTACGACCGGTCGTACTTCAACGTGCTCGACCGCGAGGGCCGATTCATGGCCCTGACCGGGATCGGGTACTACCCCAGGCTCGGGGTCAAGGACGCCTACTTCGTGGTCCGCCGTGGTGACACGCAGACCGCGGTGCACCTCAGCGACGCGATCGACGACGACCGCCTGCACCCGAACGTCGGGGGCTACGCCCTCGAGGTGATCGAGCCGCTGCAGGAGCTGCGCCTGACGCTGGCTCCGACGGAGGGCATCGCCGCGGACCTGACCTGGCGGGGACTGTTCCCCGCCGCCATGGAGGAGCCGCACTCGATGCTCACCGACCGGCGGGTGACGCTGCAGGCCAGCCGGTTCGCGCAGCTCGGCTCGTGGGAGGGGTGGATCGAGGTCGACGACGAGCGGTTGGAGGTCACCCACTCCTCCTCGGTCGCCGCCCGGGACCGCTCGTGGGGCATCCGTCCCGTCGGCGAGGCGGACGCACCCGGCCGCCCGGACACCGCGTTCCGGGGGATGTGGTGGCTCTACCTGCCCCTGGCGTTCGACGACTACCAGTTGTTCCTCATCCTGCAGGAGGACCCCGACGGCCACCGCAGCCTCTACGACTGCACGCGCCGCTGGCGGGACGGCCGCGTGGAGCAGCTCGACGGCGTGCGCGTGGACGTGGACTATCGCGTCGGCACGCGGATCCCGACAGGCGTCCACGTGGAGTTCATGAACCGCGCCGGCGATCGGTTCCGGCTGGACGTGGAGTCCAGGCTGTACGCGCCGATCGCGTTCGGCTCCGGGTACGGAGGCGACTCCTCCTGGGCGCACGGCAGCTGGAAGGGCGAGGGGTTCACCGAGCGGGTGAGCTTTGACCTCACCGACCCCGACGTGATGGCCGGGGCCGCGTTCAGCCTCATCGACCATGTCGGCCACGCCGTCTGCACGGAGGCCGACGGGACGACCCGCGAGGGTGCGGGCCTGTTCGAGCACGGCGTGATCGGGCCCCACCACCCGTCAGGCTTCACGGACTGGACCGACGGTGCGGGTTCGGGCTCTGACTCCGGCTCGGTTTCGGGTTCGGGCTCCCAGAACGGAGCGCAGGAGTGAAGGTCATGACGGCCCTGTTCGGGCCCACCGACGTGGTCCACCGCGCGGAGGCGCTCAAGGAGGCCGGTGCGGCCGGGGTGTTCACCTTCGAGGGACCGCACGACGTGTTCACCCCCCTGGTGCTGGCCTCTCAGGTCCCCGGGCTGGACGTGATGTCCAACGTCGCGATCGGGTTCCCCCGCAACCCCATCCAGCTGGCGCACCAGGCCAACGATCTGCAGCTGCTCAGCGAGGGCCGGTTCGTCCTGGGCCTGGGCACGCAGGTGCGGGCGCAGATCGAGAAACGTTACGGGGCCGAGTTCGACCGTCCCGTCGAGCGGATGAGGGAGCTGGTGGGGGCGCTGCGGGCCATCTTCGCCACCTGGGCCACCGGCGAGCGCCTGGACTTCCGCGGAGAGTACTACCGACACACCCTCATGACCCCCACCTTCGTCCCCGGGCCCAACCCGTACGGTCCGCCGCCCATCTACCTGGGCGCGCTCGGGCCGCGGCTGACCCGGGCCACCGCGGAGGTGGCCGACGGCCTGCTGGTGATGCCGTTCGGGTCGAAGAAGTTCCTCCACGAGGCCACGATGCCGGCCGTGCGTGCCGGACTGGCCGCCGCCGGTCGCGGCGAGGAGGACTTCGAGGTGGTGCCCGAGGTGATCGTGTCCGTGGCCACCGGGGCCGACGACGACCACGTGTCCACGCGCCGCCTGCTGGCGTTCTACGGCTCCACGCCGGCGTACAAGCCCGTGCTCGACGCCCACGGGTGGGGCGACCTCCAGCTGGAGCTGAACACCATGTCCAAGCAGGGCCGCTGGCAGGAGATGACGTCGTTGATCAGCGACGACATCCTGCACACCATCGCCGCGTGTGGCTCCCCTGCCGAGGTGGCCGCGCACATACGCGACCGGGTCGACGGGGTGTCGGACCGCCTCTGCCTCTACCAGACGGGACCCATCGCCACCGATGCGCTGGCCGAGATCGTCGAGTCGCTGGGAGGCGACCGATGACCCCGACGGTGGTCGAGTTCGATGAGGTCGCCGACGATCGCTACGGCGGGAAGGCCGCGGGACTGGCCGAACTCCGGCGCCTCGGCCTGGACGTTCCCCGGGGGTTCGTGATCGCGGACGCGTCGGATGACCTCGTCGTCGTCGACCTCTCCCGGTGGTTCGACCGCATGGCCGACGCCGGCGCGACGCCGGTGGCCGTGAGGTCCTCGGCGGCCGGGGAGGACGGTGAGGACCACTCGTTCGCCGGCCAGTACGACACGGTGCTGGGCGTGGACTCCGCGGCGCGCTTCGTCGACGCCGTGCGCACGTGCGTGGCCTCGGTGGACTCCGGCCGCGCCGCGTCCTACCGCGCGGAGCCGGTGGCCACCGCGGCGTCCACCGCGACGGTCGGCACCGGGGCCGGCACCACGGCCGCGGACACGGCCACGGACACCTCCCCGACGCCCATGCACCTGGTGGTGCAGCAGATGGTGGACGCGCGCGCCGCCGGCGTGGTGTTCACCGCGGACCCCACCAGCGGCCGGCGCGACCTCATGGTGATCGACGCGGTCGCCGGCCTGGGCGGGGCGCTGGTCGACGGATCGGCGTCGCCGGACCACCTCGTCCTGGATTCCGGCGGCGGGGTGGCCGTCCGGGAGTACGACGACGAGGGGGTCCTGTCCCCGGAGGAGATCGCGGCCATCCGGTCGGGCGCCCTGCGCGCACAGCAGCACTGGGGCAGGCCGATGGACCTCGAGTGGGCGATCGATCGGGCAGGCAGGCTCTGGTGGTTGCAGGCCAGGCCCATCACGACCCTGCCCGCCGATCTCGGCGAGATGGACTCCCCGCTGGCCGGGGAGGACCACGTCTACACGCGATGCAACATCGGGGAGATGATGCCGGGGGCGTTCTGTCCGCTGACGGCGTCGGTCTCGGGGTTCGCGATCGACTACGCCATGCAGGCAATCCAAGTGGTGGCCCGGGCCCAGGCGAGCTACGACCAGCCGTGGCTGCAGGTGGGCTACTTCTCCGGGCACATGTTCCTCAACCTCACCGAGGGCACCGCGCTGAGCTCGGGCATCGTGGGCAACTCTCTCGAGCAGTTCTCCACCTCGATCTGCGGACGGGTGGTCGAGGAGCTGGTGCCCAAGCCGCCCAAGCCGTTCCTGCGCAGGCTCGGCAACACCATCCGCCTGTCCTCCCACGCGCTGTCGGCGGGCCCGGCGATCCGGCGGTTGGAAGGGCAGATCGCCGCCTGGCGGGTCCCGACCAGCGAGGACCCGCGGCTGGTGATGGAGCAGTTGGAGGCCGGCGTCGAGCAGTACTGCGACGTGACGCTGACCCATGTGCGCTCGTCCTCGCGCGCCGCGGTCGCCGCCAACATCCTCGAGAGTGTCCTGATGAAGCAGGCGGTCAAGGCCGGCCGCAGCGAGGACTCCGGCCGCACCGACGCGGCGCGGCTCATGGCCGGCGCCTCCGAGGTGGAGAGCGCGGTGATGCTGGAGCAGCTGGACTCGGTGGTCCGCGCCATCGCCGCCGACCCCCCGGCCGCCGAGGGGTTCCTCGCCGCGGATCCCGGCGACGCGGTCACCACCCTCCGGGCCTCGACCAGTGCCGCGGGCGAGCGACTGCGGGGGTTCCTGGCCCGTCATGGTCACCGCGGCTACCGCGAGCTGTGCATGCGCGATGCCTCCTGGGCCGAGGATCCGGAGGGGCTCGGGGCCATGATGCAGGTGATGGTGCGGTCGGCGCAGGCGGCGGGCGGCCGCGGGCCGGGCCCGGCGCACCCGGGTGCGGGTCCGAATGCGGCTGCGAATGTGGACGTGGACGAGCCCGGCTCCCCCGTCATCCGACTGCTCGCCCGGTTCGCGCAGGAGGGGGCTCGCGGGCGCGAGGAGACCAAGGCCAAGATGGCGCTGATGGCGCACGCGCTCAAGCGGGGCTACCGCCACCTCGGTGAGGTGCTGGCCGCCGCCGGGCGACTGCCCGATGCGGACCTGGTGTTCTTCTTCGACCGCGCTGAGCTGGCCCGGATCGTCGGGGCGGGCGACGATGACGGGAAAGGCGCTGCCGAGGGGTCTGGCGAGATCGGCGATCTGGTCCGAAGCGCCCTCAAGCGCCGGGAGGCGCTGGCGTTCCAGGACGTCCTGGAGTTCCCCGACGTCTCGGTCGGCCGCCCGGTCCCGCTGATCGCCCGGCCCCCTCGGGAGGCGGCGGGCGGCGAGATCATCGGCCGGCCCGCGAGCCGCGGGTCGGTGGAGGGCGTGGTGCGCGTGGCGAGGTCGATCGTGGACGCCCGCGAGGTGCAGCCGGGAGAGATCCTGGTCGCGCCCGTCACGGACGTGGGCTGGACGCCGTACTTCACGGTGATCGCGGCGCTGGTCACCGACATCGGCAGCTCGGTCTCCCACGGGGCCGTGGTCGCGCGCGAGTACGGCCTGCCCTGCGTGGTCAACACCCTGGTGGCCACGCAGACGCTGCGGACCGGAGACCGCGTCCGCGTGGACGGGGACCGCGGGGTGGTGACGCGGCTCGGGGGCCAGTAGCTGTTGCAAAGGTGCTCGGTGGCGGGCCGTTCACTCCGAAAGGCCCAAACCAAGTAAGAACTAAGGTTGATCGCGTGAGTCGGAAACGCGGTTGTCCTGACAGAAGATCGAATTCTTATCTGGCGAACATCTCAATGAAGACTCCACTCTGCAGGCTCGTCGTGAACATCGTCGCCGCAATGCAGAGGTCAGAAACTGCCTAAGAGCACGATAATTTGCCGTCAGTATTTTCACCGAATTTTCCAGTCGGCGTCGGGTTTAAACGAACTGAGACACCATATTCCGCCCACCCCTTCCGCGACGTTATCGCGTCAGGATTTATTCTTGGTAACTCACCGGGAGGCCTGGGAGCAACTGTATCCTCCACGGGCATGACGACACAGCAAGCCATCGATCGGTGGACTATGGTCCTCGACGAGATACTGATTCCAATGACACCCACAATCCGACTGATGCAACAAGCCGAGCGGTTCCCCTCCCCCAGGCAAGCGCCGGGCGCCATCAAGGCAGCAACCGATGCGCTACTCAGTGCATGGGTCACCGACCCACCACCAGCGGGCACATCGTTGCACGAGGCGCTGGAGCCAGCTGTCACAGCAGCAAGAGAATTGAAGCCGAATGACGACCGGCTAGCTCCGATCCACAGCTATTTTGATCTGCTTCAAACAGTGCGTTCACAGATTCAAGCCCTCAATACGGATGCAGATATAACTGTCGACGAAGTACTGCTCGACATGAAGCTAGAGTTGAAGCTCTCGGTGCTGGTGTCCCGTCTCGGGCACCGGGGAATAATGAGCCTTATTGATCAGCGACGACAAGACTATAGCCGCTCATTTAGCAAGGATGCCGACCTCCCGGATTATTTAGACCTCGATACGATGAACCCAACAAACGAAGTCTCCGCGACCACTCTCAGTTTCTCTGCCATACTTGCAATGGCCGACCCAGGGATCCTGACATTTGATGAGTTAATGATCGGGGACGACCAAGCCGACAAGGCCCTGACCTTGAAGCGCTTTGCGGGCCAGTGGATTGTTTCGTTCTACACGGAGTGGGAAGACCTATTTCGCAAGCAGCTCGCGGGAATTCATGGCTGCTCTGTCAACGACATTAATTCGCAGTTCATACAAGAACTCGGACGGATGCGGAACGACTTTGGCCACGGGCGCGGCATCTGCAAAAAATCGGCCAATAACAGACTGCTCAAGTGGTTCGAGAAGGGTGAACCAATCATTCCGACTCATGAGAACTACCGGCAGCTTTTTGAAGAGCTCGAGAACGCGTGCGTGGCGCTGAGAGTCGCTCCTACTTCTCGTGATGTGCCTATTCAACGTCAGCCAGTACGAGCGAAGGTGGCACCTGACCTTAATTCGGAGTTCGATCGGGCCGCTGCTGCGGTCCCAGACCTGACTGCCGACGAAGCCCTTACAGAAGCACTGCGCAACTGGATAGATAGGAATGCTACTGAGTGACTTCTTCCGTGCCAGGATAGTCGCGACGAGAGGGCAGCCGAGGCGATCTCCGGAGACTGAACATTTTTGGATTCGAACTCGCGCAGTTGCGGTCTCCGCGGTATCCAACTCTCAGTTCACGAGAGCGCCCACGGGATACTTCGCAATCAGCTCGCCGAAGAACCGGAGATCGGTTCCACGGATACAACGCGAGCATTCCCGGACCGCTGCGGACCAACTGGTCGCCTTCAAGGTCATTCGAGCACCCTGGGGTAGACGAACCCGCGCCTCACCCGCGCGCCGCGCGGGGTCGGCGACGTCTCGTCCACCCCCGAGGTCAAGACGCGCAGCTCGAGGTCGCCGGACCGGCAGATCACCGTACGGCCACGACGCCCGTAAAGGCTGGTGACCACCTCGACGGGCAGGACACCGTCGCCGGCGGGCTGATCCACGAGCTCCACGCCGTCGGGAGGCAGCGCGAGGTGCGCGGGGCCGTTGACGCGTCCGGACGGGAAGTCCAGCGCCTCGAGGGGGACACTCACCCTGCCGTCGTCCGAGCGGAACCGGCCGTCGCCCATGCTGCCGGCCACGCAGGTCGCGTCGTGCAGGAAGCGCGCCACGAACTCGCTGTTCGGCGAGGAGTCGAGTTCCGCGGGCGACCCCACCTGCACGAGCCGACCCCGGTTGAGCACCGCGACCTGGTCACCGATCGCCAGCGCCTCGTCACGGTCGTGCGTCACGTGGACCATCGTGAGCTCGTACTCCGCGGCGAGCCGGCGCAGCATCAACCGCAGGCTCGCCCGCAACGGCTCGTCCAGGGCCGAGAGCGCCTCGTCGAGCAGCAACACGGCGGGCCGCGCGACGAGCGCCCGGGCCAGGGCCACCCGCTGCCGCTGGCCGCCCGAGAGGGTGTCCGGCGCGCGGTCGGCGAGGTCACCCAGTTCGACGGTTTCGAGGACCTCCGCCACCCGCGCCTCACGATCCGTCCGATTCCACCGGGCGCGCCTGAGCGGGTAGGCCACGTTCTCGGCGACGCTCATGTGCGGCCACACCGCGTGGTGCTGAAAGACCATGCCCAGCCCCCGGCGCTCGGGCGGCACCATGATCCCGTCGCCCACCAGCACACGGTCCCCGACCCGGAGGGTGCCGGCGTCCGGTGTGACGAAGCCGGCCACCGCCCGCAGGAACGTCGACTTGCCGGAACCGGACGGGCCGACGAGTGCCAGGATCCGACCGGCGTCCACGTGGAGGTCGACCGAATCGAGGGCACGCGTGGCGCCGAAGCGCACATCCACCCCTGTGGCGTCGAGTTCAGACATTCAGCTTCCCTGTCTCCGAGTCGGGCCTGGTGAACCGGGACCCGAACAGCGCCAGCACCACCAGGCCCACCAACATGAGGATCACCGATAGCGCGGACGAGGCGTTGACGTCGCCGGCCCGCTGGTACTGGAAGATCACCACACCGAGGGTCTGCGTCCCCGGCGAGACGAGCAGGACCGACAGCGTCAGTTCGCGCACGGCCGTGACGGCGACCATGATCGCGCCGATCCCCGCGGCCGGCAAGGCCAAGCGCACGCTCGTGTCGAGGTGCGCCCGGAACGGGCCCGCCCCGCCGATCCTGGCGGCCTCCTCCATCGACGAATGCATGCCGGCCAGCGGGCCGCGCACCGTCTGGACCACGATCGCCGCGAACGCGGTGATGTAGGCACCGAGGATCACCCATCCGGTGTTGTAGAGCCCGGTGTACCGGCCGAGGATGAGCCATCCGGTGGCGATGACCAGGCCGGGGACGGCCTGCGGGAGCAGCACCGTCAGCAGCATCGGCTCACGGTCGGCCCGGGCGAGCCGCGTGGTGAACAGGCCCACCGCGAGACCGAGGATCCCGCAGAGGACCCCGGCCCCGATCGAGAGGACCACCGAGTTGGTGGCACCGTTGATCGTCTGTGCGGAGGTGAGCACGCGTTCGTAGTTGCCCAGCGTCATCGTCTCGAAGGTCAGCGGTACCCCCGGCGCCGGCAGGAGGGACCTGACCACGAGGCCCGCGAGCGGGGCCACGGTGGTGACGAGGCCGAAGACCCAGGCCACAGCCGAGACCCCGGCACGCGACCGCCCGAGCGACATCGTGTCGAACTCCCGCCCGGACCCGCCGAACTCCACGACCCGCTTCGATATCCGACGATCGAGAATCGTGCCGATCACGCCCAGCACCAGCAGGATGATGCCGATCTGCGAGACCACCTGGAGCGGGGAGTCCACGGTCCCGGATTCGAGGTAGCGGTAGACCATCGTCGACAGCGTGTCGAGGCCGCCGGGGACGCCCACGATGATCGGGATGCCGAAGTCCCCGATGCTGCTGACGAAGGTCAGCGTGAACGCTGCCGCGATCGCCGGACGGATGAGCGGCAGTGTCACATCCAGCTGCGTCCGCAGGGGTGTGGCACCACCCATGCGTGCGGCCTCCACCAGGTCCGCGGGGATCCTGCGCAGCGCTGCCGCCACCACGAAGTAGGCGATGGGATAGGCGTGCAGCGTCAGGAGGAACGCCACGCCCGAGAACCCGTAGAAGTCCCAGGGCGCGAACCCCAGCGTGCGGTCGATGAGTCCACCCCGGGTGACCAGGCCCGTCCACGCGATCGCGCCGATGAACGGAGGCACGAACAGCGGCGTGAGCAGCAGCAGCTTGAGCGGCCTGCGCCCGGCCAGGTCGGTCCGGTCCAGCAGGAACGCCATCACCGTGCCGATCACGACCGCCCCGACCGCCGCCGCGAGCGAGGTGGTCACGCTGTTCACCGCGGCCTGCACGATGCCACCGTCGAGCAGGAGCGGAAGGTGGTTGGCCCCGAACCCGAGAGAGACGACCAATGCCAGGGGCAGGACGGCGATCCCGAGGAGCGAGGACCAGAGGACGATCCGGATCGGCAGGGTCACAGGCGGGATCGGGGGTCGGGTCGGGGGCGGACGCGTGGCGTCAGCGGATCGCCTCGTTGAACGCGGACACGGCGGCGGCCTGGTTCTGGGCGATCGCCTCGAGGTTCTGGTCGAACAGCGCGATCTGGTCCAGCGACGGTGCGTCCTCGGGAGTGCCCACGTCGTCGCGGACCGGCAGGTAGTTCTGCTCGACGGCGATCTCCTGGCCACGCGTGGAGACGACGAAGTCGAGGAACAGCTGGGCCGCCTCCGGGTCCTGCGCGTCGGCGAACACCGCGCCCGGCTGGGTGATGTACGGGACCCCCTCGTCGGGGTAGCTGACCCCGATCGGCGACCCCGCCGCAGCCAGGTCGCGCACCAGGTAGTCCACCACGATTCCGATCGGACGCGATCCCTCGGCGACGGCCTGGGCCACCGGACCGTTCGATTCGGCGACCTGGGGGGTGTTCGCGCCCAGCGCCTGGATCCACTCCGGGCCGAGGTCCGGGTGCAGGCTCCACGCCGAGGCGTTGAACGCGGCCGCGCCGGAGATGTCCGGGTTGGGCAGGACGATCCGCTCGGCGTACTCCGGCTCGGTGAGCTCGGCCCAGGAGGTCGGCGGCTCGTCGACGTCGTTCGTGTTGTAGGCGATCACGGTGGGGATGATCCGCGTCCCCACGTAGTAGCCGTCGGGGTCCACCGCGACCTCGACGAGCGCGTCGGGCTCGCTCGGGGTGAACTCGCGGAACAGGTCCTGCTCCTTGTGGCCCTCGAACGTCGGGACGTCGGCGGCCAGGAGCACGTCGGCGCCGATCTGCCCCGTGGCCTGCTCCGCCGCGATCCGGGCGCGGAGGTCACCGGTCCCGGCGCGGAACACCTCGACGGTGATGTCGGGCTGCTCCTCGTTGAAGGCCGAGATGATCTCGTCGATCTTCGCCTGGGGCTCGGAGGTGTACAGGGTGACCGTGCCGGTGACCCCGTCCCCGCTCGCCGTGGTCTCGCCTCCGTCGTCCGGCTCGGCGCACGCCGTGAGCGTGAGGGCGCCGGCGACCGCCAGGGCGGCTGCCCGGGTCAGGAAACGCGTACCGATTCGAGCGGTCGTGGTCATTGTGCTGTGAACTCCTCAGATGTCGACTGGTCACGGTGATCCGCGACGGTCCACCATGACACTTCAGGATTCTCCCCCAGTTCCGTGCGCCTGAACGCCGGATGAACAACGCGGGAGGACTCCGCTCTGGGATGGCCGGAGGGCCGGCGAAGTGGTGCTCGCCGTCGCCCCGAGGTCGGGCGACCTGGCAACCCACCCCGCCGACGGCCCGACCAGGCTAGATTAAACTCCGTTGATCGCGACCGCGATCGTCCGCCTCTCCCGAGCGAGGTCCCCGGAATGACCACGTCCACCGCCCCCCGATCCACCGCCCCCCAGGCCACCGCCTCCCAGGTCGCCAAGAGCGTTCGCCTCGCGCTGGTGATCGGTGGCCTCCTCGCCATCGGCTTCGGCATCGCCGTTCTTCTCTGGCCCGCCAAGACCGCCGTCGCGATCACCGGGGTGCTCGCCTTCTACGCCATCGTCGCGGGCGTCGTCTACGTCTCCATCGGCCTGCTCGCCAAGAGCCACGGGACGGGAAGTCGCGTCGGCCATGTCCTGTTGGGCCTGCTGTGGGTCCTCGCCGGCGCCTACGCCTTCGCCTCGCTCCAGCAGTCCGCGGCCTTCCTCGCCGTCTTCGTCACCGTGATGATCGGCGTCATGTGGATCATCGAGGGGTTCACCGCCCTGTTCACCCTCGGTGAGTCCGGGGCGAAGGGCGTGACGATCGTGTTCGCGATCATCTCGGTCCTCGCCGGCGTCTCCCTGCTGAGCACCCCCGTGTGGGGCGCCGGCTTCCTGTGGTGGCTCCTCGGCATCTCGCTCATCGTGCTCGGGGCGCTGAACGTCTTCCGGGCGATGTCCGGGAGGGGCTCACGCTGAGCGCACGCCCCGGCGCGCTCCCGGAATCCGGCGATGCGGCGGGGTCCGCGGACCTCGTCGTCGTCGATCTCACCCGGCTCCGTCCGACGCCCCTCGCCGACGAGCGCGAGCAGGATCACGCCCGGGAAGTAGAGGATGGCGAAGTCGGTGTGCTCGATCCACGACGGCTCGTCGGGGATCACACCGGTCATGAGCGCGAGTCCACCGCCGACCGCGGAGACCCCGTTGAAGAGCAACAACCCGAGCAGGGCCCTGGGGACTGCGTTCATACGCGCCCATCCTATGGACTCGCGGGTCAGGAATACAGAGACTTCGTGCTGGTCTCCGGCGCCAGGATGAGCGAGATGATGGTCAGGACGGACAGCCACTGCCCTCTACGGCTGTGACACCGGCTGACATGCCCGAATTCCTGCCGGGCGCCCCGTGCTACAACTGGACAACGCACCAGGACGGGATCACCACATGGCATCAGACACCGAGGGGTCACCGGACACAGCCGATCAGCAGGTCGAGGACCTCGGACCCGATCTGGGTCTGGATCTCGAGCAGCAGGCCGCGCTCGGCAGCGGCGCGTCGTTCTGGCGCACCGAGGAGCTCCCCGGCGTGCCCGCGCTGGTGCTCACCGACGGCCCGCACGGGGTGCGGTTCCAGTCCGGCGCATCGGACCATCTCGGTCTCAGTGCGAGCGACCCGGCCACCTGCTTCCCCCCGGCCGCGGGGCTGGCGCAGAGCTGGGACCCCGCCCTGGCCCGCCGGATCGGGTCCGCGTTGGCCGCCGAGGCCGTGGCCGCCGGGGTGGGGGTCCTGCTGGGTCCGGGGATCAACATCAAGCGCGACCCGCGGGCCGGCCGCAACTTCGAGTACTTCAGCGAGGACCCGCACCTGACCGGTGTGATGGCCGGGCAGGTGGTCGCGGGCCTCCAGTCGGGCGGCGTCGGGGCGTCGCTCAAGCACTTCGCCGCCAACAACTCCGAGCACGACCGCATGCGGGCGAGTTCCGACGTCGACCCCCGACCGCTGCGCGAGATCTACCTGCGGGCGTTCGAACGCGTGGTCCGGGACGCCCGGCCGTGGACGGTGATGACGGCCTACAACAAGCTCAACGGTGTCTACGCCTCCGAGAACAGGTGGCTGCTCACCGAGCTGCTGCGGGACGAGTGGGGTTTCGACGGAGCGGTCATCAGCGACTGGGGCGCCGTGGTGGACCGGGTGGCCTCGGTGCGTGCCGGGCTCGACCTGCAGATGCCCGGACCCGCCGGACTCGACGACGCCGACGTGGTCCGGGCCGTCGAGGGGGGCGAGCTCGACCGGGCCCACGCCCTGCGGGCCGCGACGGCCGTGGCGCGCCTGGCGGTGCGGGCCCGGAACGGGCCACAGGCGGTGCAGTCCGGCGCAGCGCATCGCGCGGCACCGGTGGACCACGCCGCCCACCACGACCTCGCGCGGGAGGCGGCGGAGTCCTCGATCGTGCTGCTGGCCAACGACGGCGGCCTCCTTCCCCTCTCACCGGCCACCGGGGTCGCGGTGATCGGCGCCTTCGCCCGCGAACCGCGCTTCCAGGGAGGCGGCAGCTCGCACGTCACCCCCACGCGGGTCGATGTGCCACTGACGGAGATCAGGCGAATAGCCGGGGACGCCCGGGTCACCCATGCCACGGGCGTCGGGGGTGGTGACGACGACGAGAACCTGCTCCTCGCCGAGGCGGTGGCAATCGCGTCCGATGCCGAGGTGGCCGTCCTCATGCTCGGTCTGACCGACGACCAGGAGTCCGAGGGCGTCGACCGGCAGCACATCGATCTGCCGGGAGACCAGCTCCGCCTCCTCGAGGCGGTCGCCGCGGTGCAGGACCGGATCGTGGTGATCCTGTCGGCCGGCTCCGTGGTGGACCTGTCCCCGGTGGTTCCCCACGCGACGGCGATCGTGTCCGGGGCGCTGCTGGGACAGGGCGGAGGCCGGGCGCTCGCGCGGGTGCTCTACGGCCACGCCACCCCGTCCGGACGGTTGGCCGAGACCGTCCCGCTGCGGATCGAGGACGCCCCCAGTTGGGACAACTTCCCCGCCGTGGACTCGCACGTCCGGTACGGGGAGGGCATCTTCGTCGGCTACCGCGGGTACGACCACAGGCGGCGGGAGGTGCGGTTCCCCTTCGGACACGGCCTGTCCTACACGTCCTTCGACTACCGGTCCCTGACGGTCGTGGCCGGGGACAACGGGTGGACGGCACGGGTCGAGATCCACAACACCGGGTCGTACCGGGGCCGCGAGGTCGTCCAGATCTACTCCTCGCTGCCGGCCTCGGTGCGCAGCCGGGCGCCACGGGAGCTCGTGGGATTCGGCCATATCGAGCTCGATCCCGGACAGAGCGGACAGCTCGATGTCGTTGTGGAACGCCGGGACCTCGCCTATTGGGACGAGCCGGCCGGGAGCTGGTTGGTGGAGGGTGGCGAGTACGTCTTCGCGGCCGCGGCCTCCAGCCGGGACATCCGGATCGAGGTCTCCGTGCCGATCGACGGGGATCCGCGCCCGGTCCGGATCGACCTCGACTCCACGATCTCCGAGGCGATGGCGGACCCCGACGCCCGGTTGATCCTCGACGAGGTGTTCCGCCCGCTCGCGGCGAACGCCGGTGAGGCGAGCGGCGCCGTGGGAGCCTCGATCGAGCAGCTGGTGGGCTCGATCCCCGTGGGGCGAATGCTCTCCGGGTTTCTGGGGATGGACCGGGAGTCGGTGGCGGGTATCGCCGAGCAGCTCGCCCGGATCCACCGGTGAGCGAGCTGCTCCGCTGGATCTCTCGACGTCTGTAGTGCAGGAGAACGGCCCCGTTGTCGAAGACACGGTGTTCCACCAGCTCCAGGTCGAGCTCGGCACCCGGAGGTAGCGCGTGCAGGCCGCCACCTACCACCCTCGGGACCATGAAGAACCTGAACTGGTCGACGATCCCGGCACTGATCGCCTCGCTCGCCGTGGTGGGTCCGAAGATCTCGACCTCTCCCGCGGCGTCGTCGACGATCTGCTGAAGCCCGGCGATGTCGAGGCGCGGCAGAAGGCGGTCCCGGTCGGACACGAGGTCCGCCTCGGTCATCGTCGAGGACACCGCGATGCGCGTCAGGTCCTTCCAGCGGCGAGCGAACTCGTGCTCGTCGGGGCTCCACGACTCGTCGTCGGGAGGAGTCTCCCAGTAGGTCATCAATTGGTAGGTGTTCAGCCCCAGGACCTCGTGCGACACCGAGGTCATGCGTTCCACGTGAAACCTGAACAGGTCCCCGCCGGGCGCGGTCCAGTCGAAGTCGCCGTTCGCGTCGGCGGCATAGCCGTCCAGCGAGATGGTCGCGGTGTAGCCCAGCGTCCCCATGGTCGTCCTCCGCTGCTCGCGAGGTGGCGGTAGCGAGAAGCCTATCGCCGCGCCGCGGGCTCTCGCACCCTTTCCCCTGACCGCGCAGCTGGGTGGCGATTGTGGGCGTCAGTCGAGTTGACGACGCATGACGATCCGGGGGAAGCCCCCCGCCACCGACGTCGTGGCGGCGACCTTGACGAATCCCGCCTGCTCGAACAGGGAGCGGAACCCCACGAACGCCATCGTCAGGTTGACCTTCTCCGCACCGTTGTCCACGGGTACCGCCTCGACGGCGGGTGCGCCGTGGTCGCGCGCGAACCCGACCGCACCCTCGACCAGCTCCCGCGCCACTCCCTGCCCCCGATACCCGGGGCGGACCCGGATGCAGAAGATCGACCACACAGGTTGAGCGTCGACTGTCGGCACCACTCGTGATCGCGCGATCGGCAGGTCGCGGCGCGGAGCGACTCCCGCCCACCCCACGGGTTCCGGCCCAAGGTAGGCGAGCACGCCCGGTGCGGTGTCCCGCCCGCACAGGTCGCGGACGTACTCGCCCCGGGCGGGACCCGTCAGCGAGGTGTTGGTCTTGGAGTCCAGTCGGTGGCTGAGGCACCAGCACACCGAGGCGTCCGGGTTCTTCTTCGGCCCCAGGAGAACAGCCACGTCATCGAATCGCTCAGCCGGGCGCACCTCGATCATCGCCACGCCACCACTGCAGAAGGTGTCATAGGGCCATCCTTGCCTGAGGTGCCCGGTCGGCGGGCCGGAAGGAGCACACCGCCCCGCATAGCCCCGCACAGCCCCGCGCCGCGGTGACGGGCACCGAGTCGGGGGCTGGGGTCCGGAGCAGATCGGCACCCGCCTCACTTCTGACGCCCCAGTGCCGCGTACAACGCGACCCAGTCCTGCGCGGTGAGATCCCTGGGCAGGGCATCCGGCGCGACGCCCGCCCGGGCGACGACCCCGCGGACTGCAGATCTGCGCCGCGGGTGTACCACGGTGGCCAGGATCGCGGCGATGCCCCGGCCGCGTCCGGTGAAGACGTCGTGCACGAACCGGCGGTAAGCACCACGGTCCTGGTCCGCGAGAAGAGGACGAGGCCTCCGGTACAGGACGAGCAGTGCGCCGTCGACGGTCGGCTCCGGCCGGAAGGCGCGGCGGGGCACCCGGCGATGCAGGGTGAACTCGATCCACGGCCACCACTGCGCGGTCATCATGGTCGCGCCCCCGACGCCTGCTCGCCGACGCGCGACCTCCCACTGGACCAGCAGGACGGCCGTCGTCGTGGACGGGGAATGGAGCAGTTTCCGCAGGATCGAGGTGGTGAGGTGGAACGGGAGGTTGCCCACCACCACATGGGGAGTCGTCGGCAACGGCCACCGCACGAAGTCCGCGTGGACAAGCTCAACATCTGTAGCGAGCGCACCCTGGAGATGCTCGACCGTCCGGGAGTCGATCTCCACCGCCGTGAGTGGGCGATCCAGGGACTGCAACGGGGTGGTCAGTGCCCCCCTCCCGGGCCCGATCTCGATGATCGGCCCCGAGGTGTCGGCGACGATGTCGATCATCTCGTCGATGACGGTGGTGTCAGTGAGGAAGTTCTGGCCGTGCTCGTGCCGGCCGCCCCGATAGGTGGGCATGTGTAGACGCTCCGAATGTAGAGAGTGCGCCCGGGCATGCAGAAGCGCCGCCCGGCTGGACCGCGGAGCGGCGGAAGCGTCCTACAGGAGGGAATCCGCCGCTAGAAGCGACGGTCCCGAATCAATGTGGTGAAGCAGGCCATGACGGGGAGTGTATCGGACCCTCCGGGCGTGGTCCCCGCGATCCTTCCCAGTGGAGCGGTTTCAGTACGGGAGCCATCCACTCGGAGATGAACGCACGCAGCGTGTCGTCAGGACAGCTTCGCGGCTCGGGCCATCTGATCTCCAGCTGGTCCGGGCCCCGGCGGGGAACGAGAAGTGGTGTCGCCGAGCGGCTATGCCGAGTTATCCCCCGCCGCCCGGCGCACTATCTCGCCGAGCTGCTCCCACGCCTTCTCTGTCGGGTCGATCAGTGCGTACGCGGTCGGCCAGAGCCCGCTCTCGTCGTCGAGGGCGGCCTGAGCACTCACACCGAAAGTGGAGTACCTCTCCTTGTCCATCTGCCCGCTGCGGAAGAAGACCACCACCTTCCCGGCCCTGGCGTACCCGGGTTGCCCGTAGTACAGCTTCGGTGACAGGTCCGGCGCGATGGTGGCGACCATCTGGTGCAGTCGCTCGGCCATCTGCCGGTCGCCGTCGGGCATCTCCTCGATCCTGGCCAGAAGTGCCGCCTCGTCCGCAGCAGCCTTCTCCGCGCCCTTCGCGCGCTTCGCCTCCGCCTCCAGCTCTGCGGCGCGCTCCTTCATCGCCGCACGTTCCTGGGCGGAGAACTCCCCCGCCGCGTCACTTCTCTTCGTCATCAGTTCCTCCCGGTGACCGATCGTCGACTGTCTCCGACGCTAACCGGGAGATCATCGCCGAGGGCGTCTACGGCGCGGTCACTCTGGGGACCGACGACCTGGACGGGCTGTTCGAACGCCTGGACGCCGCCGGCGCCGACATCGTCCAGGAACCCACAGACCAGGACTACGGGGTGCGCGACTGCGCCTTACGCGATCCTTCGGGGAACCTCATCCGGGTCAATCAGCTCTGACTGCAGACCAGGGGACGATCGAGTTGCCCGGTGTAGTGTCCGCGCACCTGGGGTCACCATGCGGTTATGCGTGGCGCGACACACCGGCGTTCTAGCGGCGACCACGCCCGAGCACGTACCTTGCCCCATCAGCCAGTGCATTGAGGAGGAAGGTGGAGGAGCACGTGGAGTCCGACAACAGGCCTGGTACTCCCTGGCCCCGCATGAACGGGCAGTCACACGCACCAGGCAACGCGGATACGGTGCACTACGCCTACTCCGCCCGCGCACACGAGTACATCGACCTACTCGGTGACATCGACACCACAGCACCTGAGGACCGCAAGTTGGTCACCCGCTGGGCTCGCGACTGCACGGGTCGCGTCGTCGACATCGGGTGCGGTCCAGGCCACTGGACCGCTTACCTCTCCGACGCCGGCGTCACAGCCGAGGGAATCGACCCCGTGCCGGAGTTCGTGGACCACGCACAGCGCACCTACCCGCAGGTGCAGTTCCGTCAGGGGACATTTGACGATCTGTGCGACGTGCCGGGCCCCTTGGGCGGAATCTTCTCCTGGTACTCACTGATCCACCTCGACCCCGGAGACGTCCCCGAGGCACTGGCGACGATGCGAGCGTCACTGGCACCGGGAGGTCGCCTGCTCCTTGCGTTCTTCGACGGAGAAAAAGTCGAGGAGTTTCCCCATGCTGTGGCGCCTGCCTTCTCCTGGCCCCTGACCTCGATGATCGACGCCGTTCGCCGTGCAGGGTTTGCAGTCACCCATCGGGAGCGTCGACACGATCCCGGTCATCGGCCCCACGCCGCGCTACTCGCCTACCGGGACTAGAAGCCCCACGGTGTGCCGGGTCTCGCCGTCGACCATCCGGAGGAGAGTCGTGATTCAGTAGCCGTTCCGGCGACCGAGGTGCAAGGCTGGATTCGTGGCTTCCGAGGACGGCTTCTACGCCCGCATGTTCCGGCGGCACGCTCATCCAGTCAGTGCATGGTCGAGGCTCCTGAGCGCCCCACTGCTGCTGGTCCCCCTGTGGACTCGCCTGTGGTGGTTGTACGTGCCGATCGGCGCGTGGTTTGCACTCAACCCAGTGATGACCCCGCCCGCTCACAACATGAAGTCGTTTGCGACACAAGCAATCCTGGGCGAAGAGTCCTGGTCTCGGGACCCCAAGTCCGAACCGATGGTCCTGGCCCTGACCGGCATGGCCAGTACTTCGCTCGTGTGCGCCATGGTGGCCAGCTATAAGCACAGAAAGACCGGTGCGGTCGCCTGCACCGGGGTCTTCGTGACGCTCACGTTGTGGCAATGGAGGCTGTGGGCGGACCGATTCACGCGCGAAACAACCCGGACTGCCAGCTGATCCCAGTCGCTGGCGCGGCCTACCTCGGCCCGTGCTGATTTGTTTGGGGCGAGCACCTTGGCGAACCCTGCCAGGTACTCCCTGCTGCGTCGCGCGGCTTGCTGTTCCACGAGCTCGTCGGCAAGCACCTTTGGCACGGAAGATACGTCGACGGCGAGGTGTTCGAGCGCCACAGCCGCCGCGACGGCCTGACCTTCGTAGAAGGCCAGGTCGGGGAGGATCACCTCAAGGGCTCGCGACAGCTCGCCAGCAGCGCGCTCTTCGATCATCGTGGTCACGGACGCCCGATACTGCTCGAAACGGTCCTGCGCCTCTTCGAGATCTCGTCGCAGGACAGAGGGGTCAAGCATCGGCGCGAGCCTCGGTGCCGACAGTAGTCACGAACGCGCCGGTCGCGTCGTTGATGACCATCTCCAGGTTCACACTGTCACTCTAAGCCCCCTCGAGTGACGCTGTTCGAGCCACCATCGCACTGATGCGGCGTCAGACTGATTCGACCCGACTGGCGCTCCCTCGCCGTCACCCGCGTCGCGAGCTCACACACCCTCTCGCCGGACTCGGGGTATCAACTACCTCTCCGATATCGGAGTAGCAAAGTGCTGAACATGGAGATGAGCCTCGGGAAAGCCCTGGTACGCAGCCGTCCGCACGCAGACGCCCACCCTGGTGAAGTCCGGGTTGACGATGTTCGCCCTGTGACCGGGACTGTCCATCCAGCTGTCGACCGGATCGGATCCGCCCGAGGTTGAGTAAAATAGGTTCTCTGCAGCCGTGTAGTAATCGACACCGGCCTCACGGATGAACATGAACGGGTCGCCGGTGCCATCAGGCGCGTGGTGCCCCCAGTAGTCCCTCGCGAGCATGTCGTCCGCTTTTGCGCAGGCACTATCTCGGAGCTTCTCGCTGGCGTCCAGAGTCGGAATACCGTTCTCGCCCCGCATCGCGTTGGTCTGCTCTTCCACCGGCGACGGATCTGCCGGGGGTTCGACCTCAGTCTGACGCCCCGAGTCAACAGACGGGAGTTCCCGATTCACCGCGGCGTCCCACTCTGCGCAGCCGCTCCCCACCATCGAGGCCACCAGAAGTAGCGGAGCTGCCGCGACCTTTGCCACTGTCCCATTCTTCATCCTGATCACCCGATCTGAATGTACCGAGGACACTCAGCCGTAAACTTAAACCCATTCTTAGCGGAGGGTGCGGAATGAAGGCGATTACCAGTGCGGTGACGGCGGTATTGCTGGTTGCGGGACTATCGGGTTGCAGCTCTAGCGGAGGGGAGCAGCCGGCGGAGAGCACCATTGGCTCGACGGTCAGCAGCTCGACACCGTCGAGCTCGTCGACTACAACCAGCAGCTCGACCTTTACCAGCCCAACCAGCGCCCCGCCGAGCTCCACAGCTCAGGCGAACCCTACGACCCCGGCAGCGACCCCCGCTGCCGCTGCCCCGGTGAGGCCGCCGTTCATGGCCCCGGAGGACTTCGACCCCTACGGTCCGCCGCGGTTCGTTCAGTGTTGGGAGGCCAACGCCGCGGTCATGTCAGATGGCTCCATCGTCGCCGACACCGTGAACTGCGGCCGACCGGCCCCCGGGTCGGCGCATGAGGCCGAATATGTCGATCCGCCGCGGGCTGACGGGTGCGTAGGCCCGGCCGCGACTTGCGGTTACTACGACGAAGCTGGCAACCCGATCTGGTTCGACAAAGAGACGGGCCAAATCTCTCCCCGCTACCTCGACGAGAACGGCAACCCCACGATGGACCCGAACTAGATCGCACCCCCGCCTTGGTTGGGCCCAATGGCGGAACCAGCGAATGCATGAGTAAGGCGCCTGGTTCATTGGGCGCCGCTCTCAGCGTTCTGAGAGAGTCGGCGCGGGTCGATGAGCCCGTTGTAGTCCTCGAGGTTGCCCAGGGCGTGCTCTAAGCCGATCCGGGGCCTTGAGGAGGTGGCGGACGCCCGAGTCGGAATAGATCAAGTCGTCGGCGACCTCGGCTCGAGCGCCCGAGCATCTCCGCGGTGTGGCCTGACCACGGACGCCGTGAGCGACCACTACGTTTAGACCGTCAACCATCCTCGATTAAGGAACTACCCGAGTTGCCCACTACCAACGCCGCCTTCATCTGGTCCATCGCCAACAAGCTGCGGGGGCCTTACCAGCCCAATCAGTACGGCGATGTGATCCTGCCGTTCACGATCCTGCGGCGCCTGGACGCGATCCTCGCGCCCACCAAGGCGGAAGTGCTCACCCAGCACGCCAGGTTGCAGGACAGCGGCATCGACCCGTTCGTGGTTCTGCGGTCAAAGTTCGGGCTCCCGTTCTTCAACACCTCGGTGTGGGACTTCAGCAAGCTCGCCGCAGACCCGGCGGGGCTGGCGGAAAACCTTATCGACTACATCGAGGGATTCTCGGCCAACATCCGGGACGTCTTCGACGGCTACAAGCTCCCCGAACTGATCGAGGACCTGGACAAGAAGGACCGCCTGTTCCTTATCGTCAAGGATTTTGCGAACGTGGACCTGCACCCGGATCGGGTCAGCGGACACGACATGGGTTACATCTTCGAGGAACTTATCCGGAAGTTCGCCGAGTCCAACAACGCCCAGGCCGGTGACCACTTCACGCCGCGCGAGGTCATCTCGCTGATGGTCGACTTGCTCTACGCCGACAAGGACCTCGAGCTCACCACCCCCGGCATCGTGCGCACCATCTACGACCCCGCAGCCGGTACGGGCGGCATGCTCTCGGTGGCCTACGACCACCTAGTGGACATGAACCCCGACGCCAAGCCGGTGCTGTACGGCCAGGAGGTCAACTCGCGCTCGTATGCCATGTGTAAGTCGGACATGGTGATCAAGGGCCAGGGCGTGGACAACATCTACAACGGTGACACGCTCACCGACGACGGCTTCCACGGCGAGCACTTCGATTTCCTGCTGTCGAATCCTCCGTTCGGGGTGGAGTGGAAGACACAGCAGAAGGCGGTCAAGGACGAACACGAGCAGCGGGGCTTCGCGGGGCGTTTCGGTCCCGGCCTACCGCGGGTCTCCGACGGCTCATTGCTGTTCCTGATGCACCTGATCAGCAAGATGCGGCCCGTTCGCTCGCCGGACGACAAGGGCTCCCGGCTGGCGATCGTCCTCAACGGCTCGCCCCTGTTCACCGGCGGCGCCGGCTCCGGCGAGTCCAACATCCGGCAGTGGATCATCGAGAACGACCTTCTCGACGCGATCATCGCGCTGCCGACGGACATGTTTTACAACACCGGTATCTCCACCTACATCTGGATCCTGGACAACGCCAAGACCGACGAGCGCAAGGGCAAGGTCCAGCTCATCAACGCGGTCGAGATGTTCGGCAAGATGCGCAAATCGCTGGGCTCCAAGCGCAAGGAACTGCGCCCGCATGACATCGAGAAGATCTGCGAACTCTACGGCGGCTTCGAAAACCAAGACAACGACGACGACGAGGCGCCCGCCCTCTCGAAAGTGTTCGCCAACTCGGAGTTCGGATACCGCACCATCACGGTGGAACGCCCTCTACAGCTGCGGTTCCACATCACCGAGGAAACGGCCGAGCTCGTGCTCGCGACTAAGGCGATCGCCAAGCTCCCTGCGCCTGACCAGGACGCCGTCCGCAACGCCCTCGCCGGTCTCTCGGGCCGCTCGTGGACCAACCGCGACGCCTTCGTCACCGAACTCAAAGCAGCCCTGAAGTCCGCGGGCATGACCAAGGTCAGCGCCCCGGTCATCAAGACCATCTGGACGACCATCGGCGAACACGATCCCGAGGCCGACGTCATCACCACTAAGGGCAATCCCGAGCCCGACGCCTCGCTTCGCGGTACTGAAAACGTCCCGCTGGCCGAGAACATCGAGGACTACTTCGCCCGCGAGGTCCTACCCCATGTACCGGATGCGTGGATCGACCACGATAAGACCCGCATCGGCTACGAAATCCCCTTCACCCGCCACTTCTACCGCTACACCCCGCCCCGACCCCTCGAAGAGATTCAAAAAGACCTGCGCCAACTTGTGACGGAGATCCAGGCCATGCTCGCAGAGGTGGGCGCGTGACAAACCGGCTGCCATCGACTGGCCAAGAAATTAGCAACCCGGGTCCCACCGCCACGCCCGCTGGCTGGCTTAGCGTGCGCCTTTCAAGGATCCTCGACGGGATTAAGGATGGCACTCACGGCTCATTCGATAGAGTGCCGGAAGGCGTCCCTTTACTCAGCGCTAAGAATGTTAAAAATAAAGGCTTGACGGTGAGTGACGCCGAAAGCCTAATTTCCCAAAGCGACCATGCATCGATTACCGCTGGCGGCTACCCCGCTCGCGGCGATGTCCTTTTGACAATCGTTGGAACGATCGGCCGCTCATGCGTGTATGAGTTTGATTTCCCATACGCCTTCCAGCGTAGCGTGTGCTTTTTACGTCCATCACCGAGAATCAACTCGCACTATTTAATGTATGCGACACAAAGCAAGCATTTCCAAGATCAGCTTGCGTTATCGACCAAGGTTTCGGCTCAGCCCGGAATATACATGGGCGACGTTTCTGCCTGCACAGTCTTTCTCCCTCCAACGTCCTGCCAAAATAAGATTGTCGAGTTCCTCGACCACGAAACCGCTAAAATCGATGTGTTGATCGACAAACAGGAACAGCTCGTCGCCAACCTGCGCGAGGACCGCGCCGCAACCATCACACAGGCAGTCACAAAGGGCCTGGATCCAAGCTGCGAGCTGGTGAAATCAACCTCTGGATGGATCGACACTTTTCCGATCCATTGGGAAGAGACGAAACTGAAGTGGAATGTCTCGACAGTAACCAGTGGGTCACGAGGCTGGGCGCAGCATTATTCTGACGATGGCGACTACTTCATCCGTATTGGCAACCTGACCCGCGGTTCCATCGGTTTCGACGACTCAAGCGTGCAACGGGTTTCTGTGCCGTTGCACGCCGAAGGCTCCCGAACTATGACGCGGGAAGGGGACTTACTGTTCTCCATCACCGCCTACTTGGGTTCAGTTGCCGTGGTCGACAAACACCACGTTGGAGCTTTCGTCAGTCAACACGTCGCCCTCGCTCGGCTTGCTGGATCGAGCCTCGATCCGAACTACGTCGGCTACGCAATGTTGTCCGAAGTCGGCCAACGGCAACTGAAGGAACAGGCGTATGGGGGAACCAAAGTGCAGCTCAGCCTCGATGATATTCGTAGTATCGCACTACTACTCCCACCCAAGGAAGAACAAGCTTCAATAGTCTCATTTCTCGATTCCCGCTGTGCCCACATCGATGCGTTGATCACAAAGTCAACGGAGACGATCGACACCCTGCGCGAGTACCGATCTGCCCTCATCACCAATGCCGTGACGGGGAAGATCGACGTGAGGGAGGCTGGGTAGTCATGGCCCAGCATCACGAGTCCGTGCTCGAGGACGAGATCTGCGCCCATCTGGCTGCGCACGGCTGGGAGTACTCGCCCACCGATTCCGGGTACGACCGCGAGCTCGCCCTGTTCCCGGAGGACGTGTTCTGGTGGTTGCAGCACTCCCAGTCCGACGAGTGGGAAAAGCGCGTCAAGCCCGCGGACCCGCCCGCGGCTCAGGAGAAGTCGAAGTCCGCGCTCCTGCAGCGCCTCGCCAAAGCGCTGTCGTCTGATCTCAAGGCCGACGGCGGCACCCTTGCCGTACTGCGACGGGGCTTCAGCGACTTCAACGCCATCTTCGCGATGTGCCAGTTCAAACCCAACTCTGGACTCAACGCGACCACCGCCGCCAAGTATCAAGCCGTGCGGTTGAGGGTCATGCGGCAGGTGCACTACTCCAAGTCCAGCCCGAAGAAGTCCATCGACTTGGTGTTCTTCGTCAATGGCATCCCAGTGGCCACGGCCGAGCTCAAGACCGACTTCACACAGTCGGTGGAGCATGCGATCGAGCAGTACAAGAAGGACCGCCTGCCCAAGGGTGAGCCGCTGCTCGGCTTTGCCACCCGCGCCTTGGTGCACTTCGCGGTGTCCAACACCGAAGTGCACATGACCACCCGGCTCGCAGGCCAGGACACCTTGTTCCTGCCCTTCAACCGCGGCAACGGCCACCACGCCGGCAACCCGCCCAACCCGAACGGCTCGGCCGCCGCCTACCTGTGGGAGACCATCCTCGCCCGCGACACCTGGCTGGAGATCCTCGACCGGTTCATGCACCTTGGGATTACCGAGAAGCGCGATCCGGACACCGGCAAGAAGACCCGCAAGGAGACCCTGCTCTTCCCGCGCTACCACCAGTGGG
>NZ_BAAAQG010000010.1:294466-297675 GCF_039531545.1 Dietzia cercidiphylli
CCTTGTCCAGCACTCCGCAGGTTCGGGAAAGACCAACTCCATCTCCTGGCTCGCCCAGCGGCTGTCGTCGCTGTATGACGATGACGACGACAAGGTGTTCTCCTCCGTCATCGTGGTCACCGATCGGACCGTGCTTGATGCGCAACTGCAAGAGGCCATCCACCAGATCAATCGCACCACCGGGGTCGTGGCCCACATCGATGGGCTGACCGGATCGAAATCCTCAGAACTGGCCGAGGCTCTCGAGTCGGGGACCCACATCGTCGTCGTCACCATCCAGACCTTCCCCTACGCCCTGGACGCGATCGCCGACCGCACTACCCTCCGCGGTCGGTCCTTTGCGATCATTGCCGACGAAGCCCATTCCTCCCAGGCCGGCGGAGCGTCGAACAAACTCAAGCAGGTCCTGTCGCAGGCCGAGCTCGACGAGGTCGCCCAGGGCGGGGCCGTGTCGGCGGAGGACATGCTCGCCGCCGAGACCAAAGCCCGCGCCGAGGCCGGCAATATCTCCTTCTTCGCCTTCACCGCCACCCCCAAGGCCACCACGCTCGAACTGTTCGGCCGCCCAGGCCCCGACGGCACGCCGCAGCCGTTCCACCTGTACTCGATGCAGCAAGCGATCGACGAGGGCTTCATCCTGGACGTCCTGCGCAACTACACCCCGTACAAGACCGCGTTCCGGTTGTCGCACAACGGCAAGACCTACGCCACCAGCGACACCGGGGAAGGCACCGTCGCCGTGACCACCGAGGGTGGCGACGACGACCTGGTGGACCGCTCCGCCGCGGTGAAGTCGGTGATGAACTGGGTCAAGCTGCACCCCACCAACATCTCGCAGAAGGTGCAGATCATCGTCGAGCACTTCCGACAGAACGTGGCCTGGCGGCTGAACGGGCAGGCAAAGGCGATGGTGGTGACCAGTTCCCGCAAGGCCGCCGTGCGCTACAAACTCGCCTTCGACAAGTACGTGACCGAGAACGGCTACACCGACGTCGCTGCGCTGGTCGCGTTCTCTGGGGAGGTCACCGACCCCGAGTCCGGTACCGACGAGCCGTTCTCCGAAGTCAGCATGAACCCTGGGCTCAAGGGCCGCGACCTGCGGGACGCGTTTGCCACCGATGAGTTCCAGGTGATGCTGGTGGCCAACAAGTTCCAGACCGGCTTCGACCAACCCAAACTCGTGGCCATGTACGTCGACAAGCGGCTCGGCGGGGTCCAGGCGGTGCAGACTCTCTCGCGGCTCAACCGGACATTTCCGCCGCTGAAAGACCAGACCTTCGTGCTGGATTTCACCAACGAAGTCGACGACATCGTCGACGCCTTTGCGCCCTATTACGAGGCCACCACACTGGCCGACGTGACCGACCCGAACATCGTCCACGACACCGAGCGCAAACTATCCGTCGCCGGCATCTACGAGCGCTCCGAGGTCGACGGCTTCGCTAATGCATTCCTCGCCCGTGAGGGCCACAATGCGCTGGTGAAGTGGGTTGCCCCCGCTGCCGACCGTTTCACGGTTCGGATGCGGTCGGCGGTCGAGGCCTCCAACGCCGTGGAAATCGACGAGCTGCAGATGTTCCGCAAGGACGTGGGCACCTACGTGCGGCAATACGAGTTCCTGTCCCAGCTGTTCGACTACGAGATCCCGTGGCTCGAGAAGCTCGCGCTGTATCTCAAGCTGCTAGCGCCACAGCTAAGAAGCGGAGAGAAGGACACGCCCATCGACCTGTCCGCGGTGGCTATCGACTACCTCGGCCACCACCGCCAGGCCACCCGGGACGGCGAACTCTCCGGCGGGACGCCGCTCGAGCCGGCGCGCGAGGCCGGCACCGGCACCGTCCGCGACCCCGACATGGTGGCCCTCGACGAGGTGATCAACCGCATCAACGACCTGTTCGCCGGAAACCACCCCGACTCCTCCGTCCGCAACGTGGTTACCCACATCAAGGACCGGCTCGAAGAGAGCGAGACCCTTAAGACGCAGGCCCAGAACAATTCACTCGCCCAGTTCCGCGCGAGCCCCGACATCGATGTCGCCTTCACCGACGCCGTCATCGGATCCATGGACTCCTCCGCAGACCTCTCCGCGCAGATCCTCAACAACCGAGATCTCGCCCGCGCACTGCTTGGCGAGCTCCTGCCGGCCGTCTATCGAACACTGAGCAAGGCGAGCTAATCCATACCGATGGTCCGAAATCTAAGACAAGCGTTGACCGAAACGCTCTTCAATGCGGCAAGCGGCGGAGTCTTGCCCCGTATTGATTCACGGGGCAAGCGGGGAGGAGATCTCTATGACTGGTCGTTGAAGCCGCACCCGCCAGCACCGGGCAGCTCTCTCCATAACGACGACGTCGAGTTCGCTGCTGCTTATCCACTACTTCTTAGCGGGACGAAGGCTGTAACTGAGCAGACGATATACCCGGTTATGACCGCTGCCGAGAACTTACACACGGCTGGTGTTCTAATCCGTCGGCGCAGAAGCCACAGGCAGCCACACCTCAGCGAAGTCCTCGGATTATGCCGTGTAGCTATGGAGTGTGCAGCGGCATCGATCTGGATGCTCAGCGGGGAGGACCGAGCTGAACGCCTCGATCGTTGCCTCCGAATCGAACTCGAACAGCTACGAAAGCAAAGTTCGTTTCTGCAGCTTTCGGCCAAGGCCGAAACCGCGGCCGACAGCCGCTATTCGCCCGAACATCGAAGAATGAATAGGGCCCACAGGGAAAGGTTTAACGCAACGCTCAGCCGCTCCGAGAGCGCTTACCCCGCTAAGCGTCCGCCGCAGTTCTCGCAACTCGTGGAATACTCCGCAAGGTGGATTGATGCCCACGTACCGTTGCACGACGACGGCGAGATAGCCAATAGCTCGATGGAACATTCATCCACGCTCTTTTATTCTTACGGTTCAAGCTTCATCCACGGCTACAAATGGCTTTCCGACTATTCACGTGGCGGCACCATCTGGACAATGCTCTCCGATGCCCTAGCAGTTTCTATTAACATGACTGAGTGCGCCGCTTGCCTCTTCGAAAGTGCTGCCCTCGCACCCGGAACCAGTCCGGACATAGAGCACTTCCCAAAGCGATTCACGCCCACGGTAGCGACGTGGTCTACAGAACTATTCGGATCGCCGCCAGCCAGATGTTAGGGACGTGCTTCGGAAAGCAGAGTTCTGATGATCGGGTAGCGCGAGTATGAGCATCGGATAG